>CAYNEI010000027.1:0-11967 GCA_964396185.1 uncultured Thermoplasmatales archaeon
GGTGAGTTCCGGGGCTGGTGGAACGACCTTGGCGAGGTCAGCGGCACGATCGCCACGGTGATCGGCGGTCTGCTCACGATCATCGCGTTGCTCATCAACGCGACGAAGAGTCAGGCCCGTGCGGTGCGGATGGGTGTGACGGACAACGGTCGCAGGCTGGGGATGATCCACGACGGTGTGATGGACAACGGTCGCAGGCTGGGGATGATCCACGACGGTGTGATGGACAACGGTCGCAGGCTGGGGATGATCCACGAGGCCGTAGGGGTTCTACACCGGGACAACGAGCGCCAGACCGAGGTTCTGATCGAGATCCGCGACCGGCTTTGAGGCTGGGGCTACCCCCGCCGGTCGACCAACGGATGGATGGCGCCTCCTGTTCTTCCCAGGGTTGAACACCCACCACCTCCTACCCCTGCGCGCGGTGTACCTCCATGCCCTCCAAGCCCTCCCCTGAGATCACCGAGCTTACCTGGGGGAGCGTGACCCTTGAGGACCACGGCATGCTCCGGGATGCCAAGTGCTGGCCCGGCGGAGCCCGCGGTTGGGACTGGAAAGAGACCGGCACCCACCACGACCCGGGCATCCAGGTAGCCGACGTGGAGGAGCTCGTCGAGAAGGGCGCCGAGCACGTGATCCTGTCCAAGGGCCAGCAGGAACGCCTACAGGTCCACCCCGACACCCTGGCCTGGCTCGAGGAGCGCGGGGTGGAGGCCGAGGTGCTCGAGACCAACGCAGCGGTCGAGCGCTACAACGCGCTTGCTCGGGATGGTGAGCCTGTGGGGGCGCTCATCCATTCGACCTGTTAGCGCCCGGCTACATCGCTGCCGGTGAGCTTACAAGCGAGCACCGAGCTGGCCCGTCTCGTGGTCCAGGTCGCAGGCGTCGATGCCCGGAGGGCCGATGGGTTCGCCTTGGTCCGCCTCCGGGATGGCAAGCTCCACGCCATCGAGCACCACACGACCCTGGTCGTCCTCCAGGAGGCCACTCGGGAGGATGCGATCCTCGCGTTCAACGTGGCTCTCGGCCACGACGATCCAGAGGGCACCGAGCATGCGGGCCAGCGCGCCTGCGAGCGCTCGCTGCAGGCCATGCTCGGCCCGGCCCGAGAGCGGGTGCTCCTCACGCCCCCCCAGGTCCTGCTTGACGCGTCCGGCTACCAGGCCGCCCGCCGGATCGCTGACGAACACGGCCTCATCGAGCCCCCCCGCCCACTCTGGGAGGCCCGAGAGCGCCTGGCCGAGCTCCATGGGTGGGCGGCCCGGGACGACCGGCTCGTCGAGACCCACCCCGAGCTGGGGTTCACCTTGCTCAACGAGCAGCTCGGTGGCCAGGGTCCGCTGGAGCACGGGGGCCGATCGTGGTCTGCGATCCACGAGCGCCTCGTGCTGCTCAAGCAGGTCGGTCTGCGGCCGACGCGCTCGCTGGGCGGCGTGGGACTCTCAACCCCCAAGGATGTGCTGGACGCCACCATCGCGGCCTGGTCAGCCCACCGAGCCGCCACCGGTCAAGCCGTCCAGGTTCCCGAGCGAGCGCCTGAGGACCCGCGCACCGGGCGAGCGGTCGTTTTGGTGGCTTGAACGGAAAGGGGCGGTCGCGCGAGGGTGACGGTTAGGAAGTCGACCCCTCAAGATTATGAAGACTCTGGAAAACCTTATGAACAAGGGGTCGGTAGCTCGCGCGTGGTCGAGCCGATCTGGATCATCCTGGCCCTTGCAACCGCCTCACCCATCGCTCTCGGCATCTTCCCGATCCTCGGGAAGGGCCTTCCCGAGCGGACCCTCCACGCCGCCCTCGGGGTCACCGCTGGGCTGCTCCTTGGGATCGCGTTCCTCGACCTCATCCCCGAAGCACTCCACGTGGGCGGTGAGGGGGTCCCGCTGACCCTCGGTCTCAGCTTCCTGGCTCTCTACCTCGTCGAGTGGGTCATGGGTGTGCACGGCCACGGTGCACACGAGCACGGCGAGCACGAATCGGGCGACCACTTCCACCGCGCCCGACGCTTCCCGCTCATGGCCATCGCCGCGCTCGCGCTCCACACCTTCGTGGACGGCCTCGTGCTCCCCAGCGCCTTCGAGGCCGGCGCGGCCGTCGGCATCACCGCCGGGCTTGGCGTGGCCGCCCACCAAGCCCCCGACGGGTTCGCTGCCGGCACCATCCTGGCCGCCCGGGGAGCATCGAAGGGCCAGATCCTCGCCGGCGTGCTCCTCGTGGCCGTGCTCACCCCCATCGGGGCGCTCATCGGCATGCCGCTTGCCAGCGAACCCACCTACCTGGGCCACCTGCTCGCCATCGCGGCCGGCACGTTCATCTTCATCGCTGCAGCCGAGCTGCTCCCGGAGCTCCACCACGGCCCCCACAAGGGTCTGGTCACGGTGGCCAGCTTCGTCGGGTTCGGGCTCGTCGTGCTCATGGGCATGCTGGCAGGCACCGGCCACGCGCACTGACCCGGCCGTCGTCGACGCCAACGCCAGGCGTGCTCAAGGCAGGCAACAATCCAGCCACACGAGCTCGACCAGCCGCACACCCTTGCGCCCCTGCAGGCTC
Organism: uncultured Thermoplasmatales archaeon; assembly: GCA_964396185.1. Taxonomy (GTDB): domain Archaea; phylum Thermoplasmatota; class SW-10-69-26; order SW-10-69-26; family SW-10-69-26; genus CAYNEI01. The sequence continues at coordinate 2,548 of CAYNEI010000027.1, forward strand.
TCGTGGAGCGCCCGGATCCGGCTGGCCGGCCCCTCGAGCACGATGATCTCCAGGCAGCCGTGGTCGTCTGTGTGGCCGTGGACCATGGTCTTGATCACGGTGCTGTGGGCGTGGCGGAGCTGGCTGATCGTATCCCCGATGCCCTCGTCGTAGCAGAGTGTCATCGTCGCAGTGGCTGGGCCCTCGCGCTCGGCGTCTCGCCCGGCCTCTGCCAGGAAGGGTTGCAGGGCGGCTCGGACCACCTGGCTTCTCCCGGAGAACGCGCCGGTCTCCGGGATGCGGTCGAGCTCATCGAGCAGGGTTTCCGGTAACGAGATGCTGACGACCTGGATGGGACCACCTGGTTGCTAAGCATCCGGGAGATGTTGTTAAGCCTTCCCACTGGCGCTTGTCAGCGCTGTGGCTCTCGGGAGGAAGATCGGCCCGGGGGGCCGAAAGAAGAAAGGGGGGACGAACAACGGGGAAGGGAAGACGAGGTGTTGCCGAACCAGTGTTGCCGAACCGCTTCCAGCGCGTTGCTCGCAACCCACCGTCCATCGGGGGTATAAAAACGTTTATCGTGACGCTGGCTTCGGGTCCTTGTCACCTCGAGGGCTCGATGCCCGCGAAGGCCGCTCTGGCGGGCGCTACGCGTGGCTTGGAAGGGTCAGACGGTTTCGGGTGGCGCGGAGCGGGCTACTCCTTCTTGCGGATGTAGACCGGGCTGGGACCGCTCTTGCGCTCCCTTCGGACCTCGAAGAGGTCGTCGTTGGCTTCGATCAGGTCCAGGAGCTTCTCGGCGCCGAACTCGCGCAGATCGAAGCTCGAGTCCAGTTGGCGCAGCATGTCGCCCAAGGCCCCAAGCTCGGCCCAGCCGTCGTCGCCCTCCACGAGCTCGTAGGAGCGCGTGAGGAGCTGGCGGGCCCGATCCAAGCCCTGGGCCCGGGTGGGCCGGCCGCTGGAGGTGGTGGCGGTGAGGTTGCGGGGATCCACGAACAGGTTGCAGGCCCGGATGAGCGGGCTGGCGGTGCGGTCCTTGTTCCCGATGACCATGACGAACTTACCCTCCTCGCGCATGCGCATGACGAGGTGGGTGTAGTCCGAATCGCTGGAGATGATGCAGAAAGCCTGCACGTTCTCCGAGTAGAGGATGTCCATGGAATCGATGATCATGGAGGCATCCGTGCTGTTCTTGCCAGCCACGAAGCTGGATGTCTGCATGGGCTGCAGGGCGTACTCGTGGATGACCTTGCCCCAGCCGTTCATGTGTTCCTTGCCCCAGTCGCCGTAGACCCGTCGGATCGTCGGCACGCCGTGGCGGCCCACCTCCTCGAGCATCTCCTTGATGAGCGCAGGCTGGGCGTTATCACCGTCGATCAGCACAGCGAAGCGTGGTCGATCCTGGAACGCATCGGGTTCGCCCATGGACACGCTCTGACTGAGACGGAGCCGGTTGATAAGGTTACCCCATACAACCGGGGGCGGGCGGGCAGGAAGGGTTATCGGGACAGCGAGCCCATGGAGGGGTCGGTGGGTACCATGCTCTTCGACGAGGTGACCGTGGAAACGGCTCCCGGGGCAGGAGAGCTAGGCCGGGCCCTGGAGACCCTGGCACGGGCTGGCGTGTCCGTGCTCGGCATCGCGAGCACGCCTGAGGTGCCAAGCGCCCCTGGCGTGCACCCCAACCGGGCGCGAAACCGGATCCGCTTGGTCCTCGACGACCCCATCGAGGGTGCGGCCGCCCTCAAACACCAGGGCTGGAGCGTCCGGGTCCGCGATGCCCTGGGGGTCCCCACCGCTCGTCCCGTCGAACTCGAGGCCGCCCTGGCCGAGCTGGCCACCCTCGGCATGGACGTGCGCGCCCTCTACCTGGCCCGCACACACGACGGCGTGCACCCGGTGCTCTCCCTGGACAACGCCGAGAAGGCCGCCCTTGTCCTGGACCTCCCACGCAAGCGCCTTTAAGGGCAAGCCGGTTACAACACCAACCATGTCTCCTTCAGGTAACCCTCGGCCCATGACCCTAGCCGAGAAGATCCTGGCCGACCACGCCAACCTCGAAGAGGCCCGGCCAGGCCAGGTCGTCGAGGTGCCCGTGGACGTCGCCATGGCCCACGAGGCCTGCGCCCAGCTCGTCAAACCCTTCGAGGAGATGGGCGCCACCGAGGTCTGGGACCGGGACAAGATCGTCATCCCCATCGACCACTGGGTCCCGGCCTCCAGCGAGGCCTCCGCCCGCCTCCACCACATCATCCGCGACTTCGTCAAAGCCCACGACCTGCCCCACTTCTACGACATCGGCAACCACGGCATCTGCCACCAGATCCTCGTGGAGGAGGGCTTTTGCCTGCCCGGCGACATCGTGGTCGGCACGGACAGCCACACGAACATGGCCGGCGCTGTTGGATCCTTCGCGTGCGGCATCGGGCCCACCGAGATGGCCAGCGTGTTCGCTCTGGGCGATGCCTGGTTCAAGGTGCCCCAAACCATCCGCATCGACCTCACCGGTGGCTACGAGTTCCCGGTGATGAGCAAGGACCTGATCCTCCACGTGCTCCGCGAGCTCACCACGCGAGGCGGGCTCTACAAGGCCATCGAGTTCGCCGGCCCTGGCCTGGCCAGCATGCCCATGTACCAGCGGTTGACCATCACGAACATGACCACCGAGCTCGGCGCCAAGGTGGGCATGATCGAACCCGATGAGGAGACAGTGCGCTACCTGGGGAGCCTGCCGGAGATCAAGAACGACCGCGCTGAGCGGATCCACGAGGTCAGCCAGCTCGCCAGCGACGAGGGGGCAACCTTCGAGCGCATCCTGCACGTGAACCTGGACGAGCTCGAGCCCCTCGTGGCTCGCCCCCAGAGCCCGGACAACGTCTACACGGTCGCCGAGACCGACACCGGCCCCGTGGACCAGGTCTTCGTGGGCTCGTGTACGAACGCTCGCCTGGAGGACCTGCGCATCGTGGCCAGCATCCTGGAAGGCGAACACATCCACCCAGACACGCGCCTGCTCGTCTACCCCGCCAGCCAGCGCATCTACCGGGAAGCGCTCAAGGAGGGCATCGCCGAGACCATCATGGAGGCCGGGGGGGTGTTCAACCCATCGAGCTGCGGGGCCTGCTTCGGCGGCATGGGCGGCGTGCTCGACGCCGGCGAGGTCTGTGTCTCCACCAGCAACCGCAACTTCCCCGGCCGCATGGGACACGTGGAATCCATGAGCTATCTTGTCAGCCCAGCGACGGCTGCCGTCACCGCCATCGCAGGCGAGCTGGCCGACCCCATGGACTTCCTGGACGCCAAGGCTTGGCGCCGTGTTGCCCGCGCTGCTGACGAGGGCCTGGCCGCCACCGCGTAAGCGCGTCAGGCCCAACCGAGCGAGTAGGCCACCGGGCAGGCACCCGAGTGCTCCTTGCACTGGATGGCCAGGCGGTAGACGCCTGGATCCACGCGCGCCTCGCCATCCACCTGGGCTGAGCCCTCATCGCACACCAGGCTCGGCGTGCTCCCGCTGGCCAGCCCGGACCAGTGCTCATCCTCGATCAGACACGCCTCCACCGTGTTGGAACCGCTGACCTGGACATCGAAGGCAGCCACGCGCTCATCGGGCGCTTCGAAACGCAGCCCCCACCAGTCGCCTGAGTCGATGCGCACGGTCCCGGCTGTGAGCTCACAGTAGCCCGCATAGCTCGTCAGCAGGGTCTCGTGCATCGGGTCACTAGGGTCGTCGACGTGGCCCAAGCCCATGGCATGACCCAGCTCATGGACAGCGATGGCCTGGATCGTCTCCTCGTCGAACGCGGTCCACACGTCGTTGCAGGAGCCGTCACCGAGGCCGATCTCGATCTGGCACCTGATGTCGGTGTCGTCGCTCACGCACGACCGGCCGATCCCATGCCCATCGCCGAGCTTGGCGAACGAGATGGGCCGGTTGGCCTCCGCGGCCGCCTGGACCAACTCGATGGGGTGGCCCTGGGTGGACCAGTACGCCACAGCCTCGGCCACGGCGGCCTCGGTGGTGGCCTGCTCGAAGGGCGCCGGTGGCGGGCTTGCGTGGATCGTGAAGGTGCCATCGCCGTCGAAGGGCTCACCGCCCCCTTGGGCGGGCGGGAACTCCACGCAGCCAGCCGTCAAGGAGGCCGAGAGGATCACAAGGAGGAACAGCCCGCGCTCACCGACCACGTCGACACCGACGTTGGCTCGCTGCTAGGGGGTACTTGAGAGGTGTGGAAGGTGAAGAGAGGGTCGTCAGGGAGCAAGCACCGCAAGCCCCGGGACTGCCTCGAACCGCGCATCGCTCGTGATCACGGGTTCGTCGTAATGCAGCGCGGTCGTTGCTACCTGGAGGTCGTGCCAGCCGATCTGGTCCCCGGTGCGCAGGAGTTCGTGCTGGAGGCGAGCAGCTTCGTCTGCCAGGAACCTTCCGAATGGCTCGAGGATCGTCCCTGCTTCCAGTTTGGAGCGCGCAGCATCGCGCTGCGCCGGTGGGAACCCTGTGAGGTACTCGGTCCAGACCGCCGCGGGGACCCGCATCGCCTCCCCCCGCACCACCAGGTCCTCGTAGCGCGCATGGGCTGTGTCGAGCTCCTTCTCAAGGGCGATCAGGAAGCTCGTGTCCAGGACGGCCACGCTCAGGCCCCCGGCAGGTCGAGGGCATCGATCTCCGCGATGGCGCGCTCGTGCGCCTCGATCTCCTCAAGGGTCCGAAGGCCGGCGAGTTCGCGGAGATCGCCCCCTCCGAGCAACCGGAGGACGGCGTCGCTGTAGCTCTCCTCGGGTCGCTTGGCGTTGGTGAGATGGCGGTACGCGTCGTCTGAGAGCTGGACCACCTTGGTCATGATACACTAGATACGTATACGCCGTATATACCGTTTCTGGTAGGGCCTTGTTCCAGGGCCAAGTTCATCCCTATGGCCCCATGTGGAGCCCTCATGAGCCCGGACCGGACCGAGAAGGCCACGCTGGGCGGCGGGTGCTTCTGGTGCATCGAGGCCGCCTACGAGCGTGTGGAAGGCATCCGATCGGCCGTCTCCGGCTACGCCGCCGGCAAGACCGAGGATCCCAGCTACGAGGAGGTCTGTTCAGGCACCACGGGCCACGCCGAGGTCGTCCAGCTCACCTACGACCCCGACATCATCGACTACCGCACGATCCTGGAGATCTTCTTCACGATCCACGACCCCACCACCCCCAACCGCCAGGGCAACGACGTGGGCGGCCAGTACAGGAGCATCATCCTCACCCACGACGACGCGCAGGCCAAGATCGCCCGCGACGTGATCGAGGAGCTGGGAACCGAGGGGATCTGGGAGGGCATCGTCACCGAGCTGGAGCCTCTGGGCACCTTCTACGAGGCCGAGGCTCACCACCAGAGCTACTACGAGAAGAACCCCGAGCAGGGCTACTGCCGGGCCATCATCCGCCCCAAGCTGGACAAGCTGCGCAAGCGCTGGGCTGAGCGCCTCGCCGCGTGAAGGCCCCTTTCGCCCACCCACATTCTTAAACAACCTCCACCTTGGCGCCCCCATGACCCTCACGCTCAAAGACCGCACCCGGCTGGCAGACCTCTCAGCCGAGATGGACGGGGAGGAGGTCACGGTGGCCGGATGGATCCAGGACGTACGCGACCTCGGCGGCATCGCGTTCGTGCAGCTGCGCGACGGGCTGGACGTCGCCCAAATCGTGCTCCCGAAGAAGAAGGTCGGCGAGGAGATCGCCGGAGCCTTCATCGACACCCACCGGGAGAGCGTCGTGGCGCTGAAAGGCAAGGTCCAGGCCAGCGACCAGGCCCCCGGCGGCTTCGAGGTGCTGCCCACCGAGGTCGAGATCCTCAACCAGGCCGAGGCGCCGCTGCCCATGGGGGTCATCGACAAGGTCGACACGGAGCTCGAGACCCGCATCGACAACCGCTTCATGGACGTGCGCAACCCAGAGGTGCAAGCCATCTTCAGGGTCCGAGCCGCCGTCCTCCAGGGCGGGCGCACATGGTTCAGCGACAACGGCTTCACCGAGATCCACTCCCCCAACATCATCGGCACGGCCAGCGAGGGCGGCACGGACGTCTTCAAGGTCCAGTACTTCGAGGACGAGGCCTACCTCAGCCAGTCCCCACAGCTCTACAAGCAGACCATGATGGCCACCGGCATCGGAGGCGTCTTCGAGGTCGCCAAGTACTTCCGCGCCGAGCGGCACAACACGACCCGCCACCTCAACGAGTCCACGGCCTTCGACTGCGAGGTCCCGTTCATCGACGACGAGGAGGACGTCCTCTGGGTGCTCGAGCACCTCGTGCAGGCCATCTGGCAGCACGTGGCCGATACGTGCACCGACGAGCTCGATCTGCTTGGCGTCGAGGTCAACGTGCCCGAGACCCCGTTCCCCCGGGTCACCTACGACGAGGCCATCGAGTGGACCCAGGACCAAGTCGATGAGGAGGTCCCGTGGGGCGAGGATCTCAGCCGGGAGACCGAGCGCGTGCTCGGCGAGATCATGGCCGAGAAGGGCCACGACTTCTACTTCATCACCAAGTACCCGGAGGCCTGCAAGCCGTTCTACGCCATGCCCGACGGCGAGCTTAGCCGCAGCTTCGATCTCGGCCACAAGGGCATGGAGGTCACCAGCGGCGCCCAGCGCGTCCACGACCCCGCCATGCTCGAAGAGCGCCTGAAGGCCAAGGACCTGGAGATCGGCGACTTCGACGACTACCTCAAGCCCTTCAAGTACGGCATGCCCCCACACGGTGGCTTCGGGCTCGGCATCGAGCGCCTCGTCATGGAGCTGCTCGGCCTCAAGAACGTCAGAGAAGCTGTGCTGTTCCCGAGGGACCGCACGCGCCTATCGCCGTAGTGCGGTCCCTCGGGAAAGCCCGAGCGCGCCGGCCGGCACAACTGCGCGATCCGGCCGACGCGTTCGGGCGGATCCGGGCGCCCCGGGCCGTGAGCGCCGAAGGCCGAGCGGCCCGAGCGCCTGGGCGGATCGAGACCGCACGCGCCTGGTCACCGTCGTCCGGTCCCTCTGGGCGTTCCCGCATACGGTGTCACGCATGAACTTAAGACCCCACCCCTGGGTCGACGCCCCATGAGGGTTGGAAGGGTCCTCGTCGTAGCTGTGCTCTTGACCGTCCCTGCGTTCCCTGTCGGCCTCTCCGGTCACGCCGCAGGCCAGCAGGACGCCTCGGACGAGCGGCTCCCACTCGTTCCCCACCCGCCCACCGAGGTGCGTGAGGTGCTCGAAGGCACCGCCCTTCCCCCTGAGGCTCCCCAACCCATCATGCCCCCATCGAGCCCGGCCAAGGTGGTCCCCCTGGGTGCCTGCACGCCTGCGTGTGCACCTATGGTCGTCGTCGAGAACGCCGATGGTCCAGGCGCAGAGGCACCCAACGTCGACCTCTACGGGGACGATCTCAGGCTCCCCCAGTCCGTCGGTGACCGGGATGGAGATGGCGTCGAGGACTTGCTGCTCATCGAGCCCAGCTCGTTCTGGGAGGCCGAGATCGCCTCGACGAACGTGACCACCGTGGACGGTGCTACCGGGGAGCAGGGCCGAACGTACACTCTCGAGGCCGCCTGGATCTTCCCCTACGAAACCGTGCCATCGGCAGCGGGCCCGCTGGACGTCTTCTTCGTGGTCAGCGGGGTCCATTCCTGGGACCAAGGGACCTCGACGTGGTACCTGTTCGAGGGCCAGACCATCGCGTTCGACGTCGCCACCGGTGCGGAGGCCTGGTCGATGGAGTGGACCCTGGACGTCGAGGAGGACGGCTCAGGCTCGATCTCATCCAGCGCGCTCCTCTGGCCAGGGCAGTACTTGGAGACCGGCGGCCAAGCGATCCTCCTGGAGTCCACCACCGAGTGGGAGGAGCACCCATCCAACGACACACTTCGCTCCAAGTCGACCTCCCTGGTCGACACACGGACCCTGGCCGTGCATTGGCGCATCCAGGATCCCACGTTCTTCCCGAGGACCACGCTCGGGGAGCCCGGGGATCTCGACGTGGCCGCACTTGAGCCAGGCCCCAACGGCACCACGAACATCTCCTACATCGACGGCGCCACGGGTGTGACCCAGTGGACGCTGGGCGCTGAGACCATCGGTTTCGAGCCCGACTGGACGTCAACCGCGATGCGTGATGGTGAAGAGATCCTCGTCGCCTTCCATACGCCGTACGGCGGCGAACACCGGTTCGCCGCCATCTCCACGGACGGGGTGGTCCACTGGGACGCGGTGTTCCCCGGACCGGTTTACTTCCTCCATGACCTCGGCGTGGATGAGGCAACGAAGACCAGCGTGTTCGCCACCGTAGACGGCCCGATCCTGGGGTGGGGTGGGAGCTTCGAGACCGAGTTGATCACACTCGATCTCCTGGATGGATCCGTGCGATGGGCTTCCACGATCCATGCTGATGCTGAGGAGGCGGACCACACCTCCGCGAGGCTGGACTGGGGCCGCGGGGACCTCACGGGCGATGGTCTCTCTGAGATCGCCCTTACCGTCACGCGTAGCCCTGCCCCACCGGACGGCGCCAACGAGCTGATCGTGCACAGCTCCGAAGATGGCGAAGAGCTCGGCCGAACGCACATCCCAGGTCGGCTGGTCAGCTTCGGGGACCAGGTCCACCCCGCTGGTTCATCCGTCGAGGCGCTACCTGCCCTCGTCTCCAGGACGAGCACCACCGCTGCGCCCTTCTTGGGCCCGTCCACCATCTCCGAGGGGCTCTATCTGGTCACCTACGATCCCTCCAGCGATTCCTACGAGGAGGCGCTCGTGGACGAGCGGACCCGCTTACCCTCGTTCCATTCCAGCGCAACGATCTGGTACGGCATGTCCGTGCTAGCGCCGCGAGGCGATGGCCAGGTCCAGGACGTCCTCGCCTACTGGGCCAGGAGCGATACGGCGAACGAAGGCACCCTTGATCTTGGGGAGCGCTCCCGGTACGGAACCTGGCTCCACGAGCTCCCATCGGGCGACCAACGGTGGGCCATCGAATCCGAAGCACCCTGGGACGTCCAAGCTTGGGAAGCGCTGGATACGGCTTGAGAACGGCCAGGCGCACCGGCCGGGTCTCGCTGGCTCGGCCGGCGAGCGCATGTTTCAACAACCTCCCCACGGCCTTGTTATAGAAGCCCACGCCCTCGACCCCCATGCAGCGCACGCTCCTCGCCACCGGGATCCTCTTGCTCGCCGGCCTGACCGGCTGCCTCGGGGATTCGGACGACGGCTCCTCCACCACCCCCGCCACCCCGGCAGACGACTCCGAGGGCGAGGCCTCCGATGAGGCCGAGCGCAACTTCACTTCCTTGACCTACCCCGGTACTGAGCCCGTCTTCGGCGTCGAGTGGGTCAATGACACCTTCGAGATCCAGGATAGCGACCAGCTCGCCGAGCCCGCCCGGATGGCTGGCCAAGAGCCGGACAACCGCCACGTGATCGACATCACCGACC
>CAYNEI010000027.1:12067-31285 GCA_964396185.1 uncultured Thermoplasmatales archaeon
TTCGGCCCAGAGCAGCCGATCGGACAGGATGGCTCAGCCACCTGGTCCTTCGACGTCGACCGCGTGCCCCTGCAAGTGGGCGTGCTCATCCAGACCAGTGGGGCCAGCAAGGACCTGGACACCGCGCTCAGCGGCCCGGCAGGCGAGCTGCTCTCCGCCATGATCGAAGGAGGACCGTGGATCCAGAGCGGCTTCGTCTTCCTCACGGATATGGGGGAACCTGGCCTCCAAACCGGCACGTACGAGGCCACGGTGGCCTTCGGCGTGGACGCCGGTGACGAGTCGAGCACCTCCGAGATCCTCGTCCACTACGCGCGCTAGACCGGCGGTCTAGGTCTAGACCCGCTGGCGCGAGCCGTCCTCGCCGAGCAGCCAGGCCAGCGCTTGATCCCAGAGACCTGCCCGCCTGGCGGGCTCGCGGAAGAAGCCGAAGTGGCCGATCTCGTCGAGGCCCACGTCTCGGGGTGCTAGGCGCTGATGGGACCGCTCAGCGTTCTCGAAGAGGGCCAGCCATGCCTCCACGGGACCCGCTGGCGCGTACCAGTCGTCCGTGAGGCTCACAGCGCGAACGGTCCCGCGCCACTTCGCGAACCCGTCGTGCATGGCTTGGCCTTCGTCGTCCACGAGGTAGTCCGGGTGGGTGCCCCACCGGCGCCAATCCATGGCCACCTTGGGGGGCAGATCCTCACCGCCGAGCCCCACGAGCCGGGCCGGGAAGTAGCCGGCCGCCCAGGTAACAGCTGGCACCACGGCGTACCAGAGGCCAGCAAGCAGCAAGCGCTGGTGCCACGGCCACAAGCCCAGATACCCCTTCACCGAGCCGACAGAGTAGAGGCGCTCGACCTGGTGGCTGTTCGGCGCCAGGCCGAAGATCTGGCCTCCCACGCTGTGGGCCAGGCAGACGAGATCGCCTGGCGCTTGCTCCTCGATCATCCAAGCGATCGCGCCGGCGAGATCCAATTCGCCCCAGTCCCGCATCCGCGCCGGCGAGCTCGCCAAGTCCTCGGGGGCGGAGGCTCCGATGCCCCGGTAGTCGAAGGCCAACGCCAGGCAGCCCTGGCCAGCCAGGTAGGTGGCGATGCGCCGGTAGAACCGGCACGGGACCCCCATGGCTGGGTTCACGAGCACCGCGTGCTCCCCGGTCCACGCCTCCGGCTCGTGGAGCCATCCCCCCAGGGACTGGCCGTCCATGGCCGGGATCTCGACGCGTTGCGGGGTGAGGGTCATAGATGGATGCACCCGAGCAACGTGATCCAGCCAGCCCACACCAGGGTCGAAACGATGGCGGTGACAGCGAGCACGAACTGGAAGCTACGCTTGCGCGTTTTATGCCTGAACCGGCCCATGGCCATCATCTCACCCACGAACCCGCCGAAGAAGGCCACCATGTAGAGCATGTGCTCGCTCACCCGGCCAGGCGGGTTGGCCCGCCGCTGCGCGCGGGCTGCCCGCTTGTCGTACCCGATCACGAGGTAGCCGACCACGTTCATCAACACGAGGAAGGCGCCCAACACCCAGCAAGCCAGCACACGCGAGCCAACGCGCAAGGCGTCTTGAAATCAACGGAACCGTGGAACACGATCCAGCGGCCCTCAAGACCATTCGAAAGGGCTTTCCCCGGCTTGGGTGCTGGCACAAGCCCCATGCGCGGGTCCAAGGTGATCGATCGGATGCTCTTCAAGCGTCGCCGGCGCCGCAAACGGGACCGGCGGGGCGCCCCACCGGGCGAGGTCACCCACGAGGACGTCGAAGAGCACGACCCACCCCGCATCGAGGTCTTCACGTACGGCCCGGAGGGCTTCCAGGAAGCCGAGGACGTACCGGTCCAGCAAGCCATCGACAAGGTGGGCGAAGACCACGTCACCTGGATCAACGTCGACGGCCTCGGGGACTTGGCGACCCTGGAGGCGCTGTGGAACCACTTCGAGATCCACCCGCTCATCCGGGAGGATATCGTCAACCTCCACCAGCGCCCGAAGTTCGAGGAGTACCCCACCCAGGACTTCCTGGCCCTCCAGATGGTCCGCATGGTCGGCCAGACCCTGTTCACCGAGCAGGTGAGCATCGTGTTCGGCGAGGGCTGGATCATCTCCTTCCAGGAGAGCGAAGGCGACGTCTTCGACTCCGTGCGAGACCGCATCCGCAAAAGCCGCCCAAGGATCATCTCCAGCGGCTCGGACTACCTAGCCTACGCCCTGCTCGACGCTCTCATCGACGAGTTCTTCCCCATCCTCGAGACGTACGGCGAGTGGATGGAGGGGGTCGAGCGCCAGGCTCTCTCAGATCCGGGAGAAGAGACCATCGAGGAGATCCACGTCCTGAAACGCGACTTCCTCACCCTTCGGCGCGCGCTCTGGCCCCTGCGTGAGGCCATCACCAGCATGCAGCGCACGGAAGGCTCCCAGATCATCAAGAGCGAGACCCGCACGTTCCTGCGCGATGCCTACGACCACGTCGTGCGCGTCATGGACATGGTCGAGACGTACCGGGAGCTCTCCAGCAGCGTGGCCGACGTCTATTACTCGTCGATCTCCCACAGGATGAACGAGGTGATGAAGGTGCTCACCATCGTGGCCACCATCTTCATCCCCCTCACCTTCGTGGCCGGCGTCTACGGCATGAACTTCGTGTACATGCCCGAGCTTGAGTGGCGCTACGGCTACCTGGTTGTTCTGCTCGTCATGCTGGTGACCGCTCTGGGCATGCTGGCCTACTTCCGCAGGAAGGGATGGCTATGAGCACGATCGCCTTCCTGCTCGACCTGGCCGCCGCCATCGGGATCGGAGCCATGGTGGGCCTCGAGCGCGAACACCGCCGAGAAGACACCAAGGTCTACGCAGGGGTTCGCACCTTCCCGCTGATCGCGTCAGCGGGCTTCCTGATCAGCTTCCTCTCCCAGGAGCTGGGGTCCACCGCCATCCTGGCCGTCGGCGTCGGTGTTGCCGCGGCCATCGCGCTGGCCTTCTTCCTCGGCCGCCACCAGGCCGGCGACACCGGCTTCACAACACCCATGGCCATCCTCGTCACGTTCCTGGCCGGGACGCTGATCGGCCTCGAGATGCTCATCGAGGCGGTCACGGTGGCCGTGGCCACGACCTTCCTGCTGCTCACCAAGGACCGTCTTCACCGCCTGGCCGAGACCCTGGAGGAGCCCGAGATCATGGGCGCGCTCCAGTTCGTCGCCCTGGCCTTCATCGCCCTGCCGCTGGCCCAGGCCTTCCAGGGTCCGGTGCTCGGGGGCCTCATCGGCGACGGGCGCCCGGTGGACCCCGAGTGGATGCTCTACATCGTCGTGGTCGCCAGCGCGCTGGCCTTCGCCTCCTTCGTGGCCATGCGCGAGCTGGGCTCCAGACACGGCTTCCCCATGGTGGGCGCCTTCGGCGGCTTGGTCAACTCCGTGGCCACCACGGCCGGCGCGGCCTCCATCGCCAAGGGGACCAAGGGCGTCGAGGCCGGAGCAGCCGCCGCCGTGCTGGCTGCCATCGCAACCGCGTTCGGGCGCAACATCGTGCTCGTGGCCATCGCGGATCCAAGCCTCCAGCTCCTCGGCCCCTTCACGCTGGTGATCGCCGTCCCGATCCTGATCGCTGCCACGGCTGCTGTCGTGATCGCCCGGCGCGTGCGGGACCACGACACCCCCAAGGATCTCGGCCTCAAGAGCCCCTTCGCCATCAAGCCCGCCCTGCTCTTCGCCCTGGTCTTCGCAGCCGTCAACGCCATCGTCTTCTACGGCCAAGACCTGCTCGGCTCCGCCGGCGTCTACGCCTCCAGCCTGGGCGCGCTCATCTCCAGCGGGGCCGTGGTCGCCTCGGCAGCCAGCCTGGTCTTCACCGGCACGGTCGATGTGACCACTGGGCTCATCCTGGCCGGCCTTGCCCTGGCCATCAGCACCGTGGAGAAGATCGGCGTGCTCGCCGTCACGAACCGATCCATCATCGGTCACGTCGTCCTCCCCATCATCGGCATCGTGACCGCGCTGGGCGTCGGGATCCTCCTGGTGGTATAACGCCAACGGGCCGACGCAGCACGCTCTCCCCCGGAGGTTGTGCTATAGACTCATATACCCAGGAGCCAACTCCAACGCGTTGACCTCCCACGGCCTCGAGACAGGCATCATCAGCGACGTGCTGCTGCCCATCTCGCTGGCCATCATCATGTTCGGCATGGGCATGAGCCTCCGGAGGAAGGACTTCACCTCCATCTTCACCGCACCCAAAGGCGTGCTCATCGGGCTCGTGGGTCAACTCATCCTGCTCCCCATGGCCGGTGCCACCGTGGTCTTCCTCTTCGTCAAGTACCAGGACCTCTCCACCCCCCTGGCCCTGGGCGTGCTCGTGCTGGCCGCCTCCCCCGGGGGCGCCACCAGCAACCTGCTCACCTTCCTCTCCCGAGGCGACCACGCCCTTTCCATCGCGCTGACCACCGTTGTGAGCCTGGCCAGCTTCATCACCACGCCCGCCGTGCTCTACATCGCCACCACGGCGCTCTTCGGCAACCCGCAGCTCGTGCAGATGGACCTCGGCCAGCTCATGGCCCTGGTCCTCGGCATCGTGGGCATCCCGGTGGTCTTCGGGATGTGGGTCGGCAACACCTTCCCCCGGTTCAAGAAAGCAGCCGACCAACCCGTTCGCATCGCGGGTGTGGTGATCCTGGCCGTGCTCATCGCCGGCGTGATCTACGAGAACCGCGCTGGCTTCTGGAGCCTGGCCGCGGACACCGTGCCGGCCGCGCTTGTGCTCAACGCCCTCGCGCTCATCGCTGGGGCCAGCCTGGCCCTCGCGGCCGGGCTCGGATCGGCTGAGCGCCGCGCGGTGATCATCGAGGTCGGCTTCCAGAACGGTACGCTGGCCATCGTGCTGGCCGTGAGCCAGCTCAACTCACCGCAAGCCGCCCTCATGCCCGGCTTCTACTCGCTGGTCATGTTCGTCACAGGCGGCCTGCTCGCCTGGGGCTGGTCCAGCCTGGACGCTGCCCGAGACGCCCAGAAAGCTGCCGAACCACCCCCACCCGGCATCCTCGACCCCCTGCGTCCAGCTCGGGGCTCGCTTGACGTCGTCGTCGTGCCCGTTGCCCAGTCGCTCAAGCACGAAGGCACAAAGTGATGAACGAAGGCACCAAGCGGGACTGACAGTGTCCGCGATGCAACAAGTACGTAAACTCGCCCGCGATGGCGGGCTAGGGAGACCCCATGGGCATCAGCAAGGAGATGCGATCGGCAGCAGACGAGGTCTGGCAAGCCCAACTGGACCATCCGTTCGTCCAGGGCATCGGGACAGGCGAACTCGAAACCCACCGCTTCGAGCACTGGGTCCGCCAGGACTACCTCTACCTCCAGGAGTTCAGCCGCGTCTTCGCCTACGCCGCAGCCAAGGCGCCCACCCTGGACCAGATGGGCTGGTACGCCAGCGTGCTCGACCTCACCCTCAACGAGGAGATGGCCCTCCACCGCAGCTACGCCGAGCGCTTCGGCATCACGCGCGAAGAGCTCGAGGCCGAGACGCAGTGGCCCACCACCCGGGCTTACACCGACCTGCTCGTGCGCACGGCAGCCCAAGGTGAGCTCGATGAGCTCGTGGCCACGCTGCTCCCCTGCTCCTGGGGCTACGGCTTCGTCGGGGCGCATCTCGAGCAGGCCTACCCGGAGCCCGAGGATGACCGGTACGCCGACTGGATCGCCATGTACACCAGCCAGGAGTACGTGGACGCGGTCACGTGGCTCAAAGACGAGATGGATCGCCTGGCAGCCCACGCATCCCCCGAGCGACGCACACACCTGGTGGACCTGTTCGTGCTCTCCAGCCGGTACGAGCACGCGTTCTGGGAGATGTGCTGGCACGGGGAGCAGTGGTCCCCATGACCGGCCAAGCCGTCCCGGACCGCTACGAGGCCTACGCGAAGCAGACCCCCGACGCGCGGTTCACCGACTGGTTGCAAGCGCGCAGCGAGCCGGCGTGGACCGAGGCGACCCAGCACCGGTTCATCGACGAGCTCGCCGAGGGCGCATTGGACCCCTCGGTCTACCGCCGCTACCTCGTCCAGGACCACGCCTTCCTCAAGACCCTGGTGGCCTTGCTCGGCCACGCCGTGGCCCAAGCACCCACCATCGAGCAGGCACGGCCCTACGTGGTCTTCCTGGACGCCTTGACCAACGAGGAGAACGACTACTTCCAACGGGCCCTGGAGGCCCTCGAGGTCCCAGTCAGTGAGCGCCAGGACCCGTGGCTCTCGCCGGTCACCGAGGAGTTCCGGTCGCTGCTGACCACGGGCGCCGAGGAAGGCGCCTACGCCGAGACCCTGGCGGTGCTGCTCCCGGTGGAATGGGTCTACCTCGACTGGGCCTCCCAGCACGCAGACGCCAGCCCCGAGGCCTGGTACCTCTCGGAGTGGATCGATCTGCACGCCAACCCCGAGTTCGAGGCGTTCGTTTCCTGGATGCGCACCGAGCTGGACACCCTGGGCCCCACCCTGGGGCCAGCGCGCCAGGAACGCGTGGAGGAGCTCTTCACGAGGGTGGCCGAGCTGGAGGTCGCCTTCTGGGAGCAAGCCTACGAGTCGTGACCCAATCCCCTGTCGCCGCGCTTCTTGCCGAATCCAAATGACGGGTCTGAACACGACACGCCCGAGCGGACGGCTCGGGCTGCTCGGCTGGCCTCCGGCCACCCTTGAGGACACGAAGCTCACAAAGCTTCTAACCAGTACCTTCGTGGCGGCCCTGTCAAGTTAAGGCAGGACCACGACGTTCACGACGGGTGCACGACGGTCACGAAGGACAAAACGCTACTCCCGCCACACCTGGGCCGTCGTGCCCGTCGCGTTTCGTCGTGCCCGTCGTGTTCCCTCGCAGCGCAGGGTTAAGTTGACAGGCCCACCTTCGTGCCCCCGATGGAACCACTGTCTTGCGGCCAAATGGCCGCTTGCTTCCGGTCCTGGCGGACCGGCGTGTTGAGTCCACTGCGACGCGCTCACGGGGCCGGTGAGCCCGTGCCCCCGAGCAGGACGAGCACGGCGCCGTCGATCTTGTTGTCGCTCGTGCGGTACGGGTGGATCTGCAGCTCGTAGCTGCGACCCTCATCGTCCTTGATCTGGAACACCTCGACATGGAGCGAGTCGAGCACGTCCAGGATCTTCTCCTTGAGGTTGTCCACCTCCAGGGAGTGGTTGATGTCCGTGAGGGGTCGGCCCATGTCGGCGGGGATGAGGTTGAGCATCTCCTCGGCTTTGGGCGTCCAGCGCCGGATGCGCAGGTCCGGGCCGAGCATGAGGATGGGGATGGACACGCTGTTGAGCAGGTTGATGAGGTCGTTGTTGACCTTCTGGATGTCCTCGTTTCGCTGTTGGATCTCCTCGTTGAGGGTCTTGAGCTCCTCGTTGGTGGACTGGAGCTCCTCCTTGGCCGTTTCCAGCTCCTCGTTGGTGGACTGGAGCTCCTCGTTGCTGGACAGGGCCTCCTCGTTGGCCGAGCGCAGCTCCTCGTTGGTGGCCTCGTACTCCTCGACCACGGAGTCCAGGTACTCCCGTGTGGCCGCCAGCTCGTTCTCAAGGCGCTCGACCCGCTCGTCGGTGGCCTCGCCCTCGTGGGTGGACCCGAAGAGCCGCTCGAAGAACCCGGCTTTGCCTCCCTCACCGCTCTTCCCGACGCGTGCCTCAGCGTCTTTCTCCCTCGGTTCGAGGACCACCAGGAAGTAGGGTTCATCCGGGGAAGGGCCCCGGAGCGGGTGGACCACGATGTCCACCCTCTGCGAGCCGTCCGTCCCTCCGTGGTCGACCTCCTCGCGGGTGATCGGCTCGCCTGTCTGCTTGGCTTCGTCCACCGCGCTGCGGATGGCCAGCCCCAAGCGCTGGCGGGCGGCCTTCATGACGTTGAGGCTGGCTTGGCCTGGCGTGTGCTCGATGTACGGGCCGGTGGCGCCACGGAACTCGAGGATCTCCAGGTTCTCGTTGATCACGAGCCCCGGTGGTGAATACTGTTCGAGCATCGTCTCGTTGATCGCCTGCTCAAGGTCCTCCTCGCTCCAGGATCCCTTCCGCGGCTGCCCACCCGACGGCGCCCCGGTCGACGGCGGGAAGATCCGGGGCAGCTCGTTGAACAGGGGGCTGGGAACACCCTCGCGCTTGCGGAAGATGTGCTGATCCCCGTGGAGGGCCTGGAAGAGCTTCTCGCCGGCCCTCACGTTCTCAGAGCTCCCAAGCACGAGGAACCCGGGCGAGGCCAGCGCGTAGTGGAGCACGGCGACCACCCGTCGCTGGAGCTCGGCTTCGAGGTAGATGAGCAGGTTACGGCAACTCACCAGATCGATCTTCGAGAACGGCGGGTCGCGGGTGACGTCCTGGACCGCGAAGATGCACATGCCGCGGATGCTCTTCGAGATGACATAGTCTGTCCCCTCCCGGGTGAAGAACCGTTGGAGGCGCTCCTCGGAGATGTCCTCGCTCACGCTCTCCGGGTAGACCCCCTGACGGGCGGTCTCGATGGACCGGTCGCTCACGTCGGTGCCGAAGATCTGGATTGGGTGATCGAGGCCCTCGGCCTCCAGGTACTCCACCAGCGCGATGGCCAGGGAGTAGGGCTCCTCGCCTGTGGCGCAGGCCGGCACCCAGATGCGGATCGGCTCGTCCTGTGGCCGGTCCTTCACGAGCTCCGGGAACACCTCGTCGCGGAGCACCTCGTAGATACCCTCGTCCCGGAAGAACCGCGTGACCGTGATGAGGATCTCGTCGTAGAGCTTGTTCGCCTCGGCCGGGTGCTCGCGCAGGTAAGCCAGGTAGTCTTCCAGGGTCTCTTTCCGGTTGGCCATCATGCGCCGGTGGATCCGGCGCTGCAGGGTCGAGCGCTTGTAGTGGGAGAAGTCAACGCCGGTCTGCTCGCGCAGGATCCGGAAGATCTCCTGGAACCCGTGCTCGGTGCTCGCCAGGACACCCTGGTCGGCCGGGTCCTGGCTGGAAGCGACCAGGGGGTGGCTACCCAGCCGGGAGAGCTCGCGGGCGATCTCGGTGGGCGGGAGCACGAAATCCACGTGGCCGGCCTCGACGGCGTTGTTGGGCATGTCGGGGTAGGCGGCCGAGGCGCGGTCTTGAGCGAAGGTGAAGCCGCCTGCCGCCTTGATCTCACGCAACCCATGCACACCATCCGAGAGGGTTCCGGAGAGGATCACGCCGATCGCACTGTTCCCCCGGTCCTCTGCGAGCGAGCGGAAGAAGCGGTCGATGATGTTGTGGTGCCCGCGCCCGGGCTCGCGCGGCTCGAGGCGAAGCACGCCATCCCGGATCTCCATCTGGGATGCAGGCGGGATGATGTAGACGTTGTCCGGAGCCACCCGGGCCCCGTCCGTGGCTTCCTGGACGCTCAACTGGGTCTTGGAGGCCAACCGGTTGGCCAGGTGGCTCTCCTGGGTGGGGTCGAGGTGGTGGACGAGCACCAAGGCCACGCCGGTCTCATCCGAGAGCGCGCCGAGCAACTCGGAGGTCGCCTCGAACCCTCCAGCTGAGGCGCCCACCGCAACGATGGGGAAGAGAGGCTTGTTCTCCCCTGCATCCGATGTCTCCCCGTCCGCCGACATGGTTCACATTCCCCCGAAGTGCTCCTGCTCGGCCGCAGCGGCCGGCAGGGGCCTTGCGTCAACGGTGAAGCCCACAATATGGATAAGCGTTCCTTCCCGCCAACGGGACCTTTGCCCGGGCAAGGCGTTGCTCACCACCTCCACGTCCCCTGAGGACCCGAACATCGTCGGACGACCCTTGATAGTCCGCGACGTCCACCAAGGGTCTGGGTGCGTGATCTCCATGGATGAGAACTTGGCAGCGCTGGCACGGTGCTTCCGTGCGCTCGGGTACGAGAACAGGCTCGAACTGCTCTCGATGCTCACCGAAGCCCGCACGTTGAACGACATCGATCTGAGCCCTGCCAACCCAGGTCCTGACGAGAACGCAGACCGCACCCTCACACGTCAGGGCATCCAGTACCACCTCGACCAACTCCTCGAACAAGGCCTCATCCACGTCGGACAGCACGACGCGCCCGGACAGCGACCCCGTCGCGTCTACGAGATCGACAGGGGCCGGCTGTTCCTGCTCACCGAGCAGATCCAAGACCTGCTCGTCGCCCGCCAGACCACCCCCAGCCGCGCCGGGAACGGTGGCACCCGCCACGCGACCGACGGCAACCGAGAACCGGACCGCGCACCAACGCGCCCGAACACGCCCTACCTCGCCGTCGTCCACGGACCCGCCCGCGGGCGGCTGATCACCCTGGCCGATCACATCATCTCCGAGGACCGGGGATGGGTCATCGGCCGATCCGACAACGCGCACATCCAGCTCCCGATCGATCCGCTCGTCGCTGACGAGCACGCTGAGATCCTTCCCACCGACGAGGGCTTCGAGGTCCTCGACCTGCGCACCTCCGGACGCACGGAGGTCAACTGGGACCCCGTTCCCCTGGGCGGCAGCCACCCGCTGGCCAGCGGTGATGTCATCGGCGTCGGCCATTCTCTGCTCGTGTTCAGCCACCCCGGCGCCACCCCAACCGTGCCAGAGGCCGCCTCGCAAGCTGCACCCACAACCGACAAGGTGGCAGGCGAAGGCATCGCCCAGAACCCACCAGCGGGCCGGTGAAGGGCAAAGGAACGGTTGCTCTACGTCACTCGCCTTTGTATCAGGCAACCTCGTTCTTGACTCGCGGAAGGGGGCTTTGAGCTTGGCTTTCTAGCTGGCACCCGTACGATGACCATCGGTGGGTACTGGGAACCCGGCGGGCCAGCAGAGCACGCGACACCCCCATCGCTCGGCAGGACCCCCTCACCCCATCGACCAGTTGCTGGCGCCTCCCGTGGCGGCCCCCCCATCCACCGCCGCGCTCACGGCCCATCGAGGCTCACTCCTCCCTCGATGGCCGCCGGGTTCCCCCAACGTTCACAGCCCAGAGGGTAACCCAGGCAACGCCTTCCCCATCCCCAGGTACTCCACGCACTGCTCGCAGTGGTCCCTCAACGCCTTCACCTCCCAGCGATCCTCGAGCTTGCCCAGACGCTGCTTGGCCTGTTGGAAGTGATCCACGGCGGCGCCTGCTTGCCCGATGGAGGCATCCCGGTGGCCAGCCGCGATGAGCAGGTAGGCATGCGCGAGCTCATCCCCGGTCTGCTTCCAGGCCGCCTCGAGCTCGTCATCCATGGCCGCGCGGTGGTGATCGCCGCGCTCCATGGCTTCGAGGTAGGTGTCCTTGTCTAGCCCCATGGGCCGAGAGTGGCCTCTTCCAAGTTCAAGGTTCAGCTCGAACGATCACGGAGCGTTGGGGAACTGCACCCAGAACCGCGCGCCTCCTCCTGGCGCCTCGCCCACCCCGATCGACCCACCATGCCCCTGCGCGATGCGTCGGCAGATGGCCAGCCCCATGCCCGTGCCTTCCGTGCTCGGCCCAGCATCGAGCCTCTCGAAGGGCTCGAAGGCGCGGGCCCGCTGTGTCTCCGGGATGCCGGGCCCGTTATCCAGGACCTCGATGACCGTGCCATCGTGCTCCTCGTGCCCCTGCAGCTCGATGGCTGGCGTGGGGGTGGCAGCGTACTTGAGGGCGTTGGTGACGAGGTTGGAGAGCACGCGATGGAGCATCTCGCGATCCGCATCCACCTTGACCCCGGTGGCCTGGACCCGGATGCGCGCCTCGTGGAACCTGGGATGGCCGTCGAGCGAGGCGAGCACGTCGTCGATGACCTCCTGGAGCCCAACCGGCTCGATGCGAGGCTGCACGGAGCCGAGCCGGGCATACGAGGTGAGGTCTTGGATCCGGGCGTCCAAGCGTTGGGTACCTGAGCTGATCACCTCCAGCAGGGACGGAACCTCCGGGTCGTCCACGCCGGCGAGACGTTCCTCCAGGATGCCCACGTGTCCCTCGATCGTTCGCAGCGGTTCTCCGAGATCGTGGCAAACAGAGGCGATGAACATCTCGAGCTCCCGGAGGCCCTCACGCCGAGCTCCCGGGCGACCGACAGGCCGGAGGACACCATCGATCAAGCGCACGTGATCGGGCGACGGAGACCTGGCCGGAAGCAAGGTGAGCTCGCAGGGATCCTCGAGGCCAGGGACCTGCACCCTGCAGCTCAGTGGACCGACGGGCTCGTTCTGGCTGGCTCTCCGGGCCCATCCGGGGAAGGGGTCCGGGAGGGGGAGCAGCTGGTTGAGCTTGCGGCCGCGCAGGGTCTCGGGGTCCTGGGTGTCCAGTGCGTCCGCGAAGGCTCGGTTCAACGCCACGATGTGCCCGCTGGAGGTGACCCGGACCAGGGGGAAGCCGAGGGCTCCGAGCCCTACCGGGGTCTGGGTCTCGAGGCCCGGCTCTGCACCTTCGTGTTCTTGTGGTCGGATCGCACTCGTATGGGGCTGGTCTGTCGTGGGACCTGGGTACGTCATGACGTGCTCCGTGGACGGGCGCGCGCCCGCCGTGCCTCTCCCTCTTCTTGGGAAGACCATGAACCCATCCCAAGGACGGCCTTGTTCGATGTTCCAGGGGTCTGCTGGTGGCAGCCACGACCACGCGCATGAAACGGCAAGGCCACCAACTGCCAAGCTGGCACTTGACCGCTGAAGTTCCTGTATGGCCTCCCTCTTTGACAAGCGGGAGCCATCACTGTGCATCGGGGGAAACAGACTGGTCGCCTCACAACTCGATGCTGACGATCTCGAAGAGCGCAAGACGCTCAAGGTCAAAGTGCCCCAAGCCTTCCAGCTACGCCTTCATGCCCTCAAGGTGCTCACCGGGCAGACCATCTCCGAGATGGTCGAGGAGGCGCTGGATGAGTACTTCGCCCAAGCAGACGAGCTCCCCGACGAGATCGACCCTCGCCCCTGAGCGATCTGGCCCGCAAGATCCACGGGCCTGGTGACGTCACTGCGGGTGCTCGCGTCCCCACTTCTCGAGCGCGCTCGCCACAGCACTGCTCTCCACGGCAACTTCGTCTAACCCGCGGCCCTCCATGGTCGCTTCGATGACCTCGCGCAAGGCCCGGGCTCCAGCCTGGCTGCCATCCGGGTGGCCGTGGATCCCACCACCGAGCTGGATCACCACGTCGTTGCCGTAGAGCTCCAGGATGTCCGGCACGATGCCAGGATGGAGCCCACCGCTGGCCACGGGGAAAGCGGGTGCCATGGATCCCCAATCCTGGGCGAGCAGGCCGTCGCGCGCCTCGACTTCGTGTTCGCGTAGGTTGTCCACCGTGGCCAGCACCTCGTGCTCAGGGCTGACCAGCTTGCCCACCACGGTGCCAGAGTGGAGCTGGTCCACACCCACCACGCGCAGGAGCTTGGCCAGGCACGGCATGGCCATGCCGTGGTCCTCGAGCTTGGTGAACATGGCGTGCATGGCCCGGTGGGCGTGGATCGCCAGGTCCAGCTCGCCGGTGGCCTCACGGATGGTCTGCAAGCCCGCGAAGCCGGTGGTCACCACGTCCACCATGGCGTACTCCCACCCCTCCTGGGCCAGCAGCTCAGCCCGTCGGATCGCCTCGTTGGTCTCGGCCGTGATGTTGATGAGGCCTGACTTGACCTCGCCGGTCTCGGCCTCGGCCTTCGAGCGCATCCGGGTGAGCGCCTCCACGCGCGCCTCGAACCGGTTGAACGACTGGTCGGTCAGGTTCTCATCGTCCTTGATGAGATCCGTGCCCCCCACCCAGGCCTCGTACCCGACCTCGGCGTGCTCGTTGGAACTCCAGCCAAGCTTGGGCTTGGGCACGGTGGCGGTCAAGGGGCGCTCGGGCACATCGAGGGCCTCACGTATGCCAGGGATGCCCAGGGCTGGCCCGGGGAAGCCTTCCAGGTACGAGGCGGGTAGCCGGAGGTCGAGCAGCCGGAGCCGAGCCACGGCTTTCATGCCGAAGATGTTGCCCGCCACGCCGGAGAGCAGCTGGGCGATGTTGCCAGCTTCCCAGAGCTCAGCGGGGTAACGCACCCAGGCCAGCTCGTCGGTCCAGTCGTAGGCCACCGCCTTGAGGTCCTCGAGCCCGTCGGGCATCTGGGCCAGCGTCGTCCACGTGCCCACGCTTGACTCGGATGCGATCCGTCCGAGCGCCTCGCCAGTCGTGACGCCCTCGGCCGGTGTGTAGTGGAAGAGCGCGAGCACGTCGCCGTCGCGGGGCTGCTCGTCGTCATCGACGAAGGCATCGTACCAGGCGGTATCAGACATGGTCTTCAGGGGTAGGTTGCGCCAGGGATTTAGGTTGGGTGGGCCCGTACCGGTTCTATGACCACTGGCACCGTGGATGCGTGTGGGGGGCTCTACCTGCCTGAGGATGTGTGGAAGCGGTTCGGGCGGAGGTACAGGATCGTCGGGCTACACGGTAGCATCAAGCTCATCCCCTTGGCCGAGGACCCCGTCGAGGGTTTGCGAGACGCGCTGGCACCCATCGCTGACGAGGACACCGGCAGCGTGAGGGAGCAGGCGGCCAGGGACGCGGGTTCGGATCGCGGATGGTGAGCGACCCGCTCGCTGGTTCCCGGCGCCGCAGGTGAGCGTGAACGTGGCCGAGATGTGCCCCTCGGGGGGCGCTCTTAGCCATCGTGCGCCGCGAACAACCCCAGCCCGGTCATCTGGCGGTAGAGCTTGGCCTGCTGGGCGCGGTAGCCGTCCGAGTCGGGCTCGGCCGTCTCAGCGCACGCATCGATGCAGCCGTCGGCCCAGCCGATGTGGATGCGGCCCTGGCTGTCCACGTCCATGTCGTTGAAGTCGAGCAGGTTGCGGCATGAGCCGCTGGAGCCCTCCACGACCGAGTCGTAGACGCCACCGACCTGGATGGGATCGTGGCTGAGCTTGGTCACTCGCCACGTCGCGCCGGCGTCGTAGGTGGTGGCCAGATAGTAGTGCCAGACGAGCTCTTCTTGGCGTTCGTCGCACTGGTATATCTGGTTCGAGTTCAGGAACTCGAGGTCCGCGTCGCCGTCGTCCTCGAGGCCGATGAAGCTGAACGCGACGCGGTCGTCGTCGCCGACCTGGACGTCCGCGAACGTCCCGGCGACCACGGGCGGGTCGTGGAACTGGCCCACGTCGAGGTAGTGGGTCTCGTTCACGTCCATCCCGTCGCCGAGGGGCTCCCATGAGTCGCCGTCGTCTTTCGAGAGAGCGATGTGGATCCCGTTCTCGCTGGCGTGCCCGTACCAGAGCCAGCCCTCGCCTCGGCCGAACTGGAGGCTGGGGTCGAAGCCGTTGGTCCACTCCTCGCTCTCCGGGATCGTCTTCGCGGTGTAGACGAGGCCATCGTGGGTGGTGAGCATGCCCAACTCGCCGCCGCAGTCGGGCACGGGGACGGCCATCATGTTCGAGACCCGGCTGACCCGGATGTGGCCGTGGAACCCGCCGCAGCTGGTCTGCTCCTGGACGAACGGGCCCCACGTGGAGCCCCCATCATGGCTGGCCGCACAGCTGATCTCACCGAGCTGAGCGCAGTAGTACTGGGTGTGCTCGTAGGCCAGCCCGGCGGTGAGCGCATCCGAGGGTCCGCTGCCCAGGGACTGGTGGTCGAAGTTGGCGCCGCTGCACATGTTGCCCGTGGGCGCCCAGGTCTCACCGTCGTCGTCGGTGAACATCATCACGCTGCACGCCCCGTGCAGCCCACCGGCCCACACGCGGCCCGTGTCCGGGTCGGCATGCAGCATGGGATCCGCGTTGATCGGCACCTGGTACGGCGCGGTGACGTCGGTCCACTCGGCGGTGCCGTTGCCATCGAAGGTGACGCGGAACGTCGTGGCCAAGGAGTGGTAGAACACCGAGTCGGTGTTCCAGGGGATCCCGATGGTCGGCTCCGGCGCGGTCAGCCCGTTCGGACCCACCGCCACGGTGAAGGCCGGGCGACCCGGTTCACCGAAGGCAGGGCTCAGCGGATCCTCGGGCGCCGGCTCGGGTCCAGGGGGCTCGGGCGCCGGGGCCTCGTCCCCCAGGCAGCCTGCCAGGAAGACGGTCAGAAGGGTCAGCGCGATGAGCAAGATGGCGGGACGCGGGGGCATGGATGAGCCTAGCAACCAGAAGGGGCGGATGAACGTTCCCCTCCCGTGGCCATCAGGGACACCTTTATGCCCTGCCAGGGCCACGTTGTGTGGGGTTCCATGCCTTCTACCGGTATCACGCTCTCTTCCAAGTGCCTCGACCTGGATCTCGGTCGCTACCAGGTCGTCCTCCACGATGATGACGCCGAGACGCTGGGCATCCACCCCCAGGACCGCGTTCGGGTCGCCAGAGCCGGTCACAGCGTGGTGGCCGTGGTGGACACGACGACGACCGTCGTCTCGCCCGGGGAGATCGGGCTCTTCCCCAACACCTCTCTGGCGCTCGAGGCCAAGGACGATCAAGACATCCGAACGCGTCCGGCCGAGAAGCCCGAGAGCGTGCGCTACATCCGCAAGAAGATGGACGGTCAGGAGCTCTCCACCAAGGAGATCTCGAGCCTCGTGGACGACATGGTCAGCGGCGCGCTCACGGACGTCGAGCTGGCCGCCTTGGTCACAAGCGTCCAGATCCACGACATGAACCTTCGAGAGACCGAGGACCTGACGCGTCGCATGGTCGCCACCGGCGAGATCATCGAGTTCGACGACGACCTCGTGTTCGACAAGCACAGCATCGGTGGCGTGCCAGGCAACAAGATCACGCTCCTCATCGTGCCCATCGTCGCCGCTGCCGGCCTTCGCATCCCGAAGACCTCCAGCCGCGCCATCACGGGGGCTGCTGGCACCAGCGACGTCATGGAGATGTTCTGCAACGTCCACCTCAACGCCGAGGAGATCAAATCCATCACCAACCAGGTCGGCGGGGTCATGGCCTGGGGTGGTGCGGTCAACCTGGCGCCTGCAGACGACATCATCATCCGGGTCGAGCACCCGCTCAGCCTGGACCCCCGCAGCCTGCTTTTGGCCAGTGTGATGGCCAAGAAGCGAGCCGTGAGCGCGCGCCACGTGGTCATCGACATCCCCATGGGTGCCGGGGCCAAGATCTCCAACATGGAGGATGCCAAGAGCCTCGCCCGCGACTTCATCGACCTGGGCGAGCGCCTGGGCATGGATGTGGAATGCGCGGTCACCTACGGAGGCCAGCCCGTGGGCAAGACCGTCGGCCCAGCCTTGGAGGCCAACGAGGCCCTTGCCGCGCTGAAGGGCAACGACGCGCCCGAGTCCTTCACCAAGAAGTCCACCGCCATCGCGGGCATCCTGCTCGAGATGGGGGGACTGGCCCGCCGGGGTCATGGCCAAGCCATGGCCCAGGAGATCCTGGACGACGGGCGCGCCTACGAGAAGTTCTGCGAGATCGTCCAGGCCCAGGGCGGGCCTGAGCCCCAAGAACAGCACGTGGGCGAGCACACCTGGTCGCTGGTCTCCGAGTCCGACGGGTACGTCTCCCGCGTCCAGAACAAGGCGATCGTGGGCCTGGCCCGCGCCCTGGGCTCCCCCCGGGTCAAGGGAGCCGGCGTAGTGCTGCACAAGAAACGCGGCGACGGCGTCGATCAAGACGAGGCGCTTCTCACGCTCCATGCCGAAGCTGAGTACCAGCTTGAGGCTGCACGCAAGCTCGCGCTTCGCAACCCACCCATCGAGGTGGAGGGCATGCTGCTCGAACGCGTCCCCAACTGGAACGAGATCGTGCGGCCCATCGAGACGTGACGGGGCTGAGAAGTTTCCCCGCGTGAGATAGGCAACCCTTTTTGGGAGGAGCCTGACTCCTAGCCGTCATGCCGGCCTCCGGTCCCCACCTGGCCCTCCTGGCCGCCCTCACGCTCCTGCTCGCCGGATGCACCACGCCGGATGAGTCCCAGCCGGCCGTGGAGAACCCGGTGGAGCCGTGCGGTGCGCTGGACAAGGTCTTCCAGCCCGACCTGCGCTATGCGCCCCGAGCCACGCTTGAAACCACCAACGGGACCATCGTGGTGGCGCTGCTCCAGCAACAGGTCCCCCTCACCGCCGGGAACTTCATCGACCTGGCCCTTCAGGGCCTCTACGACGACACCAGGTTCCACCAGCTCCGCCCGGGTCTGTTCATCCAGGGCGGCGACCCGCTGACCACAGAGCCAAGCAAGCGCTTCTGGGGCACCGGTGGGCCCGGCTATGCGATCCCGGACGAGTTCCACTTCTTCCTGCGCCACGACCGGCCAGGCACCGTCTCCATGGCCACCGCCCAGCCCAACACCGGCGGCAGCCAGTTCCTCATCACCCTGGACGCTCTCCCCGGTCTCGACGACCGCAACGCCATCTTCGGCCGCGTCATCGAGGGCCTTGACGTGGCCCACGACCTGGCCAGCACCCCTAGAGACGACCGGGACCGCCCCGAGTTCAACGCCAAGCTCCACAACGTCACCATCCGAGCCTCGCCATCCAACCCCCGCAACGCCAGCGTGGCGCTGACGGCCTACGGCCTGGACTGCGTGCAGGCCGCTGAGCCTGGCGGCCAGGCAGAGTTCCTGACCGTGCTGCGCAACACCGGCCAGCGCGTGCTCAACGGCACGTTCCAAGCGGACTTGCCGGACGGCTGGAACGCGAGCATCCGGAACAGCGACGTGGTCGCCGTGGCCAGCGGCCAATCGGTCGCCTACATCCTCGACATCGACGTGCCCGCTTCAGCCGAAAAGCGTAGCCACACGTTCAACGCCACCTTCGCGGACAAGCGCTCGGATGCTACGGTCCAGCTCGAGTTGACCGTCAACGTGGGCGAGCTGGGTGCCAGCCCCGTGGCTGGCGACCAGGCGACGCTGCAGTCCGTGGGCGTGCTCGAGGATGGGCGGCTCTTCGCCACCACCATGCCCGAGTTCGCAAGCGATCCCCAGCTCGAGTGGTTCGGGTCCCCACCGTCGGATGCGGACGCTCTAGCACCCTTCGTGTTCACCCTGGGCGAGGACCAGCTGCGCATCCCGGGCCTGGTCAACCTCACCGCACGCGCGCAAACCGGCGGCTCGGTGGTAGGCGCGATCCCGCCCAGCCAGGCCTACGGCTCGGAGTCCTGGGGTCCCAACGACCTGGGTGGCCGGCTGTTGATCTTCCAGCTCGACCTCGACGCCGTCGAGTAACCTAGGCGTCCACCGCACCTCAGCGGTGAGCCCTGGCAGCGAAGGTCAAGAACCCTGTGTGGCCCAGCATGTCGAAATCCGGCCTGGCCCCTCGCTCGTGGACCACCCAGGCGCGCTCCAGCAGCTCGATCGTCCAGACATCACTGAACCCGTGCGTGCTGAGGGCCTCGTGCGCCGCTTCGACCTGGCTGACCAC
>CAYNEI010000028.1:0-1859 GCA_964396185.1 uncultured Thermoplasmatales archaeon
GGGATGGTGAGCACCCAGGCGCCCATGATGTGCCGAGCCACGCTCCAGCGCACAGCCGTGAGCCGACGCGTCGCACCCACACCCATGATGGACCCGGTGATCGTGTGGGTCGTGGAGACCGGCACGCCCAGCGCGGCCATCCAGAACAGGAGGCCTGCACCAGCCGTCTCAGCCGAGAAGCCCTGGTAGGGTTCCAGCTTGGTGAGCTTGTGGCCCACGGTCTTGACCACCTTCCAGCCGCCCACGAAGGTGCCAAGCGCGATGGCCACGGCGGCAGCCACGATGACCCACGTGGGGATGAAGAACGTGTCGATGATGCCGTTGGCGAGCAGGACAGCGGCGATCACACCCATGGTCTTCTGGGCGTCGTTGGTGCCATGCGAGAGCGAGAAGGCGCTCACAGAGATGAGCTGGAGCTTGCGGAACCACCAGTTCGCTTGACCGGACTCGGCACCGCCGAAGGTCCGGATGATGAGCGTCCCGAGCACGAAGGCGGCACCGAACCCGATGAGCGGCGAGAAGACGATGAACAGGAGCGTGGCGCCGAGCTTGCTCAGCGCCACACTACCCGTGGCGATGCCGTAGATGAGGCCGAGCGTGCCTCCGCTGAAGCCGGCCACGAAGCCCGGCACGCGGACCCGCTCGGACCCTGCCAAGGTCCCGCCGATCACACCGAGCAGCCCACCGATGACGAACCCGACGCCGAAGGCCTCGGTGGCCTGGACAATCTCGACCGTGGAGGGTAGCAGGAGGGCCTGGAGGCCTGCCGTGGCGAACCCGGCGCCGAGCAGGCCACCGATGAGCGAGTGGGAGACGGAGATGGGCAGCCCGAACATCGTGGCCAGCGCGGTGGCGAAGATGCCACCCCCGACGGCTGCTGCGAGGATGATGGTGCCGTTGGCGCCGATGGCACCGGTGAGCAGTTCCATGTCGATGATGCCGGAGCCCACGGCCTTGGCCACGGCGGTGCCGAAGAGGAACGGGCCGGCCAGGTTCATGACCGCTGCCAGGGCCACGGCGCTCACGGGGCTGAGCACGCGGGTTGCCACGATGGTGGCCACCGAGTTGGCTGCGTCGTTGACCCCGTTGAAGAAGTCGAAGAGCAGCGCCAGTGCGACGACCGCCATCCACCATTCGAAGACCATGTTCGTATGCCTCCTGGGGGTTCTCTTCAGGAGTTCTTCATGACGATGTCGCCGATGATGTTGGCTGCTGCCTCGGCGGCATCGGTGGCGGTCTCGAGGGTCTCGTAGACCTCCTTGTGCTTGATGATGTGGATGGCGTCATCGGACTCGAAGAGCGTCACCAGAGCCTCCTTAAGGATGGCATCAGCGGCGTTCTCCAGGGAGTGGACCTCGATGCAGGCTCTGTCGGTCTTGTCCAGCTCCTGCATCTGGCGCAGCCCATCCACGGCGCGCTCGAGCTCCTTGGACTGGCGGTGGATCAGCGAGCCCAGTGAGCGCATGCCCTCGGTCGGGGTGACCTGGTAGAGCTTGATGCGGCTGGCTGAGGCGTCGATGTAGTCCAGGAAGTCGTCTAGACGGGTGACCAGCAGGGAGAGGTCGCTGTGGTCGATGGGTGTGATGAACGAGCGGTTGAGCAGCTCGTACATGTCGTGGACGAGGTCGTCCCCGCGGTGCTCGAGGTCCTTGATCCGGTCGGTCTGCTCCGCGACGGACCCGCCGTCTTGCAGGAGCTGCTCGAGCGCACTTGCTCCTTCCACCCCGTTGGTGGCGATGGCGTCCAAGGTGTCGAAGAACTTGTGATCCTGCGGGATGATCCATTCCTTCAGGCCCATGTGGCTCCCACGCCTCGCACCGAGCTGAAGGTAGTAAGGACTTTCCTCATATTCTATATAG
>CAYNEI010000028.1:1959-17281 GCA_964396185.1 uncultured Thermoplasmatales archaeon
CCGACAGCATCCCCGAAGAGACCGCTGGCCTCGTTCCACGCCTGAGAAAGCTCCTTGAGGAAGACCTCGCGCTCAGGCGTTCGAGGCAACCGGACGCTCTCACCAGCCACCCGGGCGGCGTGGTCGGCGGTCCGCTCGCACAGCCTTGCGACCAGGAGGAAGTTGAGCGCCCGTCCAGGTGTGAGCTTCATCTTGGATGCCTGGCTCACATCCCGGAGGAGCGCGTGGAACTGCTTGTTCACGAGCCAGTAGAGCCTGTCCACCTCATCGTCGCGGTCTTGGACGAGGTCTAGATCGATGGCCTCTGCATCGATCATCAGGTCGCCTGCTTCCCCTTGCATGGCCTTCGTGAGCATGTTCATGCGGCGCAGCGCCTTGTCCATGTGGAACTCGCGGGGATCAAGGAAGTCCTGGACGGTGATCGAGTTGGGGTCCTCCTCGACGATCTCGAGGCCCATCACCCTCGTGACCGCCCGCCGGACCGCCCTACGGTTCTCAGGTGGAAGCTCTCTGTCGGCGTGGACGAGGATGGAATCGTAGCCTGAAAGGTAGGCGGCGATGATCCGCCGGAAGAGGTGGTCGTCGGAGGCCCCACCAGCCTGGATCGTGTACTGCTGGATCTCACGCGTCCCCTTCGCATGGGGCAGCACGGCCAGGCTCCCATCGGCCTGCTCCGTACAGCCGACGACGTCACCAGCCTCCAGGTTCGCCTTCTCGGTCCACCCCTTCGGCAGGGTGACCGTGAGGCTGGAGCCACCGGTGAGCTGGACCTTCCTCAGTTCCATGGAACGAGAAGCCGGACCCGGTTATATATACATTCTATCTCAGATATAGAGACCTACGGAATCGACTCGCGGCTGCGAAGGCGGCCGCGGACCGTCATCCCTAAGCCCCTCGCCGGTGCTACGGGGCTCTATGCCCGCCCGACGGCTCCACATCCTCCAGCACGTCCCGTACGAGGGACCGGGCCACGTCGTCGACTGGGCCCTGCGCAGGGGCATCCAGGTCGCCCGGACCCGCGTGGATCTCAAGGAGGAGATCCCCTCCCTGGAGGACTTCGATGCCCTGGTGGTTCTCGGGGGGCCCATGAGCATCCACGACCACCGCGGCCACCCGTGGCTCGTGCGCGAGCGCGCCTACATCGAGCACGCCCTCCAGGAGCGCGTCCCCACGCTGGGCATCTGCCTGGGCGCCCAGCTCATCGCGCACGCCCTGGGCGCCGAGGTTCGGGAGAACGCGCACCGGGAGATCGGCTGGCACAAGGTCCACCGTACCCTGGACGCCGCCAAGCACCCATCGTTCCGCGATCTCCCAGACACCTTCGAGGCCCTCCACTGGCACACCGAGACCTTCGCCGTGCCCGACGGCGCAACAGCCCTGGCGGCCAGCGAGGCCTGCAGCGACCAGGCCTTCGCCCTGGACAACGATGTGCTCGCCCTCCAGTTCCACCTGGAGCTTAGCCCCAAGCAGCTCGAAGGCCTCATCCATGCCTGCCCGGACGACCTGGTCGAGGGAGCCTACGTGCAGGACCCGGACCAGATGCTCTCAGACCCCGCCAGGTTCGAGCGAGCACACGACCTGCTCGAGCGCGTGCTGGATGGGTGGTTGCTGGAGCGGATGAAGGCGTAGATGGCCGATTCTTCCGGCACCCCTCCATCACCCCCTAAGTAGGATGACCTCCAATCGGTAGCTGTGCGTGGCAACGGCCCGCTCACCATCGGCGTCGACTTCGACGGGGTGCTCTTCGACCAGATCCCCCACATCCTGGCCCGCTTCCAGGAGCTCCACGGGATCGATCTGACCCCGGTGGATGAGTGGCACTGGGATCTCTCCCAGCACCCGGAGATCCTCGCCGCCGAGCTCCACGAGGACGAGGTCTGGAGCATCTTCCACACCATCGAGTCCGACCCAACGGTGCACGAGACCGGCCTGCTCGACCCCCATGCCCTCGAGGTGCTTGAGCGGTGCCGACGGCTGGGCCACCGGGTCCACGTAGCCACCACCAGGCGCGAGGAGAGCCGGGCGGTGACCGAGGCGTTCCTGGATGCCAACGGGGTGCCCCTGGACCAGGTTGACATGCACGTCTTCCCCAAGATCGGCTACGACGTGCTCATCGACGACCTGCCACCCAACGTGGAGGCAGCCGCCGCAGACGGCTCGACGGCTCTGCTCATGGACCACCCGTACAACCAGGGGTTCCACACCGACGGGAACCCCAGACGCGTGCGCAACTGGGCGCACGTGGAGCAGGTGCTCGAGGAGATCTTGCACGGTCGCTGGTAACGCCCTTTTCTTTGTGGGGCCACCGGGGACGTGCGGCCGCCGCAAAGAAAACGGCGGCGAAAGAGAAACGGCGGCCGCACGCTTCGCGTGGCCCAAGGACGTCAGGCGGGTGCTTGGAGGCGCTGGTGGTGCTATCCGGCAATGTCCGCTCTCGCGGTCGCTTTGTCTGTGGCGCTGTTGGCATCTTCCGGTTGGGCGAACCACCGCGGCGCCGCCGCTTCGGCAGCCGTTCGGTGGTCGTTTGTATCCTCTTGACCCGCCCTAGCCCGTCGTCACACCGTACCGCTCGAACAGCTCACGCATCCGCGCCTCGATCTCGTCCCGGACTTCCCGGAACTTGTCGAGCTCTTGACCCACCGGGTCCTCCAGCGGCCAGTCCTCCAGTGTGACCTCCCTGAACGCAGGGCAGGCGCCCTCACCACAGCCCATGGTGACCACCAGATCGCTCCGGCGCACGAAGGCCTCGTCCAGGGGATCGCTCGTCTGGTCCCGGATGTCGATGCCGATCTCGGCCATGGCCGCCACGGCGTTGGGCGAGACCTGACCGGCAGGCTTCGAGCCACCGCTTGCCACCTCGACCTGGTCCCCGCCGAGGTGGCGCGCCAGGCCCTCGGCCATCTGGCTTCGGCAGCTGTTCCCGACGCAGGCGAAATAGATGGTGAGCCTTGGCTGCTCGGTCACTGGACCCCCTCCGTGGCTGGATTGGGCGGGGTCGAGGGTTCACCGGCGGTGGGCCCCTCGACCGGCTGGCGCTCCGGCACACTGCCAGCTCGGACGACCTCGTAGGCCGCCATGGCCAGGATCCCGCCGACCACGGGGGCGAGCAGGTAGAGCCAGAGCTCGGTGAACGAGCCGGCCACGAGTGCGGGGCCCAGGGAGCGGGCCGGGTTCATGCTCGCACCGGTCATCGAGCCGGCGAAGAGCGCGCCGAGGCCCACGGCGATGCCGATGGCCAGCCCGCTGGCTGCCCCCTCCGCCCGGGCGTCCGTGGCGACACTGATGATGGTGAAGCAGAGGAAACCGGTGGCCACGATCTCGAACACGACACCCTTCCACACAGGGAGGCCTACGGCCAGGCTGGTTGCCCCCAGGCCCCCGTCGAGCCCCAGAAGAAGGCGCAGGAGGGCCGCGGCGGCCAGGGCCCCCGTGGCTTGCGCGGCGATGTAGCCGGGGGCACGCCGCCAGGGGAAGCGACCCACTGCGGCGAAGGCCAGCGTGACGGCGGGGTTGATGTGGGCGCCGGAGACGTGGCCGATGGCGTAGACCATGGCGGCCACGACGAAGGTGAAGGTGAGCGCGATACCGACGGGGCCCAGCCCTGCGCCAGCCGCGTCCGCCATGATGGCCCCGCACCCGGCGAAGACCAGGGCGAATGTGCCGATGGCCTCGGCGAGCTCGGCACGCATCAGCAGCACCCAGCCGCAGCGCAGGCCTCGGGCTCGGTGCACTCGATGTGCTCGGCCAGCCACTGCGCCTCATCCAGGAAGGTGGCCAGGCGGGGGTGGGCCAGGGAGTAGTGGACCTCGCGCCCCCGCCGCTCGGTGACCACGAGGCCACAGGCCCGCAGTTGGGCGAGGTGGTGGCTGACGTTGGTCTGCTCCTTGCCGGTGAGCTCAACGAGGTCCCCGACGCACTGCGGGTCCCCGCTGGTGAGAGCCGAGAGGATGGAGAACCTGGTCTCCTCTCCAAGGCAACAGAAGAGTGAAGTTGTGTTCATATGAGCTAATATTCATATGTTGTATTTGTGGGCATCGGTCGATCGACACAAGATTCATGGCCACAGAACGCGGATCACACATTCGGTGTCAACTCGCACGATCTCCCTGGCCGACGACGCCTACGAGGCGCTTCTGGCCATGAAACAGCCTGGGGAGTCCTTCAGCGACGTGGTCCGCCGGATCACCCGCCGACGCTCGCTCACAGAGCTCTCAGGCATCATGGACCCGGATGCTGCGGCGTCCGTCGGTGAGGCGATCGAGGCCAACCGCTGTGAACGGCTGGCCACGCGGCGCGAGGAGGCCAGGCTGGAGTGACGCCCAGCGAGCCTTATGCAACCCTGCCCGTGCGGGGGCCTGTCCCGAGCACCTGAAGCTCGCGCCTCTCGGCATGCGCCTTGGTGGCGCCCACGATGCGTTCCTGGATCCGCGTGCCTGCTAGCAGCTCGCCTGGAACGACCAGCTCCCGGGATCGGTCCTTGACCACGCCCCCATCGATCTCATCGAGCTCGAAGCCTGGGGTGCCGGGCCGGGGCGAGACGCGCGTGACGTTGATGTGGCTGAGGAACCTTGGAGCGGCCTTCTCCTCCAGATAGCTATTAACTGCATCGTGGCCATGCGCGCATGATGAGGGGTAGCAGGCCCGTGCCCGTGGCTCCAGGCTGGGTGGGTCCACGGTGACCCTCGCGTGGACAACGGGCCTCATCGTTGACGCCTTGAGCGGCGTTCTCTTCGTTGCCCTCGGCCTCTTCGTGATCGGCCTTCGCCGTGACCTCCGGGCGAACCGCGCCTTCGGCGTCTTCGGCGTGGCCTTCGGCGGGGCCCTGCTGCTGACCAACCTCGTTGCTGTCCCGGCGGACGGGGTGGTCTCGGAGGTGAGCTTCCTCGTCGCAACCGTGCTCGCCTTCGCTGCGACAGGCGCCGTGGTCTACCTCGGTGGCCTGTTCCCGCGCGCCATCCCGAGGGCCAGTTGGAGCCTGTTCGCGGTCCCGGTGCTCGCCGCCCTCGCGCACGTCGCGCTCATCCCGGAGATGCATGGGTTCCGTGGACCGGGGCTCGTTCGATCCGTGTACATGGCGGGTGTCCTGACGCTGATCGCCGCGCTCCTGTTCGTCCTCGTGCTCCTCCCCCTCCGTCACGCGCGGGACCCGGTCCTCGCTCAGAGGGATCGCCGCGAGGTTCGCATCTTCGCCGCCGCGATGGTGCTCTACCCCGGGCTGCTCGCCGGAGCCTACACCCGCGCCGAGGCGTTCTCCATCTACGGCCGCACGGTGGTGCTGGCCATCCTGCTCATCGTTGCGGGCCTTTGGCTCGTGGCGACCGCACGTGCCCGTCCAACAGAGCGCCGGGCGTGTCGGAACCTCGCATGGATGGCGCTTGGCATGCCGGTGCTCGGGATGCTCGCAGTGACCGCGTTCGGGAGTTATGCCTCCGCGCTCGACAGCGGCATCATGGGTGGAGCGCGCGCCGTGGGCGTTGCGATGCTTGCCTACGCCATCCTACGCCACGCCCTCTTCGACATCGATCTCAAGGTCAAGTGGACCGTCAAGCAGTCCACGGTGGCGGCCTTCTTCGTGACGGTGTTCTTCTTCGTCAGCGAGGCCGCAGAGACGTTCTTCAGTGCCGCCATCGGGCCCTACCTCGGCCTTGTGGCCGCCGCGCTGCTTGTCTTCGCGCTGGCCCCCCTGCAGCGAGTGGCGGAGCGCGTCGCGGACGCCGCGATGCCCCATGTGGAGGACACGCAAGCGTATCGGGAGGGGCGCAAAGAGGAGGTGTACCGTGCCACCCTGGCGGAGCTCGTTGCTGACGGCCGGGTCTCGACCAAGGAGCGTCGAGCGCTCTTCCGGTTGCAGGAGAGCCTGGGGCTGGACGCCACGGTTGCCAACCGCCTGGAGGCCGAGGTGATGGACGTGTTGGACGTGACGTGATCGCGGGGTTGAGCCGTCGGAGAGGCGGCGCAGCCTACCAGAACATCAGGTCCGTCACCTGGACGGCGCCCGAGCCGGTCTGGTCGAACACCAATGCGACGCTTGCCACGCGCGAAAGGTCGACCCCCTGCTCGGCGAACGCGTTCAGGCCATGCTCATGTTCGTCGCCTCCACGCGAGCGCGGCGAACAGGAATGCGACAAGAGCCGCGGCCCCCAGACCGGGCACCGAGAGCGGCTCCTCGCCATGGGCGCCGACGGGTTCGACCAACTCCTCCAACCGCACGCCCTGCAGTTCCGCCGGCCGCAGGGGAAGCAGGAGCGAGTTCTCCGCGTCCGGACCGATGGCGAGGGCGTTCTCCCCGCGCTCGAACGCTTCGATGGTGCGCCCGTCGTCGTGGCTGGCAAGCGTCACCCGCAACCGCTCCCCGGCCTCCACGACGTCCTCCTGGGGGTAGAGGTCGATGGTCACCGTGTACGGGGTGTCCGTCGGCACGGCTTCCGGGTTGCTGATACCGTGGCGGAATGTGGGGTTCAGGTACCCGTAGTTCATCCGCTCATCCACGGCCTCGCCGTCCGGGTCTAGGCGCGCCATCACCGCGACGAGGTGCGTGTGCTCGACCTCGCTGGTCAGGGTCAATTGTGCCTGCGGTACCCCGGAGACGATGCTGCGCTCGGGGAACGGTTCCGTCTCGAACACGATCTCCAGCTCCTCGGCGGGCACCTCCGTGCAATCGTTCACCGACCATTCAACTTCTCGAAGGCCGGGGGCCCCCCGGTTCTCCTCGTCGCGGGGACAACCCAGCCAACCCAGCTCGTGCCCCGATCCGGGGGGATCCTGCATGAGGGAGCCGCTGGCGTCGAAGTGGAGGACCAGTTCGTCTCGTTCCTCGGGGAGAAGCGGCCAGTTCGCGGACCGGTGCCATTCGCCGCTGTCGTCGTGCACCCAAGCGATATCCTCCCCGAAGACGCCCGTGCCGATGCCTTGAAGGTGCGTGTCGAAGAAGGCGACGGTGTGCTCCCACCAGTCGCCGTAGGCTTCCGCAGCGTGGTTTGGCCACACGTGGCCCAGCTGGGTGGCCACCAGGACCTTGGGGGACTCAAGATCGTTCCACCAGGGCGCGATGTGGTCGGGCTTCACGTTCCAGTCCGCGAGGCCGTGCACTTGGAGCACGGGCACCTCGATCTCGCCCACGCGGTCGCGCAGATTGCGCTCCTGCCACCACGGGCCGTACGCGCCCGACTGGTCCATGCCACCATGGTCCACATTGTGCTCCACATGGTCGCACTCTGCCTGCTCGACGGACCTGGGAACGTAGTTGGGATAATGCGGGTTCATGGTGGGCGTGAGGGCGATCCCGGTGAGTACCGTGTTTGTGTTGCCTGCAAGGGAGTGCACGCTGTGCGGCACGCCTGCCATGAAGTAGCTGTGGTACCAGCTCGTCGAGGTGACACCGGGCACGACAGCCTTCACGTGGGGGTTGCCGGAGATGGCCGCCATGACCGCCTGTCCGCCGTTGTAGGATCCCCCCACGAAGCCTACGTTGCCGTCCGACCACGTCTGTGTGCCGAGCCACTCGGCGACGTGCCACGTGTCCTGGAGTTCAAGGGGGCCGCGCAGGTTGAAGCACCCCGATGACTCCCCGGTGCCACGCACGTCCACCTGGGCGTAGGCGTAGCCCCGCTTGGCGAAGACCTCGACGTAGCGCTCGAAGTGGTCCCGGTAGATGTCAGGAGCGGCCAGGTACGGCTCGAGGTCCTGGTTCCTCCCCAGACCGGAGTAGGGTGTCGCGTGAGCGACCACGGGGAAGGGTCCGCCCGAGTCCGGACGCACGATGCGAACGTGCAGTTCGACGCCGTCGTGGCCTGGGATGAAGTGGGTGGAGGAGACCAGGGGGAGGTCGGCGTCCGGTGGGGGGACCTCATAGCGCGTGTAGGGGGCGTTCAGGGTCGATGGAGTCCACTGGGGGTCCCGCTCCGCGATGACGCGCACATGGACGGGGCCCTGGAGGACGGAGACGTCCGTCGAACCAGGCTGCTCATCTGTCCACACGCCGATGTTGGCCTCGGTGTGCACCGCTCGCGGCAGGTCCCACTCCTCCCGCTCCAAGCGGAACGACCACGCGTGCACCGGGTCGGACGTGGGCGCGCCCATCCCATCCTCCGAGTCTCGAACGGTCGTGCTCAAGAAGGCGGCGTACCTCCCCTCCTGCAGGGCGTCCCGTGCGTCCACCTCGATGCGTAGCACTTCGGTGCCGGCTGGAATCGGTGCCACATCCTCCCGGGGTACGAACGCGCACCCGCCCATGACGCTCTCGAAGAACACGAGCTCCACCACCGTGGCCGTTGGGTAGCATTCCCCCGCCTCCACCGTACCTTCGAAGAGCACGCGATCGGTCTCCCCGTCCTGCCAGGGATCCTCCATGGTCGTCGTGACCATGGTGTCGGTGGAGGTGGGCTCCTCGCCGGTGAGGCAACCGGCGAGTCCGACGGCGAGCAGGAGGCCAACGGCGACAGAGGCACTCCCGCGTGAAAGGGCCATGCTCATGGCCGCCGCCTCCACGTGAGCGCGGCGACCAGCGTGGCGAGCAGGACCCACACGCCGGGCCCTGGCGTACTGCGTCCACCCTCCTCGGCGAGCGCATCGAGGTCCTCATCGATCCCGCTCAGCCCCTCTGCGTCGAGGAACTCGGTGAGTGCGCTGGCCTCAAGGCCAGCGGGCTCGTTCTCCACCAGGAAGCTTCGCAGGGGCTCATCCAGGGGGTCCTCCCAGTCGGTGTACGGTTGATCTCCGGCCAGGAAGGCGTCGAGCTCACCGTCGGTGGCTAGCGCCTGCTCCACCGCAGCGCCGGCATCCACCATGCCGGCCCCGGCCTGCCAGTACGGTCTGGCCTCGGCCAGTGGCACGGCGGTCTCCACGAGGATGTCGTAGGCTTGCGCGGGGGAGAGCTCAGGGTTGGCCTCGAGGAGGAGCGCGAGCACGCCGGCGACCATGGGCGCGGCGAAGCTGGTACCGCTTGCCTGGCTGTAATGGGTCGCTTGGGCGACGAGGTCGCGTTCCATCGGGTCCGGTCCCGCGACGGCGTCCAGCGCATGGATCCATCCCGCCCGCGACTTGGTCGCGGTGATGGCGGCACCAGGCGCCACGAGAGTGGGGTGGGTCCACACCTCACCGCAGTCGCGCGGGTCCATGCCGGTGGAGGAGAAGGGCCAGAGCCTTGCCTGCTTGTCGGTGGCTCCGATGTTCAGGGCCCACGGCATGTTGCCGAAGCTGTTGATCCACACCTCCTCGCACGCGTCGGGTTGACCATCGTTGCCTGCGGCGAAGAGCACAGCCATGCCGGCCTTGTACGCTTCCAGGCTGGCAACGTTGAAAGGATCCTCAGGATCGTGGGCCCCGCCGAAGCCCCCGTACGAGTTCGTGATCAACCGGAACCCGAACCGCTCCTGGTTCTCCAGTGCATACTCGAAGCCCTGGAGCGCCTGCGCCATGAAACCGTACGGGGAGAAGATCCCCCAGCTCACGATGTCGGCCTCCGGAGCGATGCCGATGTAGGTGGCGTGGCTCGGGTCTTGCTCTCCGAGGGCTTCGCCCGTGCCGGCGATGATGCCCGTCACGGGCGTCCCGTGCCCCATCTCGTCGTTGAAGGGCACGCCCTCATGGTAGTCCAAGGGCACGAGTCCCGAGTCCAGGGGGTCGGCGGCTTGCACGTTCACCAGGATGCGGTCCTCAAGATCTGGGTGGAGCGCGTCCACGCCCGTGTCGATGACGAGCACCCGCACGCCCGCCCCACGGACACCGAGGTCCTGCCATGCACCCGTCGCGTTGGCGAGGGGTGCTGCATCGTTGAGGGCGAACTCGATGGCGCGGTCCGGGTGCACGCTGGACACCCATGGGAGCGCGCGCAGGCGCTCCACGTCGGCCCGGTCTGCAAGCACCTGGGTCACGCCGATGTGCGGCAGGACGACTTGGTCCAGGCCGAGGGCGTCCAGGTCCTCGGAGGCGGCACCCGGGTTCGCGCCACGGACGTGGGTGAGGTAGACGACCGCGGAGCCATTCTCAAGGCTCTCCTCCACGCCGGGGGCGAGGCGGGCAAGCTCCCCCTCAGATCCCTGAGCACCAGCATCCGATACGATGGCCAGGGGCGCGGTCAGGAGGAGCAACACGATCAGCGACGATCTCATGTCGGTGCCTCCGACCCGGTCGGGAACAGCGGCGTCAGGCCCACCTCGTACGTCATCGCTGCGCCACCGTAGCCGTACACGGACCCGGTGCACCCGCGATCACAGCGGTCGAGCGCGCGGAGCACAACCTTGTCGTGGGCGTTGTACCAGAGGTTGGCCACGGGGTCGGCTTCCTCATTCACCACCGCGGCCCAAGCGGCCCATTTCGCGTGGCTTGGGGCGTCTTGCTCCCGGTACTCGATCTCGATGGCGACGGCGCCATCCGGGACGTCGACAGGGAACGTGGCGCGCGAGAGGTCGCCCGTTGGGAGCGGTACGCTCCAGGGGAGGGGGAGGCCGGTCGACGGGAGACCCACGGAGTCCCCGGCGGGGATCTCGACGACGGTCGTCACGGTGTCGCCGCGCACGGTTGCACCCACCCCTGGCGGCTGGAGCACGCCGTGGTCGCCGGTGGCAGCACGGCCCTTGCGCGCCTCGTCGAGGGCCTGCGCGTAGCGTCCGGCCTCCACGAGTTCCAGGGCGGTCGATGCGGCCTCGCGGGCCGCGGCGGGAGCGCTGGCGTCGCGGAGCACGTCGGCGGCCACGTGG
The DNA here is from genome assembly GCA_964396185.1 of uncultured Thermoplasmatales archaeon. GTDB lineage: Archaea > Thermoplasmatota > SW-10-69-26 > SW-10-69-26 > SW-10-69-26 > CAYNEI01. Next base: position 12,657 of record CAYNEI010000028.1, read on the forward strand.
ACGGCGTGGTGACGGAGCAGGAACTCTTTGTCGAAGGAGCTGAACTGGAGTGATGAGCTGCGGTAGGCCATGGCCGTGGCGGTGCTGTCCCAGAGCCAGTTCGACTCGAGGGTGTCATAGTCATCCTCGTCGAGGCCGCCAGCCATGAAGGGGTGGTGCAGGCCGAAGCTGTGGCCCATCTCGTGGATGAGCAGGCCATTCCAGTAGTCCCAGAACTCGGCGTCGGTCCACCCCTGCACTTCCGCAGATGTGCAGACGGGTACGTCGGGCCGAGCGCATAGGGACGCGTCGCCAGCTTCCATGATCACACCCCAGGGATCACCCCACTCGTCGTTGTCGCCGTACCCGTACAGGAACGGGGAGGGGAACTCTGTCCAGAAAACGAAGGCGGGGTGGACGCGCGCGTCCGGCTGGTCCGGCACGTAGTGGTCCCAGTTCTCGTTGAGGTGCCGCTTGACGATGCCGTAGTCCACGAAGCTCGCCCAATGCCGGTTCTTGGCGTCCTGGAGCACGGCGTGCATGTCGGGGTCGTCATCGGGGAGGTGGACGTAGTCGAACTCGACCTGCACCTCGGCCCAGGGCACAAGCTCGCGGAACGCTTGCGCGATCCCCTCCTCATCGGTGTTCGCCGGGATGTCAACCGGGTCGATCCCGTGGAGGGGGCTCTCGGGGTTCGTGCGTGCGTTGGGGTCGATGAAGATGCGGAAGGGGACCACGTAGCGGTCCGCGTGGTCCAGGGCGTAGACGGGGCCCCGGGCCCACAGCATGCTCGTAGCGTCGCGGAGGTTGCGGGCCAGGTTCTCGTAGAACACGTCCACGTCGTCGACGAGGTCCCAGACGGGGAGATCCGCCCCGCCCCTCGGTTCCCACCCGTCGCGGCCGGCGATGCTCGTGGAGCGGAGATCCCAACGGTTCGGACCGGCGGAAACGTCGAGGAAGACGAGATCGTGGTTGCCGCCCCAGGCGCGGAGGTTGTCCTGGCTGAACAGGCCGGGACCGTCGTCGATGGTGTACTGATGGTACGTGTCCCTTGGGAGGTGCTCCCGGGTGTGGTGGTCGAGCACGAAGACCGTGTAACCGGGCCCAGGGAACGACAGGCCGTGACCGGCGCGGTTCTCTGCGATCCACGTCTCGAGCGCGACGGCGTCGATGCGCTGGACATCGTCGCAGTCCTCACCGGAGGTCGGGACTTCCCCCAGGGGCGTGAGGGGCGACTCGTCCTGGGCGCAGATCCGGTGCTGGCCCTCCCGATCGTAGTCCTCCAGGAACCCGTCCGCTGGACCCGGCGTGGCGATGCTTGCGGCGTAGGCGAAGAGCGCCTCGGCGAACGCCTCCGGCGCCGTGTGGATGACGTACTCGATGTCGTACTGGAGCGGTTCAGGGTCGACCCCGCCTGTGATGGTCGAGCGCCCCCAGTTCAGGGACGGGAGCGCGGGCTCCATGTGCTCCAGCAACCCCTCCCCGTCGAAGGTGTCGAAGCCGACGGCCACCACGTGGATCGGCAGATCCATGACGAGGACCGGGGCGTCGGTGGCGGCGGGGTCCAAGGTGGCCTCCTCGGTGTCGGGACCGATGCAACCGGCCAACGCCGCGCTCACGAGGAGCACCACGAGCACATGGGACCTCATAGCAAGCCTCCATCGTTGCCGAGCGGGTGACTGGCCTTGACCGTTCGGACTAGCCGAAGCGCGCAAACCAGGCGAGTTCCTTGCTGCGTGGCCAGTCCGTTCATGGGCCGTCGGCCCCCTCCCCGAACCACGCCTCCAGGCGTTCGCGGACCAGCCCCTTCTGTGCGTCCGTGAGAACAGGCTCATCCTCAAGGGCGTCGAGCAGGGACTCGCGCTCGTAGCGTGTGACCTGTCCGTCCTCGAGCACTGTGCGCAAGGATCTGACGAAGGCCACGGGCAGGAAGTCGAAGGCCTCCTCCACCTCAGAGAGACGCAGTCCTCGGATGAGCTCGTCGATACGCGCCTCGATGACTTGTAGGTGAGCCTGATCGAGCTTCCCGTCCACGGCCAGGGCACGCGCCTGGGTCTTGCGCTCCAAGAGGAGCCTCGCGCAAACGTCAGGCTCGTGACGGCTGGTGTCATGCACCGCCTCGATGGCGTCGAGCTCGCGGGCCAGCCGGCCGCGGCGGCGTCGCCGGTGGGCGAGCCCGATCCCGCCACCCGCCAGAGCAAGAGCCACGCCCAACACGCCGAACGTCATGTCCTGGTTCTCTGGGGCGAAGACGGTGCTGAAGAGGTTGGGCGCCGTCTCCCCCACGTGGAAGGTCTCGGTGGTCGTCGCTGTCTGTCCAGCGTCGTTGCCCACCGAGAACTCAGCCGTCTGTTCCCCCTCGCTTGCGTAGGCGTGGGTCAGGATCGGGTCGGTTTGCCACTCGGTCACGGTGCCATCACCCCACACGGCGCGATACTCGCTCGCGGGCCCGTGCACGCCGGGTTCCGTCGCTGAGAGGTCCACACGCACGCGCTCCCGGACACGTGGGTAGGTGTCGCTTACGTCCGCCACCGGCCCAAGCGAGGCCGCGGTTGCCCCAAGGACCCGTAGCGTCCCGTCTTGCCCCTGGATCGCCATCACGCCTTCGGCGATCGCGAAGACGAACTGGGTCGCTCCGTCGATGTAGGATCTCTCCTTGACCTGGACGGCTTTGTGTTTCCAATGGACGCTGCCGTCCTCAGGGTTGTACGCGTAGAAGTACTCGGGGCTGATCTCGGGATCTTCGCGGAACTCCTCCAGCGTGAGGAACCCTACGAACTCCGGGAGCTGATGCGTCCTCGCGTAGAGGATGTTGCCCGCGAGGACCAAGGGCTCAGTATCGAAGTGCTCGCCCGCACCGATCACCTGATCCCACACGAGCCCCTCTCCGGCACGGTCGAACTTGAAGAGCACCCCCCTTGAGGCCACGAAAAGATCGTTCCCAGAGACCACGAACGCGTTGCCCCCCACGATGTCGGAATCGACCTGGGGTAACGGATGGCTCCACGCAACGGATCCCGTTTGCGGCACCACGGCCGTGAGCTCCTCGACGACGTAGTACGCCTCGTCTTGGAGCCCTGCTGCAGGGCTCATGAGCCGGGCCAGCCGGGTCCCTTCCAGGAACCCCGCGTCCTGGCCCTGCGCCCCTTCCCCTGCCTGATCCGTGGGGGTGATGGCGTGGACCCATGCCAGCGTCCCGTCGCTCGCGTCGAACGCGTGCACGTAGGCCTCCCCATACCCGCGGCCCGGTTCCTGCGTCAACGTGATCACGTGGTCCCCGATCACACTGATCCCTCCGAGGTTCTGGTCCCGAGCGTCCCATGGGCTTGCCCAGGCTTGGTTCACCTCCGCCCCGGTCGGAAGGGTGGCGGCCGTGTCTTCCCATACCCACTGGGTTTCCCCGGTGGTCGTACTGACGGCGGCGACGAACGGCACGATCTCGCCAGACCACCCGGGTAGAAGCGTCCAAGGGGCTGGCGAGGGCGTCTGGCTGGGCAGAGGGTTCTCCAGGGAGACCGCGTTGCAGAGCATGTAAACGGTTCCCGCCGTGATGGCAGGCCAATGGCACCGGACGGACGCCTCGTCGATGTTCGTGAGCGAGGGATACGCCCAGGACCAAACAGGAGCCGACCCGTCGGAGGCGTACGCTTCCATCCCCCCGTCGTGGAGGACGTACAAGGTGCGATCGTTGGAGACCAAGCCGAAGGGTGGCGAGTCCAGCTCGACGATCATCTCGATCTCGGCGGTGGCCAGGTCGACGCGGACGATGCCGTTCGTATCCAGCGCAGCGGGAGGCTCGGGTTGCTCCCAGGGCGGCTCAGGCTCCATGATGGCGGCGTACACGCCTCCGTCCAAGATGATGGGGCTCGCCACGCGCCAGGGGGCTTTGCTTAGCGTGCCCGGGATCTCGGCGATGAACGCTACATCCTCACGGTCCGGACCTAGTTCGCTGGTGACACCGGTCCGGGCGGCGTCGACGCTGGCCTGCAGGTAGTCGGCGCTAGCCAGGGGGAGCGAGCCGACCACGATCAGAAGCGTGAGAGCGGCCAGCCGAGCTATCGATCGGTGGGCGCCATGCTGCGGTCTCCCCGCCTCCATGCGCTCTCAGGGGGGCAGAGGGCCTATAACTGTTCCGTCGTCGTGATTCACGCAACCCTGCCCGCGCGGGGCCCTGCCCCGAGCACCCGAACCTCGCTCCCCTCAGCATGCGCCTTGGTCGCACCCACGATGCGCGCCTCGATGCGCGTGCCTGCTGGCAGCTCGCCTGGAACGACCACTGGATCGTAGGCGGCGGTGCGAGCCTGACTGGTGCCGTCCACGATGTGCTCGATCACCGTGGCCTCGACCTGTTGGCCGGTGAGCCGGGCGCGATGCGCCTGCTGGAGTCGGTCTCGCACGCGGGAGAGCTCCCGGGAGCGGTCCTTGACCACGCCTCCATCGATCTCGTCGAGCTCGAAGGCTGGGGTGCCGGGTCGGGGCGAGAAGCGGGTGACGTTGATGTGGCCGGGTCCGGTGGCCTCAAGTAGGTCCACGGTGGCCTGGTGGTCAGCCTCGGTCTCGGTGGGGTAGCCCACGATGACGTCCGTGGCGATGGTGACCTCGCTGAGCACCTCGCGGGCGCGCTGGACGACGTGCGCGAAGTCCGC
>CAYNEI010000028.1:17381-29043 GCA_964396185.1 uncultured Thermoplasmatales archaeon
TGGCAGCCGTCGTTGATCACGATGGTGGCGATGCCCCCATCCAGGGTCCTCGGGAGGCCTGCCTTGTCCACGGGTGCAGGGGTGAAGCGGCCCTCCTCGAGCAGGGGCACGACCTGGTCGAGGTTCTGCGGTGGCAGGATCAGCGCGTGGGGGGCGGCCTCGAGGACGCGTTCGGGCTGAGCCGAGGCCATGCATCCGGTCACGATGAGCGTGGGCGTGGTCTCGGCGAGCTCGGCCAGGCGGTCGGCCATGCGGCGCTCGGTCTTCTCGACCACGGTGCACGTGACCACGATGACCGCATCGGCAGCATCGGGGTCAGGGGTCAGCGTGTGGCCGGCGCGCTGGACCAGGGCCTCAAGGGTCGAGCCCTCGGCCTGGGTGGTGGCACAGCCGTAGACCTCCACGTTCACACGCACGGGGTCCGCTATGCGCCTTCGCTATTGAAGCCTTCGCAGGCGGCGCCCCGCTGCGCACGGGGCCCGCCTGCGGCGGCGCTGGATGGGAAGGGGGTTCGGAACGGGAGGGACCTGAGGGGGACGCTTGGCCAGCTACTGACCGACCACGAGCGTGATCATCTCCGGGAGCCTTGTGGGTCTCACGCTTAGCCCAACCGCTTGGCGAGTTCCGGGGTGGAAACCGTAGGGACTTGTCTACCTGCGAGGAGGACCTTGTCCTGGGTCCAAAGTGGCTCGCCCGTGGAGAGGGCCAGCGCGAGGAATGGTGCATCATCGGGGTCGAGGTCCTTGAGCGCTTCGTCGGCCCGCCGCATCTCTTGTGCGTAGTCCTCGCGTGGGACGGTTTGAACGTTGGAAAGGAGGTGCGCCAGGGTCAACCGAGCCGTCCCGACGGGCACACCCATGCGCTCGGCGATCGCGGGAAGGTGGCGGTCAACCTCGTCGAGCGCGTATTCTGGCATGACCAATTCGACCTCGGGGTGGATCAGCAACGCGCGAGTGAACCCGTCCCGCATGACGGCCGAGAGGAGAACGTTGGTGTCGAGGACGAGCCTCACGTGCTCGCCTCGTCGTGGCGGCGCCTCACGGCCTTCTTGATCTCCTTGCTAAGCTCCTCGACATCGACCTCAGTCAACTCGCTCGCCTCGGTCAGATGGTCCAAGAGCTCCATCTTGCGGGCGTATTCCCACATCGCCTTGCGTGCTACCGCGCTCCAGCTCACCTCGGGGTGGCGCTGGACCATGGCGTGCAGGTCCTCCGGGATGGAGAGCGTCATGTTCGGCATGGGCCCAGGATATGTGTTAACACATATTTATGTGTTCTCAGGTGGAAGCACACGGTCAGGGTTGGCCGGGCATCACCGTCGTCGACGGCTTGCGAGATGGCAGCCGCTGAGGTGGTAGCGAGGCCGCTGCCTCGCGCCACAGCGTGAACGGTCGGTGCTGATGCAACCTCACCACTGCCACCTCAACAACACCGCCGAAAGGCTGATATGGCGGCCGGCGGACTCGCCCCCATGACCCGGGCCCCCGTCGTTCTCCTCCTAGCCTCGCTCCTGCTGCTCACCGGCCTGGCAGGGTGCATCGCTGGCGAGGAGGAACTCCCAGAGCAGTCCGTGGACGACCCGTCCCCCAGCGCTGTCCAGGGCCTGGATGCGCTGACAGAGCCCATCTACGAGACCGTCGTGCGCACGGCGCACACGATCCAGGGCGAGGTGCAGGGCCACGAGACCGAGGAGATCTGGTTGGATGTTTACCGGCCTGAGGAGGCCGAGGAGGGCACTGTGCCGACGATCCTCGTCTTCACCCCATACCAGGCGCTCGGCGACGCGTTCGGTGCCTTCGGGGCCCTGGAGGGGGAGCCCAACGTGCCCCCCGAGCAGGCCCCCTACAGCCCGGGCCTCGTGGACTTCTACGTGCCCCGCGGCTACGCCGTGGCCTTCGCGGACGTGCGCGGCAACCACAACAGCGGTGGCTGCATCGACCAGTCCGGCCCCGGCCAGTGGTGGGATGGCCACTTCACCATCGAGTGGCTGGCCAGCCAGGGTTGGAGCAACGGCAAGGTGGGCATGTGGGGCGTGAGCTACGATGGGGAGACCCAGGTGAGCACGGCGCTCACGAACCCGCCATCGCTTGCCACCATCGTGCCCATCGCCAGCGTCCAGAGCCAGTACCAGTACCTGTACTACAACGGCGTGCCCTACGACTTCCAAGGCGCCTCGACCATGGCAGCCTACCTAGGGATCAGCCTCATCCCCGGCACCGACCCCAACGCGGCAACCACCTACCACGAGCGCTTCGCCTGCCACCCGGAGAACTTCCAGGCTGCCCTGGACCTCTCCGGCGACTGGTCGGAGTACTGGGAGGAGCGCGCCTACCACAAGCTCAACCACGAGGTGACCAACACGAGCGTGCTCCACATCCACGGCCTCCAGGACTGGAACGTGAAGCCCGATCACATCGATCCCCAGTTCGCCAACTGGAACACTGAGAAGCGCGCCATCTACGGCCAGTGGGGCCATGCGACCCCGGACCGCGAGGACTGGGGCGAGGATGAGGGCATCCTGCACCGCTGGTTCGACCACTACCTCCACGGCATCGACACGGGCCTGCTCGACGAGCTGCCCCCGGTGCTGGCCGAGGACACCGAGGACCGCTGGTACGGCCTGGACGCGCTCGTGTCCGACCAAGCGCCCACCCTGCCCCTCCATCTCAGCGCGGACCTCCAGCTGGCTGAAAGCGAGGCCGAAGCTGGTTCGATCACGATCCACGACTACCCCCGCGACCAAGCCGGCTCCCCCATCCAGCTCTGGGAGCTCGACACGGCAGTCGAGACCGCTGGCTCGACGGTCACGGATCACCCGGCCGCAGTGGAGTGGCTCACGCCCGAGCTGGAGGAAGAGCTCGTGCTCACCGGCCGACCGACCCTCACGCTCAACGCCACCACCGAGGACACCTCCACCCACTGGGTCGCCCACATCTACATCCTCCACCCGGATGGCAGCTACGAGCTGATCAACCGCGCCTACCAGGACACCCGCCACCTGGACGGGCTCGATCAGCCCGCCGAGCTCACCCCCGGCGAGCCCTACCAGCTCGAGATGACCTTCTTCCCGCAGATGGACGTGGTCCCCGCTGGCGCCCAGCTGGCCCTCTGGCTCACCAACGACGACCACTGGGTCCACCAGGACACCACCTACACCATGAGCACCCTGGAACTGGGCCCGAGCGCCGTGCTCGAGCTCCCGCTGCTGTCCGCTGAGGCCAGCCAGGTCCCGGAGGACACGCTGGCCGATCCCTCAACTCTGCCAAGTTAACCGCGGAGTCGCGGAGAGCGCGGAGACCGCAGAGGACCGGAACGGTCCCCCGAGGGTCTCCGCGACCTTCGTGACCTTCGCGTCTCCGCGGTGAAGGTTGGGACGCCACGGGCCTGGCGCAAGGTTGATACACCAGGGCGCGGAACACCGGCGCGTGGACCCGCTTCTCTGGCTCGCGGAGCAAGCACGCCTGCGCATCCCCGCCCAAGCCTTCGACTGCCTGGAGGACTGCGGCTTCTGCTGCACCTACCCTCCAGCGGTCCAGAGCGAGACCTTCGAGGCCATCCGGGCCTCCACTGGCCTGACAACCGTGGGCGTGGATCCGGACGGGACCAAGCGGCTGCCCCTTCAGGGCGGCTGTGGTGGCTGCGTGCTCCTCAAGGACCGGGTCTGCACCGACTACGACCACCGGCCGCTTCACTGCCGGCTCTTCCCGTTCCACCTCTACTTCGGCCGCACGAACGAGGTCTACGCCAACCGGGTCTGCCCCGGTCTGGATCACACCGAGGGCGGCCCCGAGGCCCTGGCCACGGGTACCCAGGTACGCGAGGCCACGTGGGAGGGCACCGGCGCGCTGGTCCAGAGCATCGGCCAGGCGGTCAGCACGGTGGACATCGCCGAGCTCGAGGCCAACACCCGGGAGGCTCAGGAGGTTCACGCGCAGTTCGAGCGCATCGCGACAGCCGAGGGGGTCTGGGGGGACATCGACCAGGAGCGCGGACGCCAGATCCCCGCGACCCGCATCACCGAGGAGGCGTGGTCGGTGGCCATGGGCCCGTTCCTGGCCGAAGAGGACGCCCAGCTCCCCACCATGGTGCTCGGAGCGCCAGGCTTCGAGTGGCGGGCCTGGCGCCTGGAAGACGATCGGTTCATCAAGCTCCGGTTCGAGGAGGGGGGGGCCATGGAGGCCGTGGGTGAGTGCCCGCTGCCCTCACGACCCAGCGAACCCTCTCCTGGCGTCCAGGCCGCCCTCGAGCGACTGGCCGGGTACGAGTGCTTTGTCGGCTCGGCCTACGAGCTCGTGGACTTCGCAGACTACGAGCACACTGTACCTGAGGCCGTGCGCCTGCTGCTCAGCGAGGTCGCCGCCAGCCTGGCCATCCGCGAGCATCTGCTCGAAGCCGAGGGCCTCCCCGCCCACCCAGGGTGGCTGGCAGCGGCCTACGAGCCCGAGTTCTACGACTTGCCCACGATCGGTGCGTGGCTTTAGCATCGTGGGCGAAGGGGTGCGCCGCCTGTGGCGGTGCAAGACGGTGGAGGATTGGGGCGAGGTGGGCACCGTAGAACACGCCGCCCATCCTACTGCAACGAGCACCAGGCCCGATCACGGGCCTGGATACTCAGCAATACTTAAGGAGTGACACAACAACACGAACTGAGCTGGAGGCTTGTTCGGGCAGTGCGACCTCCCCGCTTGAAGGCCTCTACGTGGAGGGCTGTTACCGGATGACCGCGACGAGCGAGGCGATCAACTTCGAGTAAGGAGGAGCTGACTGTGGCCCTCAGGACGCGCGGACCCGACCCTCGCACGCGACCCGGCGAGCCCCGGCTTCGGTCTGTCCTGGTGGCCCTCTCTCTGCTTCTTGCCACCGTGATGCTCACGGTCCCTGCATCGTCCGCCGACCCCGAGCCTTGGACCATCCCGCCCGTCCACGTCGGCGACCAGGTCACCTACAGTGGGATCTTCAACGACACCAAGACCCACACCGTGCTCAACGAGACGCTGGAGACCCGCGATGCGTTCGGCCGGTTACGCGAGGCGGTCATGGTCGAGGACAGCTTCACGATATCCGGGAACGAGCGGACGGCCTACCGAGCCATCGATGCGCGCACTGGGGTCTTCATCTGGCTGGGCAGCGCCTTCGAGGAGCCAGACGACCAGGCGGGCCGTGAGTACAGGCAGACCACAACCGGCATGCTGGGCGGGGCCTTGAGTCTCGCAGGCCGCACCATGACACCTGGCGAGTCCATCGAGATCCCCCACTGGACCGGACGATCAACCAAACTCGTCACGTTCTCTGTTGGAGACCCGATCACCGTGGACGGTCGCGAGCGCCTGCCCGTTAGCCCGGATTTTATGGCGGACACGATCTGGTTCGAGCGCGGAAGCCCTTGGCCCGTCTCCGTCGAGTACATCAACGTCGAGGAAACCCGGCTGGAGCACTCCCGAGGCGACGATGTGGCGCTCACCGTGCTCGAAGAGCCCTGGCCACCGTGGGAGAAGAACCCACACATGACCTTCCGTGAGCCCCCACCCTACGGCCCCGTTGTCGAGGACGTCCCCGGCGCCTACTACAACGTCCCCGAGAGGCTCCACGAAGCGATCACATTCGCCGAGGAGAACGCCGAGGGTCTCCAGGGCTTCATGGAGGACCACCATCCAACGACGCTGCGCGAGACGTGGATGACGCTCGAGCGCGAATGGGCACGGTTCCCCGTACCGGGGACCGATCTCGCCTATCTCAACCGAACCGCCCAGGTCTTCGAGCTCACCTTCCAGGCGCTCGAGACCGGGGATCAGTGGTACGTGGAGGTCATCGTCTCGAAGGCTTTCGTCCTCGGCGTCGAGGTGTCCGAGGAGTGGACGTTCGAGGAGGAAGCCCGCGAGACAGCCCACCTCTTGACCGCGGACCCCCTGTTCGAGGGCACCCACGTGGAGTACTCCACGTGGGCGAGCCTTGCCCACATGGAGATGGGGGACTGGGAGTTCGCTCGCTACATCGTTCAGACCAACAACTGGGGGGACGCGAAGCTATCATACATGTATAAGTCGGGCTGCGGGGGCTCGATTTGCGTCAACAACCTCACATGGATCCAGATGCACTCCAGCTCCGGGGCCCTGACAGGCACGATGGGAGAACCCACGGGGGCGGTCCTCCACGACTTCGACGAGAAGGGGCCGTGGAAGGTGCTCAGCGAGTAGTCTCAGGCAGATTCTGGACCCACCCGCCAACCACCCGCCCACCGCCGGCCCGCGGAGACGGTGCTGGGGCCCGAGGTCTGTAGCATCGCCTCTACGAGAGCGATGCAACGATGCGCGCGCACACGTCATCCAGGTCCGTCTCTTGCGGGCCCTCGAAGAGCGCGTGGATGGGGCCGAAATTGTCCGCCCGGTAGCGCGGGATGATGTGGAGATGGACGTGGGGCACCTCCTGGCCTGCGGCTTCGCCGTCGTTCCAGGCCACGGTGGCCCCCTCGGCACCGACGGCCTTCTCGACGGCTGCCGCGATGCGTGGAACGTTGGCGAAGTAGGTGCTGGCCTGGGGCTCGTCGAGGTCCCCGAGGCGCTCGGCGTGGACCTTGGGGATCACGAGCGTGTGGCCCTCAGCCAGGGGGTTGATGTCCAGGAAGGCGAGCACGTCGTCGTCCTCGTAGACCGTCTTAGCGGGGATCTCGCCGGCTGCGATCTGGCAGAAGAGGCACTCGGGCATGGTTCTCCTGGTGAAGAGGCTGCCCACAACCTATAAGAGCTGTCTCGCAAGCCTTCGCGCGTGGTGGCCTCCTTGACCCGTTCCTCGCTGTTCCGGCGGGGGGCGCTCCTGCTCACCGGCTTGCTCCTGCTGGCTGCAGCCGCGGCCATCGCCGTAGACAGGACCTCGGCACCCATCCAGGCCGAGCCTGGCTCCTCGACCACGACCCAGGAGGAGATCGCCTACTGGACGCCCGAGCAGGGCTGGCGCGAGCAGGTGCGAGAGCGCACGGAACGCATCGTGGAGCGCCAGGACGGCCTGGCCCTCCAAGGAACCCTCTCAGGCGCCTTCTCGCCGCGCGGTGGCGCGTTCACGCTGCCCGTCGACGAGGGGCTCGAGGTCACCGGTGAGCCCGGCGTTCGCGCCGGTTTCCCATCGACGCCGCTCTTCGGCGAGATCCGGGACGTGGTCCACCTCGGTGTCCCCTGGGACAACGAGCACGGGCTGGCCGTGGGTGCCATCGACGCCTTCCACCGCATGGGCACCGAGCAGCGAGGCGGTGTGACCCTGATCGAGTACGATGCCCGCCACGTGGGCCAGTTCCTCGTCACAGATGGCACCATCTGGTACCGAGCCACCGCGCGCACCGCCCTGGTCGAGCCGCTCACCGGCATGGTGGTGGACTACCGGGACCACGAGACCCTCTGGAGCGAGCCCGTGCACGGCCCTCTGGGGGAGACCGGCCTCCCGCTGCTGGGCGATCTCGACGAGCGGTTCACCCACCGGGAGCGCGTCTGGGCGTCCGATGTGCGACCCACGCCTGAGGCGAGCCAGGCGCTGCTGGAGCGGGCCATCGATGCCCGCCACGACCACCTCTGGGATCTGGCCCTCCCCATCCTCCCTGCGCTTGTGGCCGGCGAGCTCGCCATCGGCATGGCGCTCGTGGGCCGACCGGAACGTTGGCTGCACCCGTAGCCTCCATCGGTAGGGTCGCGCCTTCTCGCAGGCACGGATGAGCCAATCAGGTAACCTTATAACCGTTATAACCCGTGGTCTCCACGGGAACCGATGGTTCGATGGAAGACGATACCGGTTAAGCCGGAGACGCATGAGCGTCTCACAGCCTACAAGATGGGCAAGGCGACCTACGACGACATCGTCAACGGGCTCATGGACATGGTCCCCCTCGAGGAGTACGCGGCCCACTACTTGGCCGAGCAGAAGCGCTCGGACGATGACTAGCCTGCTCGCTTGCCCCGCCTGGCGGGGTTAGCACGGCGCTTGGCCGCGGAACGCGAGGCGGCCGTCGTAGAGCAGCTCAAGGGTTCCCCACGGGCAGTCCAGCACGATCTCGTTGCCCGGCTGCCACGTCCCGTTCCCCACAGGTTCACCGTTCGCGGTCACCCGCTGCAGATCGAGATCGCCGAGCCGGGAGAAGACCAGCTCGGCTGTCAACGTGTTCCGTTCGGAGGACAGCTCGAGGTCGAGAAGGGGTTGGCCTGGGGATCGCTGGCAGGTCGTGAAGGTCTGGACGATGAGCGTGCCCCGCACCGACAACGAGAAGCGGCGCTGACCGTCGGTCGGGCACGTGGCGACCAGGTCCTCGCCGGCGAGCCAGATATCGGGCGGGGCCTCGAGCGTCGCCGAGGCGTTGAGCACGGCGGTCTCGTTGCCCCAGTGCGCCTCGATCTGCTCGAGCTCGAAGGGCCCGTCGGTCGCGTTGCCGAGCGTGATGGAGATCCCGTCCTGCTGGCCGTCGCCGTCCACGTCGATGGAGGAGAGCTCGTGCGGTGCATCGACGCCAGGGATGAAGGCCTCGCAGGTGGCCATGGAGAGCCCCGGGAGCGCGCGCTGCCGCCAGACCAGATCCAACGTGTCCCCTCCCCGAAGGCACGGCGTGTAGAGCTCGGTTCCGTTCGTCGCCGTCCCGCGGGCGAGCTCGCTCTTCAGAGGCGTCGCGTAGATGCGCAGGGTTTGGGTGCCAGCGGTGGCGTTGAGCTCTGAGAGATCCACGGGCCCGCCGGCCACCAGCGTGAGCTGGACAGCGTCGTTGCGCCCGTCGGCATCACCGTCCACGACGCGACCCTGGAAGAAGGGGGGGCTGGCCGGGACGGGCACGCCGCACTCGGTGGCCACCACCTTCTTGAGCTCCCCGGCGACCCAGACCTCGTACTCGTTGAAGCCATCCGGGCACGCCAGCACCAGGCTGGTGCCAGGCACCCAGGCCTGCTTGGAGAAGGAACCATCCAGCTCGAGGCGCACACCGTCCCGATGCACCGCGAGCTCGTCGCGGGGGATGGGGGCCGGTGCTCGGAGCAAGGTGAGGTTGAGGGCATCAGAGAGCCCATCGCCATCCTGGTCGATGCGCGTGGACCGGAAGACGATGGCGTCCTCGGAGGCTCCGGGGCCCGGATCCACCGGTGCCGGCGTCGTGCAACCCGCCGTGAGCAGCAGCCATGCGCAGAGCCAGACCAGCCGCATCTGGCCTCAGACTGGGGCGAAAGCGTAAATCCGTTGTCCTCTGTGGCTCGCCGAGAGCCGTGTCCCCCTGGAGCATCATCGAGCATACCGCTGACGTTGGCCTGAAGGTCGAGGCCGAGAGCCTGTCAGCCGCTCTCTCGGACCTGGTGGACGGCTACGCCGCCTTGGTCTGCCCGGACGGAGGCATCGAGCCAAGCCAGTCCAGACAGATCGCCATCGGCTCGCCTGCCCTGGACGACTTGGTCGTGGACCTGCTCGATGAGCTCAACTTCATCAACCAGACCGAGGGGTTCCTGCCGGCCACCTGCCGGGCCACGATCCAGCCCACCTCCTCTGGCGTGCAGGCGACCCTGGAGCTCGAGGGCGAGATCTACGACCCTGAGCGCCACGGGCACCTCATGGAGATCAAGGCCACGACCTACCACGACCTGGTGGTGGAGCGCGACCCCGCACGCATCGAGGTCATCTTCGACATCTAGCCCGCCCTTTTCTTTGTTGGGGCCTCTGGGCCCCGAGGGCGGCGCAAAGAAAACGGCGGCGAACAAGAAACGCCGCCCTCGCGCTCCGCAGGCCCCAAGGACGTCAGGCTGGATGCTTGGAGGCGGTGATGGCGCTATCTCTCGATGTCTGCGCTTGCGGCCGCCCGGTCAGTGGCGCTGTCGGCATCTTCGCGGTCGATACCCCACTGCGACGCCACCGCTGGTGCGATGATGGGCAGAACCAATCCGTTGCAGCCTGACGGCCGCTCCCTTCCGGCCGTGCCCGGCCGGCGTCGTCCCTTGTGCCCCCCGCCCCAACCGGCTTCCATACTCGGTGCGCTCCCCTTCCCCCGCCGAAGGTCCCCGCGGCCCACCGTGTGCTCCGTGCTCTCCGTGGTTCCTCTTCCCATCTACCGTTGGGCTTCGTGGCCCGCTGTGCCCATCGTGTCCCTCGTGGTCCTGATCCCAGATACCGTCGCCCTCACCGGTACCGGAGCGCCTCCCGCTAGTTCTTCTCGGGCCGCGTCATGGCATCGACGTCCAGGGCCTCGTCCACCGCATCCTCGTCCATCAGGCCCATGTCCACCACGACCTCGCGCACGGGCTTGCGCTCCTTGTAGGCCCGCTTGGCCACCTCGGCGGCTTTCTCGTAGCCGATGTGGGGGTTGAGCGCCGTGGCGATGGCGGTGGAGCGCTCGATGTACGCAGCGCACTGCTCCTCGTCGGCCTCGATCCCCTCGATGCATTTGTCCACGAAGATGCCGCTGACGTTGGCGAGCAGCTCGATGGAGGAGAGGAGGTTCGTGGCCATCATGGGGAGCATGGCGTTGAGATCGAGCTGGCCCCACTGGCCGCCCACGGTGACAGCCTGGTGGTTGCCGTTGACCTGGGCGCCCACCATGACCACGGACTCGCAGATCACGGGGTTGACCTTGCCGGGCATGATGCTGGAACCGGGCTGGATGGCCGGCAGGATGAGCTCGCCGAGCCCGCAGCGGGGCCCGCTGGCAAGCAAGCGGATGTCGTTGGCGATCTTCATGAGGCTGGCGGCGGTCTGGTTGAGCGCGCCTGACACGAAGACGAAGGCGTCCCGGCTGCCCTGGGCCTCGAAGTGGTCGGCGGCCTCCACGAACTCGGTGGCGGTCAGATCGCTGAGCTCGTCTGCCACCTGGGAACCGAAGCCTGGCGCGGCGTTCAAGCCCGTGCCCACCGCGGTGCCACCGATGGCCACCTCGCGCAGCTCGGCGCTGGCCGCCTCGAGGCGGCGCTGGCTCCCGCGGACCATGGCAGCGTAGCCCCCGAACTCCTGGCCCAACCGGATGGGTACTGCGTCCTGGAGATGGGTGCGGGCGATCTTGACCACGTGGTCGAAGGCATCGGCCTTGGCCTCCAGCGCCCCGGCCAGCTCGTCGAGGGCTGGGAGCAGGTCCTCCTCCATGGCCAGCAGGGCCGAGACGTGCATGGTCGTGGGGATGACGTCGTTGCTGGACTGGCCCAGGTTGACGTGGTCGTTGGGATGCACGAGCTTGGCGCCGGGCTCTGCACCGAGGATCTGGCTGGCCCGGTTGGCGATGACCTCGTTGGCGTTCATGTTCGTCGAGGTGCCCGAGCCGGTCTGGAAGACGTCGATGGGGAACTGGTCGTCCAGCTTGCCATCCGCCAGCTCAGCCGCGGCCGTCTCGATGGCATCGGCGGTTTTCTCATCGAGCAGGCCAAGGCGCTTGTTGACCCGGGCACAGGCCAGCTTGACGAAGCCCATGGCGTGCACGAACCGGGGTGGGAGGCCTTGTCCGCTGACGGGGAAGTTCTCCACGGCGCGCTGGGTGGAGGCGCCGTAGAGAGCGGTGGCAGGGACGTGGACCTCGCCCATGGTGTCGCGCTCGATCCGGGTCTCGCCGGTGGGCTCTTCCGAGGCCATGGGTGCTCCAACACCTCGCCCCTCTTCCACGTTTCGGCCCAGCGCCTCGCAGGCTCAGCCTGCGTCGTCGCCGTTGCCGAGCACGCGCATGGTCTCCGCGCCAG
>CAYNEI010000029.1:0-17206 GCA_964396185.1 uncultured Thermoplasmatales archaeon
CGGCGAGTGGATCCACCAGGGCTTCCTGTTCGACGACCATGGCGCTGATGACGGCAAGGACGCCGAGCGCATCGCAACCTTCGGGGACGCCTACGAGGCCGACCATCGGACCACCCGCGTCGAGGCGCTTGCCCAGGCCGCCGGCGAGCAGTTCGGTGCCGACGACATGGACCCCACCGGGGGCATGCTGGCCACCAACGCCGAGTACGGGGATGCCAACTACCCGCCCGGCACCGCGGGTCACGCCGACCTGGTCGAGGTGCGCCTGGCGGCCGATGCCGACTGGATCTACGTGCTAGCCACCTTCGCGACCATGACCGATGAGACCGTGCCCGCCCTGCTCATCGCCGCCGACACCGGGCCCGATGCGATGGGCTCGCTAGGCCACGGTAGCGGGCTCACCAGCACAGCGATCGACACGAGCCTGCTTCTTTCCACCCACGGCGTGACGGGCGCGCCGGCACCCGGTGCTGAGCTCGCCCTAGGCAGCCAAGGCTACACGAACGCTCTGGAGGCAAAGCTCCCCCGGGCCCTGCTCGAGACCACTGTGGACGGACGACCCGGGCTGCGCCTGGCCATCGGCGCGGGTGTCCTCGACCCCGCCGCCGAGCAGCCGACCCTGGCCCACGTGAGCACTGGGGCAGGCCAAGGCCAACTCCTCGACACCGTTCGCCACGAGGCCACCGTCTCCAACTGGTTCGACCTCGACCAGGCGCTCGCCCTGCTCGACGGCACCATCGACCCCTTCCTGGAGACCGTCAGCCTGGTGCGCCTGGAGACCGGCACGACCACGCCCTGGCAGCCCACGCCGGGCTACCACGAGCGCGTCTTCCTCTCCGACGATTCCGTCAGCAGCGAGTCCCTGAGGCAGGGTCAAAAGCAGGGCATCCACCAGCACTACGGCCTCTACCTGCCCGCCACGTGGGACCCGAGCGAAGAGAGCCCCATGACCATGTGGCTCCACTGGCGCGGCGGCACGGCCCACCAGGCTGCTGCCTGGACGCCTCGCGTCTACTGGCAGTTGGGCGAGGAGCGCGCTGACCCCAACGTCATGATCGGACCCAGCGGGCGCGGCACGAGCACCTGGTACCTTGGCGTGGGCCACGTGGACGTGCTCGAGGTCTGGGCCGACGTCCACGACTTCCTCGCCATCGACGAGGACCGCCGCTACGTCAGCGGCTACTCCATGGGCGGCTTCGGCAGCTACCTCTTCGGGTTGCTCTACCCGGACTGGTTCGCCGGCGCCTTCCCCATCAGCGGGGCGGTGACCCACGGCGCGTGGTTCGGGGTCGACGAGGGGGGAAGCGACACAGCCACAGACGAGTCCAACGCCCGGCCCAACGACGCGTTGACCTTCCGGCTCATCGAGAACGCCCGCAATGTCCCCTACGTCATCCACCACGGCAGCAACGACGAGCTCGTGCCCATCTCCGGTGTCCAGCGCGTAGCTGCCGGGTTCGCCCAGCTCGGCTACCGCTACCAGATGGCCACCTTCCCCGGCTACGAGCACTTCACGCAAGCGGTCGTGGACGAGTGGGTCCATGGAGCCAACTACCTCGATGACCAGGTGCGCGAGGAGAACCCGAGCCGCGTGGTCTACAAGCGCGTGCCGGCCCTCGAGCGCGCCGTGGAGGAGGTCGAGGCTGAAGGGAACGAGCTGGATTTCGCCTTCGATGGCGGGTACTGGCTCTCCGGGTTGACCGTGCACGACGCAGACCCGGACGACCCGACCAACCACGCCCTAGCCGACGTCACCAGCCGTCACCTGGAAGGCCAACTTGGTGCCCCGGACACCGTCCCACAAGCCGGTGCAGCCACCGTCGGGCATTCCACGCCGTACGCCATGCACGGTCAAGGCTGGGTCTTCGGCCTGGAGGACACGCCGCTTGAGACCGAGGGGCCACCGGTGGAGATCTCCCTGGACAACGTGGGCTCGCTCGCACTCGATCTGGCCCGCATGGGTGTTCCCGGGGCCGACGGGACCGGTGCCGAGCTGCTCGCTGGCGTCACCAACGACGGGCCAACAGACCTGAGCCTGGCCGGGGGTTGGAGCACGATGCCCTCTACCTTCGTCATCGGGCCCCACGATGTGATCGCTTCCCTTGAGGACGGTGTGCTCACGTTCACGTTGCCTCCGGGAACCTACCTCATGGAGATCCGGCCATGACGACCCCTAGCCACGCGCACTGCCAACGTTCTAAGCGCTGGAAGACGGAGCCCTCCCCATGGCCATGCGCTTGACCAGCCCCGCCTTCGAGCACGGGGAGCCGATCCCCGCCGACCACACCTGCCAGGGTGCCAACACGAGCCCGCGCCTGATCCCGGAGGATGTCCCTGGCGAGGCCGCCAGCCTCGTGCTCATCGTGGACGACCCGGACGCGCCGCGCCCGGAGCCCTGGGTGCACTGGCTCATGTGGAACATCCCAGCCACCGCAGAGCAGCTGGATCAAGGCTACCCCCCGAGTGGCAACGGGATGGCGTTCGCCAAGGCCAAGCAGGGCACCACGGGCTTCGACCGCACCCAGTACGATGGGCCCTGCCCCCCGAAGGGCCATGGAGAGCACCGCTACCGTTTCACCCTCTACGCCCTGGACACCCAGCTCGAGCTGGGCAACGGGGCCTACCGCAAGGAGCTCGAGGAGGCCATGGAAGACCACATCCTTGAGCAGACCCAGCTCACGGGCACCTTCGAGCGGGACCGGTAGGGTTGTCAGGCTCCACGCCCTTGGCCAAGCGGCATCGATGGCACGATTCGATCTCATCAGCCGGGTCTACGACTGGCTCCCCATCCCCACGCACCCGACCAGGCTGCGTGACCACCTCGCCTCGGCGAAGGGGCCCGTGGTCGATCTTGGCGGCGGGACTGGCCGGTTCACCGAGCAGATCTACGCGCCCGAACAGCAGCCCATGGTGCTTGACCCCAGCCAGGGGATGCTGGCCCGCAACCGCCGTGCCGGCCGCGCGGTCGCGCCCGTGCTCGGCCTGGGCCAGGCCATGCCCTTCCCGGACGAGAGCATCGGGGCAATCGTGATCACCGAGGCCTTCCACCACTTCGCCCCCCAGCAGCAAGCCGTCGTGGAGGAGGCCGCGCGCGTGCTCCGGCCGGACGGGCGCTTGGTGATCGAGGAGATCGATCCGAGCAAAGCGGTCGGGCGCCTGGTGGACTGGGGGGAACGGCTGCTCGCGTTCGGGTCCAACTTCCTGGAGCCGGACGAGCTGGTCGAGCTGCTCGAGGCCCACTTCGACCAAGTGGCCTGGGAGCGCACGGGCTCGTTCACGTACGTCTGTGTCGCGGAACGGTCATAGAGCGCGCTCCTCAGAGCGGGAAGCGGCGGTTCCCCTAAGCGGATCAGGGTCTAGAGACCGACCGCCAGGGTCGGAACCCAGGGGGCCACCAGGCCACGTGGCTACGCGGTGGTTCCCCTATGCGTATCAAGGTCCAGAGACCGCCCGCCAGGGGCGGAACCCAGGCGGTCGTCAGACCGCGCGTCGAATCGGTGGTTCCCCTAAGCGAATCGGGGGTTCACAGGAAAGGTGACGGCGGCTTCCCGCGCGTCAATCATCATCTACGAGACAACCGCCGTCACCTGTTACTTAAATCTTCCCCCTAGAAGGCGATCCCGTCGCCCGAAAGGGCCTTCCAGGCCCCCCGACTTGCCCCGGCCATGGGCCCGGGGATCGAGCAGCCCGACCAGTACGGGGAGGGGGATCTGACCTACAATGAGTACCTGCGCGTCACGCAGCTGCTCGACCTCCAGCACCCGGAGTCTGACCCGCCGCACCACGATGAGATGCTGTTCATCGTGATCCACCAGGCCTACGAGCTCTGGTTCAAGCTCATCCTCCATGAGATCAGCTCCGCCATGGCGTCCATGGAGGCCGGCGAGGTCCTGCGCGCCAGGCACTTCACCCACCGGATCGTGGCGGTGATGAAGCTGCTCACGGACCAGATCCACCTGCTGGAGACCATGGAGCCCGTGGAGTTCTTGCAGTTCCGCGGCCGCCTCCAACCTGCCAGCGGCTTCCAGTCGACCCAGTTCCGGGAGATCGAGTTCCTCTGCGGGCTCAAAGACGAGGCCTACCTTCGGTTCTTCGACGAGGCTGCCACCAAGCGTCTCCAGGACCGCCTCGATGGGCCAGATCTCCGCTCAGCCTACTACGGCATGCTGACCCAGCTTGGCTACGAGGTGCCCGAGGACACGAGCCTGGGCCACTTGGAGAACGATGAGGACGAACAGCTTGAGCTCATCCAGGCCCTCAAGCAGCTCTACGAGCAGCCCGACCGCGACCTGCCGCTCTACCTGCTCACCGAGTCCCTGCTCGAGCTCGACGAGCAACTGGCCCTCTGGCGCGAGCACCACGTGCGCGTGGTCGAGCGCATCATCGGGCGCAGGCGGGGTACGGGGGGGTCCAGCGGCGTGGACTACCTGCGCACGACGACAGGCAAGCGTGCTTTCCCGTACCTCTGGGAGGTCCGGGGTTACTTGGAAGGGTGAGGAATTCCGATTACCCGCGTCTTAGCCCCCTTGGTCGCAAACGGCTTCTTCGGGGTGCCACCGTTTTCCAAAGCAGACAAGGAAACTTGCCACATTGGTCAAGGCCACGCCTGAACATCACTCTAACCTTGCACACTCTCCGTTGTTCGTGCATAAAGTTAATCAGAAAGGCCCTTGTAGCCGTTCACCGGTCACGAAGTACCCTGGACGGGGAGAGGATGGTGCGGGAATGAGGACCATGAGCCCTGAACCGCCGGATCGCCTACGAACGCTTGGTTGGAAAGAGCGCCGCCAAATCCTTCTCCGAGTCTACATTGGGCTGGCAAAGTCAGAAGGAGACGATCCAGGCTACAGCGAAATGCAACGGACTGTTGCACAGGTTCAGCGCCGCCTCGAACGAGAAGCTGGAATTACGCTCGGTTACGCGTTCGAAGGCGAGAACTTCTTCGTTGAATGGGATGAGGAGCTGCTTGAGGAACTCGAATCCCTCGATTTGGGAGCCGCGGTTGCGAACGACGATAAACCATTTCGCGAGGGCAAGATGGTGCAGGATCACGATCTCCACCTCACGAGCACAGGTGAAGAAATCGTATGGCTCCAAGACCGGCTTGCCGCGGCAGGGGGCGCTCAGAACCTGAACAGGACAGCTACGAAAATTATTAGCGAGGTCGTGCATTCTCCCCGCTGAGACGTCAATGCGTTTTTGTTTCAACGCAGCTCTACCGTACCCTGCGGAGAGAGGCCCACGAAGCGTGCTCTCACTTCCGAGATCGAATGGGAGCCACAACCGATACGACATTGATCTCGGTGTCCTAACCCCTAAAGTCGGCGAGTTTACGCTGCGGTTCACAGATGATTATCGGCGGCAGCAGCAGGAACAGTTTCGTGCACGACTCGAGGGCACGCAGCGGCTTGAAGACCCCGATGTCCTCCAGGCGAGGGGAATGTTCGGGATTCCTTATTCGGCGACCTTGAGCTCAACTGGGCTTCTCCAAATCACGGCAAACTTCCCAGCCGCATGGACTCCGAGAGCCAGGCGCATCGCCAGGACGGAGGCGAAGATGCACCTCTACCACTTCAGCAAGTGGCTCGTCTGGGAACTTAAGAACGATGGATTTGTGCATCCACTGTTCGACTACAAATCAATCTTCGTGAGTGTCCGGACGGACCCTGGGCGCGACATTTGCGAAAAAATTCGCCGGGCATCGAGCCGGGCAACAGACGAACGGACCGAGGAGGCGATTGAAACGCTGAAGCGAGTTCACGGCCGAACTGAATCAGTTGGCAAACAGATCACATTTCCCGTCCAGTCTTTCCTTAGATTTCCTAAGTCAGATTTAGCGAATATCCGGAGAACCGCGTTCTCCACTAGGGTGGAATTCGCCCGCCTTGAAGAAGGCACATGCAGATCGACGACCCACGCACTAAACTCTGGGGGCGACGGCCTTGCTGCCGTTCTAAATCGGGGGCGGGAGGAGTTGAGTGAAATCGAAACACAATCCGAACGGCTGATGAGCTCCGTTGATCAAATAGCAGCGATTACCGGATTTGGGTTCTCGGTGTTGTTGTCCGTACTGTTGTTCGCGTACAGACAAGGGATACCCGTCCAGGACTACGTCGCCATCGGAATCGTTTTCCTGTTTTTCCTGCTCGTCGTGGTGTATTGGCGCGTCCGTCTCCTTCACTACGATGTGACTCGAGTAATCGAGAAGTTTGATCGCCAGTTCTAGCGGTCTTGTTCTCCACCCCTGAAGTGAGTTACGTCCGCAGGTAGCTTGCTCCGTTCACATCCAGGATCGCACCCGTGGTGAACGGGCAGCGCTCGCTGGCCAGGAAGGCCACGGCTTCGGCGACCTCCTCGGGCGTGGCGACACGATCCAGGGGGCTCTCCTCCTTGATCCGCTTGCCCCCGATGCCGCTGAGCTTGCCAGCCACCCGAGCGGTCTCCACGAAGCCCGGTGCCACGGCGCTCACCGTGATGCCCCGCCCGCCCAGCGCCTTGGCGAGCGACTGTGTGAGCGCGTTCAACCCTGCCTTGCTGGCCCCGTAGGCTGGTGCCCCAGGCTCACCCCGGAACGCACCTCGGCTGGAGACGTTCACGATGCGCCCGCCGCCCTGCTTGCCCATCTGCTTGGCCGCCCAGTAGCACAGATCCGCAGGTGCCTGGAGGTTCACCGTGATGGTCTCCTCCCACGCCTCGCGCCACTGCTCGAAGGTCGTGTCCATGGGTCCGTGGTCGTAGAAGACGCCGGCGTTGTTCACGAGGACATCGACCTGGTCGAGCTCGGCCACCACCGCCTCGATGAGCTCCTGGCGCACCCTTTGCTGCGCGAGATCCCCATGGACGAGCAGATGCGGTCCGCCTGGCAGCTGCCGGGCCAAGGTCTCGGCCTTCTCCTCGCTGGACCGGTAGTGGATGGCTACCTGGGCACCCTCTTCGGCCAAGCGCTGGCAGATGGCCCGCCCGATGCCACCGGTGGCACCGGTGACGAGCACGACGTCCTCCTCGAACTCCATGGCCGGTCAAGGTGGGGGGAGGACTTGGACGCACCGGTTGGGCGACATGCAGTATCTAGGCGATGACCACAAGGTGCACGAAGGGCACCACGGGCCACTGATACCGTCAGAGGAGGTAGTACGGGATGGCATAGGCCGCTGCACCCATGAGCACGCCGAGCAGCGCGATCACGGTGGCCTTCCGGGCGCCGAGCAGCTTGAAGCCGCCTGAGCCACCGCCACCTGGAACCTGGCCACCGGTCGGGGGGCGTCGTCCTGGCATCGCGTTGGCCATGCCAGCTCCTCCCTCAAGTAGCTGGGGGTCCGCGATCCCCGCCATCCCCTCCGATCGCCTACCTCGACCCCCGAGATACCCTTATCTACCTAGACCCTCTTGTTACCTATCACCCCGAGGTAGTCCATGGCTGCGCCCCCCGACGTCCACAGCTTCCGAGAGAAGCTGGACCGCGAGCTCAAGTCCGGTCTCGTGAGCCTGCTCCTCCTCCTGGTCATCGACCGGGTGGGCCCGGAGTACGGTTACCGCATCCTGCGGCGGATCGAGGAAGCCAGCGGCGGCCAGCTCGCCTTCAAGGAGGGCACCGCCTACCCGCTGCTCCACAACCTCGAGGAGATGGGGTTCATCTCCAGCTTCTGGGGCGAGGGCGAGAAGGGGCCGCCACGCAAGTACTACCAGGTGACCACGCCGGGGCAGCGAGCCATCGAGCAGGGCCTGGAGGACTGGCGCGCGCTCACCGAGAGCGTCGAGCAGGTCGTCCAAGCCCTCGAGACCGATGCGGCACCCAGCGAAGACGGGAGGTCCACGACATGAACGACATCATCGACGCCTATCTACGCGAGGTCGAGACCCGGCTTCGTGGCGAGCGCGCAGACAAGCGAGCCATCGTCCAGGAGCTGCGAAGCCACCTGGTCGACCGGGTCACGGGCCTCATGGCCGAGGATCCAGGGATCAGCGAGGAGGAGGCTGCCCGCCAGGCCGTGCGCGCCTTCGGGGACCCCGCAGAGCTGGCCTTGAGCTATGGTCCCAGCGGGCCCGAGCTCTCCTCAGCCAGCGGCGAGACCGTGCTGCGCATCGGGCGCGCGGTCGGCCGCGGCACCGGAAAGGTGCTCAAGGGCGTCGGCATCGGCCTGCTCGCCCTGCTCGTCGTGGTCTCCGCGCTGGGCATCTGGGCGTTCTACGAGGTTCGCCCGTACGTCGAGGACATCGTCGAACGCAACGCCGAGCGCAGCGTCTACAGCTTCCACACATCGTGCAAGGATGCACCGTGCACCGAGGAACAGCGGAGCCAGACGTTCTATATCCACCCCAGTGCTCGCTCCGTCCAGCTCGACCTGCGGGCATGGGACACACGCGACGACGTGAGCCAAGGGAGCCTCGAGGTCCGCGTGACCACCCCAGACGGGACCCTGGCCTACAACCGGACCCTGCAGCTTGACGGCAGATCCAGCCTCTCCGAGGAGGCGAGCTGGGCACCGCTCTCGGGCAACTGGACCGTGGACGTCAGGGTGAGCGACCTCGTCGGGACGGTGAGCGTCCACGTTGAAGCGGTGGGCATGGATGACATCAGCGGGGATCGGCGGTGAGGATCAACCAACGCTCACCACAACGACACAACGACCACAAAGGGACCTGACCGGTAACGGTGCTAGTTCGTTTCCTCGTCGTTGTGTCCCTTGTGTCTTTGTGGTGATCGCTCGTCAACCCCGCCGCCGGAGCGCGTACTTCACCGTCTCCACGATCCCCTTCTTCTTGGCCAGGTTGACCGCGACGCTCCCGGGCGTGGCCTCGTAGAGCTTCTCGCCGAATCGGTCCAGCTTGCTTGGATCGATGTCCACGCCTAGGCCGGGTTGGTCGGGGAGCTCGAAGGCCCCGTCGTCGGTGAGCTGTAAGGGCTCGAAGAGGCCGTCTCGGGCCTCCGGCGTCCAGCCGGGGGGATCGTAGGGCCACTCCAGGGGTCCATCGACGCCTGCGGCGGCCATGATGTGGGCGTTGTAGAGCAGGCCGAGTCCGTTGGTCCAGGTGTGGGGCGCGAAGCTCAAGCCCTCGGCCCGGCATCGCTCGGCGACCTTGAGGCTGGTCTCGGCGCCCCCGCACAGCGTCGCATCCGGCTGGTATTTGTCCAGGCAGCCCGCATCGAACAGCGGCCGGAAGGCGTGGAAGTCGCCGAGCAACTCTCCCCCGGCGATGGGCACGTCCACGCTGGCCCGCAGCTTGGCCATCCCTTCGACGTCGTGCATGTCCAGGGGCTCCTCGAGCCAGGCCACCTCGTGCTCGGCGCACGCCTCGGCGAAGGCGCGGGCCCGCTCGTGGTCCCAGAGGGGGGCGGGGCCCGTGGCGGTCACGCGCCAGCCCTGGTTGGCATCAACCGCCATGCGCACACCCTGCTCGGCGCACGCCTCGGCGGCGGCCTCGAGCATGTCGAGATCCCTGGCCAACGTGTCGGCATGGGCGCGCAGCTTGACCGTGTCCACCCCGAGCTCGCCGGCCAGGGCCAGCTGGTCGCCAGCGGTCTCGGGGGTGGTGGCCTGGCCGGTGCTGCAGTAGGCCTTCAAGGGCCGCGGCTGGCCGCCGAGGAGCTCGCAGGTGGGCTTGGCGTCCAGGGTGCCCCAGAGGTCCAGGAAGGCGGCCTCGATCCATGGGTTGCGCCAGCCCAGGAAGCTGGCCTCCCGGATCCGCTGGCGCACGGTCTCAAGGTCATCGGGTTCCAGGCCGACGAGGTAGGGGCCCAAGAGGTGGCCCAGGCCCTCGCGCTCGCGATCGAAGGCGGGCCCAGCGCCCACGCCCGTGCGGCCGTCCTTGGTCGAGAGGCGCAGCAGGGTGAACTTGTTCTCTGTCTGTGGGTAGGCCGGCAGCCAGGCCGGGTGGAAGGTCTCCGGGCATGGGACCTCGACGTGGAACACCTCGACGCGGTGGACCTTGGAGGACATGGCTGGGGAGCGGGGTGGATGGATATGAGGGGTGGGGTGGCGCCCGGCAGCGTCCACGTCACCGCGAAGCCGCGGAGAGCGCGGAGGACACGGAGGACACGGAGGACAAGAACGCCTGTTCCATCTCCGCGTTCTTCGCGGTCTTTGCGCCTCCGCGGTGGAAGGTCGGTGGACCCGTGGTGGAATCGAAGGCCCCCCGGTGCAGGGAGTAGGCCCCATCCTGTTCGCCAGCCGTTGCCGGCCGGGTGGTGGCATCCACCTGCGCGTCCTACTTGCCCCTTGGCAAGGGCGCCTACGAGCGGGGCGGTTTGGACTTGCTCCGGGGGGTCTAGGCCGTTTCAGCCACTCCACTGCCGACGTCTGGGGCTTGGATCCCCGTCATCCCTGTTGGCGGTGGCGGTGTCGTTTCTGCTCCGACCCACGGGGTCTCCCCCGCCCGGCTTTCACCGGATCCCGGCCCTTGGTGAGTGGGGACCTTCCTCAGTTCGGACCGCGCCCTTGAGGGTCGGGACACGGGAACCGTTGGCCACCCTCCTGCTCCGGGGGACGTCCCCATGAGGGCGCCTGGGACTTAGCCTTTGCGTGGGCACAGGCCAGGTGAGACAAGCCGTGCTTGAGGAGTGAGATCGAGGCCCGGGGGAGCCTCTGACCCGTTCCCCTGTGGAGGTTGGGACCGTGGAATGCCAGCTGCCCCCCCGGGACACGAACCGAGCGAGGATGCTCGGTGCTCAGGACGGAAACGTCCATGGAGCAAGCTGGTCAACGCACCTGGCACGTTCAACCCTGGCAGGCAGTCACCTGCCCGGAAGGCCCGCGAGACGGTGCTCGTACACCAGCCACGCCATCCCGCTCTCCTCGGCCCACGGGTAGCTCGCTGGGCCCTGATCCTCGAAGCCCAAGGCCTCCAGCAGACCCCTGCCCCGCTTGTTCTCCGCCCAGGTCACCGCCCGGACCCTTGCGTGGCCCTGCTCAGCGGCCAGGTCCAGGAGCTGCTCGGTCGCCCGCCGGCCCAGCCCGCGGCCCCGCTCGAGCAGGTAGACGGCGACCCATGGCGGCTCGTCGGCTTGCGAGCCGCTGCCCAGCCCTGCAAGCCCCACATCCCGGCCGTCCACCTCGATGGCGAAGAGGACCCAATCGCCCTGGAAGCGGCGGCGCCAGAGGCCCAGGATCGAGCGCTTGGCCTCCTCGGCATCGTCCTGCTCGGTCCAGCCCATGCCTCGCCGGGCCTCGGGGTCCGAGAAGACCGCTCGGGCCACCGCCATGGCGTCCTGCCCGCTCGTGAGTTGGCGCAGGGTGGGCATCAGCTCTCCGCCTGCTCGCCCTTTTGCTGACGCACCGCTTCGGTGAGGCTAAGATGACCGGTGGCCACCTTGCCGGCCAGCCGCTTGGAGATGGTGACCCGGCCCTCTGAGGCCAGCCGAGAACGCCGCTGGATGTCCCGGATCTCGCCAGGCGAAGCCTCCACTCGGCGCGGGTGCTCGACGAGCGTGCCCGTGGTGCGCGCGATGGACCGGGCGGCGATCTTGTCCCGCTCGCCTGCGACCCTGGCCCGCGGCGGGGAGGTGCTGGTCTCGTCGACGACCTCGACCATAAACCCCACAGCCAAGAGCCCGTTGACGATGCGATCGCGCATGGTCTGGGCGCCGTGGCCGACGCGTACCCTGACGTCGGCCTCCGGGAACCGGGCGGCCGTGGCTCGCACCTCGGCAGCCACGTCCTCGGGGTTGGCGGCCAGGCGCGAGGAGAGCAGGTGGCCGTCGGCCACCACCGCGATGCCAGGGCGCTGGCCGGGATCCACGCCGATCACGAGATGCTCGATCTCGTCGAGGCCCTTGAGCCGGGCCATGGCTGCCTCGATCGTGGCGTATGGTGTCGAGAACAGCACGACGCGCGGGTGCTCGATGCGCCCCTGCTCGGCCTCCGTGGTGATCACGACCTCGACATGGCCCGGGATAGGGTCGCCGGGGGAGAGGCTCGCGAACGCGATCCCCTCGACCCGCAGTTTCCGGGCGATGTCCAGGTAGGCCGCGAAATCCTCGGTCGCGACCGCGATAGGGGGCCGAGCCACGTGTATCCACGATGGGTCCCGGTCCCTAAAGAACCCGACGTCCCACCCCCTCAACCGACCCCGTGAGTATATAAAACGGGGTCGGGAAGTGTGCATGCGCCCCGGGCAAGGGGCAAGTGCACCCAGGGCGACCCGGAGCCATGGCCCCAGCCGCCCGGACCTCGATCCCAGCGATCGACGACCACCTCGGAGGTCTCCCAGCCCCCGGCCTCATCCACGTCTACGGCCCCCCCGGCGCAGGCAAGACCACCTTGACGATGGCGGTGGCCCGAGCTGCCGAGCGCGCCGCCGTCGTGTTGACCGAGCAACCGCACCCCCACCGGCTCACCCAGCTCCTCGGCAGCGCGGCCGACCGCGTGCTGATCGCCCGCCCTGGTGACTTCGAGGAGCAATCGCGCATGGTGGCTGGGGCTGCTCGGCTGCTGCGCGCAGGCGAGGTGGATGTCGCCTGCCTGGACAGCTTGAGCTTCCTCTACCGGTTCGAGAAGCTCTCCGAGATGGCCGCGCTCCGCCAGCTCTACCGCCAGCTCCATCAGCTCCAGGCAGCCACACGAGCCAGCGGTGGCGTGGCGCTGTTCACGAACCAGGTTCGAGGTGGACCCAGCGGGTGGCGACCCCTCGGTGGCCCTGGCATCGAGCACATCTCAGACATGATCGTCTCCATGACGGTGCAAGACGGCTCCTGGCGGCGGCTCCACGTGGAGAAGCACCCGTTCATGGCGTCCGGAGAGGCCCTGGACCTCCGTCTCACTGACGACGGCTTCGAGTGAACCCGGCGATGGTTTCACCACCTGACCAAAACGTTCAAGAGATGACGGGGGAGCTTTCCCATCGATGATGTGGTTGGTCCTCCTTGCAGGCCTGCTCTCAGTCGGAGGACCCGCAGGCGAGCTTCTCGAGGTAGTGGAGGGGGTCGTTGGCGGCGGAGCAGGGGACGCCCCTGCCCCCGGGCCAGCTCCACCCATCCTTCCCGAGACCGGCGCGGTCCTGCCGGCAACGGCAGCCATCGCTGGCATGGTGCTGACCACGCTCATCGCTGCAGGAACCAAGCACGTGAACCGAGACAACATCCTGGAGCACGACACGCGTCGCCAGATGTACGAGTACATCTGGGAGACCGGCGCGGTCCACCTGCGCAAGATCGCCACGGCGCTCGACCTATCCACGACCAACGCGACCTGGCATTTGGACAAGCTCGTCAAGGCCGGCATGATCGGCGAGCTGAAAGCCAACGGGTACCGCATGTACTACCCGCGCGGTGGCGGCAAGCTGCTGCGCGACCAGTGCCTCGTGGCCGCCCAGATCCAGAGCGACAACGCCAAGGCCGTCGTCGATTACGTGGCTGACCATCCGGGCAGCCACCAGCGCCAGATCGCCCGAGCCTTGGATGTGAACCACGGGACCGCTCGCTGGCACCTCTCTCGCCTATGTGAGGCAGGCATCCTGGCCTCCCGGGACGAGGGTCGCCAAACGGTCTACCGCCTCACCGACCACGCAGAACACGTGCTGGCAGAGATGCCTCCGCTCGAGATGTTCGGCGAGCCCCAGACCGCGTGAGCTCACGCGTTGGCAGCACCGCTTCCTTGGCCCCTAGGCCCCAGCCCGTCGCCCACCATCCCCTGGATCCGGTCGGTCAGGCTCTTCGATGCCGGCTCAGCGTAGGCTCGCTTGACCCACTCGAACACATCGAAGGTTCGGCTGTGCCCCTCGCCCTCCAGCACGATGGCCAGGTTGCCATCCAGCTCGGTCCACCGGCCACCGTAGGCGTGGACGAGGGTCTCGCCAAGGTAGCCACCGATGCTCAGGAAGAGGCTGGGCGTGAGGGGCCGACCGCTCGTCTGGACCTCGGCCAGGATGGCGTCCATGTAGGCCACCGTGTGAGGAGCGTAGTCCAGCTGGCAGGCGAACTCGGTCTCCATCTTGCGCACCAGCAGGCTCACCACTCGGCGTAGTTCAGAGATCCGCTCGTCCAGGGAGGGGACTTCGTCGCCTTGACCGCGCTGGGGCATCCATTGTGGCTCGGGTGGCCCCCTAAATAGGTGCTTGGTGAGGGCACGTGGGAGCCCAAGGACCACGGGCCAACAGGGAGAGGCCCCCACAAGGCCCTATCGGCAGCAGGGGACCGCGGGCCCAACGTCCATACGCTCACGCAGCCGCTTGTCCGCCTTGGTCCCCGGTCATGGACCCGATGGCCTGGCCAGTCTCGGGAGCAATCACAGCAGCTCCCAGGTCGGTGAGGTAGTACTGGATGGAGTGCTCCCGCTTGACCTCCATGAGCAGGTCGGTTTTGAGCATCTTGCGCAGGTGCCAGCGCACCGTGCCATGGTTGACGTCGAGCGCTCGGGCGATCTGGCGCTGATGCGCGCCGGGATCCGTGCTGATGTACTCGAGGATGGACTGAGCGTTGTCGTTGCGCAGCACAGCGCTAGCCATGGCCTTGCGCTTGCCCTCCAGCCCACCCTCGGAGGGGTAGTAGACCTTGTAGCCCTCGAGCTTCTTGCCCTTGACCAGATCAGAATCCTCCAGCTTACGCAGATGCCAGAGGACGTTGGTGGTGGAAAGGTCCAGCTCGTCCGCGATGGCTCGCAGGTGCGTGCCCGGCTTGTCGCGCAGGAAGTCGTAGAGATCCGAGCGCGTCTCGTTCTCCAGCACGTTCTCCTTCGTGACGAACTTGGCCCCGCCACGGAAGGCCAGCCACGCCGCCAACCCGAGACCGGCAGCCCCCACGACCACGCCGATGCCGAACTCCGGCTGGGTCACGACGTCGACAGGATCAGCGCTCGGCAGCCCACCAGCGGGATCCCCGTCCCCGAGGCCCGGTGCCTGGGCGCCGGCCGGGTCGTCCAACGCGGCCGCGTTCGCGAACATCGAGAGAGCCAACAGGGCCGCCAGGGCGGTCACGAGGGGGGAGAGAGGGCGCATGGTGGACCAACTTCTGGCTGCTTGCCTTATATAAAGGGTTGGCTCAGTGGCCGGTTCTATCGCACGGAGACGGACGGACGGTCAACACGGAGGCACGGAGGCACGGAGCGAACGGAGAACCTACCAGGGACACGGATTCTAAGCCGACGACGGGGTCTGAGGCCCCCACAACCGCCAATCTTCTGCTCAGGAGCCCATCCTCTTTCCTTCCCTTCAACATCCGACCCAGCCCCCCTCCCCCTCGTCCCACCGTTCGCTCCGTGCCTCCCTGCCTCCGCGTCTCCCTGTTCAACGTCTACCCTGTCTCGGCGTCCCCCGGGAGAGCCTTTACGACCCCCACCCGCCTACGACCCCTCAGTGCGCATCGCAGACCTGCCGCTGCACCCGCGGGTCCTGGAGCGCTTCGAGGCCCAGGGCTTCGACGAGCTCTACCCGAGCCAGGTCGAGGCCGCGCCCATGGCCGCCGAGGGCGACTCGGTCGTGTGCGCTGTGCCTACGGCCAGCGGCAAGACGCTCATCGCCATGATCGCCCTGCTCCAGCAGGCCATGGCCGGCAAGAAGGGCATCTACATCGTGCCGCTTCGAGCGCTGGCCAGCGAGAAGCACCGGGAGTTGAAGGAGCTGGCCGGGCCGCTTGGCATCCGGGTCTCGTTGGCCATGGGGGATCTGGACGGTCCCAGCCCCCGGCTCTCGGACCTGGACATCCTGGTCTGCACCAGCGAGAAGGCGGATAGCCTGCTGCGCCAGCGCAGCCACTGGCTCGACCAGCTCGGCTGCGTGGTGGCCGACGAGGTGCACCTGCTCCACGACCCCAACCGCGGCCCGACCCTGGAGGTCCTGCTGGCTCGCTTCCGCCACGTGGTCCCGGATGCCCAGATCGTGGCCCTCTCAGCCACCGTGGCCAACAGCCAGGAGATCGCCGACTGGCTCGAGGCCGGCCACGTCCAGTCCGACTGGCGCCCGGTGGACCTCAAGGAGGGCGTGCTCCACGGACGTGCGATCCAGTTCACCGACAACACCTCACGCGAGGTGCCCGACATGCCCGACCCGCTCCAGGCCCTGGCCAAGGACACCCTCTCCGAGGGCGGCCAGGTCATCGTCTTCGTCAACACGCGCAAGAGCGCCGAGTCGGTCGCAGAGAAGCTCGGGCCCCTGGTCAAGCACCACGTCAGCCAGGAGAACGCACCCCACCTCGTCGACGCGGCCGCCAAGCTCAGAGCCGGCCAGCAGAACCCGGCCCGCGAGCGCCTGACGGGCACGGTGGCCAACGGCTCGGCCTTCCACCACGCCGGCTTGGCCAACCAGGAGCGCACCCTGGTCGAGCAGCTCTTCCTCGACGGCCATCTCAGGCTCCTGACAGCCACGCCCACCCTGGCCGCGGGCCTCAACCTGCCTGCACGCCGCGTGGTCATCCGGGACCTCTGGCGCTTCGAGTCCAACATGGGCCGCGTGCCCATCCCGGTGCTGGAGTACAAGCAGATGGCCGGTCGGGCCGGGCGACCCCAGTACGACCCCTACGGCGAAGCGGTCACCCTGGCCAAGACGATCGACGAGAAAGAAGAGATCCTGTTCCGCTACCTCCACGCCGAGCCCGAGGCCGTAGAGTCCAAGCTGGCCCAGGAGTGGGCCATGCGCGTGCACATCCTGGCCACCATCGCCAGCGGCTACGCCAGCACCGAGCAGGGGGTCCACGAGTTCATCGGCCGCACCCTGTATGCCCACCAGGGCCAGGCCTGGACCATCGAGCACCGCATCGACCGCACCATCGACTTCCTCGTCACCGAGGGCTTCGTCACCGAGGACGAGGGCCTCAAGCCCACCCCCTTCGGCTCGCTGACCAGCGAGCTCTACATCGACCCCGCCAGCGCTGTCGTGCTCCGCGAGGCAATCGAGGCCGCCCCAGAGGGCGTGGCACCGTTCCAGCTCCTGCACGCGGTCTGCGCCGCCCCGGACATGAGCCTGCTCTACCTGCGCCGCTCGGACGTGGGCATCGAGGAGCGCGCCATGGAGCTCGAGGAGAACGACAAGGTGCTGGTCCCCTACCACCAGCGGGCCAGCTACGACCAGTTCTTGAGCGAGGTGAAGACCGCGCTGCTGCTCCAGGACTGGATCGATGAGGCCACCGATGATGTGCTCTACGACCGGTTCGGCGCCTACCCAGGGGACGTGCATCACCGGGTCCAGACCGCCCGCTGGCTCCTGCATGCCGGGCGCGAGCTTGCGCGCCTGTTCAACGCCACCCAGCGCAAGCCCATCCACGAGCTCAGCCTGCGCGTCA
>CAYNEI010000029.1:17306-28917 GCA_964396185.1 uncultured Thermoplasmatales archaeon
CGCCTGTTCAACGCCACCCAGCGCAAGCCCATCCACGAGCTCAGCCTGCGCGTCAAGCACGGCGCCCGCTCCGAGCTGCTGCCCCTGCTCAAGCTCAAGGGCCTAGGGCGCTACCGCTCCCGCCAGCTCTTCAAGGCCGGTTACCAAGACACGGAAGCGCTCAAGCAAGCCAGCGCCGAGGAGCTCGTCAAGGTGAAGGGGCTGGGAAGCGGGCTGGTCAAGAAGCTCAAGGCCCAGCTCGGCCAGGAGGTTAGCCTCCCGGACCCCGAGCGACCCGAGCCCGCTCAGATGGCCGGCCAGCTGCATCTCGGCCACTTCGATGATGACTGACGAGGGACCCCCATGGCTGAACCACCGCCACCACCGGACCCCGCGCCTGCCGTCGAGCTCCACGTCCGAGGTGTGCAGGGGACCATCGAACGCGACGCGCTGATCGAGGCGATCCAGGAGGCCACCGCCGGCACCGAGATGACGGTGCAGGCCTTCGATCCCGGAGCGGTCTACGGCCGGGACCATCTGGACGCGGCTGCCCGCCGCGCCGTGCGCGCCCACGCGCAAGGCCACGGCATCGCCAACGACCTGGGCGTCGAGATGGCCCTGTACGCCGCTGGCACGACCCAGATCACCGAGGCCTTCGAGCGCGTCGGTGTGCCGGCCCAGGGCCAGGCCGCCGTGCTCGCCGCCATCGGCGCTGGCGGGGACAAGGTGCTCGATGCGCTCCAGGAGACCCTCGCCCTGAGCCGGGACGACGCGCTCCTCGAAGGGGATGAGGGCGTGCTCGATCGGCTCGGCATCCCCGCCGACCACCGGCAGGGCACCCCGCGCGAGCGGTGGGGATGGCTGGTGCTCGAGCGCGTAGCACTGCTCGACGCGATCAAGTGATGCGCTTGTCGCTGGTCGCTCACGCGTCGACATCCTCGTCGAGCTCGTCACCCAACTGCTCGACGATGCGGGGGTCGATCACGATGCTTCCACCGCTGGGCGGCGCCTGCTCGCCCTCGGGTGGCCACTGGGTGGGAACCTCATCGTCCGGACCCGCATCCTCATCCTCAGCGGAGAGAGCCGGGCGCGGCTCGTAGCAGATGCCGAACCAGTACATGCGCCCCTTGAGCTCCTCGGTGAACTCGTCTCGCGCGAGCTCGCTGGCTCGCCACTCCCGGGCGGCCTTGGTCATGGTGGAGGCATCCCCGGCGGGAGCGATCCAGACCGGCGAGACGGTCAGCGGCGGCTCATCGCTGCCGAGCGTGCCGACGTACTGGCGCACCGCCTCGCGGATCTGATCGGGTGAGAGGTTGCGCGTGTAGTCGTGGATCTTGCCGACGGTCACGGTCGATGGGGGCACGTGGTCCCCATGGAGGTGTCGGGACGGAAAAGGCTTGCTACGCGGGGAGCACGTCACCCGGGATCGCGGGCCGTCCAAGCGGCGGCCACGACGGACAGGAGCACGAGCAGGAGGGCGAACTGGGAGAGCATGTGCGCCGTGGCCGCCTCGCGCCCGGCCGCATGCGCCCAGGCGTCCCACCCGGTCCCGATGGCTTGGCCCAGAGCACCGTAGCCGGCCATGGCGTACCAGCTCGTCGGGCCTGGCCCAGCTCCGGGCCGACGGAACGCGAGCGCGGCTCCGAGGCCCACCACGAGGATGCCCACGTACATGATGCCGTGAGCTTGGAGCAGCGCCCAGCCCGCCTCTAAAGCACCTGGGTGGCGGCTGTGCCAGACCCCATCCCACCACATGCCCAAGAACTGGATGGCGACCCCGGACCAGAGCACCCGGCGGCTCCAGGACAGCGGGGAGATGGACAGGCTTGATCACCTCGATGGGGGGCGCACGGTCGTCCACGCGTCGCCGCCGTCGGTCGTCTTGTAGATGCCGACCTGGTAGCTCGCCGCGTACAGGGTCTCCGTGTCCGAGGGGTCGATGGCCAGGTACCCGATCGTGCCGCCGGCGACGTCGAGCGGGAGGGTTGTCCAGTTCCCGCCGCCGTCCAGGGACCGGTGCAACTCGGGCCCGGTGGACAGGAACATCCTGTCTGGATCCCCTGGATCGATTGCCAACACGGGAGCCGGCGTGTCCAGCCAGAGCTGCCAGCTCTCCCCGGCATCCGTGGTTCGGTAGACGCCCTGGGAGCCAGCCGCGTAGACCCGGTCAGGGTCTTGGGGATGGGGCGTGAGGCTCGCGGTGCCCTGGGGATCTTGGGCCACCACATCCCAAGCGTGGCCACCGTCCAGGCTCCGGTAGATCTCGCCGCCAAACGTGCCCCAGAGACGATCCAGGTCGGCTGGGCTCACGGTCATGGCGTGGAAATCTACGCCCTTGAGGGCCAGCGTGGTCCAGGTGAAGCCACCGTCGGTGCTGTGCCTCACGCCCATGTTGCCGCCGCGGCTGGGGTGGCCGCTGACCCAGAAGGTGTCGCCATCGGTGGGGTGGATCGAGAAGCCCATGTAGTCGTCTTGGCTGGCTCCGACCCGGGACCAGTCGGTGTCGTTGATCGCGCGGATGAGCCCGTTGTGGGTGGCCACGTAGAGGACGTTCGATCGCTCCGGGTCCACGGCCAGCCCATGGATGTCGGCCAAGCTGGAAACGGGCGTGTAGGACTGCTCGCCCACGGAGTCCTCTCCCCCGCTGGTCAGCAGCACCACGGCCACGATCAAGGCCAGGACGACCGCGCCCAGCCAGTAGAGCTGCCTGTTGTCGTTGGAGCCGCCCTTGGCTTGGCTCCCCTTGCGGCTACCCTTCGGCTTGGGCATAGGCTGCCGAGAAACAGGGGCCCCCTTCATCCACGTTGCGCTTAACACTCAAAACCTAATCGCCCATCGAAAATTACAATCGTTAGACATGGAGCTCGATGCGTTGGACGTGGCCATCCTCCGCTGCCTCCTGGAGGACGCTCGCCGTTCCTACAGGCAGATCAGCGAGCTCGTGGACACCTCCACGCCCACGTGAGCAACCGCATCGCCCGCCTCGAGGAACTCGGCGTGATCCGAGGCTACCGCGCGGACTTGGACCCGGACGTCATCGCCGGCGAGTGCTACCTCGTCACCCTGACCGCTGCCCCCCGGGCCGCCTACGAGGTCGCCCGTCACCTCGGCGAGCTGGCCTACGTCGAACGGGCCGCCCTCCTCTCCGGCGGCCGCGTGTACCTCCACGCCCGGATGCGCCCGCCCCGTCTCAGGCTACGCGACCTGCACGCCGACCTGGCCGAGGTGCCTGAAATCAACGGGTACGACGTGGCCCAGGAGCTCGACATCCTAGCCCAGCGCCCGCCCGAGCTCGACGCCTCAGGTGTCGAGGTGCCCTGCCACCACTGCGGCGGCCCCATCCAGGGTACGCCCGGCACCGCGCGCATCAACGACCACGCCCACGTCTTCTGCTGCGACCAGTGCCGTAACGCCTTCCAGGATCGCCACGACCGCCTAGCCGATGCCGCCGGTCTCGGCCGCCCCCGGTGACCAACCCGGGCGCTTTACGTCCGGTAAGGGCAACCCCATTGAACCCGCAGCCCCACTGAGCCCCCGCCGTGGCTGTCCGCACCCTCGATAAGTCCACTCGTCGGCGTCTGACGACGGTGGCCCTCTGGACCGGAGCCCTCGCGATCAGCGTGATCGGGTACGGGCGCGAGGATGAGACGGTCCATTTCGCCTGGCATCTCGCGTACGGCGCCTCGGCGGGCCTGCTCGCCAGCGCCGCCTACGGCCTGGCCCACGGGACCCGCTCACCCGCCGCAGGGCTATGGGCCCTGGGCGGCTACGGCTTCATGGTCGTCCCGGACGTGCTCTGGATCGCCCGCGACTGTGGGGCGGGCCCGTGCGGGGCCACGAGCCCTGGATGAACGTCTTCCTGGGCCACGTGGCCCTGGACCACTGGACCTACGCCACCGACCTCGCGATCCCCGCCGTGCTCGCGGCGGTGGGCACCTGGGCCTGGGCCCGCCACCGCGCCACCGCAGACCACGGGGCACCCGCCGACCACCGTCAGGCCACCCCCTGATCGCCCGGGAGGACCCAGCCGCTTTATTCGAATATCGATAAACTACTTATAGGCTAGCTCCCACCGTGACCCATGCACCGAACCGTGCTCCTGGTGGCGCTGGCCGCCAGTCTTACCCTGGCCGGGTGCCTGGGCGACGGCTCCGGCCTGGCCGCCACCGACCCCACCGACTACGACGGCGAGACCGGCCGCACCGTCGAGCTGCGCATCTGGGTCGACGAACAGCACCAACAGGAGGTCTTCCCCGGCTACACCGGCGCCTTCTGGGCCTTCTGCGCGGAGCCCCTCAACGACGCCGCCGAGGAGGCCATCGAGTACTACGAGGGCCGCGAGCCCTGCAGCGTGCCTGCGCCCACCATCCGGGTCCAGCAGGGTGACCGGCTCGTCGTCCAGTTCGACGTGCCCACCGAGGTCGCCGACTTCCCCCACACCATCCACTGGCACGGCCAGTATGTACCCCACCAGGCCGACGGCGTCCCGCGGGTCACCCAGGACCCCACTGGCCCCGGTGCCACCTACACCTACGAGTACGTGGCCAAGCGGGCCGGCACGCTCATCTACCACTGCCACGTGGACACCCAGCACCACATCTT
Organism: uncultured Thermoplasmatales archaeon; assembly: GCA_964396185.1. GTDB lineage: Archaea > Thermoplasmatota > SW-10-69-26 > SW-10-69-26 > SW-10-69-26 > CAYNEI01. The sequence continues at coordinate 21,888 of CAYNEI010000029.1, forward strand.
CATGGGCCTCTACGGGAGCATCATCGTCGAACCTCAGGACGACGAGCTCGAACCCGACGTGGACCAGGACTACAACCTGGTGCTCTCCCACGGCAACCTCAGCCTCATGGACGCCGATGCCGGCGGCCACCACAGCGGGGGCGACGGGGGCCACGACGGCCACCTCTCCTACACCAGTGACGGGGCCACCTACACGGCCCGGCACAACGACCGCTTCACCGGCGCCTACGAGCGCGCCCTCCCTGTACCCGTGAAGACCGCGGTGGGCTACCACCTCCCCCGCAACGCCCAAGTGGAAGCCGCGCTCGATCCCGGCACGCCGCTGGACGAGCTCACCCTGCGCCTTGAGACCCCCGACGGCCGGGAGCTGGACGTGCGCACGCTGACCGCCGACCGCCCGCACGCCACACTCATCACGCCATCCTACCCGGGCCCGGGCGAGCACCGGCTCGTGCTCGAGGGCCGCGGCGTCGACGCCGCCTACGATCTCACCGTGACCGTGCCCTACACCACCGGGTTCCTGGAGGCCGTGGGACCCGGAGACCAAACCAGCGGGGGCCACATCTCGGGCCAGTCCGGCATGGCCAACAGCCCGTTCGAGACCAAGTTCGACCTCTTCATGATCAACGGCAAGAGTTTCCCTGCCACCCTTGAGGACCCCGACACCCACGTCAAGGTGCAGGAGGGCAACCTGGTCCGCCTAAGGCTGACGAACATCGGGTTCCTCACCGAAACCATGCACCTGCACGGCCACGACATGCTGGTCACCCACAAGGACGGCGTGCCGCTGTCCAAGGAGGCCCGTTACTGGGTCGACACGCTGCTCATGGGTCCCGGCGAGCGCTACGACGTGCTTGTCCAGGCTGATCACCCCGGCAAGTGGGTGCTCCACACCCACAACCCGCACCACGTTACCAACGCCCATCAGTACCCCGGCGGGATGCTCACCATGTTCACCTACGAGGGGTACGAGGACACGAGCTTCCAGGGCGCGCTGCCCGGAGGCAGCGCGGCCACCGGAGGGGGCGGTGGCCATGCCGGTCACGGCGGACACGACATGGGCGACCAGGCCACCCATCCAGGCGAGATGAAGTTCGAGGCCATGTTCGAGGACGAAGTGACCGCCGCCGACTACCAACGCAACTGGAGCTTCCCCGTCAACGCCACGCCGGCCAAGGCCGCGCTCAACCTGAGCCTGGCCGACGCCAAGGCCCTCGACGAGCTCACGCTGAGCGTGTTCGACCCCGACGGCAACGAGCTGGACGCGGTCACGGTCTCGGGCCAAGATCCCTCCGGCCGGATTACCCTCGACGGGTTGGCGGCCACCGGGTCCTACACCGCCCAGGTCACGGGCCGCGCGGTGGACACCACCTACACGGTCGACGTGACGGTCACCTACCTCGGCTGATCCAGCGGTCCGCGAGGCCGTCGGGGTCAGATCGCGGTCCGGAAGTACCAGGCCACGTACGCCCCGGCGGGGTAGGGATACATGCCCGTGGTTGATTGGACTTCGTCTTGACGTTCGTAGTAAAGGCGAACCTGGATGAAGGGTCAAGGGCTACCTCCTGCGTGATGGATGTTCCAAATCGAGATGCGCACGCGACTCCCGGGGATGCGCGAGCGGCGCCGGGCGGTGAGCCGCGCGAACGCTCGGCGGTTCCATGGGGTATGTGGCTGGGGTGGGTCGTCGCCCTGCTTGCAGTTCTCGCGCTGGTCGGGGTCCTCGCCTACGGCCCGGGTCCTGTGGCCGGGGCGACCGTGCTGGGGGCGGGTTGGCCGTTGGTGTTGATCGCGTTGGCGTGCCCGGTGGTCATGGGTGGCATGATGTGGATGATGATGCGCCGGGGGCGCTGAGGCCGATGCTAGTGCTTCGAACTGTGGTCGCCTTGGCCGAGGAGTACTGAGGGGCGGAGGACGTTGCCTGCTTCCCTGGAGGCTGTCCGACGAGCGTCTGCCCGCGTCCTCGACCGACTGCGACCGCTGGGGTACGCGGCTGCACTTGTCGCAGGGCTGTGGGCGGCGAACTACATGCTTTCAAGGTACCCGTGGCACCACATGACCGTCGTCTGGGTGATCGGGGCGGTCGTCGCTGCCTATGGAGCATTCGGTGTGGGTCGCGAGCTACGTGACCGGTTCGTCCTGTGGCGCTGGCTCAAGCTGCCCACAGAGGACGCCGCCGGTTCGCTGGGTAAGGCCCACCGAGCGGCGAACCGGCTCCCAGCGATGTGGCACGAGCGCTACGTTTCGAAGCGCCATACGCTGCCCGCGGGGAAGCAACGACAAGGGCGTCGGCGTCGCAGGCGCTAAGCACCCAGGGTCGAACACCCACCCTACGAAGCGGCGGAGGGATCGGGTGTAGGCTCGGAGCGGTCCTCGCGCTCGTCGCCGGGCAGCGAGGAAACGGCCTTAGCCCGGCGGATCCCCAGCACCACGCCCAGGGTTAACAGCCACACGTTGCCCACCTGGGCCACGTTGTAGAGGGCCAGGTCGGGGTCGCTCATGGCGTAGACCAGCGGAGCCGCGCCAGAGCCGAACAGGGCGACCAGGATGGGGTAGAGCGCCGGCGTGCAGCAGGCGCAAAACGTCGTAGCCATGGGGGCCGCACCGGCGCCCCCGATGGCACCCAGACCCCTCCGGGAGAAGCTCGTGGCCAAGAGCGCGATGGCCAGGGCGAAGAGCCCGGCGGTCGTGACCGCGATGGCCAGCGAGGGGAGGGTGAGGAACCCGGCGACCCCCAACCCCGGGACGCCGAACTCCACATCCGGCCACATGGCAAGCGGCCCGAAGGTCTCGTAGGTGCGAAGGTAGGGGGTGGTGTCGCCGGCGTAGGCGATCTCCTCGGCTGTCGGGATGAAGAGCATGTGGGTCCCGAACGCGAACAAGGCCAGCAGCACGACGCCGGCGACGACGCCGATTGCGATCGCCGGGCGATCCATGCGCAGGCTGGCCAGGAAGGTCTCGCGGCGGGCCAGGACCATCCACCACGCTGCCCCCAACGTTCCAAGGATGAGGCCAGCCGCGGTGAGCTGCCAGGCCGGGTGATCGATCCAGGACCCGGGTACGCTGACGGCTGCCACCACCCACGCGATGCCCAGGAGCACAAGCGCCCACGAAGGGTCGGGTCCATGGCCTTGGGCCCGGCGCCGACGAAGGTACGTGAACCCGGCTAGGGTCAGCAGCGCTGCGGCCAGGAATGAGACCAGGTGGGCCAGCTCACCGCTGGCTGCATCCAGGCTGAAGCCGTCGTCGGTACCCAGGTGCGCCTGGGCCCCGGGCAACAGTGCTGAGAGCAGGGTGAGCAGGAGCAGGGTGGGGGCCAGGCGGCCGACCAGCATCGAGCGGGACACCCTCTCCATGGATATGAGGGTTGCCGGGCCCAGTGGTACCAGAGCTCCTAGCCCCGGCTATCTTGCGGCCTAGGTGGACCCGGCCAACGCCTCGAGCGGCACTGGATCCGGCTGGTCGGGTGCCACGGCCTCGGGGTGAGCATCTTGCTGGGTGGCGTTGCCATCCCCGTTGCCATCCCCGGCCCCAGCACCGTGCTCGTGTTCGTCCATCATCTGCTGGCACTGAGCCATCATGCTGCCCATGTCACCCATGCCCATCGGGCCCATGCCGCCCGTGGTGGCGGTGACCACCGCGAGACCGCCGAGCACCAGGAACGTTCCTGCCACGCCTGCCAGCACGCCGATCCAGAGTTTCGTGTCCTTGGTCATCGCACCTGCATGGGTGGAACAGCCCTTGGACCCAGCGTGGAACGCGTTTCAGGAACGCTTTCCATGGGCGAGGATGACCCGGTTGGTCATGCCGTGGCTGAGGCGCTGGACGAGACCCTTGTGCTCCAGCTTGTCGAGCAGACGGGAGACTTTGGCCTTGGAGAAACCGGTGAGCTCCGGTAGATCCTTCTGGTAGATGTCCTCGTCTCTGGCCACGAGCTCGTAGAGGGTGCGCTCGCCGGGGTCCAGCAGGGAGAGCTCCTCGGGGCCCAGCCGGGGGCGGGCATGCTCGATCGGCCCGTCGCTGGAGCCGGGGGAGGCCTCGGCCGGAGATGGCCCGTCCCGTTGGTTGGCGGTGTTCCCACGGGCCAGCAGGACGACGCCCGTGATGGCGAGGCCGAGGATGACGAGCCAGAACCCCCACATCAGGAAGTGCATCATCCAGCTCCCATGGACGGACCTATGGGAAAAGGCTTGCTGCAGAGCGCTCGGGCCGGGTCCCGGAGCGCCCACCCCGCCTCCAAAGCACCTGGATGTCGGCTGTGCCAGACCCCATCCCACCACATGCTCAAGCGCTGGATAGCCACCCCGGACCAGAGCACCCGGCGGCTCCACGACAGCGGGGAGGTGGACAGGCTTGATCACCTCGAGGGGGGGCGCACGGTCGTCCGGCAGATGCCCCCCGGGTAGCTTGGTGAGACGGTGAGCGGCGGCTCGTCGCTGCCGAGCGTGTCGATGGACCAGCGCACCGCCTCGCGGATCTGATCGGGTGAGAGGTTGCGCGTGTCGTCGTGGATCTTGGCGACGGTCACGGTCGATGGGGGCACGGCGAGGCGGGGTGGCCGCTCCGAGAGCACAAGGGTTGGCGTTGTCAGCCCTGGGCACCGACCGTCGCGGGGGTGAACGCTCGGTCCACGAAGAACCATGTGTGCACGGTGTGCGCCTGGTCGACGTACGCGCCGGCTGGCCCCCCCGCGGCGAAGACACGCGCGACCACACCCTCACCTTTGACGAGGTCGTCCGGCGGGAGCTCGAAGCGAAGCGGGCTCGGGCCTACAGCCTCTGCGAGCCGCTGCTCCGCGTGGGTGATCGACACGTACAGCTCGTCGGAGAGCGGCGTGGTCGGGGTCCAGTGGATCTCCAGCACGACGCCCGTCGTGTTGGCTGGGACCTGGAAGCCGAGGTGCCCGGTGCCGATGAAGTCCGAGGTGTACGCGGGTGAGTTGATGCTGAGCAGCCATGCCCCGTCTTTGGCCGCGTGGGCGATGCGCCCGTCGGGGTCGGCCACGTCACCGGGGCCCGTGTTCTCCGACGCGACGACTTGGTCGTCGCCGGGAGACGAGTTCCCGATGCACCCGGACGAGAGCGCGGCAACGAGCAGGAGCGCGACGATCGCGAGTCTCGATCTGTCCATGCCCCGCGACCCATCCGGGGACTATATGACCATTTAGTGGACGGTGTTGAAACGTCATACGCGGTAGGCCGCCCGATGGGGGCCGGGCCGCCAGGCTCGGAAGGAAGCGCTCGTCAGAGCAAGATACGATGGTGCGACCAACCCCCAGCTACGCACGAGCGCTCGGGCCTGATGCCACAGTGCCGCCAGCCCGACCGCCCGTACTCCCGCTCACAACCAGACCCTTCGGAGCCTTCGCTGAGGGTCTGGTTGTGAGCGGGCGCGCCGTGATTTGAACACGGGTCTTAGGCTCCGCAAGCCCAAAGGATATCCAAGCTACCCTACGCGCCCAGTGGGTGTCTGGGCCGAACATGGGCAACCCCTTCTTAGCCCTTTCCCGCCAGCGCTCGGGCCGGGCCCAAGACGCGGGGTTCCCCCGACGCGACTGTGAAGTGGGAACTTGCGCGCCTCCGCCCGTTGGGAATCGGCGCGCCAGTTCCCAGGGTCACCCGAGCCTACCCGTTGTGGCCCGGCTCGGGCTCCTGCGAGACCGGCTCTGCAGGGTCGACCGGTCTCGCAGTCCGTACGAGCGTGCGGGCCGGATCCAACGGTGCCACTGGCCCGAACGCTCGTACACCCGCTCACAACCAGACCCGTCGGAGCCTTCGCTGAGGGTCTGGTTGTGAGCGGGCGCGCCGCGATTCGAACACGGGTCCAGGGCTCCGGAAGCCCTAAGGATATCCAGACTACCCTACGCGCCCGGGGGAGGCTCAGATGGGCGCCCACTACAAATCCGCTTCGGCCCGCCGGCCGGAGGGCCCTCGGCTCGTCGCAACGTCGATGGCTTGGTCGAGGTCCTCGATCTGGCCGAACCTCTTCCCCCTATCCCGTTCGGCCGCTCGAGGACCTCTCAGCTTGTCGCAACGTCGATGGCGTTGTCGAGGTCCTCGATCAGGTCGTCCACATCCTCGATGCCGATGGAGAGGCGCACCAGCCCGTCGGTGATGCCCAGATCTCGGCGGACGTCGGCCGGCACGCTGGCATGGGTCATGATGGCCGGGTGGTTGGCCAGGGACTCCACCGCGCCAAGGCTCTCAGCGCAGCGGAATAGCTCAAGGGCCTCGAAGAACTGGTTGGCTCCCTCGAGCTCGCCGGGGACCTCGAAGCTCACCATGGCTCCGAAGCCATCCATCTGGTCAGCAGCGGTCTCGTGGCCCGGGTGGTCCGGGAAGCCCGGGTAGAGCACGCGGTCGATCTCGCTGTGGTCACGCAAGTGCTGCGCGATGGTCTGGGCGTTCTCGCACGCCCGGTCCATGCGCACGCCCAGGGTCTTGAGCCCGCGTAGCGTGAGATACGAGTCGAACGGGCTGGGCACCGGTCCCAGGCTGTTCTGGATGAAATGGAGGCGCTCCCCGATGGCTTCGTCCTTCCAGACCAGCGAGCCTCCGACCACGTCGCTGTGGCCGCCGAGGTACTTGGTGGCGCTGTGCCAGACGATGTCCGCGCCCAAGGCCAGGGGTCGCTGGAGGTGCGGGGTGGCGAACGTGTTGTCGATGGCGAAGATGGCACCAGCCTCGTGGGCCTGGGCGGCCACGCGCTCGATGTCCACCACCTTGAGCAAGGGGTTGGTCGGGGTCTCGGCCACCACCAGGTCGGCCCCGTCGGCCAGGGCAGCCTCGGTGGCCTTGCGGTCCGAGAGATCCACGAAGTCCACGTCCACGCCGAAGGGGGCCAGGTTCTGGGTCAAGTAGCGCCGTGTCCCGCCGTACCCGTCCTCCTCGGCCACCACGCGCGTGCCAGCCTCGAGCAGGTGGCACAGCGCCACGCAGGCCGACATGCCGGACGCGAAGCAGGCGGCATCCGTCCCCCCCTCCAGCTCGGCCATGGCCTGCTCCAGGCGCGAGCGGGTCGGGTTGTCGGT
>CAYNEI010000030.1:0-28119 GCA_964396185.1 uncultured Thermoplasmatales archaeon
CTGATCGCCACGGAGGGCGTGGCGCACCACGCCAAGGGGACCAGGAGCCGTCCGTCGTGCGCGACGACAGCGTCCCCGAAGGTCATGTCACAACCCCGCTGGGCATCCTCCGGTGGAGCCAAGACGCCCTGGAAGGTCCACGTGTCGCCGCCGTCGAGGGACTGGTGGCACCCGAGCCCCCAGTGGTCGGCACGATCCACCGTTAGGGGCAACCAGCGCGCGCAGCGGTATACGGCGTTGGGGTATTCCTCGAGTGTGCTCGTCGTGGTCGGACCCACGGCCAGACTCTGCCAGGCGTTCGTGGTGCCCTCGATGATGGTGGAGGTCCAGGTCTCGCCCTCGTCGTCGCTGTATGAGAGTGTGGTGGTGTCTGGGGCCGTGTAGAGCGGAAGGCCGTGGCTGTACTCATCCACGAAGATGCGGTCGGTCAACGGGTCCACGAGCATGTACGGGTAGAGAGGCGGAGATCGCGTATCGGCACCGTCCACCTTGATGGCCTGCTCGGACCAGGAAAGGCCGCCATCCGTGCTGCGGGTCAGCGCCGTCGGCTCGGCCGCCAAGCCCGTATCCGGATCCGCATCGACCATCTTCGGGAAATGATGGAGCACGCCGGCCTGGGACAGGCCGATGGTGCTCCGCCACGTCTCGACCCCGGTCCGGTAGAAACACGGAACCACCGTGCCCCTGTTTTCCGCTGCCGGCTCGCCCGTGGCCGTGTGATGGACCGCAGGGTGCTGTCCGTCGCAGCCCGGCTCCGGGTCGTCCACGGCGGAGGGGGTCTGCAAGGGGTGGAGATCGGTGGTCATGCGCACCCCGACGGTGAAGTCCACCTCGGATTCGGTTTGGTGCGCGCCAGCAGTGGCGACCGGGTAGACCAGGATCTGCCACGAATTGGCGTCACCAGGTGGTCCCGTCAGGCCCTGGCACGAGAGATGCGCGTCCCACATGGCCGGCGTTTCCGGGAAAAGCCAACCGAGGGAATCGAAGCACCAGGTCCGGTCGCGTCCATCGAGGATCTCCAGCACCAACACAGCGTCCGAGGGCCACGAAAGGGTCACCTCGATATGCACAAGTACCGTGGCGGGCACGGAGATCCGTGCTGTGGCCACCTCTCTGGTTGCAGGACCCTGCGTGACGGTGCCATGCCATTCCCAGACGGCGTCGGTCTCGCTGTAGGAGACCGGCTCGCCCGGGTCCATCGTCAGGTCTTGCGGGAGTGGGAGGGTTGGAGCACCCAGCGGGTTCGAGGGGGTCAGGGCGAACAGGTGAAGGGTCAAGGTGAACGGTGTCCCAGTTCCATCGCCGATGAGGTCCACCGACCACCGGTTCCCGCTCTCCACGGCTCCGAACGCGTTGGTGCAGCGCGCGTACCCGCTGCCCTCGCGTCCCATGTCGGTGCGCGCATCACCCAGGCAACGGAGCTCACCCGCGCCATCTCGTACTTCGAAGTCGATGTTGGTCAGTGCTCCTGCTTCGAATGCAAGCTCAGCGTACATGCCCCAGGGGATCGCTGCGGGCACATCGAATCCGATGGGTACGGATCCGATGCCGGCGCCGAGCGCGCCGGTGTAGACCCCTTCGACGCGCCAGACGACCTCGGTGTCTGTATACGACAGGACCTCGGCGCCGTCCATGGTAAGGCCATCGGGGAGCACCGGGCCCGGGGTGGCCGTCACGTCCTCTGAATCACTGGTGGCCGCTCCATCCTTGGCTTCCCCGGCGGGTTCGCCCCCCAAGCAACCGGAGAGCGTCACGCCAAGAAGGAGTAGCCCCAGCATGAGCGCCCTCATGCATCCCCCCGTGTCTCAAGCAGGCACATCCACGCCGTCGAGTACGGCACCTCGCTGGTGCCGTCGCGTCCGTCCTGCCAGACGGCGAGGAGGCCATTCTCGGTCCAGGTGAGGCCGTTGTAGTCGCCCACGCGGGTCCGGCGGGTTGGGAACAGGGGGTACTCCGGCTGCTCGGCCGAGTTCTCGACACGGTCAGGATCCGTGGCTTCGCCGGCGAGCCTGGTCTCGTTCCAGCTTCGACCCCCGTCCGTCGAGCGCGCAACATAGGCGCTGTACTGACCGCCGCCGGCGGCGTTGCGCTCGTCCATGTACAGGATCGCGACAGCACCGTCGGGTTCCACGGTGATCGTGGTGTAGAATCGGCTGTTCTCCGAGCCAGGGGGATCTTGGTTGACGCGGACGGGGTCGGTCCATGTGGTCCCGTTGTCCATGGTCTTGATCAACCAGACGTCCGAACCGGTGCCGTCCAGGTTGTCCCACCAGGCGACGTACACGGTCCCGTCGTGGGGCCCACCGGTGCGATCGACGGCCACCGACGGGAAGCCGGGTCTTTCGGTGTCGAGCAGCTTGCGTGGTTCATCGAAGGTCGCGGCCTGGTCGGTCGAGGTGGCCTGGTAGAGAGCCCCGCTTTTGCTCTCGGCCCAGACGACGTGCACGCGGCCGTCCGGGGTGACGAAGGGGAACGGGAATTGATGAGCCTCTTCGGCTCGTTCGGCCCTGCCAGTCGGGCCGTGGCTCACGAGGTCGACGGGATCACTCCAGGTCCGCCCACCATCGGTCGAAGTCACGACGAGCGAGGTGGCCCCGATCGTCGCCGCCGTTGTGCGCCACTCCCAAGCCACGTAGACATTCCCTGTGTCGGGGTCCAGGGCCATCTGCTGCTTCTCGGTGAAGAGGGATCCGAACGGTGTGGGGACCTGGTGGAGAGGGCCTTGGGTGGCGAGCGCGCCGCGCGCCAGGATGGCCGTGCTCTCGGGCACCATCTCCCCGGGCGCGAAGCGGGAAACGAAGAGATGGCTCGTCGACTCCCGGACGATGATCCCTGAGTAGAGCAGGGTGCCGTCGTCAAGGAACATGACGATGGGATCTGAGAGGATCTGGGCGCCGTGGAAGGCGCTCGGCTCGCTCTGGGTGTCGCCGGGCCAGCCGGGCAGCATCGCGAACTCCCAGCTCTGGCCGCCGTCCTCGGTGCGGGCCAGCGCGTCCCACATCTGCCAGTCGCTCGGGGGGTCGTCGCGGAAGGGGGGAGGCGTGGCGATGATGGCCAGGGCCATCCGATCTGGGTCGTTCGGGTCGGTGGCGGCATCGATCTCGCGCATGCGGATCCGCTCGTCGAGCAGGGGCTCGTCACAGCCGGGCAGGCCGGAAGCATCGAGGACCGTGGACTCGGGAAGCTCGGTCGTTAATCGAAGGATGAGCTCGAAAGGCGTCTCGGGCGCATAGTTGGGCTCGACCCGAACCACCCAGCGCGAATCTTCCACGTGGGCATCGGTCGTGCCGTGGCAGGTGACGGATTCATACGTATGGATCGCGCACCACGCCGCGTCCTCGCCGTCCAGGATGGAGAGTTCAACGCTCTCCCCGAGCCCGGACTGGTCTTCCACCTCGATGGTGGCGGTAAGGCCAAGGCGGAGCCCGGCGGGCATGTCGAAACGCGTCTCGGCACTCTCCAAAGGCACGTCGAAATACGGACCGCGCACCACCCCCGTCCACCTCCACACCACCGTCGTCTCGTTGTACGACACCACCTCGGCATCGTCCATGGTGAGGTCCTGGGGCAGCGTGGGCGTCGCTTCTTCTTCGGCCTGGTCCGCCCCGCCGTTTCCGCCGAAGCAACCGGAGAGCGTCACGGAGAGGAGTAGGAAAACGAGCGCAGGGACCTTCATGGCGACACCCCACTGAGCGAAGCGCCGGCAGCCCCAGACCGCACACCCGTATGCGGCTCGTCATCCGGATACGGTCCGTTCGGATCCACATCGTCCCATAGGTCCACGCCCCAGAGCTTGGCGACGATGGCTTCGCCGAGGTCTCCATCGTCGGGTTCGCAGGTGGTCCAGGCGGCGCCGCATCCATCGACGAAGTTGGCATACGGTGCGCCGTCCGGGCCGATGCGTGCGACGCTGATGAGGCTGGCCCCCTGGCACCGGCGCCCATCGCAACTGCCGACGAGCAGCGGCGTTTCCGGGTCGTTGACCTGGGCCGTGGCGAAGACAGGGTCGTCGGCGAAGAGGTCCGTGGTCACGGTCATGTATCCATGCCAGGCGGGCACGCGCTGGTCGGCCCCGACGCCCACGGGCCGGGATCCGCCATCAGTGCCATAGTAGGCGATGGCGACGCGCCCGGGCGCGCCGACGGCCAGGTGCGCGTTGCGCATCGTCTCGATCCCGGACACCTCGATGGCCGGCGGGTCCGACCAGGTCTGGCCGTCCTCCTGGCTGTAGGCGACACGCACCGTGCCGTCCTCCGTGAGCCAGGCGTGGTAGATGGTCCCCTCGCGGTCCACATCGATCGACGGCCCGCGCAGGGTCTCATGACGAACCATGACCGGCAGGTCGGCGACCTTGTGGTAGCTCCACGTTCGCCCCTCGTCCTCGCTGATGGCCACGCGCGGGATCGCGCACCAGGCCACCGGCATCATGAGCCGGCCATCCGGGTCCACGACCGCGTCGCCGAAGGTCATGTCGCACATCCGGTGGACCTCCTCGGGTGGAGCCAGGTACCCCTGGAAGGTCCACGTGTCCCCACCGTCCAACGACTGATGGCAGCCAAGCCCCCAATGATCGGCGCTCGGTAGGGTCAACGGCAACCACCGGGCGCAGCGATAGACGGCATTGGGGTACCCGTCCGTGGAGCTTGTCGCGGTCGGACCGACGGCCAAGCTCTGCCACGCGTTGTTGCTGCCTTCGATGCGCGTGGAGGTCCACGTCTCGCCGCCGTCGTCGCTGTAGGAGAGCGTCGAAGTGTCCGGTTCACTCAGAAGGTGGTCGTATATGTTGTACTGGTCGGCGAAGATGCGGTCGGTGGCCGGATCCATGACCATGTAGGGAAAGAAGGCCGGCGAACGCTCGTCGATGGGGCCCACCTCGATCGCATGTTCCGTCCAGCTCGACCCGCCATCAGTGCTGCTCGTCAAGGCGGTCGGCTCGGTGGCCAAGCCCGTGTCTGGGTCGGCATCGACGAGCTTGGGGAAGTGATGGATCGTGCCATCAGAGGCCAGGTCGATGGTGCTGCGTTTGGTCTCGACGCCGGTGCGGAAGAGGCAGGGCACCACTGGGCTGCCAGGTTCCTTGAGCAGGTCGCCGCTGGTGGTCTGGTATACCGCTGGGCGCTGGCCATCGCATCCGGGAGCCGGGTCTGCCACGGCCTCGGGTGTGGGCAACGGGGCCAGGTCGCTGGTCAACCGCACCTGTGCGGTGAAGCGGCCGTCGGCAAGGGAGGCCGTCGGATCCACCCCGGCATCATCGAACACGAGGATCTCCCATGTTCCGGGGCTTCGATGAGGCCCCGTGATCCCTCGGCACGATAGCCCGGCATCGATCACTGCACCTGGGAGGTCGGGCCCGAACTCCACCGTGTCCGTGCACCAGGCCCGCGCGTTGTGATCCTGGACCTCCAGCCCCAAGTTCGTGGGGGCCGGCAGCGCCAGGGTGATGTCGAGGTGGACTATCAGATTGGCGGGCATCGTCAAGCGGGTACCTACGAGCCCTGGTTCCGTGGCATCCAGCGGTACCTGAGCCTCCCACGTCCACACCACCTCGTTGGCCGTGTACGTCAAGAGGTCGGCGCCCTCAAGGCTCAAGCCATCGGGCAGTGGCTCCGCGTCGCGCGCGGACGACTCCCCGGCTGGCGCGGCGAAAAGATGCAAGGTCAGAGCGAATGGATGGTCGGCCGGGAATTCGGCCTGTAGTTGGACGGACCAGACCCCGTCCTCGTCGAGAGGCTCGAATGTCTGGCTGCACCGCACGTAGTCGGTTCCTCTCCGGTGCTCGAATGTCCGGGGGTCGTCGATGCATCGTTGCTCGCCCTGACCATCCCTGATCTCGAAGCCTATGGTGGTTGGGGGGTCATCCTCGTACGCGAGTTCGACGTCGAGGCCCACCGGCACGCCGCCGGGCATGTCGAAGTGGATGGGACCAGGTTCGGTGGTCTCCACGGTGATCCCGGTGACCGTGCCTTGCACGCGCCAGATGACCTCGCTCTCTGTGTAGGCGACGGCCTCGGCGCCCTCCATGGTGAGATCCTGGGGGAGCGTGGGCTGCCTGGGGCTTGCATCGGTGGCTGCGGGAGGTGCCTCCTCGCTCCCGAGGCACCCAGCCAACCCAGCCGTGAGCAGCAGCGCGACGAGGAGGAGCGCTCTCATGTGGCCCCCTCCGGCAGGAACGGTCGCGGCGGATAATCCAATATCGGCGCTTCGCCCCCCAGCGTCCCCTCGACGAGGGGCAGCACGATGTGGCTTGCCTCGGGACCGTCGCCGCCGTGGAGGGTGATCTCGGGCGTCCAGACCGGGTTCGATTGTGAATACTCTGCCCAGACCAGGATGCTAAGCCGCTGGCCGGGCTCGATGGTGAGGGCTTGGTTCCAGAGGTCGGTGCGCACCGGCGTCTTCTGGTCGACGGGGAAGTCCTCGCCGAGGTACCCTCCGTCATGGAACCGGAGGTCGACCGCGCCCTGGCTGACCACCGACGTCTGGGGCCGGCAGGCGGCGTCCTCCGGACCGACCAGGAGGTCTACCGTGAACGCGCCGCCGGGCTCGCTGCTCTCCAGCCCCAGGTGGAGCCAGGGGTTGCCGGCGATCGTCACGGGTTCCTCCAGGGGTTCGGTGTGGTAGAGCAGGAGCGTATTGTCGTCGTCCACCTCCCGGCAGTAGGTACCCACGTCGACCGGATACAGCTCCCCTGTGAGGACGACGCCGCCGCCCTCGTCCGTAACCGATCGGAACGAGCGCGCGCCTTCCTCGGCCACGGGTCCGATCGATCCATCCGGCCGCAGGTAGAGCACCTCGTGGCGGGCCTGACTGGGCGGCCAGGCGTCCGCGGTGCGCCAGGTGCCGTCCATGGCCTGGTAGTCCACCGTGCCAAGGCCCAGCGCATCCGGGCTTCCCTGGCCCTTTAGCCAGTAGTCGAGCCAGGGCAGCACGACGTCGTCGTACCAGTCGATCCCGAAGGGTGCGCCGTCAATCTCGCCAGCAGCGGGCACCGACGCTTCTGTGGCGGCCAGGACCATGCGCCGCGGGGTGTCGTCATCGAGCACTTGCCAGAGGTTGTCCTCCTGGAACCGGCCGTGGTAGGGTCCCTTGCCATCCACGAAGGTGTCCTTGACGAGCACGGAAGAACGGACCTCAGGCAGACGGTCGATGTGGCGGCGCTCCTCCCAGAACCCGGGAGCGCGGTCATCGGTGTACATGCCGCGCTGGGGCACCGTCAGCGCATCCACGACATCGGAGCAGGCTCGGTCGAGGAGTAGCTCGGCTGCTGCCACATCGTCGCCGTCGACCTCACCGCCGGGCCCCGGGACGACACCGAACAAGGCCCGGCCGGGGCTGTTGCCGGCTGTCCCGAACCAGGCTGCCCCCTGGGGGGAATGGAAGCCCAAATAGCGATCGGTGTTCGCACCTTGAAGGATGGTGGTCTTCAGCGGATCGGGGGCCAAGGAGGCCGCCACCCACGCAGTCGACGTGCCCATGGCAGCCACGTGGCCGTTGCTCCAGGGCTCCGAGGCCAGCGCCTCCACGAGGGTCGCCTGGTCGAGCTGCTCGTCGGTGCCCTCGACCTGGTAGCATCCCTCACTGTGCCCGGTGCCGCGCACGTTGACGATGGCCACGGCGTAGCCGTTCTCGACGAGGACATCAGGCCGGACACCGCCGCGGGTGCCGTGGTAGACTGCCTCCTCGTGGCTGGCGGGGAAGCATCCGCCGTGGTAGCATGCGTTCATCGTCCGGGTGCTCAAGAGCACCACCGGCGCCTCGACGCCATCGGGAAGGTCCGGTAGGTAGATCGTGGTCTCCAACAGCGTCCCGTCGTGTCCTTCCAGGGGGTTACGGAGGACCTCACCCAGCTCGAACGGCCCTTCGAGGTCGCCAGGCCAGCCCTCGTCGCCGTCGGGGTATGGGTGATGGGTCGGGACGGTCTCTTCGTCGGCCGTGTCGCCATCCTCGGTGGGGGCGGCCTTACGAGTTGGCGTGGCTCGGTCGGCGTCGCTCGTTGAGGGCTCCGGATCATCGCCGAGGCACCCGGCCAACGCGGCGGTGAGCAACAGGACGCCCAGTAGCTCGGATCTCATGAGACGCCTCCATCCAGGAGACCACCAACAACCCCAGACCGCTCGGAATCGCTCGCTGCTTCGTCCGGGTAGGGCCCGTTCGGGTCCACCTCGTCCCACAGGTCGACGCCCCAGAGCTTGGCGACGATGGCTTCGGCTCTGCCGAGGTCTCCATCATCCGGCTCGCAGGTGGTCCACGCAGCCGAGCATCCGTCCACGAAACTCGCGTACGGCGCGCCGTCTGGACCGATGACGAGGCCGATGAGGTCCTCGGCCTCTTGGCAGTCGATGCCGTTGATTCCGCTGCCGCAGTCCCCGTGCAGGAGCGGGCGGTCGGGCTCGTTGATGCGCACGGTGCGGAACACCGGGTCCTCGTTCGTGGCATCCATCGTGACCGACAGGAACCCGTCCCATACCAGCTCATCTTCTGAATCTTCCTGGGCGGCCCGCGTCCCGTAGAACGCGAAGGCGACCGCGCCGGGCGCACCGACCTCTGTCTGCAGCACCCGGACTTCTCCGACGCCGGGCGTCTGGATCTCGATGGGATGGCTCCACTTGTCGCCGTCGTCTTGGCTCGTGGCGAGCCGCGGCACGCCGTCGCCAGCCACCCATGCGTAGTACCAGGTTCCCTCCCTGTCGATGGCGATGCTGGGTCCGCGAAGCGTGCCCTCAGCGATGCCCATGACCGGGTCCGCGATGGTGTGCAGGGTCCAGCTCTCGCCCTCGTCCTGGCTCACGGCCAGGTAGGTGGTTCCGCAGTGGGCAAACGGATAGAGGAGCCAGCCCCGTTGGTCTGCGTGGACGTCGCCCATCATGACGTCGCACCGCTTGTCCTCTTGGAGGGATGGGATCACGTACCCGGTGGTGGACTGCCAAGTCGCCCCTCCGTCTAGGGACCGATGGCAGCCCAGGCCCCAGTGATCGGCGCTGGGTGTGGCCACCGGCAGCCACCTGGCGCACCGGTACACGATGTTCGGGTACCGCTCCGTGTCGCTGGTGACCGGCGGACCGGCCACGAGGCTCTGGTGCGCGTTGGCAGTTGTGGTGGGGGGGACCTGAGACTGCTCCCAGCTCTCGCCGCCATCGTCACTGTACGAGACGAGCGAGTACTCCGGCACCCCGTTGTACACGTCCGCGAAGATGCGGTCCGTCGTCTGGTCGACATGCCCGAACGGTCGTCCAGGGCCCGGTTCAGGCTCCGGGAACGCCTTGGTCTCCCAGTTCAAGCCCCCGTCCGTTGAACGTGCCAGTCGGCTGCGACCTTGGTCCCCCTCCTCGATGATGGCCGGATGCATGACGAGCGTGCCATCGGAGAGGACGCCGACGGTGGGCATGCGGGTCATCACGCCCGTGCGGTAAGCACAGGCCGCCAGGACCGGGAGCGAGGCCTCGTCGACAAGGTCGCCTGATGCGCTATGGACGAAGGAGGAACGATCCCCGTCACAACCCGGCTCCGGGTCAGGGATGGGCTCGGAGCGCGGGAGCTCAACGATCCTCTCGGAGGTGGCGGTGATTCGCAGCGTGAGCTCGAAGTCCTGTTGGTAGGAGGAATGGGGTTCCACGCGAACGGTCCAGCGCGCCGGCTCGGAGGTAGGTGAGGTAGGTTCGGCGTGGATGTTGCAACGCCCCAAGGCTGGGTAGCCCGGGCGGTCCAGGCACCGGGTCGTGCCGTCGGCGTCCTCGATGTGCAGGCCAAGGGCTCCTATGCCGAAAGTGACGACCGCCGTGAGCTCGAACCATATCCCAGTTGGCACATCGAAGGCTGTCGTTGCGGTCTCGTTGATGAGGGCCTCTGTCTCGGGCGTGAACCTCTCGCCGGTCACGGTGCCCGTCCACTTCCAAGCTACGGTCGTCTCATCGTACGAGAGCTCCTCGGCATCGTCCATGGTAAGGCCATGGGGCAGCGTGGCCGCTGGCCTGGCTTCGGCGGCCGCCCCGCTCCCCGCCGTGCCCTCCTCGCCCGGTCCGCCGGCATCGTCTCCTCCCAGGCACCCGGCCAGGCCAGCAGTGAGGAGCAGCCCGCAGAGCAAGAGCGCCCTCATCCGAGCACCGCCGCCTGACCGCCCGGCGCTTCGTACTTGACGAGCGTATAGGCCACGCCCTGGGACATCGACACCCCTGGGCCGGCGCTGTACCGTTCGAATCCCCACTCCCCGGCTGCGGTGTCGGTGCGGTGGTAGGCGACGTGAACGCCTGCGGGCTGGTTGGGATGGACGGTGTGCTCGTACTGGATCCCATCCGGGAGATAGGCATGCTCGTGGTACCAACCGGAATGCGGTCGCAACGATTCGGTGGGCCACCCGACGAACATCCCGAGGGTCAGATGGCTGGGACCATGCGCCACGTCGACGTAGACCCGGGACTCGGCAGCGTACCCGATCCCTCCCGCGATGTCGATGGGATCATCGACAAGACCTGACTCGCCGACCGGGGACGCGTAGTCCTTGCCGGAGCGGAAGACCATATCGCGGTCGAGTGGCACGTAGACGGGCCCGTCGTAACCGCTCCCGTGGTCGATGACCTCCCAGTCGCTTTCGGCGGTGAAGGCGGCCCAAGGCTTGGCCTCCCCGCGGAAGCTCTGGATCATCCCGATGCCGGGATCGTAGCGTACATCGATCTTGATGCCATCTCCCGTGTAGCCGAGACGCGCAGTGCGAAGTCCCAGGCTGTCTACGGTGACCTCGACCGAGCGGTTGTCGATCGTCGTCCCCCAGGTATCGCCCTCCTCGAGCGGGAACTGCAAGGGTTCGAACGAGGCCCCCTGGACCGTCCATCCGAGGGTCGCGGCCTCGATGCGGCCCAGCGGGTTCGCTTGGTGGAACAGGACCGCATCGCTCGGGGGATGCGCGGTTCCGATCGATGCTTGGCCCTCCTCCATGGCGGCCACGACAGCGGTGTACTGGTGGGCCTCCTGCGTGGTGGGGTCGGTGAAGCTGATCTCCCACCAGTCGCCCGGTTGCCATGCAGGTGGAGTGAGGTTGCGCCAGTCGACGGCGTTAGCGGGGTCGAGCGCGTCGTCGGTGGCGGTCAAGACCAAATCGATGGTGAATGGTTCGTCAGGAGGGCGGGGCAGCTCCTGCAACATGACCTTCCACTGCACGGGAGAGCCCAGCAAGGGGGAGCGGACTTCGCACGTGGCATCCGGGGGGTCCGTGTATTCCTGAGGCCCAGAAAGGCCGTCCTGGCAGCGGATCGCCGTGTGCTCGTCGTACACCTTCAGGAGCAGGTCCCGATTCGGGTCCTCCCAGGCCGCGCTGGCAACGACCTCGAACCCTACGCTGCCGGGCACAGAGAACGTGGCCTGCGCAGTGGTGACACCGGCGCTCGTTGGATCCCATCTGAGGACATCGGTCCATCGCCAGTGGACCACGGTTTCGTTGTAAGCGACCACCTCGGCATCAGGCATCTCAAGGTCGCCCGGCAGCGTCGAGCGCGCGGGCTCAGGCGTGGACGAGCTCGTGGCAAGCTCCTCTTCGCCGATGCATCCAGCAAGGCCAGCCGTGAGCAGCATCGCGCAGAGGAGACGCGCCCTCATCCAAGCACCTCCGGCGTGCCGCCCGGCGTGTCGTAGGTGACCAGCGTGTAGGCCACGCCCTTCCCGAGGACCTGGCTGACACCGACCGCGTCCTCGATGTAGACCGTCCACTGTCCGGCCGGTGCGTAGCTCGTCTGGAAGACGACGCGCATCCCGTTGTTCTCGTTCCCTGGAGCCCGGTCCACGTGCCTGCTTTCGAGCTCCTCACCGGTCTCCGGATGGTGGTGGTAGATGTGAACGTGGACAGCGCCTGCCTCGGTCGCCGAAGGAACACCGTCGGTGCCGGCGGCGAGGACGAAGCTGAGGTCGGTGAACCCTTCGGGTACCTGGGCTACGTTCCGTTGAGCGATCGGGCCGACCGCTTGGCCCAGGTAGTCTGCGGCGACGTCGGCTCGCGGGGTGTCTCTGGTGGACCACCAGGATTCGTCGAACATCACCTTGCGGTCTGCGGGGACGTAGACGGGCCCCTCGTGATCGGCCCCATGGCCGAGAACCTCCCAACCGGTCAAGGCCTGGACGTGGCGCGTGTGCGTCGGGATCAACGAGATGAGCATCCCTGCGCTTGCGTCGTAGACCGCGCTGCCGCCGCGCTCCTCAACTCCGATGACGCCCTGCTGGTCGGGGACGTGTGTCTCCCCGGTCCAGACGTACCTGATGACCGCCCGATGGCTCTCGACGGCTTCGACATGCGCTGTGTAGGTTCCTCCGATCACCTCTGTCTCCCACGACAGGCCTTCCTCCAGTGGGAACTGCACATGCTGGAAGCCCGTCTCGCGGAGACCGGTGGAGATCCCCGAAGCGTTCAGCTGGACCTCGCCCCACAGAGGCGTCTCGAGGACCATGAGCTCCCGGGTCGGGGGCTCCGTGAGCCCGATCAACGCGGCGCCATCCTTGACCTCTGCGACGACCTGGGTGACGATGTGCTCCTCCCCCGTCAGGGGGTGCGCGAGGCGCAGCGTCCACCAGTCGCCGACGCGCCAGTCCGGTGGGCCATCCAGGGTAGGTGGCGCCCGGGCCTCTGCCGAAGCCTCGGAGACGGAGATCCCATCAGTGGTTGAGCTCTCCTCGTCCCCGATGCACCCAGCCAGCGCGGCGGCTAGGAGCAGTGCTATAGCCAATCCTCCGGCTCTCATCGGACTCGGTCGGCTTGACCGTATAAAATCGTTCGGGTGGCCGTGTTGTACAGACCATTGGTGTACACCACGCCTGCGTGGAGCCTCGTGGCTCACCCGAGCACCTCTGGTTCATCGCCGGGTGCATCCCAGATGAGCAGCGTGTACGCCAGGCCCTGGGTCATCGACACGCCTGGGCCGAACGAGGTCCGAGCCAGGTTCCAGGCACCCTGCGGGTGGGCCACGTCGTGGAAGGCCGTGTGCAGGCCGCTGACCTCGGTAGGTGGTACGACGAACTCCCAGTTCTCGCGGTCGCGGCCATCGAAGCCGTCCCAGTAGGCGTGCTCGTGGTAGTAGCCGACCTGCTGGAGGGTGTCCCCCTCGTAGTGGTCGATGTCCCGGCCGACGATCTGGACGAAGGCCAGGTGGGTGAACGGCTCCTGGATCTCCACGACATCGTCCACGGCGGCTGCCTGGGAACGATCGGCTGTGTTGGTCGAGGTGGAGTAGCTTCCCTTCACCCCGTGATTGAAGACGAGGGTCTGTTCGGTCGGGACGTGGACCGGCCCGTCGTAGCCGGTGCCGTGGGCGAGCACCTCGAAGGTGGGCACGTCGTGCTGGCCGGGGCGCCAAGACATGCCTGCCCCGTGCTCGAGGCGGACCAGGGTGCCCGCTTCGGTGTCGTAGGTGCCGATGAGCTCGATCGTGAAGTCTGCGGGGCCCAGCACCCGTTGGTAGTCGATCCCGGTGGTGTAGTTGATGACCACCTGGCTGGCGCGCACATCCTGGACGGTGGCCGTGACGTCGTAGCCACGCAGCGTCGTCTCCCACGTCGTGCCTGGTTCCGGCGGGAAGGTCATGGCCTGGAACGGCTCCCCGCGCAGGTTCCAGGTCAGGTTGCCAGTCTGCACCGCGCCCAGGGCTGGTATGCCGAGCAGCATGGTCTGGGCTGCAAGGGGCTGGGTGGTGCCGACCCAGGCGATCCCGTCCTCGACGTCGGCGACGACCTGGGTGAGCGTGGTCGAAGAGCGGGTTAGCGGGTCGGTCACGCGCACGGTCCACCATTCGCCGGGCGCCCACGTGGGCGCCTGTATGCCGGCCCCGCCGTCGGTCCGGGCGGGCTGGGTGGGCAGGGCGGTGAGCGTTAGCTCGATCTCCACCGGGGTCTCGGTCGGGTCGGCGAACGTGCTCACCTCGACCTCCCAATGCTCAGGCGCCGGCAACGGGTCCAGCTGCGCGCGGCAAGCGCCATCACCGCCGGCCCACTCGGGCACGGGAGTCGAGAACCTGCAGACCTCGACCCCATCCCCGTCGAGCACCTCGACCACGAGGTCGTGAGCCAGCGAGGACCAGGACGCCTCCAGCTCCAAGCTGAAGCGGAGCTCAGCGGGTACGTCGAACGATGTGATGGCGTACGAACGGATCCCGGCAGGCGGCACCTCGGCCGTCCACTGCCAGGTAACGCTCGTCTCGTTGTAGCTGGTCTCCTCGGCGGCCTCCATGGTGAGGCCCGGTGGGAGGCGTGCTGCCTGGTCTTGGGCGGCCGGGTCGAGCGCGGCGCTGGGAGCGTCGGCATCGTCGCCCCCGATGCAGCCAGCCAGGCCTGCGGCCAACAGCAGCGCGGTGACGAGCGGGGCGGCCCTCATCCAAGCACCTCAGGCCCCTCTCCTGGTGCATCGTAGCGGAGCAACGTGTACGCCAGGCCCTGGGTCATCGACACGCCGGGCTCGGTGGAGGTCCGTTGCAGGGCCCAAACGCCCTGGGGGTGGCCCAGGTCGTGGAAGGCGGTGTGCAGGCCGCTGACCTGGGCGGGGCCGACGACGAACTCGTAGTCTTCCACCCAGTTGCCGTTGAAGTCCTGCCAGTAGGCGTGCTCGTGGTAGTAGCCGACCTGCTGGAGCGTGTCGCCGGCGGTGTGGCCAAGGTCGCGCCCGACGATCTGTACGAAGGCCAGGTCAGTGTACGGCTCGTGGATCTCCACACGGTCGTCGACCGAGACGCCCTCAACGGTGTCGGACATGGCCACGGTCTCCACGGCCGAGCTGCGCATGCCGTGGTCGAAGACCAGGGCCTGCTCGGTGGGCACATAGACCGGTCCGGTAGCGTTGGACCCGTGGTCGAGCACCCGGAAGGTGGGCAGGTCGAGCTGGCCTGGCAGGAAGGCCATGTTGGGCCCCTTGGAGAGGTTCACCAGCATCCCTTCGCTGGCATCGTAGACGGCCCGCAGGTCGATCTGCCGAACATCGGACGTCGGGCCACCGTAGGTCAGGTCAGCTTCGCCGGTGTAGGCCAGGTGCACCTGGTCCCCGGTGATCGCTCGGATCTCGGCGGTGAGGTTGTAGCCGTGGTAGGTTGTTTCCCAGGTCTTGCCCGTCTCTAGCGGGAACGCCACTGGGGTGAACGCCTCCCCGCGCATGCTCCAGGTCACGCTCTCCTCCAACCCAACCTGGCCGAGCGCCGGCACGCCCAGGAGCATCTGCTCGGCGTGCAGCCGATGGCTCGTGCCCACCAACGCCATCCCCTCCTCGACGTCGGCCACGACCTGGGTCACGACGCTCGTCGAGCGAGTGAGCGGGTCGATCAGGCGAACCTCCCACCAGTCACCGGGTGGCCAGGCCGGTGGACCCTCCAGGAGCTCTGGAACCGCGGGCGTGACGACCGGCGCGGGCCTGGCGGTGAGGGTGACGGTCAGGGTGTAGTCGGTGTCGAGGCCCGCTTCGCTGTGGTCGACGACAGCGTGCCAGCTCGAGCGGTCATCCCGCGCGGTCGCATCGGCCTGGCAGGCAAGGGTCGCGGGACGCTCGTCCACACCGATCTCCTCCATTGGGTGGCCCTGCTCGCAGACCGTGCGCTCGGCCTGATCCTCCAGGATGAGCCAGAGGGCGGCATTGGCATCCTCCCAGGCGACGTTGACCTCCACGTGGAATGGTATGCCCGCCGGCACATCGAAGCTGGTGATCGATGGGTTGCGCGTGGGCGCGGCCTGGTAGATCTGGGAGCCCGCGGTGGCCTGACGTGCCCAGACGACGGTGGTGTCGTTGTAGGAGACGACCTCGCCGACGTCCATGGTGAGGCCGGGCGGTAGGCTTGCCGGAGCCCGGTCACCTTCTTCGGCGGCGGCCGAGGCCAGCTCGCTCGCCTGATCGTCTGATCCGATGCAGCCTGCCAACCCAGCGACCAGGAGCAACAGTGCTAGCCAACGAGCTGAACCCATAGTCGCACCAAGCCCCCCTGCACCTGGGCGTTCGGTTTGCAGGGATCGCGCAGACCGGGGTGGGCGCTGCATCTCCGAGAGCGGGCCCTGGCTCTCCGGCCGTGGATCTCAGGCCGCGAGCCTTAGGCCCTCTGGCCCGTATCCCGTCCGAACCACGCGTCGACCTGCTTGCGCACCTGGGTCTTCTGGCCCGCGGTGAGGTGCTCGTCCCTCTCCAGCGCCTCGATGAAGTGGTCGCGCTCCCACTCAGAGATCCGCCCGTCTGCGAGCATGTCTCGCAGGGTGCGCGCCATGCCGACGCTGAGGAATGCGAACCGGTCCTCGATGGCCTCCATGCGATGGGCACTGCCGAGCTCGTCGATGCGGCGGTCGATGACGGCGAACTGGGTGTCATCCAGCTTCCCATCGGACAGGAGGCCGCGAGCGTGCGCCTTGCGCTCGGCCAGCGTGGTCTCGCATTCGATGGGGTCGTGCTTGGTCGCGTGGTAGGCTTCGTCGAGGGCTTGGAGCTCGCGCGCGATGCGGCTGCGGCTGCGGTGGCGTCGGGAGAGGGCGATGAGCCCACCGGTGAGCGCGACCAGGAGACCCAGGATGCCGAAGGTCATGTCCTGGTTCTCCGGTTCGAAGGCCGTTTGGATCGCGTTGAGCTCACGAGGCGGTGTGCCGCCCACGTCGAGCTCCTGCTCGGCGGTGGCGGTGCGGCCATCCTCGAAAACGGCGGTCACGCGTAGCGTCATGAGCCCCTCGCGATCGAAACTCCTCGCGATTTCATCTCCGGGCCGGAAGCTCTCGACCAGGCCATCGCCCCACGCGACGAGCCACTCGGTCGGTGTTTGCTCTGCAGGTGTAGGCGTGACCGGGACCGTTTCGCCCCGGGCCGGGTAGGCAGAGCCTATGGCCACATCCGGGACCATGGCGGGGTCGGCCGTTCCGAGCACCACAATCGGCCCGTTGACGTCCCAGACCAGCAGCCCGTCGCTCCAAGGCGTGATGCGGGCCCGGTTCTCGATGGACTCCAGGGCCGGAGAAGCGATGCGCTGCACCTCCTCGCCGGTCTCCAGGTCAAGGCGGATGATCTCCAGGGGAGACTCTCGAGAGGTGTTCTCCACGGGACTGGCGTCGCGCCCCCACTTCCGCACCAAGACATAGGCGTCGTCATCATCGATCACGATATCCTCTATCTCGGCCGATGCGCCCGCCTGCCAGACGGTCCCAAGGGCAAGGGGTTGTGTCGTGCGGCCGATGTGCACTGTGTCCTTGGCCGACGCAACGAGCCATTCACGTGACCACGCTACCGGGGCCATGGGAACACCGCGAGCCGGGGTGGCTCCTTCGAGGGGGACAACAGTGGGATCGCGAGTGGCTGTATCGATCATGATGAGCTGATCGCACAGGACCATCGCCGCGTGGCCGCCGACCGCCGCGGGCGATGCTGAGGCGCCGTAGGACGCGGTCGCGTCCGTGCACGAGATCTCCACCGACGAGATGCCACCGATGACGGCCCCATCTCTGTCCAGCCATGCGGCGTAATGATCGCCGCCCACGTCGCTGCTCCGGCGAAACGGATCCACGTCGCCGGCACCATGGACCACGATGCCTGTGTCCGACCGCGTCAACGAAGTATAGAAGACGGCGACCCCTCCGGTCATCGCCGGGGCCTGTACGCCCACGTTCGTGGGATCCGGATCATAGGTCGTGACTGGGATCGCGGACGACCAGAGGTGGTCCCCCGTGCGAAGGGAGTTCGCCTGGACATGTTGCTGGGTATCGTCCCCGAACAGGATGTACAACGCATCCTCTTCCGGGTCGACGACCACATGGTCACAGTACCTCTCATTGAGATTATCGACGTCTTCGGTCGCAGGCCCGGCCGCCACGGGGGGCTCGGGCGTGATGCCCCACGCGTACGTCCCGGTCGCCATGTCGTAGGCCTGCAGGATCCCCTGCTCGGCGTCCCCATCGACGCAGAGCAACAACGTGTCCGTGCTCGCCACGTAGGCCACCGTACGCGCACCATCAGCGTCTTGGTCGAGGTCCAGGACGGCCTCGTACCGGAGATCAGGCAGGTCGGCCAGGCGCATCGTCAGGTATCCGCCGTTCTCGCCCAGCAGCCGGAACACGGCTACCGGTCCCTCGGGGGTCACGACGAAGCCCGGGGCCTGGTACTGCGGCCTGCCGGCATCGACGCGCGCCTCGGGATCCGGTAGGTCGTAGGCACCGAGCACGTCCAGCGGGGCATCGCTCAGCTCGACCACCCCTGTGGAGCCGGGTCCGCCTCGGAACTGGCTCCAATCACCGGCCACACCAGGGGCGAAGAGCAAGAGGGTCATGGCGGCTGTGAGGATCCAGCGCGTCACGCCTCCACCCCCGCGTCCCGGCTGAACCACGCCTCGATGAGCCCACGCACCGCGTCCTTCTCCTCGCCCGAGAGCCTGGTTTCAGCCTCCAAGCCATCCAGGAACCGGTCGCGCTCCCAGGCGCTGATGCGCCCGTCGGAGAGCATGCTCTGCAGTGCGCGTGCCATGCCGATGGGCAGGAACGGCAGCTCCTCCTCCAGCAAGCCCACGCGCAGGCCCTGAGCCAGCTCGTCGATGTGGCGCTCGAGCACCACGAACTGGGCCTCATCAAGCGCGCCGTCCACGAGCAGGCCCTTGACGTGGGCCCGGCGCTCCTGGAGAACCGCTTCCTGCTGGGATGGGTCCTGGCCGGCCAGCTCGACCGCGCGGTCGATGGCCTCGAGCTCGCGCTGGAGGATGCCGCGGCTCCGGCGACGCCTGCCCAACGCGATGAGCCCACCGATGACGGCGACAAGGATACCAAGCACGCCGAAGGTCATGTCTTGGTTCTCGGGGGCGAAGGCGGTCTGGAGGGCGTTGAGGTCCTGGGGTGGTGTCCCGCCGACATGGAGCACCGTCTCGGCTGTGGCGGTGGTCCCATCCTCGTGGACGGCGGTCAGACGGACGGTCAGATCTCGCTCCTGATCGAAGCTGCGCTCGATGGTCTCCCCGGGCTGGAACGTCTCGACGAGGCCATCGCCCCAGGCCACCGTCCAGGCGACCGGCGAGACCGGGTCCGGCGCGCTGGGGGTGAGGGTCACGGTCTCCCGGACCGCGGGGTAGCTCGAGGACACCGCGAGGCCCGGGACGGTCCCGGCCGGTGCCTCACCCAGGACGATGATCGGTCCCTCAGGGTGCCAGGCGAGCAGGCCGCCCTCCCACGGGGTCAAGCTGAAGCCATTTTCCTCGACCGGGAGATCGAGTCGCTGCGTCATCTGACCTGCCTCGAGGTCCAGACGGACGAGGCTGCTCTGGAACGAGACGGAGATCCCCTCAGTGATCAGAGGGTTGCTTCCCTGGGCGCTGACGGTGAGGTAGGCATCCTCGTCGGCGATCACGACATCGTCGATCTGACTGGAGCCCCCAGGGCTCCAGACCCGCTGCCCGCCTGTGGGCTGCGAGGCCCGTAAGACATGGACCGCCCGGTCCGTCGGGGCCACGAGCCACTCCCGCGACCAGGCCACAGGCGCCATCTCGGACTCGGTCGTAGCACTCTCCAGCCTCACCACGGTGGGTTCCCGCTGCTCGGGATCGATGATCACGAGGCCGTCGCACATGACGTGCGCGATGCGTACCCCAGATGCTGCTGGGGAGACCGAAGCATCGACCATCCGGGGGCCGCCGCCGGGCCTGGAGATGGGCACGGCGCCGGGGGAGCAGACGCTCTTGGCGGTGGTCCCACCTGCGATGCCTCCGTCACGGTCGAGCCATGCGATGACCGCCTCACCTTCCCCGAGAGCGCCCTGGCGGAACCCGTGGAGGGCTAGGCCCGTCGTCGATAGGGTCAGGGAGCCGTAGAGGTATGCTGTGCCCCCGGTTCGGCTGGGGGCCAAGTCCAGTTCCAGAACTTCGCTGGCGTCGTACGTGGTGGCTGGAACCGCAGCGGACCAGAGGAGCTCGCCGGTCGTAAGGTCGTGGGCTTCGATATGCTGTTGGGTGTCATCGCCGAAGAGGATGAAGATCTCGTCCGTCGCCTCGTCGATCCCAGCGTGGTCGCAGCGCCAAGCTGCAACATCGTCGACGACGCCAGCCGTCGCCCCAGGGGTGGACCCAACGGGCGGGGTCGGGGAGATCCCCCAGACCGTACGCCCCGTGGAGGCGTCGAGCGCGACCAGCACATCGTCGTCGACGGACCCATTCAGGCACAAGAGCAGCGCGTCCAGGGCGGGGACGTACCCGATCAGCGTGGAGCCGTCGTCGCTGTGATCGACGTCGAAAACGGGCTCGTAGGAGAGCCCCGGAAGGCCTCCGAGGCGCATCAGCAAGTACCCGCCGTTCCCGCCACGGACGGCGAAGAGCCCCACCAGGCCATCGGGTGTAGCAACGATGCCAGGGCCACGTTCGTCGAGCTGAGCGTCGGGGTCGGGAAGTTCGTGGACGCCGAGCACATCCAACGGAGCATCGTCCAGCGCGACGACGCCTGGAGAGCCGGGCCCGCCGCGGTGCTGGGTCCAGGCTGCGCTGGCAGCCGGCGTCATGAGGAGAGCCCCGAGCAGGAGGACGGCCGTGGCGGTTCTCATGCCTCGGCCACCCCGGCATCGTCGCTGAACCACGCATCCACCAACGCGCGCACCTCGCCCTTCTGCGCCTCGGTCAAGAAACCATCCTGGCTGAGCACCTGCTCGAAGTGCTCGCGCTCCCAGACGCTGACCTGGCCGTCGGCGAGCATCTGCTCGAGCCGGCGCACCATGCCAAGGGGCAGGTAGTCGAACCGCTCGTCCAGGATGCCCAGGCGCACCTTGCCGGAGAGCTCCTCGATGCGCTTCTCCAGGATCGCGTACTGGCCCTCATCCAGCCTGCCGTCGAGCAGGAGCCCGCGGCAATGGACCCGGCGCTCGGCCAGGGCCTCGGTGCATGCTCGCGGGTCCTCGCGGGTCATGGCGTAGGCCTGCTCGATGGCATCCAGCTCGGTCTGCAGGATGCCGCGCTTGCGCCGGCGGCGGCCGATGGCGATGAGACCTCCGATCAGGGCCACCAGGAGACCTAACACGCCGAAGGTGAGATCCTGGTTCTCGCGAGCGAAGGCGGTCTGGAGGGCGTTGAGGTCCTGGGGCGGGGTCCCGCCGACGTGAAGCACGGTCTCGGCCGTGGCGGTGGTCCCATCCTCGTAGACGGCGGTGACACGCAGCGTGCGTAACCCCTCCTCGTCGAACGTGGTCTCGGTCGCCTCCCCTGGAGCCACCTGCACACGGCGCCCATCCCCCCAGCCCACCTGGAGCGCCTGAGCATCGGGGGCGGTGGCCTCCAGCCTCACCGGTTCGCCGACAGCTGGATAGGTCGTGCTCAAGGACATGGCCGGTCGCAGACGCTCGTCTGCCACCGCGAGGAGCGCCGCTCGGCCGGTTTGGTCGTGCCACGCGAGCAACCCCGGCGGGTTCGACAGGGGGGTGAGCTGGATGTTCTCCCTCCCGTCGCCGAGGTCCGCGACCGGCAGGGCGTGCACCGTTCGAGCCTGCTCGAGATCGATGCGGACCAGCGGGTCGGGCGTACCGCTGCCGCAGCAGACGTCGATCATCACCAACACGTCGCCGTCGGGGGTTCCAACGGCCCCACCGATCGAGGAACCTGGGAAGCCCCCCCACTGCTTGAACTCCCCTCGGTCGGGGTCGTGGATGAAGGCGTCAAGCTGCGTGGGGACGAACGCTTTCTCCCCGACCCAGAGGGGGGCTGGCCAGTTGATCCCACCTGTCCCCCCTTGGACCGGAAGGTCCACGAGCTGGACCCCAGGCGATGTCGGGTCGATGTACACGAGCTGTTCTCCGACGCTGGCCACGGCCATGTTGGCGCTCGCCGTGGCCCTTTGCCCTCCGCTGCCGGTACTCCGGCTGACCCGGTCCTCCGCGGAGTCGTCCGTGAAGACGGTGGCGGGGTCCCAGGTCCCGATGCGTTCGCCCGTCAGATCGAACCAGGAGACGAGCAACGCGCGCGTGGGGACGAACGCCTCCAAGATGACGGCGATGCCTGTCGTCGTGCGGGTGACCGATACCATGCCGTTCGCGGGGAAGAACGATGGGCCGAAATCGGGGACAAGGGTGATCCCGTCGAGGTTGCTAGCGCCGCTTGCGGGCACGTGAGCGTTCCAGATCGACTCCTGCGTCCCCAGGTCGATGGCCTCGATGCTGTGACGCCCCGTATCGGAACCGAACGCCGCGTAGAGCAAACCCTCATCTTCCACGATAACGAGGTCGTTGAGCCACCACTCCCCCTGGCCCTGCGCGCCCGGGGTCGCAGGCGCGTCAAGTGTGGGACCCATCAACCAGGCCTGGGTCCCGTTGGCGGCATGGATGGCCCGCAGAAGGTCGTCGGGGAAGGGTCCCTCGATGCTGAGGAAGAGGAGATCTCGCACCGCATCGTACCCGAGCATGTTCCCACCGTTCTCGCAGGGTAGGGTCTCAAGGGTCTCCGTTTCGCCCCGGAGCGGATCGGTCAAGCGGAAGAGCGTACACTGTGATGATGCATCGACATCAGCTGTCACGTTCGACGGGCGGACGACCAGGCCCGTAAGGCCGTAGGGTGTGTCGACCAAGCCGAGCGCATCGCCCGGGATCAGGCCCTGCTCGAAGAGCTGGAAGGTCGAGACCACGTCCAGCGGAGCCTCGGGCAGCTCGGCGACGCCGGAGCGCGCCGGATCCCCACCGAACTGGTTCCAGCCGGCGCTCACACCTGCTGGGGCGAGTGCCATGGCTGCCAGCAGCACAACCACGAACCCGGCCTTCAGACGTCCATACCCCCATCCCGCTCGTACCAGCCATCCACCAGCGAGCGCACCTTGCCCTTCTGCTCGGAGGTCAGCACGTCGTCCTCGTCGATGGCCTGGAGCACGTGCTCGCGCTCCCAGGCGCTGATGCGCCCATCGCCCAGCATGTCGCGCAGCGCCAGCACCATGCCATGCGGCAGGAACTGGAAGCGATCATCCAGCACGCCCAAGCGAAGCTGCTGGCCGAGATCGTCGATGCGGCGTTCGAGCAAGGCGACCTGAGGTTCGTCCAGCTTGCCGTCGAGCAGCAGCCCGCCGATATGGGCCCGGCGCTCGTTGAGCGCTGCCTCGCAGAGGGCAGCATCGTGGTGGGTGCGGTCGTAAGCCGCGTTGATGGCGTCGAGCTCGCGCTGGAGGATGGTGCGCCGTCGACGGCGCCGCCCAAGGGCGATGAGCCCACCGATGAGGGCGACCAGGATACCTAACACACCGAACGTGAGGTCCTGGTTCTCACGGGCGAAGGCTGTCTCGACCAGGTTCGGCTGGGAGCCGCCCACATCGAAGATGACGCTCTGGGTGGCGTACTGGCCGTGCTCGTTTCGCACCATGAAGAGTGCTTCGTGCTCGCCGGGCTCGTAGTACGTTTGGTTGAGCACCGGGCTTGCCTGCCAGTCGGTCCGGGAGCCATCGCCCCACACCGCCGCGTACGCCATCTGGCCGCCTTGGAGCCCGGGGGACGTGCCTGAGAGATCGACGCGGACCGGTTCCTCCAAGGCAGGGTAGAGGTTCGATAAGGAGAGGCTGGGCTGGATCGAGGCCTCGGTGCGGCCCACGATCGTCAGCTCCCCCTTCCAGCTCATCACCGCCCAGAGGCCCTCGCCCAGCCCCATGGTCATCGGGTTGTAGTGGGCGTCTCGCTCCGGCAGACGGTGCGTCCAGAGCTCCTCTCCGTCGGCCGTGGAGAAGACGGTCAGGAACACATCCCCCTCCAGATCCTGGATGGCCACGGTGAACAGCCGCTCGCGGGCCACGAGCAGGTCGCCTGTGCTCACCGGTTCGCCATCCGTGGGACCGCGGGCCTGCCAGATAACGCGCTCCTCCCCGTCCGGCAGCTCGCCCGTCTTGAGCGCGTAGAGGTCATGCCCCCGGGCAAGGTAGAGGGTCTGGCGGGCGTGCGCCATGGCGTGGAAGGCGTTGTGGATCCCGTCCGGACCGACCAGGAGGTCCATCTCGGGTCGGCCCAGCGGCGGCTGGTACTCCCACTCGAACTCGAGACCCGGGTTCGTGAACGCATGGATCCTGTCGAAAGCGAAGTGAATTGTCGTCTCTGTGAGTAGCAGATCCGTCGGCGTCGAATGGTACGTGGTCGGTTCCGCACCGGGTCCGGTGCGGAGTCTTGCTTGTGAGAATGTGTCCGTATAGACCGCCATGGTCTCCCCGGTCGCAACATCGAGCACCCAGACGAAGTTCTCCTTGCCTCCACCTTCTCCATTGGACTGGATGCTGAGCCGCGTGGTCTCCTGTGTCGCCAACGCCACCAGATCACCGGTGCGGACAAGCCGCCATGGTACGTCGTTGGCCCGCGGCGGGTGAGTTTGCGGATCATGGCTCGGGCCGATGGAGCCATCCGTGCTCCACTGCCAGAGCACCTCGCCCGAGACTGGATCGATCGCGTGGACGACGGCGGGCCCGGCACCGGCCGGGTGCACCGGGCTGTCGCCGGCGGGCGGGCCAGGATTGGGACCGTCGTCATGCATGGCATGGGCGCAGGCCACGACGAGGAGGTCCGGGCTGACAGCCGGCGAGGTGCAGACCACCTCTCGCTGCGGCCGGTCGGCGGGCTTGTCGTCGAACACCTGCTGGACGGCCCCGGGCGGGCCTGCCGGCTCGTCCAGGGACCACAGCAGCTGGCCGGTGGCGACCTGGTGGGCCTGGATGGCACGCTGGGTCATCACGAAGAACCGCTGCCCATCGCTGCCCAACCCCGCAGGCCGCGTCTCGAAGGCGACAAGCTCCTCGCGCTCGCCCGTGTCCGCGTTCACGCGCCAGAGGGCGTTGCGGTCAAGCTCGGGGCGCTCGATGCCGAACGTGGCGGGTTCGAAGGCCCGGGTCAGCACGTAGACCGAGCGATCGATGATCGGGACGGGGGCCCAAGGGATCGCCTCGCCGGGCAGTTGCAGGTTGAGCGCGATCTCGTACTCGCTTGGGCCCGGGTCGTTGGTGTCGCCTGTGTGACCGGCATCAGCCCCCCACTGCAGGAAGGGGACCCCGGCAGCGCCAGGGGCCACCAGCAGGAGGCCTAGGACCACGATGAGGCCAATCTGGATCGCGGGGGGCCGGGCCTGGCGTCGGCTGCGAAGACGACGCGTGGCCCCTGCTCTCATGCCCGGGAGTCACCGGGGTTAGCCTAAAGCGTTGTGGTGCCCTTCCTCCCGGGGTTAGAGGGCCTCATCCCGCTCAACGAACCCCCACGTTCACCAGCTTGGCTGCCGCCATGACCGGTGGCCCGCCGAGGTGCGAGGTGGGGAAGCCGAGCCAGACCACGTCCCCCGTGGTGTCGATGCCGAGGTAGTCCCCGATGCTGGGCACGGGCCCGGTGAACTCGTTGCTGTTCTGGTGGCGGCCGATCGGGCGGGCGGGGGAGCTAGACGCCCAGAGACCGGCACGCGCCCCGGGCGGCCTCGAAGAGCTGGTCGTAGATCTCCCATGGGATCACCGGCGCACCGAGCGTCATGAGGTCCTCATAGTATCCGGTGCCACGGTCCGGCTCAAGGATGCGAAGCAACCCGCCGGGCTCCAGCACCCCCGCTTCGGGATGCAGAAGGAGCCGGACATCGTTGGGGTCACCGCGGTTCATGCCTCTAAGAGCTGATCGGTCGTCTCTGCGCCAAGCTCTCCCCGGTGCTTTCTCAACACCTGGTCCAGCTCAAGCAACGTGTCGACGATCTTCTGTCCGTAGTCGGACAGCTCGACGGCTACCTGGATCCGACCATCCTCGAACCCAGCGCCCTTTGCAGAGCGCAGGAACACCAGGTTCTGGCGGGCCAGCCGCTCGGTGATCCGCTTGAACTCGGCCTTCTTGGCGCCGATGGCCTTGCGGGCGTGGTTGTATGGGACGAGCCCCTCGCGGTGTAGGAAGTAGATGAGCTGCTTGACCGCGGGGCGCCCGAACGTGTACGTGACCGGGTTCTCCGTGTGCCGCATTGGTACACAACATGTTATCCTTCTTCCTATATGAACTTTCCACTGCGCCACCCCATATGCGCCGTGGCCATCAGGCAGTCACGGTTCGACTCCCGTGACCCCAACCGCGTCAGGCGGACGCGGGGATGTCCGGGTCACCGCTCTACAGTTCCCCGGGATCGAAGTGAAGCGGCTTGGTCAACCGCTTGACGGGTGTTCCCCCGCATGGATCACGAGGGGTGCCAGCAGACGGAGAACGGCAACTCCACGGCGGCACCTCACGCAACGGCCTCCTCGGTCGCTGCCTCCGCCGCTGCCTCGCTCGCGCGCCGCATTGCCGCCGTGTTCTTCGCGATCTCCACAACCACGACCGTGGCTTCGGCCAGGAAGTAGAACACCAAAATCGCCACGGCCCCGATGGGCACCGCCAGGACCGCGCCCAGGAGCGCGCCCCCCAATCCCGCCGCCGCGCCCGCGGAGGCGGCGGCCCCGAAGAACCCGACAGCAGCACCGATCGGGAGCGCCACGGCCGCTGCTATCTCCCCGGTTACGCGGAGCAAGAGTGACCAGAGGGGGATGATCGTGAACCGCTCCTCTGGCAAGGCGTCCACGTGCCGAGCGCGGATGACCAGCAGGTGCGCCACCATGTAGGTCGAGGCGATGACGAGGACTTGGAGGACCAGCATGACGAGGATGCCCACTATCCAATCGGCGGCCGTGTTGAAGAACGTGGTGCCATTCGCCCACAGGAACACGGAGGCTACGATGCCGCCGAGCGCCACGGCTACCGCGGCCAGGCGCATGGCGATGGCCGTCGCTCGCGTGAATGGCCGCCCCTCGGAAACGAAATTGAGCACTGGACCCATGAACATCAGCCGGCGCCAGTTGAACTCCTGGATTTTGGCCGCCATCGCGGCTCCATCGAACTGGCCCGGCGCGCGCGCGGGGGCGGCGGCCATGACCGGGGTGGGTTCACCGGAGGGTGTCCCGTACCCACAACTCGGGCATTCAGGTTTCTGCCCTGGCTCGACCGCGACGACCGTTCCGCATCTTGGACACTTCTTCTTCATGGAATCCCTCCGCTGCCTACAGGTACTGTCGGTCCCTTGCCCTGGCTGAGCGAGGACCGACCCAATCGACAGATACCCCGCACCCGGCCGAATCCGATACGCGCGGTCTTCGCCTTCATTTTTCACCGCCTCCGGGAACGACCCTTTCGCTCAGGAGGCTCGTCAGGGACGGTTTCCCACTCGTCATCGACGTCCAGCCATTCGTCATCCTCCGCGGGGGCGCCGGTGTGCTCCTCAACAGCTTCCCAGCCGTCACCGGGCGCCGGATCTGACGCATCCTCCTCCACCGGGGCCCAATCGTCGGCCTGAACGGCGCGTCGGTCTGACCTGGCCGGTGCGTCCCGATCGGCGCGAGCCGCGGTTTCGCGCGGTTCGGTGAGTTCGTCGGATAGACCAGGCTTCGCTGCGGGTTCGTCCCAGGTAGGTGCGGTTCCCGGCGCCTCGCCCGAATGGTCCAGCCAGCCCTCTTGGTCGACGGTCTCTGCGGGCCCCTCGTCGACCGGGCGCCAGTCGTCGTGTCCGAGGGGGCCGAGAGGCGGGCGGTGCCCCCTCGACCGCGCACGGGACCGGAGCGCTACCCCTCCGACGAGGCCGACGACCAAGACTGCGGCGCCACCCATGAGGAGCCAGCGCCCCGAACCGGCGCCTTCAGGTTCGGGTCCTGGCGCGGCCTCCGCTCCGGCCGGACCCGATTCAGCGGGTGGGATGACCTGGGGGGCGAAACCCGAAACCTGGTGGGGCGTGTGGCGGTCGACGGTCGGCTCGCCATTCAACTGTCCGTAATCGTTGCTGCCCCAACAGTATGCCGTCCCATCAGTCAAACGAGCGCACACATGCCGGTAGAGTGCAGTAATCTGTGCGACGTTCGAGAGGCCCTGCACCCGCACGGGCGTCGGGCTGTACGAGGTTGTGCCGTCGCCGAGTTGACCTTCGTCGTTGGAACCCCAACAATATGCGGTCCTGTCCGTGACTCGCGCACACGAGAAATCCTCGCCTACGGTGATGTCAGTGATGTTCGTAAGCCCTTGAACGGGAACGGGCGTCGGGCTGTACGAGGTTGTGCCGTTCCCGAGTTGACCTTCGTCGTTGGAACCCCAACAATATGCGGTGCCGTCCGTGACTCGCGCACACGAGAAATCCTCGCCTACGGTGATGTCAGTGATGTTCGTGAGCCCTTGAACGGGAACGGGCGTCGAGCGCTCCA
>CAYNEI010000031.1:0-25719 GCA_964396185.1 uncultured Thermoplasmatales archaeon
CTTGCCGGGCCGATCGCTTCTTCGCCATAGGGACACTTCCTCAGGTGGCGCCTCGAAAGAGGACCTACTATTTTACCTTACTCGCCGCGCATCCGTGATCAAGACATCGAGCGGATCCGCGCGATCCGGACGAACCATCGGAGCTTTCGGGGTGATTCGTCCTCTCGCGCGCATCCCGCACCACGACATCGCCCGGATGCGCGCGATCCGCACGAACGCGGGGGCTGATGGGGCGCGTTCCTACTCTCCGGCGGATCTCTCAGCTCATGGACCGGATCCGCCGGATCCGCCCGAGCCCGTGCCGCAGGGATGGTGGCTCGGGCTCTCGCGAGGATCCGCCCATCACGACATCGAGCGAATCCTCGCGATCCGGACGAACCGGTGCATCGTTCGGGGTGGTTCGTCCTCTCGCGCGCATCCCGAATCACGACATCGCCCGGATGCGCGCGATCCGTACGAACGCTCCATGTGGTTGGGGCGTTCGTACTCTCCGGCGGACCTCTCAGCTCATGGCTCGGATCCGCCGAATCCGCTCGTTCAGCGGCGGATGCGTGGAGAAGAGGCTCGTAGCGTCGATGTTGCGCTTGAACGGGTTGCCGAGGTACAGGCTCGCCACGGTCTTGGACCCCTGCGGGTCGTCTGGCAGGTCGTCTCTGAGCTTCTCAAGCGCCTGGGCCAGGCCTTCCGAGTTGCGGGTGAAGCGCACGGCCGTTGCATCGGCCAGGTACTCCCGGTTGCGGCTCATGGCCAGGTAGACCATCCGCGAGAGGATCGGAGCCAGGATGAGCGCCAGGATCCCGATAACGAGAGCGATCGCGCCTCCACCGCCCTTCTTGGAGCCGCTCCCGCCGGTGAACCACAGGCTGCGGAGCAGGATCTCGCTGAGCATGGCGATGGCTCCCACCACGCCCACGGTCACGGTCTGCAAGAGGATGTCCCGGTTGGCGATGTGCGCCATCTCGTGGGCCATGACGCCCTCGAGCTCCTCCTGGTCCCAGATCTCCAGGCCCCCCTTGGTCACGCAGATGACCGCCTCCTCGGGGTTCTTGCCGGCAGCGAACGCGTTGGGATCCTTGGAGTCCTGGACGTACACCTTGGGCATCGGGAGCCCGGCAGCGATGGACATCTCCTCGACGCGGTTCACGAACAGGCGCTCAGCGCGGTCGTCGGTGTCCGGTTCTCGCGCCTCGGCAGCGCGCAGCACCGTGTCCACGGAGCGGTTGTACGTGACCGCGATGTAGATGGTGCCCACGATGAGCGCCAGGATGCCGGTGAAGATGGGGGGATAGCCGAAGGCCCAGCCAGCGATGAACACGAGCCCCCAGAGCAGGCCGAACATGAGGGCGATGATGAGCACGGTCTTGCGCTTGTTGGCCGCGATCTCATCCCGGAACGACGTTGGCTCCAGGCGGTTGACGGTGGCGTCACCGGTGGCCATGTCGCCGTCCTACGAGAAGCTGACCTCGGGCACGGCGCGCTCGGCCTCCGGGGTCTCGAGCATCTCGCGCTCCGAGCGGCTCATCATGCCGGCCACGATGAGGCCCGGGAAGCTCTCGACTGTGTTGTTGAACTGGAGCACGGAATCGTTGTAGGCTTGCCGGGCGAAGGCGACCTTGTTCTCCGTGTGCGTGAGTTCGTCCTGGAGCTGCAGGAAGTTCTCGTTGGCTTTGAGCTCCGGGTAGTCCTCGGCCACGGCGAAGAGTTTGCCCAGGGCTTGCTCGAGCATCCCCTCGGCATCCATGGACGCCTGGCGCGTGCCCGCTTGCACGAGCATGGAGCGGGCGCGCGTGACGTTCTCAAGGACCTCCTGCTCGAAGTCCTTGTACCCTTTGACGGTCTCGATCAGGTTGGGGATCAGATCGGCACGCCGCTTGAGCTGCACATCGATCTGGGCCCAAGCGTTGTCGATCCGGTTCTCCAAGCGGATGATCCGGTTGAACGTCATCACGAACCAGAGCAGGAGCAGCCCGGCAACGACCCCGAGCACGACCCATAGCCAGACGGCCATGGAGAGCGAAGTCCCAACAGCCCTACATAAGCCCATCCAATCTCGGCCGCGTCGTCCCAACCTTGTCCCAACATGGATATCCCCCGGGTCGAAGGGAGCCACCATGGGACCCACCATGCAAGGAGACCGAACCCACCGCTCGCTCCCAGCCCTCGCCGTTGCCCTGGCCCTCATCCTTCCAGCCGCCATCATGTTGCTACCGGGGGAGGCCGAGGCAGCCACCACGCGCGTGCTCACCATCAACAACGCGAACACCGACTCCACCGTCCAGTTCAAGGGGTTCGATGGGAACCCAACCAAGCTCTACGACATCGACGGGGACGGCGACATGGAGATCATCGCCCAGAACGACAACCAGTGGGTCTACGTCTTCGACTCCAAGAACGGTGATCTGCTCTTCGAGGTCAAGACACCGTTGCCCTCTGGCTGGGGAGCTCGCAGCTTCAACGGGCCCGAGGTCTCCATCATGGAGAAGGGCGGGGAGGTCCGTTTGATCCTGGCCAGCTCGGCAGCCATCGTTGCCTCGTACAAGTTCGACCCGGGCGCCAGTTCACCTGGTGATTTCAAGTTCATCAAGGAGTGGCAGCGCCGGCTCAACGACTGTCACTCCGATCCCGGCATGGACGCCAAGCCAGTGCTTGCAGACCTGGACAAGGACGGCAGCTTCGAGATCCTCGGAGCCACCGAGGAGAGGGGCCTGATCGCCCTCAACGACGACGGTACCCTGTTCTGGAAGAACTGCCTGGCTGGCGGGAACGCAGCGCCCAACGTGGCCGACCTTGACCTAGACGGCCGCCTGGACGTCGTTCATGTCTCCGATGGAGGCGTGGTCGCAGCGCTCAACGGTCAGACCGGGAACTGGAAGTGGGGCTTCGCGACCCTCGACCACTTCGACCTCAGCTCGGCTGCCATCCCCGTGATGGCTGGTGTTGGGCAGTTAGACGGCAAGGGCGGTCCTGACATCGTCATCGGCGCGCGGGATAGCCACGACCCGGACAACTTCGACAACAACCACGCCCTGCTGTTGGCCTTGAGCTCGCATGGCAAGATCCTGTGGTCCTTCCAGGACCCGGATGGTAACCCTCTCACGTACACGCGACCCATCATCGTCGACGCTGACGGGGATGGTCAGAACGAGGTGTACTGGGGCGACTGGAACACCATGGGCCACAAGCCCCCGCCACCGGACAGCGACGACGCCTGGGCGGTCACCGGACCCGCGCACTTCTACCGCTTCTCAGCCAACGGGAACATGGAGTGGCGCACGACCCTTGGCACGTGGTGGAGCAACAACGATCTGGCCTTGGCTGATGTGGACGGTGACGGCGTCCAGGAGGTCCTGGCCAACGGGCCCAACGGCGCCCACGACGGGATCTGGTACCTGGACAGCAACACCGGCAACAAGGAGACCTTCGTCGATGTCCACCCGTTCAAGGTGCAGCGCGCCCCGGTGGTGGCCGACCTGTACGGCCAGGGCACCATGCAGTGGGTCGTCCAGGTCGCCCCTAACACCAACGACGCCGGTGGCCACGGGATCCTCGTCTACGACACCGGCCAGCCCTACGACGCCGCCTGGCCGCACCTGCCCGACCCGACGTTCGACGAGTCCTCGAGCCCCAGCGAGCCCGACGACCCGAGCGAGCCCGACGACCCGAGCGAGCCCGAAGACCCGGATGGCACGTTCAACGCCACCTTTAGGATCCACAACCCCAACGAGTGGTGGCAACAGGTCGAGATCCGCCCCGACACCCCGCGCACCATCCAGCAAGTCCAGGTTCGCCTGGACGGCGGGGTCTGGAGATCCATGACCCACCAGAGCTACGGCCACTGGACCA
Organism: uncultured Thermoplasmatales archaeon; assembly: GCA_964396185.1. Classification (GTDB taxonomy): domain Archaea; phylum Thermoplasmatota; class SW-10-69-26; order SW-10-69-26; family SW-10-69-26; genus CAYNEI01. The sequence goes on from CAYNEI010000031.1 coordinate 3,844, forward strand.
GCTCCTACCACTCGCCAGCCGGGACCCAAGTCGAGTTCCGGGCCACGGACACGAACAACCAGGTCTCCCAGAGCGAGCCGTTCACGTGGCTCAGCGGTGAGAAGGAGAAGCCGAGCACCGAACCCAGCGACGGCCAAACCCCGTTCGAACCAGGCTATCGCGTGGCCGACGGCGTCAACGAGTGGTGGGTGGAGGTCTACGTGGAGACAAGCGATCCGCTCACCTCGGTCAAGGCCCAGGTGAACGGTGGCAACTTCAAGGCCCTGGACAAGACCGACTGGGGCTCTTGGGCCAAGAGCTTCCACGTCCCCCAGGGCAGCGAGGTCGTCTTCGAGGCCACCCGCACCGACGGCGCCCAGAACACCAGTGAGACCTTCATCTGGTTGTCCGACGGGGAGAGCGAGTTCAGCGCATCGTTCACCCCGAAGGCCCAAGGCAATGACTGGTGGGTGGAGACCGTCGTCAACGCCAACGAGCCCGTGGTCGCCGTGGACGCGCGGATCAACGGCGGCGCATGGAAGGCGCTGGACAAGACCGACTGGGGCTCCTGGGCCAAGAGCATCCACACTCCGGACGGCTCAGAGGTCCAGTTCCGTGCCACCAGCCAGAGCGGTGCCACCGCCACCAGCGAGACCTTCGTGTGGCACTGACGGCGATCAAGCGGTGCGTCCGGCCGTCAACTAGGGACGGCCGGACTCGGGCTGTCACCCGGGCTCCAAGCGCGCCTTTATCCCTGGGTCTGCCCTTGACGGCCCGATGGCTTCCCGAGGCGTGTTCGTAGCGTTGGTGCTCTCGATGCTGACGGTGACGTTCTCGCCTGTGGGGGGTGCTTCCAACGTCGACGGCGGCTCCGAGGTGGTCGTGGCGGTGCTCGATTCCGGGATCCGCGCGAGCCACGACGAGTTCGACTACAAGGCCTCCGGCGGGACCGGTGACGGTCCGGCGGGCCAGCTCGTCGGCTGGTGGGACTTCACCGACGAAGAGGCCCAGGTCGAGCTTCCCGATCCAGGCGAGGTCTGGGACGACCGGTTCGCGCCCTACGACAACAACGGCCACGGTACCGCGGTGGCCAGCCTGGTCGGCGGCCAGACCGTGAGCCTGGCACCCGGCACCAAGATCGCCATGGCCAAGGTATCCGAAGAGGACGGCAGCATCTCCAACATGGTCGCTGCCTACGACTGGGCGCTCAACACGATCGAAGCCGACGTGATCAGCATCAGCATCGGCACCATCATCCCCGTCCCTGGGGTCATCGACTCCCTAGATGAGGCCTTCGAGCAGGCCCGCGCCCGAGGCGTGCTCACCGTCGTGGCGGCCGGCAACGGGTGGGGCGTCGGGTGCGCGCCAGCCTGGAGCTGGGCATCGGGCTACGGGTACGAGGCCTCCGCGCTCAGCGTCGGTCGGCTCTTCGACAACGGGTCGGCCAACGCCATCGTCTCCTGCACGCACCTGGACCCCGACATCTCGGGCTTCGGGTACGACGTGCCAGCCGCCGAGCACGACGATGACAGCGACATCGCGTCCCATAGCGGCACCTCGTTCGCCGCCCCTCTCGTGGCCGGCGGTGCAGCTGAACTCATGGGTCTGCTGGCCGCCAACGGCCACGCGGACACGCCAGAGGCGGTCGAGGAGCTCCTCTTGTCATGCGCCACCGACCACGGTTGGCCGTACGCGATCCAAGGCCACGGCTTCTACCACACCACCGAGCACGCCCTCGCGATCGACGCGGCAGCCAACGGCAACTTGTGCAACCGCCCCTCGTTCTTCGGTGTCAACCGCCAGGTCAACGACGCCTACGGTGACACGGTCGCCGACACTGGCAAGTTCCTCTTCACGGAGGTCGCGGACTTCGACCATGCGTGGAGCCTGGAGGACACAGGCCAGGACCCTGGTACCCCCCTGGATGTCCTCGGGGCCTCCCAGCCAACTGGAGCCGCGGAGGCCGAGCTCTACGAGCTCACGCTTACCCAAGGGGAGACCATCACGGTCGACGTCGCCTACGGGCCCAACCCGACGGGTGCCAACGACTTCGACGTCGCCCTCTTCCAACCCGGCGCCTCCCAGGATGGCAGCCTGGACCTCTTCGAGCGCGAGGCGTTGGCCGGCCAGAGCGCTGGCATGGACGAGTCCCTTGTGTTCACCGCCCCGTACTCTGGGACCTTCGAGCTCGCCATCTACGGTTGGCTCATCCTGGACGACCAGCCCATCACCGTCACCGCGTCCGGGGATGGCGCCGGCACGCTGGGCTTCCAGCGCCAGACCACCGTCGTGGGCCAACGCGCGATCAGCTGAACGCACCCCTCTCCACATCAGGCCAGGAGCGAGCACGGGGAAACCCTCTTTGCCCCGTGCGAGGTCCGGTGCCAAGGGATCCAGATGCGCAAGGCAACCAAGCGCAAGCACGCCTTCTGGGCCGCTCTGATCGCTGGCCTCCTCATGATCGCCTCGGGCAGCGTCGGATCCACCAGCCTCTGGCGCCTGGGCTACACGCTGCTGGCTGCCTGGTTCCCCTTCTTCGAACCGCTGCTTTTCACGGCGCTCATCCTCGTTTTGATCCTGGCCTCCTTCGGCGGACTCACGGTGCTAGCTGGCGCCTACTACATCCACGAAGGCCGCACCCGGACCCCGCAGTTCCTGATCACCATCGGTGTCGGTGCTGGCCTGCTGGGGCTTGCTTTCCACCTCCTGCTCGTCTTCGTGGAGGGCGGCAACCCCGTTCGCTCCCTGGTCGCCACGGGCACGACGGTGGCGGGCTTGGCGGTCTTGCTCAGCATCTACGCGCGGGCCATGCTCTGAGAAGGGCGCAGGGTGGTCGTCGAGGAAGGGGAGGAGTGGGTCCCGCTGCAGGGCCGGTCAGCGGGACCAGAGGGGGGTGTGCAGGAGCGGGGCCGATCAGCGGCCCGGGACCCCGCGTGCAAGCCTTGGTGGGCGCCCAGGGGGTGTATCTTGTGCGGTGCGGTGGTCGATACGTCCCGCTACGCTTTTCTCCTGGTCCCCCTTGGCCCATGCACGCATGTTCGAGACCGTGCTCGTGGCCAACCGTGGCGAGATCGCGGTCCGAGTGATCCGCGCCTGCCGAGAGCTGGACATCGCCACGGTGGCCGTGCACAGCGACGTGGACGCCCAGGCCCCGTTCGTGCGCTTGGCTGACGAGGCTGTCGAACTCGGGGGCTCGGCTCCTGCCGACTCGTACCTCGACCAGGCAGCCATCCTGGAGGCTGCTGAAGCCACGGGTGCTGAAGCGATCCACCCGGGCTACGGCTTCCTCTCTGAGAACGCCAGCTTCGCGAGAGCCGTGGTCGACGCTGGCCTGGTGTTCGTCGGGCCGAGCGGTGATTCGATGGACGCGCTGGGCGACAAGGTGGCAGCCCGCGAGACCGCCGAGCGAACCGGGGTCCCCATCAGCCCAGGCAGCCCCGGCCCGGTAGACGACGTGTCCACCGCCGAGAAGGTGGCTGACGAGATCGGCTACCCGGTGCTGCTCAAGGCCGCCGCTGGCGGTGGCGGCATGGGCATGCGACGCGTCGACGAAGCCGACGAGGTCGCCCAGGCGTTCAAGGAGGCCAGCCAGCAGTCCGAGTCCGCCTTCGGCGACGGACGGCTGTTCATCGAGAAGTTCCACGTCCGCCCCCGACACATCGAGATCCAGCTCGTGGGCCTCGAGGACGGCGCGATCCACTTGGGCGAGCGCGAATGCAGCATCCAACGCCGCTACCAGAAGCTCATCGAGGAGGCGCCCAGCCCCGCCGTGGACGCCGAGCTACGCGAAGAGATCGGCCAGGCAGCCTGCGCCATGGCAGATGCGGTGGACTACCGCAACGCGGGCACGGCCGAGTTCCTGCTCACCGAGGAAGGCTTCTATTTCAACGAGCTCAACGCGCGCCTCCAAGTCGAGCACCCCGTCACCGAGATGGTCACGGGCATCGATCTCGTCAAGACCCAGCTGCGCGTGGCCGCTGGCGAGCCCATCGGCTTCACCCAGGACGACATCGAGCTCAACGGCCACGCCATGGAGTTCCGCATCAACGCGGAAGACGCACTCCACGACTTCGCCCCCCACCCAGGCACGCTCACACGCTACGAGGAGCCCCGCGGCCCCTTCGTGCGCGTGGACAGCGGCATCGAGCAAGGCGGCGCCATCCGCCAAGAGTACGACTCCATGATCGCCAAGCTCATCACCTGGGGCCGGGACCGCGACGAAGCCCGCCACCGGGCCATCAACGCCCTGCGCGGCTTCCACATCCAAGGCGTCGAGACCGTCATCCCCTTCCACCTGGCCGTCTGCCACGAGGATCATTTCATCCGAGGCGATATCTCCACGAACTACCTCGACGAGGTGGATGTGCTGGAGACCGTTCGCTCGACGGCAGCCGATGCCCAACGCGAGAAGCTCGGACGCATCGCGGCCATCGCGGCCGCGCTCCACGAGACCGGTGGGCTCTACGCCGTCGCGCGCCAACGGCCCCTCAAGCGCGGGCCCCGAGCCCCGTGGCTCGACGAGGAGGGCCGGTCATGAACGTCACCCTGAGCGTGGAGGACCGCTCCTACGACATCACGCTGGAGCCCGGCCCGGGTGACGGCGAGGTCCACGTCAACGTCGATGCCGAGCCTTTCGAGCTCGAACTCACCCAGCAAGACGGGGCGGTCACCGTCGAGCTGGGCGATCGGTCCTTCGTCATCGAGCGCAAGGGACGCGCCTTGTTCGTCGACGGAGAGCGCGTGGACGTGGGCGTGCGACGCTTGGCCCAGGCCGGCCTGCGCGCTGGTGCTGGGGCCGGTGGCGAGATCACGCCACCCATGCCGGGTCGCGTGCTCGAGATCCTCGTGAGCGAGGGAGACGAGGTCCAAGCAGGCCAGCCCCTGGTGGTGCTCGAGGCCATGAAGATGCAGAACGAGATCACCGCACCCGGCCCCGGCGTCGTCAAGGCCATCCACGCATCCAAGGGGGACACCGTGGAGGCCAAGGACGTGCTCATCGAGCTGGACCCGGCCTGAGATGCGTCAACGAGCCCAGCCAGCTCAGACCGGATCGCGCGGCTCATCGGCCGACGTGGAGCCCTGCTCCTCCTGGATCTGGCATCGCAGCGCCCAGAGGACCGAGAGGTACTCGCACGGCATCTCCCTCTCCACGTCCTGCTCAGGCTCGCTGCGGCACCAGCGCCCCACGGTGGTGTGGGAGACGTCCACGCCGAGGTGACCGGAGACCGCCGAGGCCAGCAGGCGGTAGGGCGCATCGGTCTCTGCACGCGCCCGGCGAACGGCGGCCTTGAGCTCCGGGGTGGGTCCTCCGGTCTCGACACCAGGCACGAACCCGTGCTTGCACGACGTGCACCGGAAGGCCCGCCGCACGGTCCCCTCCACCTCGCGCACCCCGGCAGCGACCACATCCTTGGCCTGCTCGCAGGCGGGGCACGGCGGCGCATCCAGGCTTCGTGGCCGACCGACGCTGCCCATGGCTCCACCCATACCCTCCAAGTTTAAAGGGTGTCGGCCCCCTGGTACCGCGGGCGATGCCAGGATGCCGACCACCACGGACCTGACCCGGTTGCGCATCATGAACCAGCTGGGCGAGGAGATCGGACGAGCCGTCTCCGAGCTCTACACCCAGGTGGCCGCGGACCCCCAACAGGGCTTCCATTTCCCCACGGGTCCCCAGGCCGCGCGCACCGCAGGCTACGCCCAGGCGGACCTGGACCGCGTTCCCGACAGCGTGCTCCAGCGGTTCGCTGGGGTGGGCTGCCCCCTGGACCGCGTTCGCCTGGACCCCGGGAGCGCTGTGCTCGACATCGGTTGCGGGGCCGGCACGGACCTGATCATCGCTGCTGCCCGCGTCGGCCCCACTGGGCGCGCCGTGGGCATCGAGCTCACCGAACCCATGGCCAACCAGGCCCAGCGCGCCCTGGAGCAAGCGGGCCTGGAGCACGCCACGGTCCAGCAGGCCCGGGTCCCGAGCCTCCCGGTCGACGGTCCCTTCGACGTCGTCACCTCCAACGGCGTGCTCAACCTCGTCCCTGAGAAAGAGCGCACCCTGGAACGCATCCATGAGGTCCTGGCCTCGGGCGGGAGGGTGAGCCTGGCCGACATCGTGCTCACCCACCCCCCCTCGACGGCCTGCCTCATGGACACGGAGCTCTGGGCCGAGTGCCTCGTGGGTGCCTACACTGAGGAGGCCTACCTCGCGGCCCTGGAGGCGGCAGGGTTCGTGGACATCGAGGTGCACGAGCGCCGGGACTACTTCCGGGACAGCCCATCCAGCAAGACCCGTGAGACCGCCGAGGACCTGGGTGCTTTCGCCTGGGAGCTCACCGCCCAGCGCCCCTAACCATCTCGCTCTAGCCAGACCGTAACCTTCAAGCAACGACCATCAGGCGTTCCACGAACCGAACGCTCAAGGGTTGCACCCCGACCGTTCCAGCCTCTCAAGTCTTCAAGGCTTCCAACCCGCGGTTTCCGTGTTCCAGGGGTCTATCGTGGACCGCACCCTCTCTGTGTCCATGGGTCAAGCAACCCAACGCCCCCGGCTGGACGCCGAGGGCATCGTCCAGGAGATCCAGGCCATGTACACGAACGTCGCTCGCGAGGTCCCTGACGACCTCCACTTCCCCGTGGGTCGCCAAGCCGCACGGGCCGTCGGCTACCCCGACCACGAGCTCGACGCGCTGCCTGAGCAGGCCGTGGAGAGCTTCGCCGGCGTCAGCTACCCGTTCCAGCTCGACGCCATCCAGCCGGGCGACACCGTGCTGGACATCGGCTCCGGCTCCGGCACGGACCTCATGCTCGCAGCCGACCGCGTCGGCCCCCAGGGTCGGGCGTTCGGGCTCGAGCTCACGCCAGCCATGAGCGCCAAGTGCCTGGCTGCCTTGGAGGGGGCCGGCGCTCACCAGGCTTTCGTGCTGCAGGGGGATGCCAGCGACGGCCTTCCCTTGCCAGATGAGAGCGTGGACGTCGTCACCTCCAACGGCGTGCTCAACCTCGTCGTGGACAAGCCGCGCGCGTTCAAGGAGATCCACCGGGTCCTCAAGCCCGGCGGGCACCTCCAGCTCGCCGACATCGTCGTCAACGTGCCCATCCCCGATGAGGCGCGCGGAGATGGGACCCTGTGGGCGGCCTGCATCGCTGGCGCGGCCCTGCAGGACGACTACCTGGGCGCGATCCAAGCGGCCGGTTTCGAGACCGTCGAGGTCGTCGACCGGTTGGATTACTTCGCCAACGCTCCCCGGGAGGATGCCCGGGAGACCGCCGCCCACTACGAGGCCGAGGCCCTGGTCCTCGGTGCCCGGAGGTGAACACGATGGCTCTAGAGACATCCACCGTGCAAGCCCGAGACCACGAGGCTGGGCTGCGCAACGGAGGCTTGCTCATGGCGCTTGCCGGCCTGGCTTTCGTGGGCTACGGGCTCCTCTTCCTCGCCTTGAACTTCGCTGGCTCCGGGTTCGAGCTCGGGGTGAGCACGCTGGATGGGCACACGCCTGAGAGCCTGGACCCGGTGGTGGCCTACTACATCAGCCACCTGCACGTGGCCACAGCCGCCTTCATCATCTCCACGGGCATCGCGGTGACAGCGCTTGCCTGGTACGGCGTACGCCAGGGCCTCACGTGGGCGTGGACCACGGCGGTCGTGGCCGCCGTGGCGGGCCTGGCCATCGCGCTGCCCATGCACTACACAGGCGGCTTCGCCCACGACTGGGTCACCCACCTGGGACCGATCTACCTGGCCACGGCTGTGTTCGTCGGTGGGGCCGTGTGGGCCCTGGGGGATCTAAGGGGCGCGTAGGGGACGCTCGGTTCACTCCGAAGGACCCAACACGTAGTCCGGCAGGGACTGCTCCGGGCCTGGTGGTGTGAAGAAGTCCTCCAGGGTGCGCTCCACCGTGAAGAGACGAAGCACGCTGGCATCGCCCGTGTCCACGACCACCGGGGTGTTGACCGCGGGGGCCATGTAGTCCATGCCGGTCTGCTGGATCTCCAGCTCGAGACCGTGCCCGGCGGGGAGCACGCCCTCGAAGGCCAGGAACTCCATCTTGGCCGTGATGGGCATGCCTGGCGTGATGGGTTGCATCTGATCGCCGCCATCGTGGTAGCGCAGATCCATGACCGCGTGACCCATGCGCAGACCCGTGTCGGCGTCCCGGAGCTCGGCGAAGAGCTGGCCCCCGGGTCCGCCCGGGGTCACCTGGACGTGGAGGTGGTGGCTGCCGGTCAGGATCGTGTCCTGGGTGTGGCTGATGGGCCCGAAGGTGAGGGTCAACCCGGTCTCGGGGGTCACCGCGTTCTCGGCATCCGCGTCGAGGGTGGCCTCGTCGAGGGTCAGCTCGATGGGGATCCGGTCCCGGGGCGGGTAGGACTCCTCAAGCCGCCAGTGACCGAACTGGTCCTGGACCTCGGAGTGGAGCTGGGGCTGCTCGCCCTCGCCCTTGAGGTAGTGGTCGAACCACTCGAGCAGGTCCTGGGCCCAGTCGTGCCGGACCGTGGCCGGGAAGGCCTCCTCACCGTAGCCGGGCCCTTGGTCCTCGTGGTCGCTGACCCGGTCGGGGTAGGCGTGGTCCCACTGACCGTAGAGGCCCTTGACCTCGAACCCGGCATCCTCGAGGATGCGATGCGCGGGGACCACCATGTGGGGGTCCACGTTCCAGTCCTGGAGCCCGTGGATGAGGTAGACCGAGCCGTCGTAGTTCTCAAGTGCCCGCTCCAGGAACCCGGAGCGCTCGGCCCAGTAGGGGTTGACCGCCGGGGCGACCTGGTCACCTGTGGCGTAGGCTGCCCAGTTCTGAGGCGCCCCTTGCAGGGCATCCGGGCAGAGCACGTGCTCGGCATCCCCTGGGTCGCCGTCGAAGGCGAAGGTGTAGTAGAGCGCGTAAAGCAGGCCCGTGCCACCGCGGTTCTCAGCACTGCCGTTGCGCCACATGAGATCATGCAGGCCGATGAGCCCGCTGATGGGCACGATGGTCTTGAGGTGCTCGCTGCCCATGGCCGCGGCTTCCCACGGGGTCGTACCGTCGTAGGAGCGGCCGATCAGGCCCACGTTACCGTTGCTCCAGGCCTGGCTCCCCAGCCACTCCACAGCACCGTGGATGCCGGCCTGCTCGCTATCCCCCATGAGGTCCATGCAGTGGTTGGAGTCACCTGTGCCGAAGACGCTCACCTGAGCCACGGCGTAGCCGTGGGGAACAAGTTGCTCGATGAGGAACCCGCCGAGCCGGTTGGCGGGCTCAGTCGCGATGGAGTCCCCCTCGAGCTGCGGGGTCATCGCACCGCTGGCGCTGTAGTACGGGCCCACGTCGGCCACGACGGGCACCTGGCACGCCGAGGAGAGGTTGCCGGCCTCCCAGTCGCAACCCGGGATGTCCGGCAGGAAGAGGCCCAAGTGCACGGCGGCCTGGCCAGCCGCAGCCGAGGCGCCCTCGGTGGCGGGCAGGTCCACGGAGACGTGCACACCGATCCCGTCCAGGATCTCGTACGTGCCGTTCTCCAGGGTCTTGCTCCAGCCGTCGTCGATGACGAACTCCATCTCGTGACGGTCCTGGACCTCGGTGATCTCCTCGAGGGTCTCGTTGGCTTGGGGCTCGACGGGATCATCTTGGAGGATGCCGCCATCCCCAAGGCATCCGGACAGGACCAGAGCCAGGGTGGCGATCAGCGTGACGTGGACCTTCATAGGCCGCGAGTGGCGCTCGTCCCTTTTGGGTTTTCCTGTGGACCGACCGTTCGCACAAGCTCGCCACGGGCCGGTCTTAGGCCCACGGACCGCGGTCTGATCGCCGTCGGTCCGCGATACTGGGGCCCTGCAAACACTATATACAAGGAAACCGACCCATCGCTGATGCGACGAGCTGCTTGGGTCGTGCTCCTCGGGGGCCTGCTCGTGACCGCCGGGTGTCTTGGGATCGGCGAGGACGACGGGGCCGACGATCTAGAGGCCGGGGGCGATGGGGCCGATGGATCCAGCAGCGACCCAACCACCACGGCGAGCCTAGACCCGGACGGGAACGGCTCCACTGCGTTGCTTGCTAAGCCCCCCTCGTGGGAGCGGGGCGAGTGGTTCGAGTTCACCGTCACCGAGGAGCTCTCGAACAGCCAGGCCAGCTACTCCACCAAGCGCGTGGTGGCGGGCTTCGAGGGCGACAACTACCTGGTCGGCATGCCCAGCGAGGCGTTCAGCGACGAGATCATGGTCCTCCATGTCCCAGGCTTCGGCCGGGTGGGCATGGAGGATCTCAGCTTCGAGATGCACGACAACCGCTGGCAGCCGCTCGACTTCCCGCTGACCGACGGTAAGAGCTGGCAGACCACCTGGCAGACCGCACCCGTCACCGCCACCGCGTTCATCGAGTCGCCCACCACGGCCGTGATCGAGATGGTGGGCCAGAACCAGTTCATCAACGTGACCTACGACGCCGAGCTCGGCGCCATCTCGCGCATCGAGGCTGCTGGCTACGGGACCGTCGAGGTCACCGACCACGGCTACAACCACACGGGAATCGTCACCGTGCCTCACCAGCACGATCTCATCTTCTTCAACGGACGCATCGCCGGCGCTGTGAACTTCAACCAAGAACCCGCCCCACCCATCGAGACGCTGGATGTGGACAGCACGTACGACCGGGTGAGCTTCGCCATCATCCTGGGGACCCTTCTACCGGACGCGCCCTCTGGGCTGCTCATGGAGCGAGCCACTGCCCCTGACGGCTCGGTCTACGAGGCCAGTATGGTCTCGCCTTCCGGTGGGCTCACCGTGAGCTACTTCAGCCACGACGACCCGGGAGGGGAGTGGAGTTTCGAGCACGTCGCCGCCGGCCCTGGCATCGTGCTCATCGAGGGCATCGGCTACCACGTCTTCGACGTCGACCTCCCGTCCGGCTGCATCCTGCCAAGCGAGGGCGAGCATGCCCACGGGGGCAGTTGCCCTGGAGATGATGGGACCATGGGCGAGATGGATCACAGCCAGCACGGCTGACGACCGACGACCTACGACCTCGATCACGAAGGACACGAAGAGGCTCGAAGGGCACCAAGAGAGCGGGGGTTCGCTTCTCCCCGTCCATCCTCGTCTCCTGTCGGTCCTTCGCGCCCTTAGAGCTCCTTGGAGCCCTTGGTGATCTAGGTCGTTGGGGGCTCAACGGACGACTTGCTTGAGCCGCTCGGCCTGCCAGATGAACAGCGCAGCCAGGGCCACGAGCATGGCCATGCCACCGAACACGTCCCCCACGTCGAAGGCGAACACGATGGCCACCACCGAGAGCGAGATGGCACCACCGGTCACCAAGCCTCGGTGGTCGATCAGCGCGCCCCCGGCGAGCACCGCTGCCGAGACCCCGCCTACGAGCAGCTCCACGGAGACGCTCTCATCCAGATCCAGGGTCTCGAACCCGAAGGCCGTGAGAGCGATGGCCAGCGCGGCCACGGCCACCGTCACGGCGGCCAGGCTGTCGCGCTCGCGCACGCCCCGGTCGATGGCCAGCAGGATGGCCAGGTAGATGGCTTGGAAGGCGAGCCAGAGGAACGCACCTTGGGCGCCTTGGTCGGCCAAGTGGAACGACGAGGCGCCCACGGCCACCGGGAAGGCCACGGCGGCCAACGCAGGGACGAAGGGGCGCTCGCGAAGCCAGATGGTCAAGGCCACCGGGACGGCGATGCTGGCCATGGCGATGACGAGCTCGGGCTCTGCCACGGCCGCGGCGGCCACCGGGGCCAGCGAGGCAGCGATGATGGCATCCGAGAGCAGCTGGTGGTCCGGGAGGAGGTAGTGGGCAGAGATCCCGACGGCAAGCACCGCCAGGCCCGTGCCGAACAGCGGCAGGCTGGCGTCAACCGGATCGAACCCGACGACGATGAAGGCCAGACAGGCCGCGCCGAGCAGCACGGCTGCCGTGGCGTAGAGAAGCACAGAGGCCCAGCCCTCCTCGGGTTCACGTGAAGATTCTGGCTGGCCAGGATGCCCCTCGTAGCGAGCCAGGATGTCGGTGGCTTGACCCTCCGTGATGACGCCCTCGGCGGTCCAGTCCCGCACCTCATCGACCAAACGGTCCTCGAAGCTCGACCCCATCGGCCAAAGAGCCCTGTCGGCCCCATTTCGTTCTTTCCATCCGGCTGACGACGAACAACGTCGAACGCACGAGGTGCTCACGACGTTCGCCGTGGCGGCCGGGCCTCTACTGGAGCCGGATCGTCTCGAGGTTGTAGGGGGCCCGAGCGTCGATCTTGAACTTCTGTTGGAGGGTCGAGGCGAGCTGGAGGGTCTTGGATTCCTCGCCGTGGTTCAAGAGGATCTGCTTGGGCCGGGGGCTCATGTTGCCGATGTAGTTGAGCAGCTGACCCCGATCTGAGTGACCGGAGAACCCGTCGATGGTCTCGATCTGCATCTCCATGCGCACGGCGCGCGAGCGGCCGCCCTCGGTGAGCGGGATCTCGCGGCGGCCGCGCTGAAGCTTGTGGCCCAGGGTCCCGCCGGCTTGGAACCCGACGAAGACGAGGGTGGACTTCTCGTCCGGGGCCCACTCGCGCAGGTACTCCATGATGGGCCCGCCGCTGACCATGCCGCTGGTGGCCAGGATGATGCAGGGCTCCTCGGAGGCCAGCACCTCCTCGCGCATCTGGTGGCTGTCGACGCGCTTGAACCGCTCGCTGAGCAGCGGGTTCTCGTCCTCGTGGAAGATCTTGTTCTTGAGCTTGCTGTTCAAGAACTCCGGGTAGGCCGTGTGGATGGCCGTGGCCTCCCAGATCATGCCGTCCAGGTAGATGGGGACCTCCGGGATGTTGCCCCGGTTCATGTGCTCCTCGATCACCAGCATGACCTCCTGGCTTCGGCCCACAGCGAACACGGGCACGAGCATCCGACCGCCCCTCTCGACGGTGGCTCTGGCGAGGTTGGCCAGCTCGTTGCCGGCCTTGTTGCGCGGTGGCTGGGTGTCGTGGTGACCACCGTAGGTGGCCTCCATGATCACGGTCTCCACGCGGGGGTAGTTGTTCACGGCGGCGTCGTAGAGCCAGGAGCGCTCGTACTTGATGTCCCCGCTGAACAGCACGTTGTACATGCCATCACCGATGTGGAAGTGAGCGCTGGCAGAACCGAGGATGTGGCCGGCGTTCTGGAAGGTGAGCTTGATGTCCGGCGCGATGTCCGTGGTGTCCCCGTAGTCCAGCGTGATCGTGTTCAACAGCTGGTTGCGCACGTGGTCGCTGTCGTAGGGCACAGGGCGGCCCTCCATGTTGCCGACCTTGATAGAGTCGAGCTGCAGCAGTGCTGTGAGCTCGCGCGTGGGGCCTGTGGCGTAGACCGGGCCGTCGTAGCCGTAGCGGAAGAGCACGGGCATGAGGCCCGAGTGGTCCAGGTGCGCGTGCGTGAGCACGACGGCATCGAGCGAGCTCACAGGCCAGACCTCAGGTAAGTGGAGGTATGGGGAGACGTCCGAGCCCTCGCTGCCGGGGTTGACACCGCAGTCGATCAGGACCTTGGATTCGCTGGTCTGCAGCAGGTGGCACGAGCGGCCGACTTCCCGGTAGCCGCCCACAGCGGTGGTGCGGATCCACTTCTCCTTCTCCTCGGCGATCCCCCGGTTGATGCGTCGGCCGACCTTGCGCAGGAAGTCCTTGCGCTCGTCGACGTTGTCGCGCATGAACTGCCGGATGTCCTTGACGGTCTTGGACGGGATCGGCGGGGTGCGCACCACCTTGGGTGTCCACCCGATCTCGCGCTTGACCTCGTTGAGCGTGCTGCCCTTGCGGCCGATGACCAGCCCTGGCTTGCGGGCCTCGATGATGACCTCGCCGGTGTCGCCCTCGAAGTGGACCGTGGTAACCTCGGCGTCGTCGGGCACGATGGTCTCGATGGCCTCGCGCGCCTCGTCCTGGGTGGAAAGGCACGACGGGTCGGCTCGCACGATGACTCGCTTGCGCAGCCGCTTGGCTAGCCGGCGGACGAGCGTGTTGTCCTGGGCGAAAGCTTCGGGCTGTTTCGTGTAGATCACGAGGGTGGCGGCCTCGAACTCGATGTCGCTGATCTCGACATCGTCCGGGACCTCGTTCTCGATCTCTTCACGGACATCCTTGATGGCGTCCTCGAGACCCATGGGGTGCACACAACTATGAGATGTTCATGGCCGAGCGACGCTCCTCGATGTCCTCCTCGGACATCTGGACGAAGCCGTCGGCCTCGGTGATCGTGCAAAGCGCGATCCCGTCACCGCTGGCGGCGTCGCGGTTCATGGCCGCCGTGAGCGCGCGGATCGCGAGATCAGCGCCGGCGTCGACGTCCAAGCCCGCCTCGTAGCGGTCTTCGAGCACGCCGTAGGTGAACGGTGAGCCGCTTCCCGTGGTGATGAAGTCGTCCGGGATGCTTCCGCCTGCGGCGTCCAGCGAGTACACGTGGCCGCCCTCGGCATCGACACCACCGACGAGCAACTGCACCATGTAGGGCGCGAACTTGCGCTGGTTCATGAGGTTGGACAGAAGCGTGGCAGCTGCCTTGACGGACATGGGGGCTCCTCGCTTGACCTTGTACAGCTCGGCCTCAGCCCGTAGCAGTCGTGCCAGCGCTTGCGCATCCCCGACGAGGCCAGCCACGGTCATGGCCAGCCCGTCGTCGATGCGGAAGAGCTTCTGCGTCGTCTTGTGGGAGATCAGGTTGCCCATGGTCGCCCGCATCTCCGTGGCCATGACGACACCGTCGCTGCAGACGAGTCCGACCGTGGTCGTCCCCTTGTTGAGTTTCTGCTCCATCGTATCCCTTTTCAAAAGCCGCCCGGAACGCATCCGGTGCGAACAGTTGTAGGCGCCGCGCTCCCTGATCGTGGACCGGTGTGGGAGTTCGGCAACCGAGGATTGCGCGTTAGGGTATTTAAGTGTTCTTTCCCGCTGTCGTGGATGATTCCGCTCCCCGGGTGCATGCGAGGATGCACCATGCGACGTCCCGGCAAGGGTATTTAAGGGGGGCAGTGCTTACTTTGATGTCCGGTGGGGTGATCACGGTGACCAACTTGACACGTGGCCTTGAAACGAAACCTGTCTTCGACTGGGATCGAGAGCCGTTAGGGACGATCGTCGGATCCGAGCTGGATCCGAAGACGCGCGACCCGACCTCCTTGATCATCGGCCTCTCCGATGACGCCCGCGAGCAACTGGGCACGGAGAAGGACACGATCTCGCTGCCCTTCGACTACGTCTTCGGCATCCGGCGCGACGAAGTTCGGCTCAACCGTGGGCTCAACGACCTCCTCGCGGATGTCCGGCCGGACCGCGAGGAGAGCAGCGTCGAGGAGCCTGTCGTCGAGCTTCCAGCGTGACGGGAGCGTAGGATCGGTACCGCTGCCATGTCCAACCGAAGGTTCGCCTGGCCGCCCTCCAGAGTATCGCTGCAATCCGAAGAGCCCATATAGCGCCTCCACGCATCTCACGCTCGGGATGCACGAATGACCGAGATCTCCTCTCTCATCGATGAGCTGCCCGTCTACACTCGGAACGGTACCTACGTCGGGCGCGTGAAGAACGCGATCCTCGACCTCGAGGCTCGCACGGTCGAAGCTCTCCTCCTGAGCAGCACGAACGAAGCTGTCGTCGAAGGCGGCAAGGATGTCGCCGTCCCCTACCGCTGGGTCGCCGACCATAACGACATCCTCGTGCTACGCTACTTCCCCGACCAGGTCACCGACGAGGCCGCCCGCACCGTCGAGGAACCCGAGAACGAGGAGTTCATCGAGGTCACGGCCTAAGATCGTCATCCTGAGGCCGACCGAACGATCTCGCGGATGCATCCTCTGACACATCCCCACCAGTCTCCGAGCTGGCAGGTTCCAGCTCGCCGCTTCTCTCGTCCTCCGAGCTCGGCTGCTGGGTGGCTCGCTGGGCCCCCGGCGTTCGATCTCCGGGCTGTCTTTCGCTGTACTCGTGCGCGTGCTTGCGGAGCAGCCGGAAAGCCAAGCGCCCCGCGATCCCAAGCACGATCAGGGTGAACAAGGCCACGGTGCCCACCACGGTCCAGGCCACCTTGCTCGTCCCGAGATCCTGGGTCTCCAACAGACCGGCGGCGTCGAACCGCACCACGCCTGGCTCGAACCGCTCGCCTGTCGAGCGCACCAGATCCTCGATGTGCGTGACTTTGGTCGCACCTCCGCCTTGGGCGAGCTCTGGGTTGGCCCCGATGGCCAGGGCCAGCCCACCCGTCACGACCGGGGCTGCCTGGCTCGTGCCCGCCAAGCCCGTGTAACCGTCCCGGATCCCATCTTCATCCAGCCCAGCAGGCCACGCGCTCATCACGACACCGGGCGCGTAGACGTCCACGCCCTCGCCCCGGTTCGTGAACGATAACAGCTCTCCGTCGGCATCGAGCGCGCCCACAGCGATCACGCCTGGGACCTGGCCTGGGGTGGCCGGTCCCTGGTCGGCTTGGTTGCCAGCGCTCATGATCACGAAGACCCCTCGCTCGATGGCCTCGCGTACGACCTCCTCGGTCTCCGAGCCCGCCCGGACCTGGCCATCCATATCATCAGGGCTGCGCACGCCCAGGGAGAGGTGGATGATCTGGGCGCCGTCCTCGGTGGTCGGGTCGCCGTCGGGATCCAGGGCCCATTCGATGGCCTCTGCCACGCGGCTGTCGTCCCCGCCGCCGGTGCTGTTCATGGCCTTGGCCACGATGAGCTCGGCCCCGGTGGCCATGCCGCGCGCGCCGGTCGGGAAGTAGGAGTTCAACGGGTTGACCTGCCAGTGGCCCCGGCCAGCGATGATGCCGGCGACGTGGGTCCCGTGCCCGTGGTTGTCGTACGGCTCGGCACCCTCGCCTACGAAGTCGCGCCAGCAGTAGCCGCACGCCAGGCTCCCTTCCAGGTCGGGGTGGGAGAGATCGATGCCGGTATCGATGACGCCGACGCGCACCCCGTCGCCGGTGGGGCGGGCTTGCCACCAGGACCGATCGGCGTGGTTGGTCAACAGCTCCTCGAGGACCGTGAGGCCCACATCCCCCTTGACGCCCCACAGGCTCTGAGGTACGTGGCGCTCGTCGGCCTGGCTTGCAGCCACCGGGAGGAGAACGACCGTGAGCAGCAGCGCTGCTGCCAGGAGCGGTCGAGCGGGCGCCTGCAGGGGCATCAGGCCGGGTAGCCGCGTGGGACCAATGAGCTTTGCCCATCTCGATCGGGGCCAGCTTGAGGGTCCCCGGGTGGCCCGGCCCCGAGGGAAAAGGCTTAACCCCAGGCGCCCATCGACGGCCGATGGCCTCCCCTCAGGTCGAACGCAACCTCGGCTACGCCCTCTTGGCCTTGGGCGTGATCCTCTACCTCATCTTCGGCCTCGTCAAGGGCGCAGCGACGGACATCGGTGTCTACGCGCTCACGATCGTTCCCCTGGTCCTCGGCCTCGGCTTCCTCTGGCGCGCAACGGACCCGGACCCGGAGCAGTGAGCCGGGAGACCCCCTAGGAGTCATGCTAGCGTGCCTGACAACGGCCGGTCCTGGACCGAGAAGTACCGGCCCCAGTCCTTGGACGAGATCCTAGGCAACCCGTCTGCTGTTCGCCAACTCAAGCAGTGGGCCGAGAGCTGGACCGACGGCCCACCGGACAAACCAGGCCTCATCCTGGTGGGCGAGCCCGGTATCGGCAAGACCAGCGCAGCCCTTGCCCTGGCCCGCGAGATGGGCTGGAGCGCCATCGAGCTCAACGCATCCGACGCCCGGAACAAGGACGCCATCGAGCGCGTGGTCACCCGCGGCGCGGTCAGCCAGGGCTTCTCGGAGACCGGCGAGTTCCAGCGAACCTCGGACAAGCTGCGCAAGCTCATCATCCTCGACGAAGCCGACAACGTCTTCGGCCGCGAGGATCGTGGCGGCATGCAGCAGATCGTCGAGACCCTCAAGCAGACCCAGCAGCCCATGGTGCTCATCGCCAACGATGGCTACGCCCTCTCCCGGCGTTCGAGCTCGCTCAAGCGTCTGTGCGAGGAGATTACGTTCAAGAAGGTCCAGGCCAGCACCATCGCCAAGATCCTGGGCCGCATCAGCCAGGCCGAGGGGATCGAGGCCGACATCCCCGCGCTCGAACGCCTGGCCGAGCACGCCGGTGGTGATGTGCGAGCCGCGGTCTCGGACCTTGAGAGCCTGGCCCGAGCCACCGGCCAGCTCACCCTGGAGGACGTGGACGCGCTCGGGTACCGAGACAAGACCGCCAGCATCTTCGATGCCCTGCGAGACGTGCTCAAGGCAACCGATTTCAAGACGGCCAAGGAGGCCACCTACGACCTCGACGAGGACCCGGAGACCCTGCTCCTCTGGGTCGAGGAGAACGCTCCCCGCGAGTACACCAACGCCCACGACCGCGCCCGGGCCATGACGGCTGTGGGCCGGGCTGATGAGTTCCTGGGTGCTACTCGCCGCACCCGGTACTACCGCCTCTGGTCGGTGGCTTCAGACATGATGACCGGTGGGGTGGCGGTGGCCAAGGACGAGCGTTACAGCGGCTGGACACGCTACCAGTTCCCAAGCTGGCTGCGCAAGATGAGCCGCTCCAAGAAAGCCCGCGGCCTGCGAGAGAGCCTCGGCCTCAAGGTCGGCGAGGCCTTCCACGCGGGCACGCGCACCGCCAACGAGCACGTGATCCCCATGCTGGCCTTCGTGGCCAAGCGATCCAAACCCTTCGCCGTCGAGCTCACCGCCGAGCTCGAGCTCGAGGCCGACGAGCTGGCACTCCTGCTCGACACCAAGGCCAGCACGAAGAAGGTCAAGACGATCCTCGAGGAGGCCGAGGAGCTGCGCGAGCGCCGCGGGACGGCTGAGGAGGGTCACCACGAGCACGAGCGCCTCGAAGCACCGGTCTGGGAGCAGGAAGGCTACGAGCCCAGCGCGCCGGCCCCCAAGCCCGAGGCTGGCTCGAGCCAAGAGACGGACGAGGCAGCCAGCGTCCCCAACGACGAGGGCGAGGACGAGGCCGCCTCAGCAGAGGAAGACGAAGAGGACACTGAGGACGATGAGTCCCAGAAGAGCCTCTTCGAGTTCTGAAGCTCACCACCCGCTCACGGTGGGCTCGGTGGCGGGATGTCCAGCACCGAGAAGTCGAAGGTGGCCACGTTCCCGCTAGCCCCGGTGAAGTGCGAGTCAGCATCGTAGTACAAGGAGGCCGGAGGCTCGCCGCCGGTCGCGCTCCCGATACCAGGCGTTTTGAACCGGACCACGAACAAGTTCGCCTCGCCCGTGACCAGCGCGTCGGCCTCGAAGCCGATCGTCTGTCCACTGGAGTCGCCCGATGCCGTCCCGAAGCTGGCGCGCTCGCGGACATGCACCTGGTCGTGGACGTCGCGACCGGCATCCTCGGCGCCATCGGCCTCTGGTGGGAGGTCAGGGAACGCGGGCTTCGTTGCGACAGCAGGGTCCAGCTGGACACCACTGTAGGTCGGCACTGGGCTGGCTGCCTGTACGTCCCCGACCCCGGGTTCGCCGCCGGGCACGGTCCCTTCGGCATCGGTCCCAGCCGTCGCTGGTGACGAGGTGAGCTCTCGTGTGGCCTGGCGTTGGATCGTCCCGCTCGCGTCGTATGCGAGCTGGGCGGCGTCCATGTCCGTGGCCCGCGTGGCGAGATGGCCGCTGGCCGACGGGACCGCGGCGATGTATGAGAGATCCTGTGCCAGGTACAACGAGGGCGAGGTGACGACCAGGTAGTAGTAGCACTCGTACCCGTACCAGGTGAAGTAGCAGTACCTGTAGACATCGTATTGGACCGCGAGGCCGGTGTGGACCGAGATCAGATCCGTTGTTGCATGCTGGTCGAGCGCGAAGGACGCGAGCGTCTCCATGGTCAGGGTGTATCGGTAGTACAACCCGTTGAAGCTGCCGAAGAACTGGAAGTCGTCTGTGCTCGCTGCGTGCACGCCAGCGACGCGCACGTTGTGCGGAGCGAACTCTTCGCTCTCCGCGCTGGCGGCTGAGTAGGCTGTCGTCGTGGGTCCCACGAGCTCGGCCCAGAGGTCCTCCTGTGCGTGCTGGTTACGCTCCTGGCTCAGCGCTGTGCGCGCTTGGAACGACGCCTCGAGGTGATCGAGGACCGCTGCCTCGAGGACTGTAGCCAGCTCGCCGTCCTCGTTCGCATCCCGCATCCAGCGGCGTAGCTCGGAGGTCTGCTCGGTAGTCAGCGCCTCCTGCTCGAGCATCTGCTTGATCAGGGCCTCCGCATCCGCGTTGGAGAGCGAGGACGGCGCCTCGATGGCGGCCAACACCGCGGCCTCTGCGTCCTCGAAGGTCTCGTAGCGTTCCCCCTCGTCTCGCCCAGGTTCTTCCATCGACGCGGCCGGAACCGCAACGGTCACCAACGCCAAGGCTAGACCAATCAGTAAACATCTCCTCATGAGAATCACCCAAGCCAACCTCTCGGCTCCTGGCGATAGAGGGGGTGACGATGATAAGCCTTCCCTAGGGCTCGAGATCGGCGGGCGGTTGAGCGGCCCCCACCAGTGTTAAATAAGAGGCGTTTCATCGCCTGCTACTCCAGGCACTGCGTCAGGCCATCACGCCATCGACCGTGGTGCCGCGAGGGATCGATATGGCAGACGAACAGGAACAAGGCTCCGAAGCTGACGAGGCAGAGGAGGCCGAGGACTTCCAGTACATCGTCCGGGTCCAGAACACGGACCTGGACGGTCACAAGCCCGTGATGCTCGCCCTGGCGGCGATCAAGGGCGTCGGCGAGCGCATCGCGCTGGCCGTGACCGACGAGACCGGCATCCCGCGCGATGTCCGCATCGGTGACCTCCCAGAGGAGGACGTCGAGACGCTCAGCCAAGCTGTGGCCAACATCCCCGAGTTCGTACCCTCGTGGATGATCAACCGCCGCAAGGACTACCGCACGGGGGCGGACATCCACATCCTCCGCGCGGAGCTGGACAACACGCACCGCGACGACCTCAACCGCCTGGCCAAGATCCGAAGCTACCGTGGCATCCGCCACGAGCAGGGCGCCAAGGTCCGAGGCCAGCGCACCCGAGCCAACGGCCGCACCGGCCTGGCCATGGGTGTCCAGCGCGCCAAGCAGCAAGCCCAACAGTGAGGTGGAGTTGAATGGGAGATCCCAAGCGATCCAGGCGAGCCTACGAGGCGCCCACCCACCCGTGGAAGGGCGAACGCATCAAGAACGAGGACGAGTACGTGCGCAAGTACGGGCTCAAGAACAAGCGAGAGTTCTGGAAGGCGGAGTCCAAGCTGAGAGACCACCGCGCCCAGGCCCGCAACTACCTGCCACTGATCCAGCGAGGCGATCCACAGGGGAAGAAGGAGGCCGACCAGCTCCTCTCCAAGCTCAACCGCCTGGGCATGCTCCAGGAGGAGGCGACCCTGGGCGACGTGCTCGCCCTGGACGTCGACGCTGTGCTTTCCCGACGTCTGCAGACCATCACGTTCCTGAAGGGATTGGCCGCCACGCCCACCCAGGCGCGCCAGTTCATCATCCACGGCCACATCGCCATCGGCGGTCGGCGCGTGGACGTCCCGGGCTACATCGTGCGCCGTGAGGAGGAGCAAGCGATCGAGTACGCTCCAAGTTCTCCCCTGCGCCACGAGGCCCACCCGCTCCGACGCGGCGCCTCTGGTGCCCCGGAGCCAGGCCCCGAGCCTGAGGCTGAGCCCGACGTCGAAGCTGAGGCTGAAGCTGACGACGAAGCCGAGGACGAAGCCGAGGCCGAAGCTGAAGGTGAAGAGGACGCCGAGGCCGAAGAAGCCACCGAGGACTCCGACGAGGAGACCGAGGAGCCGGCTGAAGAGGCTGAGGAGCCCGACGAACCCGAAGGGGCTGACGAGGCTGAAGCGGTCGACGAGGCCGACGAGCCGGAGGAAGCTGAAGCAGCCGAAGAGACTGAAGCTGAGCCCGAGGAGGCTGAAGCGGCTGACGAGGCCGACGAGCCTGAGGCTGAGC
>CAYNEI010000031.1:25819-27915 GCA_964396185.1 uncultured Thermoplasmatales archaeon
CTGACGAGGCCGACGAGCCTGAGGCTGAGCCCGAGGAGGCTGAAGCGGCTGACGAGGCCGACGAGCCTGAGGCTGAGCCCGAGGAGGCTGAAGCGGCTGACGAAGCCGACGAGCCGGAGGAAGCTGAAGCAGCCGAAGAGGCCGAGCAACCCAAGGAGGGAGCTGAATGACCCGCTGGGCCATCGCGCACATCTTCGCGTCCTACAACAACATCATCATCACGGTCACGGACATGACCGGGGCCGAGACCATCGCGAAGTGCTCCGGCGGCATGGTCGTGCGAGCCGCCAAGGATGAAGCATCACCCTATGCGGCCATGCGTGCTGCAGAGCAGGTCGCAGAGAAGTGCCAGGACAAGGGCATCGAGGCCATGCACGTCAAGGTGCGTGCTCCAGGCGGTAACAAGAGCCGCAGTCCCGGTCCCGGGGCCCAGGCCGCCATCCGCGCACTCGCGCGGGCAGGCATCCGCATCGGCCGGATCGAGGACGTCACCCCGATCCCCCACGACTCCACCCGCAAGAAGGGCGGCCGAAGGGGGCGCCGGGTGTGAACGTCGAGGTTCTCGAGTCAGGCGACCGCGAACTCGTGCTCCGCATCGAGGGCACAACCGTGGCCACCATGAACGCGCTGCGCCGCACGCTCATGATGGAGGTCCCGAAGCTCGCCATCGAGGACGTGACCATCTACGACAACAAGTCGGCGCTGTTCGACGAGATCATCGCCCACCGCCTGGGCCTACTGCCGGTCCCCACGGACCCCACCGTCTTCGCGTCGTGGGATGCCACGATCCCGCCCAAGGAGCAAGACGAGACGACCCAAGTGCTCTACACCCTCACCTTCGAGGGCCCGGGCACGGTCTACGGCTCGGACCTCAAGCCCGCCACGGGCGAGGAGTTCTCCGAGATCGCTGAACCCGAGGTGCCCATCGTCAAGCTCGGCCGCGACCAGCGGTTGATGCTGGAAGCCACAGCCCTGCTCGGCAGTGGCACGACGCACGCCAAGTGGCAACCCGTCGTCGGCGCCGGCTACCGCGAGTACCCCACCGTCGAGATCACAGGACCGCTTGAGCTCTCCAGCGAGGACAAGCACGAGCTCCTCGAACTCGCCCCCGAGGGAGCCATCGAAGTGGACGGCGACGAGCTCAAGGTGCTCGACACCGTGGCTGGCCACGACTACCTCTACAACGTGAACGGTCGCTACGATTTGAGCAACGTCGAGTTCGGGCACGAGGAAGACGCGTTCATCTTCCAGTTCGAGACCGACGGCTCGCTCACGGCCAAACAGGCCTTCCGCGAGGCGATCCGTGTGCTCATGGGCAAGCTCAAGGAGATCGAGGACCAGGCCAACGAGCTCCAGTAGACACCGGCCACGCGGGCAACGGGAACCGGTACCCCCAAGAGCCCCGGCGGGCTTCGCGCGCCCGTGGTCCTGCTTGCAGCACCGTGGGTCGAGGAAGTGCTCGCGTTCCCTCCTGAGCTCGCAGAGGCCCAAGCATTCGGCCTCGCTTTCCTGCTCGGCAGCTTCGCGGTCGCCACCCTCTCGGATCTCAAGCGGCTCTCCGCCCAGCGCGAGTTCCTCGAGGTCTGGGTCCTGTTCACGTTGGGCCTTCTCGCCTACGACGTGACCGTCTCCGGACTCGATGGGTGGGCGCTCTGGCAAGCCGTCACCGTGAAGTGGGTGTTGATCACAGCGCTGGGGCTGATGAGCTGGCACAAGATCGGCCCCCTCTTCCGCCTTGCCCGCGCGGACGTGTTCGCCTGCACGGCTGCTGCAGCCCTGCTCTCACCCCTGCTGATCGTGTTGTTCTGGCTGGTGCTCAAGGTGGCTGCCCTGGGGCTGCGGCCGTTGCTGGCCCGGGGCCGGGCGCAGTGGCCCTTCATGCCTGTGGTCAGCCTAGCCACGGTGGTGGTGTTCGCGCTGGGGTTCCTGGAGCCCAATGGCCTGCTCCTGTTCGGGTAGGCCGCGCATGCAGGCCGCAAGAGTAAGGCTTAGGATGGTGGCCACGCTGGCCGCTCTAGACGGCCACAAGCGGAGGTTGCCAAGCCTGGCCAACGGCGCAGGACTTAGGATCCTGTCCTATAGAGGTTCGCAGGTTC
>CAYNEI010000032.1:0-27812 GCA_964396185.1 uncultured Thermoplasmatales archaeon
TGGGGGCAGCCTTCACAGAGGTCGCCGAGCTCCACACGCACTTGGCAGACACCCTAGCCACCCGCATCCGGTGCGGGCTCGCACCACCCAAGCGCACGTGGGGCCGGGCCGCCAAGACCGCGCGCGCCATCCTCCAGCCCATCGGGCTCTTGATGAACGGGGTCCAGCGCCTGGCCACCAACCGGGCGCTCTCGTCCATGGCCCCAGGGTCCGCGCCGGCCGACGCCTGAGGCGCCCGCCGGCGCTGCTCCAGAGTGCGCCTAGGCGCCCCGGCGCTTGGCTGCGTAGGCGGCCAAGGCGATCAGGCTCACGAGCAGGATCGCGGCAGGGCCGGGAGCGGGCCGCGTGTCCGGATCACCGGGGGAGCCCTGGCCCACCTTGCTGGAATCGTAGGCCCCCAGGCCGCCTGCACGGCCCTCGTACACCTGATCCCCGTCTGGGGCGGCTTGGTCGCCGGCTCCGCTGCCGCCTGCCTCGGCATCCATGGATGCGCTGCTCCTGGCATCGTCTCCGTCCATCCCGCTCTCGGCGGCCACGGCGCGATCCTCTGCGATGGCGAAGCAGCAGTACCCGTGGCGGGCCTGGCCCGGGGTGAGCTCGAGCACCAGATCGCGCGTCTCGCCTGAGGCGATGCGCACGTTCTCGGCGGCCTGGTAGTAGCCGTCTGCCCAGACACGCACGGTGAAGTAGCCAGCCCGCACGTCGATGGCGTACGAACCGTCCTCGTCGGTGGTGACCTGGCCCCACTCGTTGGTCTCCTCGTTCCAGAAGGTCACCTGGGCCTCCGGCACGCCCTGCTCATCCGAGGCGTTGATCGCCCAGCCCTGGAAGGTCGCATCCGGGCTTGGCCGGCGCTCGAGTCGGGTATCCAGCTCCTGGCGCTCGTCGGCCTCGAAGACGTAGGTCCTCGACTGGGTCAGATACGCGTGTTCGCGCTGCTGGGGCTCGCAGTACGGACCCGGTGAGATGACGGTGGACCGAGCCGGGTCGTCGCTGGCCTCGTGGTCGTGCCCGCTGCTGGCCTTGGGCTCATCGTCGGCCTCGCAGGGCACCCAGTAGTTCTCGTCGGCGCGGAGGGTCACGATGGTGTAGCCGGGCTTGGTGGTCAGCGTGTAGCGGCCGTCCTCGTCGGTGCGGGTGTGGTTCCAGTGGCCCCACTTCGCGTTCTCGAGCTGGACATCAGCGTACGGGATGGGCTCGCCGCTCTCAGCGTCGAGCACCTGGCCTGAGATGGTGACCGAGTCCGGGGGGATCGGCTGGAGCGCGAGCTCCACCGACCGGTTCTCGCCGGCCTCCAGCTCCAGGGAGCGCTCGGCGTTGAGGTGGTCTGGGGCCCAGGCGCTCACGAGCACCGGACCTGGTCGGGTGGTCAGCACCCAGGAGCCGTCCTCGCGCACGGAGGCGCGGTCGTAGCCGCTCGCGGACGACTCGATGTGGAACGAGACGCCGTCCTCCTCGTAGCGCTCGGAGGACCGGCTCTCGGTGGTCTCGGCGTAGCAGACGTCACCGTCGCACTCGGAGCGGTGGTCCGGCGAGACGCTCACCCAGCCCTCGTTGAGCACATCCCCGTCGGTGGACTCCAACTCGCCGTGCACCGTGGCCGTGGCCCCCTGGCTGGCACGGACCGGGACGTTCACTTCTCGATCCTCCTCAAGCTGGAACCAGCCGTGCGTGCGGTCGTAGCCGGACGCGGTGGCTTGCAGGCTCACCTCGCCGCGGGAGAGCTCCACGGCGTACGAGCCATCCTCGCCCGAGCGAACCCGAACCTCTCGGAAACCTTCCCGGCGATCGGGCTCGGGCGCGACCATGTCGTCCCCGTCGGAGGCGGTTTCGTTGGACTGCTTCTCCTCGGGCTCGAACCAGTTCTCGAAGGTGAGCGTGATCCCAGGCGCGGGCTCGCCGGTGTCGACGTCGCGCACGACGCCGTGCACCAGCACACCCTGGCTGGCTTGGTCCTTCTGCTCGGTGAGCTCGAGGTCGACCTCGCGGGTGGTCTCGGTGGCCTCGATGGTGATGCGTTGGCTCGCCGGCGCACAGCAGTCGTGGTTCGCCACGAGCACGTAGGTCCCTGCCTCGACGTTCGAGAAGCTGTAGGCTCCATCAGAGCCGGCCTGGGTCGACCGCGCATCTCGTGAGTTGTTCTCGGGGGAGAGCTCGACGGTGGCGGCGGCCACGGGGTCGCCGTCAGGTCCCAGGACCTGGCCTTCCACGGTGGTCAGCCCGACCTGGGCCTGGACCATGCCCGTGGTCAGGACCACGGCAGCTAGGGAGAGCGAGAACACAGCGATCAGCAGGGCGAAGCGGGGGGAGCGTGGGTCAACTTGCATACGCGTACCTCAACGCTGTATGGTGCGCTGCACCAGTATATAACCGTCAATCCTGTTCGGGCCCGACCGAACCCCCGCTAGGGACCGTGGAGACCCCAGGGATCTAACACGGAGGCACGGAGCGGACGGAGGAACGGACGGGAGGTGCGGGGAGGAAGGAGTGACTTTGTGGTGGACCGTCGTTCCCTGGCCGATGCCTCCCGTCACGACCTCCACCGCCGGCCCCGTGCGCATCATCACGATCTCGCGCCCTGAGGTCAAGAACTGCATCGACGGCGAGACCGCCACGGCCCTGCTGGAGGCCTGGGAGGAGCTGCGCGACGACGACCAAGTGGCCGTCGGCGTGCTCACGGGCGCCGGCGGTTCTTTCTGCTCCGGGGCCGACCTCAAGGCCATCGAGACCCTTGGCCCCGGCCCCTCTCCCACCGGGGACGAGCGAGAGACCTTCCTGACCGGTCAGGACGGCTACCTGGGCCCCACCCGGCGCCTGGACTTGGGCAAGCCGCTCATCGCTGCCGTGGAGGGCTATGCCCTGGCGGGCGGGCTCGAGCTGGCCTGCCTGGCTGATCTGCGCATCGCCGGCAAGGGGGCCCGCTTCGGGGTGACCAACCGGCGCTGGGGTGTGCCGCTGGTGGATGGTGGGACCCAGCGCCTGCCCAGGATCGTGGGCCTCGGGCGCGCGCTGGAGCTGATCCTCACTGGGAGGGTCATCGAGGCCGACGAGGCCCATCGCATCGGCCTGGTCAACGAGGTGGTCCAGGACGGGGGCGCGCTGGACCGCGCCAAGGAGCTCGCCCAGCAGCTCGCCGAGCTCCCGCAGGCAGCCTTGTTGGCCGATCGGCAGGCGGTCTACGATGGCATCGGGCGCCCGTTGGAGGATGGGTTGGAGGGTGAGGCGAGGCTCGGGCAAGCGGTCATCGAGGCCGATGGGTTCATGGATGGGCCAAGGCGGTTCGCTGGGGACCGGTGAGCTCAGCGCAAGCCGCTCAGCGCAAGCCCTGGATCTCGTAGATCCCGCTGATCGTGAGGTCGATGAAGAGGGTCTCGTTCGTCAGGTTCTCCCAGTACCATCCGTGCGAGCCCGTGAACGAGGCGACGAGCGCGCCGTCGTCTGCCAGCGCTTCGCCCTTGTCGTAGGACTCGAACGGCTCCTCGTGGCTGTCGGGCTCGCCGTGCATGTCGTACTTGACTGGCACCGAGGTGTTCCACGCGTAGTCGACCTCGTCCCCCTTCTCCATGAAGAGCTTGAACTCGAGATCGTCGTAGGGCCCGAGGCGGATCTGGAACGTGTCGTTGGCTTCGCTGGTCCGACTTGCGGGGACTGGGTCGGGCTCGAAGCCGAGCGTGCGCCCCACGCCGGTGGGATCGATGCCGTAGGCCGATGGCAGGATCACGAAGGTGAGGCCGATCGAAGCGATCACCAACGAGATGGCCGTCGCCCAGGCCAGGGTGCGCTGGCCGACCGGGGCGGGCTGGCCCGCGGGTCGGTCGGCCATTTCAGCCACCTCCCCCTGTCAGGTAGCCAGCGATCTGGAAGCCGAAGAGCATGAACCCGCCGGCCATGAGCAGGGTGTTGGCCGCGATGGCGTGGCGCTCGAAGGCCTCGTGCTTGCGCCAGAGGACCAGTGCGCCTAGGATGACGAGCAGGGCGAGGATCTGGCCGAGCTCGACGCCGAGGTTGAAGCTCAGGATGTTCCAGACGAGCCCGTCCTGGCTGATGGTGAGCTCCTGGAGCTTGGTGGCCAGCCCGAAGCCGTGGAAGAGGCCGAAGATGAGCACGGCGGCTTTCGTGTTCGGCTGGAAGCCCAGCGTGCGCTCGAAGCCACCGAGGTTGTCGAACCCCTTGTAAACGACCGAGAGCCCGATGATGGCGTCCACGATGAACGCGTTGGCGTGGATGCCGCCGAGCACGCCGACCAAGAGCGTCACGCTGTGACCGATCGTGAACATGGTCACGTAGTGGATCACGTCGGTCATCTTGTAGAGGAAGAAGATGACGCCCGCCAGGAAGAGCAGGTGGTCGTACCCGGTGACCATGTGCTCAGCACCGAGCTTGATGAACGTCCAAGCCGCCACGCCCTCGTTCTCCTCGATCGTCGAGGCATCGCCCTCGTCGACGCCATGGGCCAGGGCACCCGGGACAAGCAGCGCAGCCATCACGAGAGACGCGACCAGCAACCAGCGGAACCGCACGCATCGCCCGTTCCGCTCGCGTAGTATATGCTTTGCGGGCCAAGGCGTCCCCAACCCAGCCAACGCTTTTCTCCAAGCCGCCTCCTGCCCGCTCGATGCGCGCGCCGATTCTGGCCCTCCTGCTACTCACCGTCGGCTGCCTGGGCTCGGACCCAGCCCCCCTGGATCTCTGCCAGGCCCCCGAGCTGGTCACGTTCGGCCCCGAGCCTGGAGCCGATGGCCTGCCGCGGGCGCCCGGCGAGACCGTGCCCGTGCTCGCGTGGATGACCAACCCGACCAACCGCACGCTCAACGCGACGCTTTCGGATAACCGATCGGCCATCTTCGACCCCCTTCGACCCGGGGCCGGATCGACCGCGCTGACCGTGCAGCTCGCTCCGAACGAGACCGGGTTCGGTGGCATCCACGCCGAGCACGACAACGCCACCCTGACCGCCACCCTCACCCAGGCCGAGCCCTGCCAGGGCGAGCCAACCGCCAGCGAGCCCGTCGAGCTGGCCGAGCCCACCGAGGCCGAGCGCGGAGAGGGCGGCCGGGGCGTGCTCGTCCACACCGTCGGCTGGTGGACCAACGGCTCCAGCTTCTACACGAACCTCGACCGCTACCACGACGACCCAGCGACCCCCAAGGGCTACGCCGACTACAGTGGAGGCGAGGCCCTCCCGGTCTACGTCTACAACGAGAGCGGCGAGGAGATGCCGCCGCGCTACGAGCGCGCTGGGTACGTGACCACGATCCCCGGGTTCAACGAGGCCCTCAAGGGCATCCCCACCACCGGGGCCCTGCTGGCCTACCTTGAGCCCGAGCAGGCCTACACCCGCCCCGGGAACGAGGACCACCCCCTCTACGGTGACGTGCTCATCTTCTACATCGAGGCCGTCGAGGTGACCACGGTCCCCTGCGAGGTGCCCCAGCCCGTCTGCGACATCCCGCGCGAGCCTGAGCCGCCGGAGCCTCCCGAGCCGTTCGAGCTTCCAGCCGGTGCTGGGTGACGTTTGAACGCGGACGCCGAAATGGTTAAGGGCCGCCTGGGGGTCGAAGCGACCATGAGAGGAGGAGCACTTCTGGCGATCACCCTGGTCGCCGCGAGCCTGACAGGCTGCGTCGGCCTCGACTGGGACAGCTTGAGCGGTTGTGGCAGCAACTCGTCCAGCCACTCCGAGAGCACCTCCACGTCGAGCACGCAGCACGACGCTGAACTCTCCGACCCGGTCATCCAGCCTGGCCCGGTGGGCATCGAGTGGCCCATCACGTTCGCCCCCGGCCTGACACAGCTCGAGGTCGTGCTGAGCTGGGAACTCGAGGCGAACGACTTCAGCCTCGAGGTCGAGCGACCGAGCGGCGAGGTCGAGCGCTACGGGACGAGCGGGTTGGACATGAGCACCTCGCGCACGGCCACCATCCCCGGCCCCACGTCAGGCGAGTACGTCTTCCGGCCCGTCGCCGATGCACCCGCTGGACCGGACAGCCTCCAGCTCCAGGTCACCTCCACCATCCACCGGTCCACGTCCTCCTCGACCAGCGCCGGGGAGATCGGCGAGGCCCAGACCAGCATCGATCGCTCCAACGTCACCTTCGAACAGACAGGCGACGGCTACCGAGCCATCGTGACCTACGAGGCCGCCTCGGAGGCCGACGAGGAGATGACCTTGAACCTCGACACCTTCAACGGCGACATCCACGCCAGTGCTGCCGGCAACCAGGCCGACGTGAGGCTGACCGCGTGGGCCGACGGGGACACCGAGCACGAGGCCCTTGATCGGCTGCGCTCCATCGCGATCTCCTACAGCGCCGAGCCGAGCGGGCTGCTGGCCCAAGCCAGTGGGCCCTCCAGCAGCTGCGGCGGCATGGGGGCCGACGTCGTGGCCAGCGTGCCCGCCTCGACCACCGTCACGGGACTCATCGACACGAGCAACGGCGAGATCATCCTGTCCGAGCTCACGGCCACGGACCTGGAGGTGGACACGAGCAACGGCGAGATCATCGGGAGCCTGACTGGCCAGGGTGAGATTGGGCTCGACACCAGCAACGGGGAGATCGAGCTCTCCTTCCAACCCACAGGCGACACCGACCTCCAGCTGGACACAAGCAACGGCGAGATCCTCCTCCGCTTGCTCGAGGGCGCGGAGATCGGCTACGAGCTGGATGCCGACACGAGCAACGGCGAGATCACCGAGTCCATGCGCGAAGCCAGCATCGATGGCGACGATGAGGACGAGGGGACCCTGCGCACGAACGGCTACAGCTCACGCGCCGCCCAAGTCAGCGGCAGCGTGGACACGAGCAACGGGGAGATCCACTTCGAAGGTCGATGAGGCGACGGTATCGACGGGTCGGACCACGAAGCACACGAAGGGCACAACGGGCCACGAGGGCCGACGGTATCTGGGGAGGGTAACCACAGAGACCACCGAGGACACGGAGAGTCACGGTGACGGACGACGACTGGGAATGGGAGCGCACGAAGTAGGGAAGCCAGTTGGCGCGGGAGGGCACGAAGACCGACGGACCCATAGCGGATCGCTGCGCCGTCTCGGTGGCTCCCCGGTGACCAGGATGCCAACAGCGCCAGAAACCCCACGACCGCGGGTGCGGGCATTGCCGGATAGGGCCATTGAACGCCTGCTCCTCACCTAGCCGAACGTCCTTGGGCCCTGGAACGCGTGAGGGGCCCGTTTCTTGGTTGCCAACTTTTTCTTTCCGGGCCCCTCACGGCGCCGAGGGCCCAAGAAAGAAAAAGCTGGTTGCCGTGACACCAAAACCTTATCTGCGAGATGCCGATGCTCCTTTCGGGTGGCCTAAACTTGGCGTTCGTCACCGAGGCAGCACTCATCGCCCTGCGCGAGGGTCTTGAAGCGCTGCTCATCACCGGCATCCTGCTCGGCCTGGTCACGCGGCTGGGCCGCCCGGACGCGCGCAAGCACGTCTGGGCCGGCTTCGTGGCGGCCGTGGCTGCCAGCATCGTCGCAGGTGTGCTCATCCACCGCTACCTCCTGCGGGCCTTCGAGGCCAACGGCTATGGCGCCGCCTTCGAGCTCGGGGCAGCCTTGCTCGCCGTGGCCACCCTGACCTACATGGTCTTCTGGATGTGGAGCCACACGACCCAGGTCCTCAAGCAGGCCAAGGACAAGGTCCGGGACGCCCTCACGGCTGGCAGCTTGGTCACCATCGTCTTCATCACGTTCATCAGCACCGTGCGCGAGGGCCTGGAGACGGTGCTCTTCTACAGCGCGCTCAGCTCGCAAGCCAGCGCGGTCGACATCCTCTGGAGCGGTGGCATCGGCTTCCTGGTCAGCGCGGCCCTCGTCTACGCCATCCTACGCGGTGCTCGGCGCATCGGTTTGAAGCGCTTCTTCACCGCCACCGGGGTCTTCCTCATCATCGTGGCCGCCATGCTGCTCACCCACGTCGCAGGTGCGATGACCGAGCTCGGCTGGATCGAGCCCCAGAGAGCCATCTGGGACACCAGCGCGCTCGTCGCTGACGACAGCGCCGCCGGGCGCCTGCTCCACGCGACCCTCGGCTACACCGCCACCCCCACGTTGCTGCAGGCCGGCCTCTACTTCGGCTACCTCTTCCTGGCCGGCGGCGCCTACCTCTGGATCAACGGCTTCTTCCACCGGGCCACCACCCAGGGCCGCGAGCTCGTCACCGGACGCCTGGCCACCGCGCTGCTCGCGGTGCTCCTTGTCACCAGCCTGGTCGGCGTCGCCGGGGCCAACCCAACCGACACGCTCGTCACGGGCCACAGCCACACCGCTGAGGCCCACGGCGATGACCGCGACCATGGCCTCGCCTTCCCGGATCTTCCGGAGGACGCCCGCATCGGCGTGATGCTGCGCAACCACGGTGAGCCGGTCCATTACAACGAGACCACCTACCAGAGCTTCGCGGACTTCACCCGACGCCTCTTGATCATGTTCGGGTTCGAGGCGCTGCTGGACGTCGACCAGGGCACGGTGCTGCTCGACCGCGACGACCCCTTCGCCGACGAGCCCAGCCTGGACCCGGATCTCATGGACGCCTGGACCCACGATCACGCCGGTCCAGCGGTCTGGGTCGGTAGCCAGTTCTCAGAAATCCAGGGCACCGAGCTCGTGGAGGGCAACTACATCGCACCCGGCGGGCCTGGCCTGGGCGAGCCGGACGTGCTCGAGGCCGCGGGCCTGAGCGCGTACCGCGCCTGGGTCCAGATGGAGCACTACAGTCCCATGCACTACGACAAGGCCGCCATCCTGGGCACCGTCGAGCAGGAGCTCGTGGAGGCCTACGGGGACCAGGTCGTCGTGGTCGAGGGCTACTCGATCCAGCCGCGCGTCAGCCCCGACGAGTCCTTCGAGGACGCCGCCCGAGCGCTGGCCGAGGCCGAGGTCGACCTCATCGTCGACGCCTACACCAGCGCGATGCACAGCGACGTGATGAACCACTGCATGATGAAGCCCCGCTTCATGGAGGCCCTGGACAGCGCCGGCGTCCAAGCTCCGGTGGTCCACGCGGGCCCCAGCGGGCTCGATCCCGCCTTCGCCGAGGGGGTCGCCGACCACGTGGCCGAGCGCCTGGCCGCCTACCCGGCAGACGCTCGCATCTCTGTCCACCTCACCCACCACGGCATGACCCCGGGATCCCAGAGCTATTGCGAGGATCGAGAGGACCCGTACAACACCCAGACCGGCATCCTGTTCGAGCAGGCCCAGGCCGCGGTTGCGAACCGGTCCATCGACCGGGACGTCCAGGTGCTCCAGGTCTACGGCCAGGGCGCCGGCGAGGAGGATGACGGGGTGCTCTCCCCCACCGAGGCCCTCGAGCAAGCCCGCGACTGGGGTGCAACCCACGTGCTCGACATCCCGTACGAGTTGCCGGGCAACGGGTTCGACAACCTCGTCATCCACCGCCTCAACTACGAGCTCGACCCCGAGCAGGCCCCCCACTACGGGCCTGGCTACGAGACCGAGCTGACCCGCTACGGCATGGACGTGCGCATCACGTCCAGCGCCTTCGCCGTCGAAGAGCGTGCCCGAGCCCAGCTCCATGTCATCCTGGACGCCCTCCAGGAGGGCCTCGATCATCTCGATGACACGGAGGGCGCGGCGTGAACCGCACGCCCCCCCTTCTCCTCGCATTGGGCCTGCTCACCGCGACCCTCGCGTTCAGCGGCTGCATCGGCACCGACGACCCCGGCCCGGCGCCGCGCTCTCTCAACGAGACCGAAGTGCGACCCGAGACCACGTCTGGGGCTCCCGTGCTCGAGCTCCTCGTCGTCGACGTGATCCAGAACCCCGTGCCCGAGGCCGAGGTCACCCTGGCCACGCGGGACGGCTCGTTGACCGGGGAGCCCGATGAGACCGGCCTGGCCCGCTTCGCCGAGCTTGCCCCCGGCCCGGCCACCGTGGACGTGCGCGCCCCCGGCTTCTTGGACCAGCGCGTCGAGCTCGAGCTGCCCACCAACGGCACCGTCGAGCAGACCGTCACCCTCACGCCCGAGCAGGAGGCGGGCACGTTCATCGAGCAGTTCGAGTTCCACGGCTTCTTCGAGTGCTCTGCCACCTGGCTCATCGTGGCCGGGGACTGCCTCGTCATCGTGCGCGCTGCAGCAGAGCAGGCCGGCGTGCCCCTGGGCGAGAACGCCACGAACGAGCGCTTCGCCTTCCCCTTCGATCTCGATCCGGGCTGGGAGCGCGCCTGGATCAACCTGACCTGGGAGGATCCTGAGGCCAACCTGGGCTCCATGATGCGCGTGAACCTGGAGCCCCTGGATAAGAACAACACCGAGGGCCACTCGGTGCGCTACGCCCGCGCCGAGGGCGCCTCGCCGGTCCACCTCGTTGTGGACGCCGGGGAGCTCCACGAGACCGCCAGCGACGAGGAGCTCGTCCCACCCCCCGAGGGTGCCGGGGTGCAGGCGCGTGTCTTCCACCTGGGCCTCGAGGAGACCCACCGGCCTGGCGGCACCCAGTTCCTTGGCGTGGGTGCCAGCATCCAGCAGGAGTTCACCGTGACCGTCGACGTGCTCTACGTCACGTCTTAGCCGAGCGCGCCTGCGGCGCGCTGGGCGGTGGTCGGCCGAAGCCCTCACATAGATTCCAGGGGGGTCATCGTCATCGGTGGTGCACCCAGTTAGATGCACGTCCGATACAAAAAAAAAAGCATGTACAGCCGTGGGCGGCTCGATGGGTTGGGGGATACGGCTTAGAACGCGTCCTTCAGCCCGCGCGCACCGAACGAATCTCAGTTCGGTGTCCCGCAAACGTTAAGGAGAGATAAAGCAACATGGAAACCAATCGAGGCTGGATCATGGCAGGCTTGGCGCTGTTGATGACCATCGCACCCGCGGGCAGCGCGATCACCATCGTGAACGAGGACGAGGCACACGTCGAGTGCATCCCGGGATGGGAAAGCATCGAAGACCCACCACCGATGCCACCCTACTCGTTCACAGCGACCGGGATCTGCACGAGCGAGCTGACCCCGCCTTCAGTTGGGCCAGTGGATGCCGAGTGCGTGACAGGTGATACGACCGGGTGCGTCACTGGTTTGATCACGTTCATGGCGTCCGATGACAACTTCGACGGAGGCGCCGGGTGCGGGTTCACCCCGTTCAACTGCATCGAGGCCGATGCATCCGCACGAGGAGATCCACAGTTTTGCCACTCCGTCAAAGTCTGGGACAACAAGTACGATTGGGGTTTCCAAGCCCTGGACTGTCCGGTCTGGCTTGAGGCCTCAGCCACGGCTACAGGGTGGCTTGCCCCCGGCACTCTGACACTCGAGGATTTGGTGACAGGGGACTCCGAAACATGTGATTGGACGCTTGAGAACGGTTGCGAGGTCGACCTCCCCCGCCTCGAATTCATCGATATCGGGGAAAGGATCAATTTCGATGGATCTGGCGTGGATGACGAGGATACCGTAAGAGTGGTCTCGTGCTCTGAAACCGAGTGCATCATCGAGGCGTGTGAGCCGGGCAAGTACGACGTTGTCGGGGAGGACACCCTCGGGAACACGGTGACGGTTGAGCCAGATCTCTTCGTTGAGGGATGCTACCGGATGCAGGCGACGAGCGGTGGCATCACGTTCGAATAGGAGAAGAAGACCATGGCAGGAGCACAGCGCGTCGGGAACCAGCATCGAATACCCCGGACCGGCGCGTCCCTCCTGCTGGGTCTCTTGTTCCTCACGAGCACCTTCGCGGTCTCCACCTCCGGCACGTCCACCCAGCCGGACACTTGGACGATCCCGCCTGTGCTCGTGGGGGATCAAGCGAAGTACAATTTCAGTAGCATGGAGGAGACGTACACGGTGCTGGATGACACCCGGATGACCCGGGACACGTTCAGTCGCATGCGACAAGCAGCGGTCGTGGACGTGGCCGTAGCGGTTGAGGACTCCGAGGTCAACACCACGTGGACAGTTGATATCCCCACGGGCGTCTTCCTCTACCGGGAACTCAGCACCGATCAACCGGACGGGCGCACCGATTGGAGGCGTGGATATTCGCATGCGTCCACCTTCCACCTGGGTGGCGCGCCGATCCTCGCCGGCCGCACCCTGACACCGGGAGAGGAATTGGACGTGCCTCGGTGGACGAACTCCGGCACAGACGTGGGCACAGCACGGGTAGGGAGCCCGGAGATGGTGGGCACTCGCGAGCTCCTCCCGGTGACTTTCGAAGACGTGGGTGTGCGCCCGTACACGGTCTGGTTCGAGGAGGACAGCCCGTGGCCGGTGTCGATCGAAGGCGACACGTTCGAGGACGTTCGCGTATCGCATGCTCGTGGCGAGGGCCCGGTTGCATGGTCGGTGGTGGAGGATGCTTGGCCGCCGTGGGAGAAGAACCCACACATGGCCTTCCGCGATCCCCCAGCAGCGGGTCCGTTGGTGGAGGATGATCCCGGCAAGCATTACAACGTGCCGCACAAGCTCCATCAGGCCATCGCGTTCGCGGAGGAGAACGCCGAGGGTCTCGCCGCGTTCCGCGAGGAACACGGCGAGGTCGCGGTCATGGAAACGGTAACACATTTCCCAGGGGATCAGGCCTCAAGTGCACCGGCGGGGGTGTTGGTGTTC
Organism: uncultured Thermoplasmatales archaeon; assembly: GCA_964396185.1. Lineage (GTDB taxonomy): Archaea > Thermoplasmatota > SW-10-69-26 > SW-10-69-26 > SW-10-69-26 > CAYNEI01. The sequence continues at coordinate 12,585 of CAYNEI010000032.1, forward strand.
AACCGGTCGGTGCAGGGGTTCGAGCTGCTCTACCAGGCGGTGGGCAGCACCGAGCGGTGGCTGGTCGAAGTAGCCGTGGAGGAGAGCTACGTGTTCGGGGTGGAGGTGCTCGAGGAGTGGCGGCTCGAGGAGGAAGCCCGCGAGCGCTGGCCGATCGACGAGAACTGGTTGTTCGGGCCCGGTACGCACGTGGAGTACTCCTCGTGGGCATCCAATGCGTGGCCGGAGCTGGCGGAGTGGAAGCTCGACCGGTATAAGACGAGCCTGACGCTCGTCGGACACGGCAAGATCTCGTACAGTTACACGAACTCCGGGGACTGCGAATCAGGAATCTGCTTCTCGCCGATCGCCACGGTCACGATGAACTCGTTCACAGGCTCGCTCGGCGGGATCAGCGGCGCCTCATGGTCCATGTTAGAAGCACTCGATGAGACGGGCCCTTGGACTGGCTTGGCCGAGGGTTGACCCTGCACCCGGCTCACTCGTCCCTGTCCCCAGAGATCACCGGCCCCAGCTCGGTCCACGCCACCTCGATCCTTGCCCCGAAACACTGGCTCAGCGGCTCGGGCTGGAGCACCTCCTCCGGCGGCCCGTCGGCCACGATGGTTCGATCCAGGAGCAGGACGCGGTCGGCTTGGGCGGCCACGGCGGGGTCGTGGGTCGTGAACAGGACCCCATCCTGGCTGGCCCGGGTGGCCAGCAGGGGCGTGAGGCGGCTGACATGCGGGGGGTCCAGGTGGCCGAAGGGCTCGTCCAGGAGCAGCATCTCGCCTTGTCGGGCGAGCGCTCCGGCCAGGGCGATGAGCATGCGCTCGCCGCTGGAGCCGTGGGCAAGGGATGTGGGTCCGGTGTAGCCGACGCGCTCGAGCCACGCATCCGGCTCGCGGGCGCCGTGGCTGGCCACCACGTCGCGGGCCTGAACGAGCACGCGGTTCGGGGGCTCGGCGGCCACCAGCCAGCACCCTGGCACCTCCAGGGTCCCCTGGAAGGGCAGCCGGCCAGCCAGGGTCTCAAGTAGGGTGGTCTTGCCGGCCCCGTTCGGGCCCATGAGGGCCACGAGCTCTGAGCCGAGCTCCAGGTGATCGATCTCCACCACGGGGCGCCCCCCGCGCTGGACGGTGAGGCCCTCACAGCGGATCATGGGGCACCACCCTCCACGCCAGAAGCACGCTGGCCAGCACCGCCGCCAGGACCCCCACGGGCAGGGCACCGGGCCACGCCAGGGCCTGGGCGGTCCCGTCCAGGATCAAGAGCACCGTGATGCCAGCCAGCATGGCGCCCGGTACGAAGGCCAGCGGGTGCTCGCCGGTGACCCGGCGCACGGCCCGCGTGGCTAGCAGCCCGAGCCCGGGCACCACGCCAGCCACGAGCACGGCTCCCGCGGCACCCAGGGCCACCGAGCCATCCACAGCGTGGCCCGGCGGGGTCAGGCCCGTGCGGGCGAGCACCAGCTCGCGGTGGCGGGCCAGGGCAAGCATCGCGCCGGAGAGCACCAAGCCAGCGCCCCAGGCGATCCGTGTCCACCCCGCTTGTCCCAGTTGGCCGCCGAGGCTGGCGTTGAGGAAGGCTGTCGCGGTGGTGGGCGTCAGGCCAGGGCCGAGGAAGAGGCCCAGGGCAGCCAGGCTCACGACCAAGCCAGCCACGGCCACGCCTCGTGCGAGCACTCCGCTCAACCCGCCGGTTCCGCGGCCGGTCAGGCGAGCCACGAGCCAGGCCAGCGCGACGGCAGCGAGCGCCTTGGCCCAGAGGGGGATCGGGAGGAGCAGGGCCGGGAGGGCTCCCCAGGCGGGGCCGGCCAGGGTGGCGTCCACGCTGGCTTCCCGGGCACGCGCTTGGGAGCCCACAGCGGCCAGCGCGAAGCCAGCACCAGCCACCGCGCCGGCTGCAGCGAGCGTCTCGCGCAGGTCCAGGATGGCGGCATCCGCCGTGCTCGGGGGGATGGCCAGGGGTCGAGGCGAGAGCCAGATGCGCAGCGCGATGGCGACCACCGTCAACGCGGCCAGCGCAGCCAGTGGCGCAAGCACCGGGAGGCGGCGTTCGTCACGGCTCACGCCGGCGCCTCCAGGCCACGACGAGCACGGCGATCAGGCCGGCCAGCCAGGGCGCGGACGCATCGTCCGTGTCACCGCTGCCTGCCCCGCCGGGCCCGCCCGGCTCTCCTCCCGCCGAGGGGTCGTTGGAGGCCGGCGGCTCCACGGGCTGCTCGTCTGCATCCACGTGCACGGTGGTCGAGGCCGAGCGGTCACCCACGGTGACGGTGATGGTGTGCTCCCCGCGGCTCATGCTCCGGCTCGAGATCGCCGGTGGCTGGCCGGAGCCCTCGACATGGTGCTCGGTCCCCCAGTCGATGCTCCAGGGTCCCCGGGTCGCGGTGTTGGTGACCAGCGTGACCTCGGAGGCTGAGGTGAAAGCTTCGATCTCAAGCACGCCGCCCACGGGCCAGTGGCGCACGATCCCCTCGTCCGAGCCCGCCCACACGCCGGTGGCATGGAGGCTGGGGCCGTGGCTGGCCTTGTCGAACCGGGTCCGCTCCTGGCGCTCGCCCGTGTCGGCGTCCAGGATGTAGAACGGGCTGCTGGTCGAGTCCTGCGGCGGGAAGCCCTGGGTGAGATCCACCGTCCAGTAGGCCACCCAGACCCGCCCTCGGCTGTCCACGGCCACGCCGTCGGCCACCGTGGTGGCCGTGCTGGTGCCCACATGGTCGACGTTCGGGTCGTTCTGCAGCGGGCTGAACGTCCACGCCACGGAGCCGTCTTGGATGTCGATGCCTCGCAGCACGCCCCGGATGTCGCCCACGATGGCCAGGTCCTCGTGGAGGCTGGGCGAGGCCGTCAGGTGGTCGTCGAAGGCCCGGCTCCACTGGAGCGAGCCGTCTTGCAGGGACCGGGACTCAAGGGCATCCCCGTCGCGCAGCGGCACGAGCACGCGCTGGCCTACCACCGTGGGGGCACCCACCACCTGGCTGTTGATCTGTTCGCGCCACTCCTCCTCGCCGGTCAGGCCATCCAGGCGCACGAGCAGCCCCTCGTCCTCCCGGCCGGGCTCGAAGGCCGCCACGATCACGTCCTCGGAGCCAGGCACGATGGCCGGCGTGGCTTCCACCGCCAGGCCCCCGGGGAAGCTGTAGGTCCACACCGGGGCACCGATGCGGTTGAGGCGCTGGACCTCGCCTTCCAGATCCCCGATGATGACATCCCCGCCTGGGAGCACGGCTGGAGAGGCCATACGCACCAGGTCCACGCCACTGCGGTCGTTGCCGATGGGGGCGCGGTAGAACGGGGTGCCTGTGGGATCCACGGCCAGAGCCTCCCCGGAGCGGGGCGCCACGACGACGAGCTCACCAGTCCAGGCCGGGGCCGAGCGGATCTCAGCGCCTACGTCCACGCGCCAGACCACGTTGCCTCGCGCATCGATGGCGAGCAGCTCGCCGCCCACGGTGCCCACCACGGCCAGCGATCCCGGGCCCTCGATGACCTGGGCAACGATGCGCTCCCCAGCATCCGTGGTGCGCGCTCCGTCCAGCCCGTCAGGCGTGGGGGACTCCGCGTGGCCGGTGTTCGGTCCATCGGCGTTCTCCGTTGTCCACGCCGCGCTGGCCCCAGGGGCCAGCAGGGCGAGCGCGAGGATGATCAAGAGCCAGGGTCGCATCTGTTCCCCTCCAAACTGAGCATCAGATCGATGAAAGCGTGTCCGGTCTCGTCTTGCGCGGCGATGCGCAAGCGGTAGTGGCCAGGGGCAAGCTCCGGGAGCCGGGGGGTGCCCGGCTCGAGGGTCTCTCCAGCCAGCGTGGCGGTCACGTTGGCGGTGGCGTTGGCGGTGGCGTTGGGTGCCGTGATGGCCAGGTGGACCTGGTCGCAGGCCGGGGCCTTGGATGGGTCCAGGCTGGCGTGGATCTCGGGGCCCGGGAGCCCGGGGTGGAGCCAGGTGGCCAACATCCAGGCGGCCTCGTCCACGTAGGGCCCCAGACGCATGGAGCGGCTCGGATCCACCACCAGCACGCGCTCAGGCCTGTCGGCCACGGGGGTCTCTTGGAGCATGGGCATGCTGGCGATCTCGGCCGGTGTTTTGCGCATGGAGCTCGTGGCGATGACCCGGTCTGGGCGTTCACGCTTGATGGCTTCCTGGCTGATCTGCCTGTAGCCCTCCAGGTCAGCCACGTTGTGGGCGCCGACCATGCCGAGGAGCACGTCGATGTCCGTGCCCCTCCCGGCGGTCAGGCCGGCCGGGAAGAGGACCAGCACCCGAGGCGGCTCGCGCGCCTGATCCAGACCAGCCAAGCTCTCGTTGAGCTCAGCCAGGCTCCCCTGGATCTCGCGCCAGACCCCCTCTGACGGCTCACCCGTGACCTCGCCCACCTCGGCCAGGAGGGTGTGCACCACGCCCAGCGTGGGGTCGGTGGGGAGGCTGCGGTACTCGATGCCCGCGCGCTCGGCGGCGGCCTCCAGGGCCGCGCGGTTCGGGCCGGAGACCAGGGGGTGCGGCTGGTCCAGGATCAGCTCGGGCGAGAGCCGGAGCACCTGTTCGGGTGCGATGGTGAACGGCCGGCCGATGGACTCAGCCGCCCACGGCTCATCAACGACAGCCCAGTCGGGGATGGCGACGACCTGGTCACTGGCGCCCAAGCGCTGGAACGCATCCACAAGGGGCTGGCCTGTGACCACGACGCCATCGCCCTCGGTCGTCGCACCCATGCAGCCAGCCAGGGGCAGGGTCAACAGGAGCAACACGAGCACACGCAGGCGCACGGTGGGCGCGAGGGCCGCGGGCGCCTAAACGTATCGCATCGGGGGGAACATGTCAACGCTTCGACGGGTTCGCGGCTCCGGCGCGATGACCGTCGCGACGCCTCCATCCCCCCGAGCACGACTGGGCGCTCGGACCAGAAGGGCAAGGTTCACCCCGCAGCCCGCCTTGCACCGACGCATGGAACCCCCAACCCTGCGGCTGCTCGCGCTCCTCGCTCTTGGCGGAGCGCTCGGCACCATCGCCCGCTACTTCGTCAGCGCTGCCTTCGAGGGCTCGGGCTCGTTCCCGTGGGGGACCTTCGCGGTCAACTTCACTGGCAGCGTGCTGCTCGCCTGGCTCATGTTCGGGGCCGTTGCTCAGGGCATCGTAGGCCCAGGGACACGGATCACGCTGGGCATCGCGTTCTTGGGCGCCTACACTACCATGAGCACGTTCAGCTTCGAGTCGGTGGCCATGCTCGAGGCCGGCCACCACGGCCAGGCCGCGCTCAACTTCCTGGTCAACCCGGTGCTGTGCATCGGGGGGGCGTGGCTTGGGCGCCTGCTCGCCTTGGGCGTGCCCGGCGGCACTGGGATTTGAACCCTACGGGGACCCAGCTACAACCCTGAAGTACGCGGGGCGCCAACCCTCTCCTGAGGATGACCATGGCACGAAGAGGTCGAGGAGAAGCGGCCCTGCAGGAGCGCGAGGCGCGACCGGACATCCCGCAGTTCGAGCCGCGGGTCGAGGGTGGTACCCCCGATCCGGAGCTTGAGCTCGCGTGGGCGTGGATGGCTGAAGAGGACGAGAGGTTGGGTGTCGTGCCATACCACGACGATTACGAGGAGCACCAGGCCACCCACGCTGACCAGCGCCACCGCGATCGCCCCCGCCCCGAGGACAGCTACTGACGGGCCAGGCCGCGGGCGTCCAACCCGCAAGACAGGGACCCGGCGACCCGACCACGAAGAGCGGGTCGGCAGGCACCCAAGGGAGCGCGCTCCAGCGCGCAACGCCGTGGTTCCGAAGATCACAACGGGCCACCAAGAAGCAAGGGATCCCCCCCTGGCTCCGTTCCCCGTCGTCTTCTGTCGTTCCCTTTCCGTTCCTTCCGTCCCCTCGTGGCCCATCGTGCCCTCCGTGTCCTTCGTGGTCCCACCCCAGATACTCGCCTGCGCCGAGCGGCAGCAACGTTCATCCCGTGCGACCCCTGTCACCCTCGCCGAGCACCATGGCCACGATGCACCACCAGGTCTGGATCGACGCCGAGCCCAAGCAGGTCTACGAGGCCCTGGCCACCACGACCGGGATCGAGGGCTGGTGGACCGACCGCGTCGAGAGCGACGAGGAGGAGGGAGGCACGCTCACCGTGGGGTTCGAGGGCGGCACCGTCGAGTACACCTTCGAGATCGCCGAACACAGCCCCGGCCACCGGGTCGTCTGGGACTGCATGGACGGGCCCGAGGAGTGGGTCGACACCGAGCTCTACTGGGAGATGATGGCGGGCCAGGACGGCGGCACCGTGCTGCTGTTCAAGCACATGGACTGGGAGCAAGCTAGCGAGTTCTTCGCCCTGTGCAACTCCACGTGGGGTGCCTTGATGTTCGTGCTCAAGGACTTCGTGGAGGGGAAGAGCCCAGGGCCTTGGTTCGAGGGTTGAGGCGCGCGCTTCGCGCTCCATACAACCATCACGAAGTGCTGGTGACCATGACGCTACCACCCCAACTCCGCAACGAAGTCGAAACCAAGCTCGAAGCGTACGCCGAGCGCAAGATCCCCCCTGAAATGCGAGAGAAGATCCGACTCTCCTGGGAGCTCCAGGGCAACACTGTGACCCTGTACGAAGAGCGCCCGGTGACGAATTCACCGGATGCTTGGGGCAAACTCGCTGTCGCCCGATTTCGATCCAATCCGGAACGAACGGGATGGACGTTGTATTGTGCTGGCGCGGAGGGCAAGTGGCACGAGTACGAGGACGCTGGCCCTGCTGGGTCGATCGATGCCCTGATCGAAGAGGTAGACGCTGACCCGACGAGAATCTTCTGGGGTTAGGGCCACGTATCTAAGATCCAGTCACCGTGGACGGCCTCTAAAGTGGCTCATATCCAGACGCCTCCATGACGTCGGTCGAGGCCAGGGTCCACATCACACCTCTCGGGCCTTCCGTGATGAACCCCAGGAGCTTGAGCTCATCTACGCAGGCGCGCACGGTGTGGTGCCGAACGCGCTTGGCGGGGAGCCGGCGTCCGATCTCGGCCAGTGAGAGCGGATCCTCGTCGTTGGCAGCCGCCTCCTTAAGGACGGACGCCACCGCGTGCACCGTGGACAGGGTGGGCGACGGCGACGCCTCGCGTTCTGGGGGATACGCGATCTCCGACATCGACCTACGGATATGTGACTCTCCACTTTTATTTGCCCTCTTGTCGAGCACGACGAAGGTTTCGCTCGCGTAGAGTCGCGTGTTCTGATCTTCGATGGATCCTTCATGCTGGACGCACAGCGCCTGGATGGCGGCTACTTAAATAGCGCCGGAACGTCTATCGTAGCTTGATGGCGACAGTCGATGACGTCATGCGGCGCCTCCCACCCGACTTGCAGGACGAGGTGAAGGACTTCGCTGAGTTCCTCCTTGAGAAACGCTCCCAACAGCGGGGCGGGATCATGCCGATGCGCTGGGAGGGGGCACTGCGTGAGCACCGGGATCAGTACACCGCGCTGGACCTTCAGAAGAAGTCCCTGGAATGGCGTGGAGACTGACGCATGTTCCTGGTGGACACCAACGTCTGGCTTGAGTCGTTGCTGGACCAAGAGAACGCGGTCGAGGTCCGGGAGTTCCTCCAGCGTGTCCCCACAGACGACCTCGCCATGACAGACTTCGCCTTCCACTCGATCGGGGTCATCCTTGGACGCTTCGGCGAGATGGATGCCCTGGTTACATTCACCGACGAGGCGTTCGTTGATGGTGCGGTGACCCTCGTCCACGTGCGTCCCGACGAGATGCTGCGCGTCGCGGAAGCGATGCGGAAGTACGAGCTCGACTTCGACGATGCGTACCAGGTTGTAGCTGCTGAGCTGCACGACCTCGAGCTCGTGAGCTTCGACTCTGACCTAGATCGGGCGCCAGCGGGGCGTTCGCGGCCTGCAGAGACCTCGCGGTAGGCTGTGGACAAACCCCATATCTATTCAGAACCTAAGGCCAATCCATGGGCGTCGTGAGTTTCCGCCTCCCCGACGACGACGAGGAGCGCCTGCGGCGGGCCGGCATCGACCCAGAACGCGCTGCGAAGACGTACCTCGAAGCCCAGGCAAGAGGACTAACCGCCGACGCCACGCTCTCCCACCTGGAGACCTTCTCGCGCCCTGCCCCAGAGCCGGTCGAAGGCCTGATCCGCTCGATCCGGGAGGAACACTGATCTGGGATTCGTCGTCGATGCCACCGCTCGGGCCAGCTGTTCCGCACGTTCTAGTCGGCCGAAGGCCGGTTGGGTGCTCACCCGAAGCTGAGCACGTCCATCCCCCGGCTCATATCACCGGTGAACAGGTAGCCTTGATGGTACCAGACGTCCCAGATGCTGCCTTCCTGGTCGAGGCGGTCGACGATCACCGGGTTGTCCAGGTCCGTGAAGTCCACGAGGAGCACGCCGGCAGCGTAGAAACCCATGGCCACGTGGCCAGTGTCCTCGATCACGCGGCCGAAGTGCGCGGTGCACGAGCCGGGCACGGCGTCGGCGAACGAGGGGCTCAGGTGCCCATGCAGGACAGGGTCGGCCTCGTCGGAGATGTCGTAGAACCACAGGTTGCCGACGGGCCCGCTCGCCGTGCCGGCGGGGGTCTCGGCGTACGCATCGCACCCGTTGATCGCACCGCCGCCGGTCTCGTCGCCGACGATGAGCACGTTGGCGTCGTGGCTGGGCAGGGCGAGGTGGCTGAACGAGAGGGGGAAGGTGGCGCCCTGGTCTGGGGGGTTCCCCAGCGCGCCGGGTAGCGCCTGCTCCATGCTTGGGTACGGGATGCGCGTGACCATCTCCGGTGCCGTGGGATCCGTGGTGTCCCAGATCTGGCTCTCCGCGTAGCCGGCGCAGTACGCCCGGAACATGGCCTCGGATGGGTCGTTGAAGAACGTGATGTCGTGGCAGCCCTGGCCGTTCTCGAAGGTGCCCACGGCCACGGGCTCGGCAGGGTCCGAGTAGTCGACGATGTCGATGACGCCGCCGGAGCCGCTGTTGTACACGATGGGCGTGCCTGGGACGACGGCGATGTTGTGGTTGCCGTGGTCCGTGGCGATGACACCGAGAGGGACCGGGTTCTCCGGGTCGGTGACGTCCGTTGCGAACTGATCACCTCCGCCGCCCGTGGTGATGACGACGAGCTGGCCGTCCGGGAAGAGGATCGGGTCCGCGTCCCGCACCGGCACATCAGCCACCTCGCTCACTAGGCGTGGCTCGGTGGGCTCGGAGATGTCGATGACCTGCAGCGGCCCGCTGGCGCGGCCGCCGATGAAGGCCAGGGGGCCGATGACCGCGATGCCGCCACCCGTCGAGGTGCCCTCGACCTGGGTGACCGCCTCGATGGAGGCCAGGGTCTCCGGGAGCGGGGCACCGGCTGGGCGGAACCACTCGACCGTGCCTTCCTCGGCCACGATGCGGGTCTGGTTGCCCTCGGCGACGGGGAGCATGCCGTTGGTGGGGAAGCTGAACGCGGTGTGGGTCTCGTACTGGCCGGGCGGGACCTCCAGGGGGGGCTCGGCGGGTGTCTCGACGGTCTCCGGGGTGATCTCCTCGTCGCCGATGCTCGAGATGCAGCCTGCAACCAGCAGGAGCAGCACCGAGCTCACGGCCATGCCTCCTCGTCGCATGTTGGCTGCAGGAGCTAGGGGGGTTATGCCTCTTCCTGCGTCCGAGCGGTGCTCTTCAGGGGAAGAACGCCCGGCAATCAGCCCCGACGTCCTGGCTCACCCGAGGCTTCATGTCAGGAGGCAGCCAGGATCTCACCCCCCCTTGTGCGAAGCGCTGGTCCATGAGGGCCACGAAGGCGCGGTGGTGGCCCGCACGCACCGCACGGCCCGCAGCTTGCAGGGTGCGCTGCATGGCAGGCCCCAGGTAGCCGTACTTCCAGCCGGTGCCCTTGCCGAAGGCCTCGTCGAAGAACGCCTGGAGCGACTTGACGCGCAGGGTCGGCGCGGCGTAGGGCACGCCCACCACGAGCACGCTCTTGAGCATGTTCTCGCCCTCCTGCACGAAGTCGTAGCCCTCGCTCAGCGACCCGCCCTGGACACCGAGCAACAAGCCGCCGCCATCGGCGCGGCGCAAGCGGTTGACCAGGCCCTCACGTTGCTCTTTGTCGAAGGACCGGTCCTCGACAAGCAGGGTGCGGTCCACGCGGGGAAGGTGGTTGTGGACGGCTTCCATGAAGGAGTAGCTGGGGAAGAAGGCGGCCACGTTGCCTGGCGTGGCTTGGCAGACCTCCTGGATGGTCTTGCCGATGCGGTGGTAGAGGTCGTTTCCCCGGTGGCTCATCTTGGAGCTCACCGTGGCGTCGATGACCACCTTGCGGTTCTCGGGTGGGAAGGGGTTGTTGTACCGCTCGTACATGCCTCGCTCGCGCGGGACGCCCAGGATCGTGCCGTACATCTCCATGGGGTAGAGGGTCCCGCTCATGAGCACGGCTCCAGCCACTTGCTGGAAGATGCGGCCGCTCAGCTCCTTGGCGTCCAGGATCTGGTAGCTGATGGCACCGTAGTCGCTGTCCCACATGCGCAGCACTTTGCGCTCGGGCATGACGCGTCGCTCGGGCCAGCGCTCGAGGAACTCGAGCACCTCCTGGCACGCGCTGACCGCCTCCTTCTTGAGCACTTTCTCGGCCACGGTCTCGAGCTCTTCGAGCATGCCGTGGAGGTCGGGCTGGGCCAGGGGGAAGGCTTGCTTGAGCAGGTCGTCGATGGCGTCGAGGAGATCACCCACGGTCAGCTCGGTCTCGGCGGTGTCCTGGTAGGTGTCCAGGTGGTCGGCCAAGAGGCCCAGGAAGTTGGACATGGGGTTGGCCCCCTGGCGGCGGGCCTCCTCGCTGGCCTCGCCGAGCAGGCCGGGGGAGAGGTGCCAGGTCAGATGGTCCCGGATCCGGTCCGGTAGGTTGTGGGCTTCGTCCACGATGAGGATGGCGTCGTCCAGGCTCGTCTGGAATCTGTCGAGGGTCGCGTTGAGTAGGTCGCTGAAGAAGTGGTTGTAGTCGAGCACGACCACGTTGGCTACTTGGGCGACTTCGGTGAGCGCCTTGTAGGGGCAGATGGTCTCGCGGGCGCACATGTCCACGGCTTCCTCGACGTGGTGGATGTGCCTGCCCAGGCGCCGGAAGACCTCCTCCTCGTCGTTCTCGTAGTACTCGCACGAGCCCTTGCTGATGGCCTTGGTGCAGAACTCGCCGAAGGCGCGGGCGCCCAGGGTCTCGGACTCCGAGCGGGGGCACATGGCGCGCTTGCTGATCATGTCCGAGACGACGAGCTGGGTGCCGCTGGCCTGCTGGGCCATGCGCAGCGTGTCCACCACGACCTTGTGCTGGCTCTGTTTGCTTGTGAGGAAGAAGACCTTCGAGCGCGAGCGGGCCGCGACCTCCAGGGCAGGCGCGAGCACGCCGGCGGTTTTGCCGATGCCCGTAGGGGCCTGGGCGACGAGGACCTTGTTGTTCTTGAGCGCCCTGCGAACGTCCTGGACGAACCGGGCCTGGCCCGGGCGCATGCTCTCGAACGGGAAGAACCGGCCCGCCCCCTCCGGCGCATCTCCCTGCCGGAGCCCTCCATCCCCCAGGGACGATGCAGAGGGGTTCGAGCCGGTGGAGGGCCGGTGCTCGACGATCTGGTCGGCACGCTGGAAGCCACTGCGTTTGGCCGCTCTCTCGGGCGGGGAGCGCGAGGACCCCTTCGCTGGGCCCCGATCGGGGATCGACGGGCGGGCATCGCAGTTCGGGCACGTGTGCTCGACGGTGCGTCCCTTGCGGACCGGCTTCTTCAGGGTCCCACAAGAGTCGCAGAGCACAGGCGGGCCAAGGGGCGACTCCCTATCAAGCTTGTTCCAGGAGGAGGGTGAAGCTTCTCACCCCTGCGTGAGCCCACTGCCCGTCATGTAAGCCTCCAGGTTCGTCTCCCCGGCCTCCAGGGAGGGATCCAGACTGATTAGATGGTCCGCGATGGCGGCTAGGACACGCTTGACGCCGTTGGTGTGCTCGACCTCGGTGGTCGGGTGGATGCGGACCATGAGGCCCTCCTCGTGGAGGATGACCAGGGCGAAGAAAGTCCTCGAGGTGCTATCTTCCGTGGCCACGGCGTCCAAGACGACGGCGTGTTGGTCTCGAGAGATGAACGCATCGCGCGTCTTGAGGACCCCGTTGCCCCGGTACTCCGTGATCGGCTGCATCGCGCCGAAGAGCGCGGCGAGATCCGGCTCACCCTTGATGAGGATATGCGGCATACTCAAGCCTCCGCAGGCCTCCGGTAAAAATGCAACCCTACCAGGAACGAGGAATGTCCCTCTCGGGAGCCCGCAGACGTCCTACTCACGCCCGATCGAGCACGTTGTGGACCACGGTGACCACTTGGTCGGCCTGCAAGGGCACCGGTCCAACCGAAGCCTCCAGGGCCGCCTGCGAGGCCACGGTGGCTCGCTGGTCCGGGGTGAGCCCCTCGTGGTCGCCCACCACGAAGGTGCCTCCCGTGACACCGGCTCCGGCCAGCTCCTCCCCCTCCTCGTCGAGCAGGATGACCGGTCCCTCGACATCTGCCAGCAGGCCATCCAGGTCCACCGCGCGTGTCTGGAACCCCGCCGAGCTTGGCTGCCAGACCGGCATGGCCACCGGTGCGAGGGCTTGGTTGATCTTGGCCGCCGCGTTGCGTTCGTCCGGGCGCAGCCCCTGGGCCTGATCCCCCGTGAGTCGCAACGCCACGGGACCACCGTCGGCCTGGGTGAACAGCACGACGGCCTCGGTGTCTTGCCGGATGCTGTGGCTGGTGAGCAGGCAACTGGTGAAGAACCGGGCCACCAGGTCGAAGCGGCCTCCAGCTCCTGCCAAGTCGTCGAGGGGAGCGCCTCCGTCAGCCCGCGCGCTGTTCGCCACGAGAACGAACCGTCTGGAGACCATCGCGCTCCACGAGAAACCGGTTGTTCATATGGGTTTCGGGCCAGATTTCAGGGGGCTTGAGCGTTGCGCCGCAAGACGCTTATCCCCCTCTTGGCGTGCAGCCTCATCAGCCCGGTCCCGCCACGAGGGGGCGGCCCGGGATCGCACGGGAGACCGGCGCTTCGCCGGTTGCGAGCACGACCGCCATGCACGCGGAACAGGACACCTGCCGGACCTTCTGGTACCCACCGAGCCGGCTCGGCTGAGGACCCGGGGACCCCCCCGGGCCCTTGGCCGGGTTCGGCGCCACCAACCCTTTAACCCGAACCGGCTACTGCGCACCTACCATGGCTGAGAGAGACCCCTGGGGGAGCCTTCGCGAGGAGGCGCTTGCCCTCGTCGCTGAGGCGCTGCATGCCGCCTACGGCATCGCCGACGACGTGGAGCACTTGCTCGAGGAGCCCGATCCGGAGCTGGCAGATTTCGCGTTCCCCTGCTTCGCGGTGGCCAGCCAAGCCCAGCACGCTCCCCCCCAGATCGCCACGGAGATGGCCGAGGCGCTCCCCCCCAACCAGGCCCTCGAGGTCGAGGCCAAGGGGCCGTACCTCAACTTTCGCGCCAAGCCTGAGGCGCTGGCCGAGGCCACCATGGAGGCCATCTCGGAGCGCAAGGGTGCCTTCGGGGAGGGCAAGGCCACGGGTCGAAGGACCCTGGTCGAGCACACCAGCGCCAACCCCACGGGCCCGCTGCACGTTGGCCGAGCCCGCAACCCCCTGCTGGCAGATAGCCTGGTGCGTGTGCTGCGCACCGCGGGCCACGACGTCACAGCCGAGTACTACGTCAACGACATGGGCCGCCAGGCGGCCACGCTGGTGTGGGGTGCGACCACGTTCCCCGAAGCGCTGGAGGATGATGCGGCCAAGGCTGATCATCGGCTGGTCACCGCTTACCAGCACGCCAACCAGGTGCTCAAGGAGGACCCCGAGCGGGACCCTGAGGTCGCTCAGCTCATCCAAGCCTTCGAGCGAGGCGACGAGGAGGTCGCCCACACGTTCCGGGAGACGATCAGCCAGACCCTGGAGGGCATCCGGCAGACCCTGGAGCGCGCCCACGTCCACCATGACAACTTCAAGTTCGAGTCCGAGATCGTGCTCAGCGGCGAGGTCCAGGCGGTGCTCGACCGGCTCAAGAAGCTGGACGCCTGCCACGACGAGGATGGCGCCTTGTACCTCGACATGCCCGCTCTGGGCGTCGAGTACGAGAAGGAGCGCATGTTCCTCACGCGCTCGGACGGCACGACCCTGTACGCCACCCGTGATGTGGCCTACCACATGGACAAGTTCGCGCGAGCCGATGAGCTCGTGGATGTCCTGGGCGAGGATCACAAGCTCCACGCGTTGGAGTTGTCCACGGCCCTGGAAGCCATCGGCGAAGACGGTCCGCTGGACGTGGTGTTCTACAACTTCGTGAGCCTGCCCGAGGGATCCATGAGCACCCGCTCAGGCCGGGTGGTCTACCTCGACGATCTGCTCGACGAGGCCGAAGCTCGCGCGTACGAGGAGGTCGAACAGCGCCGTGGCAGCGAGCTCTCCGAGGAGGAGATGCGCGAGGTCGCCCGCCAGGTCGGCCTGGGCGCGCTGCGGTTCAACATCGTGGGCGTCCACTCCGAGAAGCCTATCACGTTCGAGTGGGAGCAGGCGCTCAGCTTCGAGGGATCCACGGCCCCCTTCGTCCAGTACAGCCACGCCCGTGCGTGCTCGATTTTGGCCAAGGGCGGCCAGGAGCCCGGCCAGGTCCCCCTGGGCGATCCCACGGTGCTGACCCACGAGAGCGAGACCGCGCTGCTTCGCACCCTGTCCAAGCTCCCCAGCCTGGTCCAAGCGTGTGCCGAGGACCACAAGGTCCACCCGCTCACCGCGTACGCCGTGGCCGTGGCCGGTGCGCTGAACGAGTTCTACCGCGACTGCCCGGTGCTCCAAGCAGACTCTGCCACCGTGCGGGAAGCCCGCCTGGCCCTGGTGGACGCGACCCGCCAGGTGCTGGCCAACACGCTGGAGCTTTTGGGCATCGATGCGCCCGCCTCGATGTAGCTGGGGTGGGACCACAAAGCCCACCAAGGGCACGAAGGGCCACAAGGGAACGAACGCGAACCACAGACCGGTGGATAGACGCTCGACCCAGCGAGCCGATCCACCTTCCCCTTCGTGGCCCGTGGTGCGGTCTAGGACCATCGAGCTGCGCGCTGATGCGCGCTTGCTTGCGTGCCTGCCGGCCCGCCCTTCGTGGTCCGATCCCCGATAGACGGGGTTGGTTGGTGGTTGGGGAACAGACGTACCACATCCCATTGATAACCCCCCTCGGAGAGCTAAGGGGTGAGGTTGCAAACGTGTCCGAGAA
>CAYNEI010000033.1:0-4205 GCA_964396185.1 uncultured Thermoplasmatales archaeon
CGCCGCCTGCGTTGAAGTGCGCATCCTCGTCCACCTCGATGGTGGCCTCCACCGACCCATCCTCGTGGAGCTCCAGGGCCTCGATGCCGATGTGGCGGGTGAAGCCGGTGGTGGGCCAGGATTCAGGCGCGCGAGGGTGCGGGGTCACGCTCCTGCATCCGGACCAGCCATTAGAGTCTTAAGGTGACGGCCCCGCTTGCCCCCGCCATGACCGACCAGGCGCCTTCAGACCACACGGTGCTCAACTTCCTCTTCGAGCTTGGCCAGCTTAAGCGGATCCCGCGTACGGGCTGGTTCCGGGCCGGCGTGGAGCGGCCCGAGTCCGTGGCTGACCACAACCTGCGCGCTGCCCAGCTCGCCTACGTGCTCGCCGAGATGGAGGGCCACCCGGAGCCGGAGAGGGTGTGCACCATGGTCGTCTTCCACGAGATCGGGGAGACGCGCGTGGCCGACGTGGACACGGTAGGAGCCCGCTACATCGAGAAGGCCGAGGCGCGCGCCGCCCAGGACCAGCTCGGAGACTTGGGCGCCATGGGCGAGGACCTCTACGAGCTCTGGGACGACGTGGAGCACCAGCGCACCCAGGCGGGGATCATCGCCAAAGACGCCGACAAGCTCGAGGCGGCCCTCACGGCCAGAGAGTACATCGTCACCGGCCACGCCGACGCCCAGGTCTGGATCGACTCCACGCGCGAGATGCTCGAGACCGAGTCGGCCCGGCGGCTCATCGACGAGATCGACGAGGCCGATCCGACGGCGTGGTGGCGGGAGCTCGACGGGCGGTGAACTCGCCCGTTGCGGGCGGAGGGGAGCAAGCCCGTTCCCGCGGGACCCATAGGCCTGGAGGGCCAACCTTGCCGGGACCATGGTCAACGTGCTCGTCGCGTATGCGACCCCGGATCTGGACGATGGCGTGCTCCCACGCCTCTTGACATGGATCCAGGACCGGGGCTTCGACCCGCTCCCAGTACGCATCGGGAAGGACAAGCTGCTGGACTGGATCCCGTTCGACCAGGCCGTGGTCGCGGTCTCGCTGGCCGAGGGGGTCCACCAGGAGGCCTTCGCACGGTTCGTGCGCGAACACCGGGCCACCCTGGAGGCCAAGCCGTCCCTCTTCCTCTCCTTCGAGAACCCCGCCCTGCCCGCCGATGAGCAGGGGCCAGACCGGGAGGCCTACGTGCTCGAGGAGCTCGAGCTTGCCACCGGATGGCGGCCGAGCCAGGCCTGGATGCTGGACGCCCTCGATGCGTCCGCGGCGGACGTCGCGGCCGTCGGGCCTCAGCCTGCCCTCGATGCCCCCGTAGAGAGCTCGGAGCGGCGCCCGTAGGGTGTATGTGCCATCGTTTGTGCCATCTAGGGCACCGATTTTCTGGAAGGTGTACGGGGAGGCCCAGTACGCAGGCCTCCCCAAGGTTTCCCTGCGCCGCCGGGTGGACCCTCAGCGGGACCTGGGACAGCGAAAGGAGGTCGGTATCCTAGGGACCGAGGGTGAGAGGCAAAGCGCGCGTCCAGAGGCCTCAGCTGAAGAGCGGCCGGCACAGACATATGCGATCTACATCCATTCCTCTTGGGGCTGAAATATGATGGATAAAGCCCTGATGCCGCGGGTCGCAATCCTGACTAGCTCTAGAGAGCGAGCCCGGCGATGGAGGTGGCACGAACGGTGATCCCGAGTGCCCCCTCACTTTCGGATGGTTCGGCCCTACGCCAGCCGAGATCTGCAAAGGGGAGGTGGGCTAGATGATGCGTGGCCCGCCGGAGCTTTTCCCTGTCGTCGTTGGTTTGCTCCTCCTCGGACTCATGGCAGCGTTGTTCTCGGTCTCGGCGGGCCCGGAAGATCCTACCGGAGCGGTGAACGAGTCCGGCCACGTCGACGATGCGGTGGACGTTCTGCAACGCTCAGATCGCTCTGCCGGGGAGTGCCCAGCCTATGCGCCCAGCGAGCCACGACCGCTCGTGCGGATCCGCGCCGACCGTCTGGCTGCGTGGACCGTGGCCCCCGCCAGTGGGCAGGGCGCGCTTCCATCCGAAGCGTACACGGTGGATGAGGCGAACCAGACGATCCGCCTCCCCGAAGCTGTGAACGGGACCACTGTTGCGTTCGCCGAGGTCGCGGCCGAGGGGGCGGGCACAACGCTCGTCCCCCTCCGCTGCGAAGCCCCCGTGGAACTCGACCTGGCTGGACCAGAGGGCGCCTCACACTGGCTGCGCCTCTACCCGGAGGACCATGGGAACGGGACGTTCGAGATCCTCCACCCACCTTACCAGCCCGGGGAATCTGCGTGCCGGCTCGACTGGAGCTACCGGGATCAAGCGAGGACCAGCGAACTTGTCCAGCACCCGCTCTACCCAGGCGATGTCGCAGAGGTAAGCTACCATGGGGAGGATGGTTGCCCTGGTGCGATGTTCGTGTACGAGCACCTGGCCCGTTGGACCATCCTTGCCACGTGACGAACCGGCCGTGTGTTGCCCTCCGGTGCCCATGCAGTCCGTTGAGAGTGGCCGTAGGCTCTAAACCTACCCGCGATGCCCCCGTAGAGAGCTCGGAGCGGCGCCCGTAGGGTGTATGTGCCATCGTTTGTGCCATCTAGGGCACCTTTATGTGCCATGAAGGGGTGCTTTCTATGCCAGATGTCGACCGAGCTGGACCCCGGAGCGTTCCGGATCACGGACGAGACCGTGCGCCGCCCGGTTCGAGAGAGCTTCGAGCCTGTCTACGAGCTCGCCAGCCACGTGCATGACCAGCTGCGCGCCGTCGAGCGCGCCGACCAGGAGCTGGCCTACGTCCAGCTCGACGCCGTGGAGGCCAGGCGCTTGGTCGAGGAGGCGCTCACGCGCAACGCCTACGGGACCGCGAGCATCGAGGGCAACCCCCTGACCCTGGACGACGTGCGCAAGCTGCTCGAGCGCGGGGACGTGCCGGAGGCGGTGAGCCGCCCGGAGGAGCGTGAGATCGTCAACCACGCCGCCTACATGCAGGACCTCGACGCTCATCCTCCCCCGCGCACGCCGGCCGAGGTGCTCGACCTGCATGCCCAGCTCTTCGACGGCGTGCTCGAGGACGCTGGCACGTTCAAGCAAGAGCCCAACTTCATCGGCCACCGGCCCAGCTACGAGGTCCGGTTCATCCCAGCCACGCCGGAACGCGTCGAGCCTGAGCTGGCCAATGCCCTGGAATGGTTCCACAACGCCGACGAGCACCCGCTCGTGCGCGTGATGGTCTTCTTCCACGAGTTCCAGTCCATCCACCCGTTCCGGGATGGCAACGGGCGAGCCGGCCGGGCCATCGCGACCCTACAGCTCGCAGCGCTCGGCTACCGCGGTGTCCGCTACGCGCTCATCGACTACGAGTTCAACGAGGATCGCGACGCCTACTACGAGAACCTCTCCGCCGTCGAAAGACAGGGCTTCGACTACACGCCGTGGATCTCGTTCATGGCCGGCGTTCTCAGACGCACGTGGGAAGGGGCACTGGACCGCTACCACTTCGAGCAGGGTCTGCCTGAGGGGCTCCCGGAGCGAGCCAAACAGGTCGCCCGGTGGTTCGCTCGCATCGACCAGGAGGAGCCGGGCAGGGAGGTCCAGTTCGCCGATGTCCACAAGGCCTTCCCCCACGTCGCCGAGCGGACCCTTAAGCGCGATCTCAAGCGGTTAAGGGAGGCCGAGGTCGTGGCGATGGAGGGAGAGCGCAAGGGGGCGCGCTACCGCTTCGCCATGGGGTGACGCCCGCGGTTGGCTCGATCGCGTCCGCCCTGGTTAGGCGTCATCGAACTCGAGGGCTGCCGAGTTGATGCAGTACCGCTGGCCCGTGGGCTCCGGGCCGTCGTCGAACACGTGGCCCAGGTGCGCATCGCAGCGCGAGCACTGGACCTCGGTGCGCACCATGCCGTGGCTTCGGTCCTCGAGCAACTGGACGCGGTCCTCATCGATGGGCTGGTAGAAGCTCGGCCACCCGCTGCCAGATGCGTACTTCGTGTCGCTCTCGAAGAGCGCTTGGCCGCAGCAGACGCAGTGGTACTGCCCGGTCTCGTCGTGCTTGTAGAGCGAGCCGGAGAACGCGGGCTCCGTGCCGCCCTGGCGGGTGATCTGGAACACCTCGGGACCGAGCACCGCGCGCCAGTCCTCGTCGGTCATCTCGTCGACCGGCTTGGGCAGGGCCTTGTCAGGCATCAAGCGTGGATGGAGGGAGGGCTACTTGAGGCCGA
>CAYNEI010000033.1:4305-26288 GCA_964396185.1 uncultured Thermoplasmatales archaeon
GGCAGGGCCTTGTCAGGCATCAAGCGTGGATGGAGGGAGGGCTACTTGAGGCCGATGGAGGAGACGGGGGGCTACCAGAGGTCAACACGGAGGCACGGAGACACGGAGGGAACGGAGGTGGGAACCAGATCAGCGTCTGGAGGGCGCGAACGGACCGAGGGCCCCAGGAGCCACGGACACGTTCCGCACCAGTCGAGCTTTGCTCCGGCTTCCGTTCTCCGTTCCCTCCGTGCCTCCGTGTTGAACCGTGCATCTCTGTGTCTCCATCCCCTCCGCTTGAGCCGCCTCTTTTCTACCTGGACCCCTTAGGCCACTGCCATGCGTACGCCTTCGATGCTCGGCGACCTCCTGCCCATCGCCGTGCCTGGCTTCCTGGTGGTGGGCGCCCTCTCGGTGCTCGTGCGGCCCACGGTCATCGGGGATCTGGCCTTCACCGGCTCCTGGGTCTTCCTCGTCATGGGCGTTGCCACCGGGACTCTGGTTATCGGCTACCTGCTCGCCGGCCTCCAGGAAGCCCTGTCCACACGCGTCTCGGCCTTCGCCCTGCCACCCGCCTCGCACCTGGACTGGAGCGAGCACGCCGTCGTGCTCCCAGCCCCAGCTGTCGAGCGCGCTGGGTACCGGTGCGGGGAGGGCGGCGTGGTCGTGCCCCTTGGGACCGCCTATGCCCTGGAGCGCGCCCTCAGCGGCGCCTGGGGCACCCCCGAGGGAGCCGGATGGGATCGGGTCGCCTACCTCCAGCGCATCGCCATGGCACTGGGCCTCTCAGCGCTGCTCGGCCTGGGCTTCCTGGCCGTGGCTTTGGCAACGGGCTCGCTCAACCCAGGCATCCGATCCCATGGCGGTGCGGTGCTCTTGCTTGGTGCGGTGTCGAGCTGGCTGGTGGCGCTCAAGGCAAGCCGCAGCCGCAGCGAGGCCGTGCTCGACCTCCTGGCAGATGCCCGCGCGCTCCTGCTGGACCGTGGCGAGCAGACCGAGGTGCGCCGCTGCCTCAACGAGATCGGTATCGAGCTCACCGAGGAAGGCATGGGCCTCAACGTCGCGCGCTGATGCGTTCGTGCGTCCTGGGGGCCCTACAAGCTGGCAACCTGACAACCCGACAACCTCGGGTGGGACCACCAGGCGCACGAGGCGCACCAAGGGCCACGAATAGAGCGGCAGAAGGGGACCGTGAGGGGCCCCAGGTCCCTGGTGGCCCGTTGTGTCCGCTGAGGTCTTCGTGGTCGGGCCCCAGAGACGACCCTTCGCACCCGACCCGAGGAGCTAAATGTCGCCACGTGAACGCAAGCCAGGAGCTGGCCTAGATCCGAGCCTTCCTGATCGCCTGTTTGATGCTGAGCGCCGGTGCGGCCGGCTGCCTGGGGGACTCGACGGACACCGGGCGTTCGACCGATCCTACAGATGAGACACAACAGGCCGCTCCCCCTAGCACGCTCGCCTTCGGCGGCTGCCAGGAGCAGCTCGGGGCCTGGGAGGGGATGGACTACGACACCGTCGCACCCTACCTACCAGAGGGCTTCCACCCGGATGGCTTCGTTGGCGACGACAACACCGGCCGCAACGTCACCTTCTACCTGATCGGGTTCGTGTGCACCGAGCCAAGGGATGCGGCCGTACTTTTCCCCTGGATCCCAGCGATCCCGCCGGATGAGCACATCAACCCGGAGGCCTTCTACCACGCCGTCTCTCTGCCCTGCATCGCCGATCCCGTGACGACAGAGGTGCTGCGCGCCTGGGGCGCTCCGTGCACGCCAGGCGAGCTCGGCATCCAGCCCCAGGCCCACACACCGGCCGGCGCAGCATGGACCTTCTCAGCCGAGAACCCGAACACCACCATCCGCCTGCAGGGCAGCGGGCCGGCCACCGATCTCCCGGCGGGGCCCGAACTGATCCCCATGTTCCAGACCGCCGATGGCCAGCTGTGCGCGGTCATCGATGCGCTGATCGGCGTCCACGAGCACTGGCAGGAAGGGCCGTCCACCCTGGAGGTGACCGGAGAGGTGGGCTTCCCGGTGCCATCGGGGCCCGGCAGCGGGCTTTTGGCACCCGGCGATCTCACGCTCGAGCTCACCCACGTCTCCACGCCGCCCCCGGCCACCGGCGCCGGGGGAACCTGTCCGGGTGGAACGGGTTCTGGGTAGCAACCCCCGCAGGATTGATATTCCAACAACCCCACCCACCCCCATGGGACGCGCTTGGGTCGTGGTCATCTTAGCCATCGGACTGGTCACCGCAGGATGCATCGGGGACGATACGGACCCTGACGAGCAGCTCGACGAGCAAACGGTCGACGAAGCCCCCGGGGACGTCAATCGCCTGGTCGCCCACACGGGCGACGGGATCGTGCCAGTGCCCGAGGAGGTGGAGGATCTCGTCGTGCGCGTGGCCGACACCGGCTACAGTGGTGCTGAGCCCACCCTGGGCGTGCTCTCGGACGGGACGATCGTGACCAACCCATCCAACGCAGCCAACAACCTCATCCTCAGCGAGGACCACGGACAGACGTGGACCGAGGTGGGCGACCCGGTGACCAACCCCAAGATCAACCTCGATCCCTGGATGTGGGTCGACCCCATCACGGACCGGATCTACAACGGCCCCCTCTACGTCGTGTGCAGTTGGGTCTCGTGGAGCGATGACAGGGGCGAGAGCTGGACGGCCAACCCCGTGGCCGGCTGCGGCCCGCCCGCCCACGACCACCAGAAGATCACCACCGGACCCCCGGCCGATGGCGTGACCACCCTTGGCTACCCCAACGTGGTCTATTACAGCTACAACAGCTTCCGCGGGGAGGGTACCTGGATCACCCGCTCGCTGGATGGAGGCCACACCTTCGATGTGGGCCAGAGCGTCCACCCGGCAGACGACTGCCGCGGTGGCGTCGCAGGCCCCGTCCACGTCGGCCCCGACGGCACCGCCTACTCCGCCAAGGCCACCTGTCAGGGCACCCGGGTCATGGTCAGCCACGACTCAGGCATGAGCTGGGAGGAGGGCATCCACACAGACAACGGCATGTACGACGGGCTGGCCATCAACCCCGACGTCGGCACGGACAACCGGGGCAACGCGTACCTCGCCTCCCCCGGCGAAGATGGCCGACTCTACATGACCATGGGCGGCGAGCAGGGCACCGCCTGGGGCACGCCCATCCCGGTGAGCCCACCGGATGTGAACTTCACCCAGTTCAGCGTCGTCACCGCCGGCGAGCCCGGCCATGTGGCCTTCGCATACCTGGGCACGCGCGACAACGTCTCCGCCTGGGAGGAGCCCAACCCGAGCAACGCGCGAGACGAGGCGGTCTGGCACCTCTTCATCACGACGACCACCACGGCCATGGACACCGAGCCCGTCTTCGTGACCCGACAGGTCACCCCTGAAGAGGACCCCGTCCAGCGCGGATGCATCTGGCTCAACGGTGGCGGCAACGAGTGCCGCAACCTCCTCGACTTCATCGACATGGTCGAGCACGAGGGACGCCCGTACATCACGTACAGCGACGGCTGCGATGCATGCAGCTCGGCAGACACCAGCCGGGAGCGCGACCACAAGATCGCGATCCTGGAAGAGGGCCCCGGCCTGCTCGGAGGCGTGCTCGAGCCTCTGATCGGGAACGCGACCGACGCGGTGAGCTGAGCGAGCCTCGGTGAGCGATGGTCGGCGTCAGCGTCCTCCGCTACCACGTACTATATAAAGATACACAGATATACACAGACCATGGCGACCAAGACGATCTCGGTGACCGAGGACGCCTACCACCGGCTCGCCCGGCTCAAGCACGAGGGGGAGAGCTTCTCCCAGGTCATCAAGCGTCTGACCGGTGGGGCAGACCTCATGCGCTATGCTGGCTCGATCTCCGAGGCGTTCGCAGGCGAGCTCGAGGAGGGCTCCGCCCGGTTCCGGGACCGCTTCGACGCGGAGGCGCGCAGGCGGGACCCCTGATGCCCGTGCTGGACACCTCGTTCGTGATCGACTTCCTGCGCGGGCGGGAGCGGGCTGTGAGCATCTTCGACTTCCTCCAGCAGGGGTCTGCTCCCGTCGGCGTGACACCCTACACGCGCTACGAGCTCTACGCTGGGATCGGTCGGAGCTCGCGGCCCGATGAGGAGCGCCACCGGGCCGAGGGCTTCCTGGATGGGCTCGCATTTTTCCCCTTCGAGCCGGAGGCTGCGCGCCAGGCTGGTCTGCTCGACGCCGAGCTCTCAGCGGCGGGTCAGCCATCCAGCCTCATCGATCTGATGATCGGTGCGATCGCGCTCCACCACGGCCAAGCCGTCGTGACGCGCGACCGGAGCGCCTTCGAGGGGATCCAGGGCCTCGAGGTCCTGGCCTACTGAGAGATCCGCAGGGCCCGCTCGCCCAGCTCGCTCACCTGCACGCGCCGGAAGCGCCCATCGTGCTCGTCGGTGAGCACGCCGGCCTCCACCAGCCGGTCCACATGGTGGGTCACGGTGGGGGCGGTCAGACCCATCGACTCAGCGAGCTCGCTCATGGTGAGCGGGCCCTGGCGGTCGACCATGCGCGTCACTGCGAGGGGAGCTGCCGCCTTGATGGCGGCCAGCGCCTCGCGCAGCCCGCCGGCGAGCTGGCCTGGCAGGAAGTAGCATCGATAGCCGGAGAGCTTGTCCGCCTGGACCAGGCCACCACGTTCGAGCATGCGGAGGTGGTGCTGGAGCTTGCCCATGGTCGCGCCCGTGCGTTCGCTAAGCGCTGTGAGGTGGATGCCGGGCTCGTCACCGATCGCCTCGACGATGGCCGCGCGAGCGTCGTGCTCGAGCAGGGCATGCGGCTGGATGCGATGGTAGAGCGGGAGCAGAAGCCCTGGAGCGCCGGGCTTGCTGGCCGTGGCGACGGTGGTCGCCAGGGCGACCAGCACGGCGGCCAAGCCCCCGAGCAGACCGATGGTGGGGGCGCCGGGTGCCAGGCTTGCCACCAGCTCCTGGCTCGAGGAGGGGCCGTGGTCGGGGTGGTCGTACAGGTTGGCTCGCCCATGCAGCCAGACGTCCAGGGCGCCTGGCTCCTGAGGTCGGATCTCCCAGGTCACATGGCTGGCCTCCGGGACGGGCACCGAGAGCTGGAGAGGGGCGGTTCCGTTGGCGGTGGCGAGAAGCGTGCCGTGATCCGGGTCCCAGCAGCTCCCGTGGCAAACCGCGAAGAGCAGGGGTGCATCCTCGGGCGTGGAGGTCCAGTCCAGCGTGACGCGCAGCGTGTCGGTGCCTGCTGGCAGGTGCAGGGTGCCGCGCTCGGTGGGCTGGAGCCCAGCAGCGTCGTCGGCCACGGCGCCAGAGACGCGGATGCGTCCGGTGATGGCCTGCTCGGAGAGCCACTGCTCCGGGCTGGCAAGGGCACTGGGGGCCCAGGCTGGCAAGAGCAGGACCGCCAGGACGGCGGCGACCAGCAG
Source organism: uncultured Thermoplasmatales archaeon (assembly GCA_964396185.1). GTDB lineage: Archaea > Thermoplasmatota > SW-10-69-26 > SW-10-69-26 > SW-10-69-26 > CAYNEI01. The sequence continues at coordinate 9,704 of CAYNEI010000033.1, forward strand.
CGCGCGTGCGACCCGCATGGTCCGAGGAGGGCCCCACGGGGGGTATACTCGTTCTGGACAGGCTGTGAAACCGGCGAGGGGGGTTGCTCCGCGCTAGGTGCGCGGGCGGGGACGAACACGGCGTCTAACGAGCGTCATCCCACGCTTCGTCGGCAGGGTTGTCCCAGAGCCCTGCGAACGTGGACCGGGCCAAGGTCTCGGAACCCTCCAGGTCGTCCTCGATCAACCGGGCCACCTTCTCGCCAGTAAGTCCGTGTTCACGCGCTTTCGATCCGGGGCGCAAGCAGGTAGGTGACCGCTCCCTCGCCGCCGGCGAAGTCGAAGTGGAGCTTGACGGGGTAGTCGTTGCCCAGGCGGAGCTGGATGGTGCCCGAGGCCTTGCCCACCTTGACCATGTTGGAGAAGTAGTCCAGGGAGAACAGGGAGCGGACCTCCTCGTCGGCGGTGAGCTCGACCAAGGTGTCCTTCTCGAGGGTCAGGTTGACCGAGTCCATGTCGCCCTCGGCGGAGAGCTCGAAGGCGTCCTTGTCGGCGCGTAGGGCGACGTGGTCGCTGATGCCTTCTGCGGCCTTGATGCCGCGCTCGAGCTCGTTGCCAGGGAGCTTGATGATGGCGGGAAGGTCGAGGTCCGGGATCTTGGGGTCGGTCATGCCGGAGGTGTCGACCAGGCTCATACGACGCACCAGGTTGCCGATGCGCACCTTGAGGCGGCCCTCCTCCTCGAGCTCGAACTCGACCTCGTCCTCGGCGCCGGCCAACCGGGTGGCGTCCTTGAGCTTGTCGATGTCGATGCCGAGCTCCATCTCGGTGGCTTCGAAGTTCTTGAACGCCGCCTTGGAGAGGCTGAGGTCGATCATCGCCACGTGCGCCGCGTCGACGGCGAGCACCTCGATGCCCTCTGGGGACACCTGGAACTTGGCCTCGTCGACCAGCGTCGAGAGGGAATCGATGACCGATTTCAGCACGTCGGCCTTGCACACCGCTCGGAAGGACATGGCTCTCCCGGGTGGCAAGGCGCGCCCACTTAAAAAAGGAACGGGGGGAGCTTCGGGTCCAGCTTCCGCCGGCCCTTGCTACGGAACGGCGGGAACGAGGAGGCTGCAGAGGCGCTCGTTGAGTCCACTTGCGTGCGTTAGAGCCACGTCCATCCGCTTCCTCTGGGCTTGCCGTGGTCTCTCTGCTCCCTGTGGGCCTAGCCCGGATACGGGTCCGGGCCGCCGGCGTAACCCTTACATCCGGGACGCGGTTTGGGCGGGCTATGTTCTGCCCGGAGTGCGGTGGCCTCATGAAGCCCTCTCCTGAAGGTCCGAGGTGCGCGAAGTGCAACACGCGTGGGGAAGGGCAGAAGATCTCGCAGAAGAGCGAGGCCAAGGAGATGAGCGTGTTCAAGGAGGACCAGATCCACACCCTCCCACGCACGAACGACTTCAACTGCCCCGAATGCGGGGAGCGGGACGCCTACTACCGCTACCAACAGACCCGGGCAGCCGACGAGCCCACCACCATCATCCTCCAGTGCGTGGAGTGCAAGCACAAGTGGCGCAAGTACTGAGCTCGCGTACGCTCACCAAGAAGAGAAGAGGTGTGCGAGGCCGCCGCGGTTGGATGGAGCCTCACCATCCGGCGGCGACCGTCGCGTGTACCAACAAGCTCCCATGCAACCCGACCCGGTGGGGGTGGGCTGCAAGCCTACCGTCCGCGGGGGGTATTAGAAGCTTATCCGTGAGGATGGCTTCGCGATGGGGTGTCACGGCCAGAGGTCACAGCTCTGGCGGGCTCACATGTCCGGCCCCGACAAGCTTTACCCACCCCTCCTGCCTCCAGGCCCACCATGTCCCTGGAAGCCATGATGGCAGCAACCCAGAGCCTCCCTGCCCACCTCACCGCTGGCCTGGAGGCGGGCCAGGGCCTTGATCTCCCGGAGGGCCCGTTCGACGCGGCGCTGTGCGTGGGCATGGGGGGATCCTCGATCGGGGGCACCCTGGCCGCCGGGCTGCTCATGGATGAGAGCGATGTGCCCATCCACGTCTGCCGGTCTCACAGCCCTCCAGGGTTCGTGGATGAGCGCACCCTGGTCGTGGCCACGAGCTACAGCGGCAACACCGCCGAGACCCTGGATGCCACGCGGGCCTGCCTGGAGCGGGGTGCCAGCCTCGTGGCCATCACCACCGGCGGCGAGCTCGGCGCGTTGGCCGCGGACCACGGCGCCCCGGTCCTCGAGGTGCCCAGCGGCTTCCAACCCCGGGCTGCAGCGGGCTGGCTCTTCGCCCCGAACTACACCGTGCTCTCACGGGTCCTGGGCATCGGCGATCCCGGCGCGCTGGAAGAGGTCGCTGCCAGCCTGAGCGATGGCATGGATGAGCTCGCCGCCCCCGACGGTCCCGCCGACAGCCTAGCCGGCCAGCTCGCCGACCACCCGGTGGGCGTCGTGGGCCACGACCTCATGGGCGTGGTGGCCCGCCGCTGGGCTGGCGAGATCAGCGAGAACGGCAAGCGTGTCGCCTTCCACGCCGTGCTGCCAGAGATGGCGCACAACCAGCTCGTCGGCTGGGACGGCGAGCCTGCCGGCACTGCCCTGGTGCTCCTGCGCCGAGAAGACGAGGGGCGCCTTGAGAAGGCGAGGTTCGACTTCCTCTCTGAGCGAGCCAGCAAGGCTGGCGCAACCGTGCTCGAGGCCCGCGTGGGTGGCCCGGGAGGCCAGCTCCGAGAGGTGCTCGAAGGCGTTGTCCTGGGGGATCTGGTCAGCCTCCACATGGCCCGGCGCAAGGGCATCGACCCTGAGCCCGTGGATGTCATCACCGCGCTGAAGAAGCGCCTGACCGATGCCGCTGACGAGGAGTAGCTGGGACCGCGAAGATCCCGACAGCGCCACAGACGAGGCGACCGCGAGAGCAGACATTGCCAGATAGCGCGATTGAACGCCTCCAAGCACCCCGCCAACCGTCCTTGGGGCCTGCGAAGCGCGTGGGCCCCGTTTCTTCTTCGCCGCCGTTTTCTTTGCGGGGCCCACGCGTCCCAGAGGCCCCCTCAAAGAAAAGGGCGGGCGAAAAGCCTATCACCGCTTCGTCCCTCCCCCCTTCGTAGGTGCTGTTATGGCCATCGGCTTCGTCCTCATCTCAACTGAACCCGGCCACGAGAAAGAGGTCTACAACTCGCTGCTCCGCCTCAACCAGGTGCAAGAGCTTCACCCGCTCTTCGGCGAGTACGACCTGATCGTCAAACTCGAGGCCCAGGATTTCGACTCCCTAGGTCACTTGGTCGTCGAGAAGATCAGATCCATCGAGGGCGTCAAGGAAACGAAGACCCTCACGGGGACCAAATTCTAGGTCCCTGGCCTCTACCCCGCCGGATGGCAACCGGACTCGCGTCTCAGCACGAGCGGTGAGCCTGCCGGGCACCGGCGCCTCTTGCGGGGCAGCTTTAAGCTAAGCCGGTTGGTTCGGGTGTTCGACATGGGCGAGCGCTTCTACAAGGTGTCGCACGCCATCCTCGGGCCACTGCTCCGCGGATCCTGGCGGATCCGACACGAGGGCCTTGACCACATCCCAGAGGAGGGTGCAGCCATCCTGGCCAGCAACCACCTCTCCTACCTGGACCACTTCCTCATGCCAGCCGTGGTGCCAAGGCCCATCTACTTCATCAGCAAGGCCCAGCACTTCGACGTGCCCGTGCAGTCTTGGCTCTTCGAGAAGTGGGGCGTGATCCCCCTGGACCGAGGCGCGGGCGACGATGAGGCGTTGGCGCGCGCAGAGCAGGTGCTCGAAGAGGGTAGCCTCTTCGGGATCTACCCGGAGGGGACCCGCTCGCTGGATGGCAAGCTGCACAAGGGCCACTCGGGCGTGGCCCGCCTCGCGCTCAAGCTCGATGTCCCCGTGATCCCCGTGGGGATGGTCGGGACCTTCGAGGCCCTGCCGAAGGGCAAGCTCTGGCCCCGGTTCTCGAAGATCGAGATCCACTTCGGTGCGCCCATGTCGTGGCCTGAGCTCGAGGGCCAGGACCAGGATCGCACCGTCACCCGCAAGGTCACGGATGAGGTCATGGCAGCCATCCAGGAGCTCACCGGCCAAGAGTACGTGCATGCCTACCAGCGCAACCCCGAGTACGTGACCAGCGAGGAGTCCGACGGGACGGAGGAGCGCTAATGCGCATCGGGACGGGGGCGCGCTAGATGCGCATCGGCGTGGTCGGTGCTGGCGCCTGGGGGACGACCCTGGCCCGGGTGACCTCACTGCGTGGGGTCGAAACACGCCTCTGGGTGCGAGGGCCAGAGCGGGCCCAGCAGATCGCCGAGCAGCGGGAGAACGAGAAGTACCTGCCTGGCATCGTGCTGCCCCGGGCGCTGGCCGTCACGAGCGATCTCGCGGAAGCCGTCGAGGGCGCCGAGATCGTTATCCACGCTGTCCCTAGCCATGCAACGCGGGAGATGGCCAAGCGCTACGCGGACCATCTCAATGAATCGGCCATCGTGGTCTCGGCCACCAAGGGGCTCGAGTACCGATCCCACCGGACCATGAGCCAGATCATCGAGGAGGAGACCGAGCACCCGGTGGTCGCGCTCAGCGGGCCTAACCACGCCGAGGAGGTGAGCCGCGACCAGCCCACCGGGACCATCGTGGCCCACCCCCGTTACGAGCACGCCCAGCGCGTGGTCGCCGCGCTCTCCACACCCACGTTCAAGGCGTACGCCCACCCGGACCGCAACGGGGTCGAGCTCTGCGGGGCCTACAAGAACGTCATCGCCGTGGCCACCGGCATGAGCCAGGGCCTAGGCTACGGCGACAACACGCAAGCCGCGCTGATCACCCTGGGCCTCCAGGAGATGAGCCGGATCCTCCCAGCTCTGGACGGAGAGAGGCGCACCGCCTACGGACTGGCTGGCGTGGGTGATCTCATCGCCACAGCCGGCTCGGACCACTCGCGCAACCGGACCTTCGGGAAGCGCATGGGCGAGGGGATGTCGGTCAAGGAGGCTACCGACTCCATGGGTGGCAAGGTGGTCGAGGGCATCCACGCAGCCAAGGCCTTCCACATCGTGGCAGAGGATGAGAAACTCAACCTCGCCCTCACCCGCGCGGTCTACGAGGTCGCCGAGTCCGGCGTGAGCGTCGAAGAGGCGACCCGCCAGCTGGTTGCGCTGGTCTAGATGCCGGCCCGCTGAGCCTCGATGAGCTCTTTCAGCTTGCTCGCCTGCTTCTTCAGGAAGTGGCGGTTCATGAGCCAGATCAGTGGCGCCATCACCTTGGTCCAGCCAGCCAGCTCGACCCGCACAGTCATGGTCACCTCTGTACCGTCACCCACGGCGGCGTAGTCCCGGTCCATGATCATGGCCATCCCGTCGCGCTCGACGCGGTTGCTGGTGTGACGGTTCTCCTCCCAAGCGACGACCTCTCCCTGGTAGGTGTTGACCCGGCCGCCCTCCTCGATATGCATCTCGTAGGTGGTGCCAACGTTGTTCTCGGCCTCGTCGAGGAGCTCGAAACCAACGATGCCCTCGGCCCACTCCGGCGCGTTGTCCGGATCCTCGGTGTACTCGAAGACGTCGTCGATGGGAGCGCGGATGTGGACGGTGTGCGCCTGGCGCATGGGCTCGGATGGCGGGTGCCTCTCTTCAACTCGTCGTCGCGGAACCAGCTTGCCGTTCAAGCAAACGCTTTTGAGGTGGGGCCCCTCTGTGCTTGCGAGGCTGTAACACGCCGTGGAGGCACTAGAGATGCGATTCCCCAGCTCCATCCAACGAGACACAGCGCACCCAACGTCCCTATCCATCGTGCTCGGCGCGCTCATGTTGATCGTCCCAGCCGCCGCCCTGGCTCCCCTGGTCCTTGGCCAGGGACCCACCGGTGAGGTCCAAGTGGTCCCGGAGGTCGTCGATGGCTTCACCCTGGAGACCCTGGCCCCAGCCAGCGCTCCGACAGCCATCACCTTCGGGCCTGGAGGCACGGATGGCGCGGACCTGTACGCGGCCACCCTGGCCGGCAACGTCGTGCGCCACGAGCTGGCCTGGACGCCGCTGGGTCCTGTTGTAGAGGACGCAAGCGTGGTCGCCTCCGGGTTCAACCTTCCCCTCGGCCTCGCCTTCGACGAGGCGGGGGACCTGTACGTCTCGGACTCGGAGACCAGCGCCGATGCCGGTCGGCTGGTCGGTTTCGTGGTGAAGATCGACGCCAACACGGGCCAGCGCGAGCGCATCGTGGACGGGGTGCCCAACGGCCAGCACAACATCAACCACCTGCAGTTCGGCCCGGACGGTCAGCTCTACCTGCCTGTGGGGAACCCGAACGACCACGGCAACGGGACCGGCACCGGCGACTCGGACATCTTCCCGTACAGCGGCGCGTTCCTCCGCGTCGACGTGGACGAACTCGACGCCCAGGGCCCCGCCGTGCTCCACTGGGTGGACGCCAACGGCGACCGCATCCCCGACGACGACATCGTGGACCACCCGCGCAACCAGGACTTCGCCGACAAGGTGGACGTCTTCGCCCGGGGCTTCCGCAACATCTTCGATCTTGCCTTCGCCCCCGACACGCTCCCGTTCGCGGGCACAGCCTACACGGGGGAGAACGGTGCTGATGCGCCCTCCAGCCAGGACAGCGTCTACAAGATCGAGGAGGGCGGCAACCACGGCTACCCGTTCTGCTACAACGTGGGCGAACCGGGCGCTACCGGAGCCGACGTAAGCAAGGCACCCAACCCGAACTCCCCGAACCCAGACGTCGGTTGCAACAACAAGGTCACAGCCACCGCGCTGATCGGCTGGCACATCTGCGCGACCGGCGTGGACTTCCCCAGCGACGGGCAAGACGGACCCACCGCGCAAGGTGCCCCGGGGATCCCCTACACGTTCCCCTCCGGCTTCCAGCAGAGCCTCTTCGTGGCCGAGTGCGGGCCGTTCTTCTTGCACGACACGATCACCCGCACCCTCGAACAGGGCGCGACCACGCACAACAACGGCCACAAGGTCACCCGCGTCGCGCTGGACGCCAACGGCGAGGCCACCGACGTGGAGGACTTCGTGAAGGGCCTGGCCCTGCCCACCGACGTCAAGTTCGGCCCCGACGGTGCCATGTACATCGCCGATGCCGGCGCGCTCTACCGGGTGGCTCCGATCCCGAGCCTCGACACCCCAGACGCCACGGTCCCCGTGGCCGCCGCCGGGGTCTCGTTCATCGCCCCGGTCACGGTGGTCCCCACGGGCACAACGGTCGAGTGGACGCGCGGCGCGCTACCGCATTCGGTCACCACCAGCGAGGACCCGTGCATCCCGCATCTGGACTCCTCGACGTGCCAGCCCAACGACGTCGACAACAGCGATGCGAACCCGGACACGTTCAACCACGACATCGGCGCCCCACTCAGCTCCGTGAGCCACACCTTCGAGAACGCAGGCACGTTCCCCTACTACTGCTCGTACCACTACCAGCTCGGGATGGTCGGCATGGTCGTGGTGCTCGACCCGGCCAACCCCGCCGCCTCAGCCAGCATCCTTGAGGAGGCCCGCGAGCTGATGGCCGACTCGATCCTGGATGACCCTGCCGAGGCAGACCTGGACCACACGCACGAGGGCCACGTCCACGCGTGAACGAGGCAGCTCTATACGTGGGCTCGCATGAGGGTCCATGGACGATGGACCCGACCTCTCAGGCAAGCGCGCCCTGGTGACCGGAGGCAGCCGCGGCATCGGGCGGGCCACCGCGCTCAGCCTGGCCCGCGCCGGTGCAGACGTGGTGGTCGCCTCCCGGTCGATCAGCGAGCTTGAGCTCGTGGCCGGGGAGATCGAGAAGCTCGGCCGCACCGCCGGAGCCCTCCAGGTGGACCTCGCCGAACCGGGCACCCCCGCCAGCCTCGTGGACCAGGCCATGGAGGCCCTCGGCGGGCTTGAGATCCTCGTCAACAACGCCGCCGTCCCCGCCCCATGGAAGCGGGCTGAACAGGTCACGCCGGACGACTGGGACCTGCTGGTCCAGGTGAACCTCAAGGCCCCCCACATGCTCGCCCAAGCCGCCCTCCCCCAGCTCTCTGATGGAGGCTCCATCGTGAACATCGCCAGCGTGGCTGGCACCGAGGCCACGCGCCGCATGCTCCCCTACTCGGTGACCAAGGCCGGCCTCATCCAGCTCACCAAGGACCTGGCCATGGAGTGGTCCGAGAAGGGTGTGCGGGTCAACGCCATCGCGCCGGGCTGGACGGAAACGGACATGACCGAGGGGCTGCGAGCCAACGAGGAGATCCGTGCTGGCCTCGAGGCCACCATCCCGCTGGGTCGCTTCGGCTCCCCGGAGGAGATCGCCCCCCTGGTCACCTTCCTGGCCAGCGACCAAGCAAGCTACATCACGGGAGCGCTCTTCGTGGCCGACGGTGGGGAGTCCCTATAGCCCCAAGCAACCTGGCCGATCCTGCCCGCGCTCGATCCCCAGCCCCTGGCTCGGCTCGCTGGCAAGCGCTGGCCGATGGCCTCTGGCCCCAGCTCGCACCCCGCGAGGGACGACGAACGAGTGGGGGCCGAGGCTTGCTCGTGCTGGTCGCAGCCATCCCCGTCAGCGGGAAGACGACGCTCTCACACGCACTGGCCGAGGCCATCGAGGGCCCGGTGGCCCACATCGAGAACGATGCCATCCGACCCCACGTCGTCCAGGCGCTTGGCCGCAGCCAGCCCCTCTACACGGCCGAGGAGAACCTGGCGGTCTACGAGGTCTGCCGCGGCCTCTGCCGCCGGGCCCTGGAGGCGGGCTGCCACGCCATCCACGACGCCACGAACCTCGACGAGGGGCTGCGCACCCTCTCCTACCAACTCGCAGACGAGCTCAACGCTCCCGTCGGTGTGCTCTTCGTGCGCACGCCCCGCGAGGAGCTCATCGAACGGGCCGAGCGCCTCGACCGCGATCGACAGCGCGCCCTGGCCAAGTTCCTGGACATCGAACCCGACGCGCAGGCGTGCGAGCGAGGCTTCGTGGAGGTCGATGGCACCCAGCCGGTGGCTCAGAATGTGGCTGAGGTGCTCGCGCACCCTGCGTTCGAGGCTTTGAAGGGGAAGAGTTAAGTAATAGGTGACGGCGGTTGTCTCGTAGATGATGATTGACGCGCGGGATCCCCGTGTGGCCCTTCTCCGAGACACCTCGACATACCAGGGCAACCGCTCCGTCAACCTGCGTCCTGGCGGACGCCCGGGTTCCGCCCCTGGCGGGCGGTCTCTGGACCTGATCCGCCTAGGGGAACCACCGATTCAACGAGCGGTCTGACGACCGCCTGGGTTCCGCCCCTGCCGGAGAGAACCACCGATTCAACGAGCGGTCTGACGACCGCCTGGGTTCCGCCCCTGCCGGGCGGTCTCGTAGATGATGATCGACGCGCGGGAAGCCGCCGTCACCTGTTCTCTGTGCCTTACTCTCGTAGGGTAGCCCTCGCATAGTCACGTGGCCTGGTGGCCGAGAACCACTGAATCAACGCGCGGTCTGGAGCCCCCCTGGGTTCCGCCCTTGGCGGGCGGCCTGCCGGTCGGTCCTCCGTTCGCTCCGCGTCTCCGTGGCTCCGTGTTGACCGTTGTCGCCGGTCTCACCGCTGTTGCTGGATCCACGCCACCACGATATCTCGCGTGCCCGGGCTCTCGAGCAACTGGGTGCCATGGCTGTTCCCATCCACGATCTCCAGGGTGGTCGGTCCACCGTGGTCCGCGGCGAGCTGGCGGGCCGAGTCGGCCGCGTAGCGATCCCCCTCGGAAGCCAGCATCAGCGCAGCAGCGTCGTGCTCCGGGGTGACCTCCTCGGTGGTTACCCCCTGATAGTCCAGGCCCGGTGAGAGCAGGGCCAGGGGGGTCTCCGTCCCGGTGCGCACCGCCCAGCGCAAGGCTTGGTTGGCTCCGATGGAGGCGCCGACCACCACATGCGGGGCCCCACCGAGCCAGTCGGCAGCCGCCTCGAGGTCGCGATCCATGACGGCAAGTTGGGCGCGCGAGAACGCATCGATGCGGTGGGTCGAGCCATCGGTCCTGTTCACACTCTCCCCGTGGCCGCGGGAATCGAAGGCGAGCACCCGCCAGCCGTCCTCTGAGAGCTCGGTGGCCAGGGTGGCGTAGCGGCCGCGCTGCTCGTTGAGCCCATGCACGAGCACGGCCGTCGGGGCCCCTGCGCGCTGCTCGTCGGCTGGGAGCCACTGCTCGCCCTGAAGGACCCACCCATCTCCTGAGGTGAAGCAGACCGGCTGGCCTCCGTGGCTGGCCTCCCCAGGCGTGCAAGCCGATCCCTGGCTCACGCATCCAGCCAGGGGACCTGAGAGCAAGAGGAGGACAAGCCATGCCGGGACGGTGCGCGGGCGCATCGCACCCCCACCGGAAACCCCCCCAATAGGTATGTATGGAACCGGGCGGGTAGCTGGGCCATGATCCTCTCGGACCGGGACATCGAGGCGCGTCTCCAGGAGGGCGACCTCGTCGTCGATCCGCTGGATGACCCCAAGGTGCAGATCCAGCCGTCCAGCATCGACCTGCGGCTGGGCAACGACTTCGTCGTGTACAAGACGACCCACGTGCCCTTCATCGACCCGCGCAACCAGGGCACCCAGTCCGAGTACACCACGGACGTCCACATCCCGGACGGCGAGCCGTTCATCCTCCATCCCGGCGAGTTCGCACTGGGCTCGACGTACGAGACGGTGAAGATCCCCGACGATCTCGTCGCCATGGTGGAGGGCCGCTCGAGCCTCGGCCGCCTGGCCATCGTGGTGCACGCCACCGCCGGCCTGTGCGACCCCGGCTTCCAGGGCAAGATCACCCTCGAACTCTCGAACCTCGGCCGGGTCCCCATCGCGCTCTACCCGAAGATGCGAGTGAGCCAGATCGTGCTCCACCAGATGACCAGCCCGGCGCTGCGCCCGTACGGGGCCGAGCGAGGCTCCAAGTACCAAGGCCAGGCAGGCCCCGAGCTCAGCCAGATCCAGCGGGACTTCGACGAGGAGTGACCGGTCACATACGCTGGCTGCGTCGACTGGGAGGGGACCGTCGAGTTTATCCTTCGGGACGGGATGGTGGCGCCCCGGGGATTGACCACTATGGGGTCTCACTCGAAGCTCATCGCATGTTTGCTCGTCGGACTGCTCCTGCTTGCTGGTTGCACCTCGTCGCCTGGCGACGACGGTGATGATCCGATGACCGACGACGGCCAAGATGGCATGGACGCCATGATGGCCAAGGCCAACGAGGTCGCAGCCGACCTGAACACGCCGGAGAAGGCGCGGGCCGCCGGCTACGTGCCTGATCAGTACTGCATCCCTGGCATGGGGGTCCACTGGATCAACTTCGATCTCTTGGACACCGAGCTCGACGAGGATCAGCCCGAGGTGCTCATGTTCCTGCCCGACGACGCGAACATGAGCGACACGGCCGGGGACAAGTTCCTAGGCATCGAGTACGTCGTCGTCACCGAGGGCACCGACATGAACACCACCGAGACCGTGCCGAGCCTGTACGGCATGCCTTTCGAGGGCCCCATGCCCGGGCACACGCCCGAGATGCCCTGGCATGCCGAGCTGCACGTCTATCTGGCCGACGATCTCACCCACGAGATGCACCACGGCGACCACCCGGACGTCGAGTGCCCTCGGGGCACCACGCCGCCGGAGGTCCAACTGCTCGAGATGGCCCGCGGCCTGGCCGAGGGCTTGGACACGGGCGCCGAGGCCCAGGCTGCCGGCTACCATCCCACCAGCGTGTGCGAACCCGGCCAGGGGGTCCATTGGGTCAAGATGGCTGCCTTCGACACCGAGCTCAACGCGAACGAGCCCGAGGTGCTCTTGTTCCTGCCTGGTGAGGGCGGCATCCACGACACCAAGAACAGCACGCTGGTCGGCGTCGAGTGGGTCGTGGTCACCGAGGGCACCGAGATGAACACCACCGAGACCGTGCCCGACCTGTTCGGCATCCCATTGGACGGGCCCATGCCAGGCCACTTCCCAGGTATGCCCTGGCACGCCGAGCTCCACGTCTGGCACACCTCCCCCGCCGCGCCCTTCGGCGAGCACCACGAGGCCGACGACCACAGCTACCACGGGCTCGACGAGCTCGACTGCCCTCAGGGCACAACCGCCCCGCCCATGGTGAACGCTGAGCTCCACCACGTCACACCCGAGGGCGTCGGCGACACGAGGGGCAACGTGACCATCGTCGAAGGGCCCTTCCTCGGCACCCTCTCGATCACCGTCAACGTGCAGGGCCTCTCCGAGGGCAAGCACGGGGTGCACATCCACGAGAACGGCGACTGCAGCCCGACCTCGACGGGCGATGGACCCGTCGCCGCCGGTGGGGCGGGTGGCCACTTCAACCCGGACAACGCCAGCCACGGCGAGCACGCCGGGGACCTCGGCAACATCGAGGTCGGCGCGAATGGCACGGGCACAGCCACCTGGGAGGTACACAACCTCACGCTCGAGCCCGATGGCGCGCGCTCGGTGCTGGACCGCAGCCTGATCGTCCACGCCGAGGAGGACGATGGCGAGGATGCCTCCAGCGCTGGTGCGCGGGAGCTTTGCGGCGTCCTGTCCGCCTAAAGAGGGGCAGGAAATGAGAGCTGGGACGGCTGGGGCTGCCCGCAGCGGCCTTGGCCCGTCCCGGTCGGCGCGCCCGAGCGGATCCCGCTAGGCTTCAACCATAGGTTGAAGGCCCATGCCGGGGAAGGTGCTGGCGATGAGCCCGAACGCTCCCCGGATCTACGTCTTCTACGACTACGTCTGCCCTTACGCCTACATCGGGAACTTGCGCGCCGACCGCCTCGCTCGCGAGTTCGACGTGGAGATCGAGCACCTCCCCTGGGAGATCTACCCCGAGACCGCTGCTGGCGGTGAGCAGAGCGACTTCGAGCCGCCCGAGTCCTACACATCCTGGGTCGAGGATCTGGCCGCCGAGCTCGGCGCCGGGCTGACCGCTCCCGAGCAGGCGATCAACTCGAACCTCGCCCTGCGCGGTGCTGAGTACGCCAAGGACGAGGGCGTGTTCGAGGCCTACCACGAGGCCGCCTTCGAGGCCGTGTGGAGCCATGGGCGCAACCTCAGCGACCGCGACGTCCTTGGTGAGGTGGTCGAGACGGCTGGGTTAGACGTGGACGCGTTCTTCGAGGACGTGACCCACCACGCCTACCAGGCCCGCCTGGACCTCATCGACGACTTCGCCACACAGCTGGGCGTCCAGAGGGTCCCGACCTTCGTCTTCGGCGACCAGCGCATCGTGGGCAACGATCGCTACGAGCCCTCGCTCAAGCAGCCGCTGGAAGCCTTCCTGGAGCGACGCAAGCACATCGGCGAGGAGTGGACGACGACGCTGGAGTTCGACACCGGGCTGGACGCGGTTCTCTGATCGGTCCACCTGGACCAGCGACGCCGCCGTTCACTCGCCGGTCAGCGCCAGGATGTGGCTGCCAGCCCCGATGGAGCCGGTGACCAGGTGGCCTTTGGTGTACCAGACGTCCCAGACGTTCGTGCCGTCGGCTGCCTGGTCGACGATGTACGGGCTCATGGGGTCGCTGAAGTCCACCAGGAGCACGCCTGCGTTGTACCAGCCCATGGCGATCAGCGGCCTGTCCTCGATGAGCCGGCCGAAGTGGGCGGTGCATGGCGTGGGGGCCTCGGCTTGGCTGGGTGGTGAGAGCCAGCCCTGGAGCACAGGCGCGGCTGGGTCTGAGATGTCGTAGATCCACAATGCACCTGTGGGGGTGGACAGGGTGCGCTCGCCCTGTGTGGTTGCACCGAAGCAGGCGGGGGCGGCTGCACCGCCGTACTCGTCGCCGATGAGCAGGAGCTCGTGGTCTTGGGCGGGCAGCGCGTAGTGGTGGATGTTGATCAGCGGGTTCTCTATGATGCCCTCCACCGTGGGGTCCAGGGGGTCCTGGATGCCGAGGATGTAGGTCTGGGTCACACCTGCACAGTAGGCGCGGTCGGCCTCGGGGTAGATCGTGATGTCGTGGCAGCCGGTGGTGGCGATGGGGTGGGGGCCTTGGGCGCGCGGGAAGATCCAGGCCTTGGCCAGCTCCGGGTTGGCGGGGTCGCTGGCATCCACGATGTCGATGCCTGGCTCGACGGCGTCTCCGAGGCTGCGGCTGTTGTAGACGAGCGTTGTGCCGGGGACCACGGCGAGGTTGTGGGCCGAGGCATCCAGGTCCAGGGTGGAGAGCAGCTCGGGCCGTGCGGGATCTGTGACGTCGACGAAGTGCATGCCGGCGCCGGAGGCGGCCAGGGCAGCGATGGTCCGGTTCCCTGCTTGCAGGATGTCTGCATCCCGGCTGTAAAGGGCATCCCCGTCGAGGTTCGTAGCGAGCTCCCCGAGCTTGATGGGGCGGGCAGGATCGCTGACGTCCACCGTGTAGAACCCAGCACCCCCGCCGGAGACGTAGGCGATGTCGTCTTGGATCCACAGCCCGTTGGCGTTGTCGTGGGCGACGCTCGTCACGGGCTCAATGCCGGTGATGATCTCGGGCAGTGCCTGTTCTGGCGTGGTGTTCGTCGCATCAGGAGCGTTGTTCTGGGTGGCTGGCTCGCCTGGATCGGTTCCACCGATGCACCCTGTCAGGGTGACCGAGAGGGTGAGCAGGGCGACCAAGATCGTGCGCGCGCGCATGCCGCGCAGTACACCTTTGAGTTGAAAGCTGTTCACACCGAAGGGGCAAGCCCAGGAAGCTTGGCTTGACCTTCTATTAAAATCGAGTGCGAAAGTATAAACTAGTGCTTACCCAGTGGATGGTTCGTTCCCCTGTATGCCTTGGGAGGCTGCTGGGACATCACGAAGGTGAAAGTGAACGAGGGAGCCGCACAGGGAGGCTTGGGAGGCTGTTGGGAGGCGAGTTTGTTAAAAACATACTCGGCGACTCCCTCGTCACATACCCCTTCTAGTTCGCAGACCTTAAGTTTTGTGGTATGGCCTACGAATGGTCTCTGCGGGAGGCAGCGATCGCTTGCGCGGGCAACAGGCGCTAGCACGCTTGAACAAGTGCGAACGGAGCCGTTGCACGCGCTCTCGCGGGTTACGCGACCTGGTCACGCCGAGGGGTAGCCTGGGAGGGGCTGCCCGTGTCACCGAGGTCTACGGAGAGGCGCAGGTAGGCGACCGCCAGGAGCAGGGCGCCCAGGGTCATGGCCACCGGTAGGAGCAGGGCGAGCTGGCCGGACCAGATCGAGAGGATGACCACGTTGACCAGGAAGTGGGCGATCATGGCGGGGAGCAGGCCCCGGTGGACGACCAGATAGCCCATCATGGCCCCGAAGGTAGCGGCTGCCAGCACGTGCTCGATGGAGCCGTAGCCGGCGTGGATGAGGCCGAAGAGGCCGGCTTGGATCAGCACGGCAGCGTGGACGCGCACCGAGTTGCGCAGATGGCTCAACAGGATGCCGCGGAACAGGGTCTCCTCGGCCACGGCTGCTGCCCCTGCAAGGAAGAGCGCGGTGGCTGGCGTGACTTGGGAGAAGAAGACCCGGGCTCCTTCAGCGACGAAGAGGCCGCCCTGGTCGGCCGGGATCGTGGCCCAGAGGAACGTCACGGCACCGATGACCCCCAGCGAGACCCCGGCGCCGGCTGCGAGGCTGGCGGCCAGGCGACGTCGCCCGGGCTTGCCCCCGGTGAGGGCCCGCTTGGCGGCCTCCAGGGCCTTGCGGGGGCCAAGGATGAACAGGAGGCCTGCCAGCGGCATCAGGAGGTAGAGCGAGACGTGGGTGAGGGCCTTGGCGTTGAGCGCGTCAGCGGACACCGGGACCACGGATCGCGCCTCGAAGAGCGAGGGGAGCGAGCGTAGCCCGACGATGAGCAGGACGAACAGGGGGGCGGCGATGAGCACGATGCCCAGGCGTTGGCCCAAGGCCAAGCCAGGGCGCTGGTCGCGCAGCCACCGGGTGCGCACCGCGCCGACGAGCCCCGCCAGGAGGAGCGCGGCCGGGACGACGGTCACCCACGTGGCACCCATGGTACTTAGTCGCGCGCGCACAGCGCTTAAAGGATGCCATCGGTGCGCTTTTCACCCCGGGCCAGTTGGGCCGGGAGACGTTCGGCCGTCGAGGGATGCTCGATCAGCTCGACGCCTTCATGCCGTCGAGCACGCGAACCAGGCGCTCGCGCACCTCGTTGGCCACCGTATGGACCGTCTTGTCGTCCACCATCTCAAGCACGGCGCCGGGGTCCATGGCGCTGACCACGACGCCCTGGTCGTCCTCGTAAACCACGACGTTACAAGGGAGGAAGACGCCGACATCGGGCTTGGCGTGGAGCACGTCCCAGGCCAGGGGCGGGGCGCACGCGCCGAGGATGCGGTAGCCCTTCATCTCGCGGTCGAGCTTCTCGGCCATCTTGGCCTGGACGTCGATGTCGCTGAGCAAGCCGAAACCCTCGTCGGCCAGGCGCTCGGTGACCGTGTCGATCGTCTCATCGAAGCCGCTGTCCACCCGTGTCGTGATCGCGTACGGTGAGCTCATGGTGGGCCGGAGACCGCTGAACCCTACTTAAGCTCGGGGCTCGAGGCTCATCTCTGCAACCCAAGACCCATACTGGATGGCGACCGAAGCCCTTCCCAGGTGGTACCATGGAAGAGATCGCAGAGGAGCAACAGGAGCGCTCCCACAT
>CAYNEI010000033.1:26388-27563 GCA_964396185.1 uncultured Thermoplasmatales archaeon
CTGGATGCGCGATCCGATGCCGGCGTAGGCGAAGGCTGCGACCACGAGGAACGCGCCGCCCTTCATGAGCAGGTTCGTGACCGTGTGGAAGAGGCCTCCTGCGATGGCGTACGGCGTGCCCACCGGGAGCACGATGAGCAGGTAGCCTGCTTGCGCGATGCTGGAGTAGGCCAGCATGCGCTTGATGTCGTCCTGCTTGATGGCCACCAGGTTGCCCCAGGTCATGGTGAGGATGGCCAGCACGGCCACGAAGGGGATCCAACCGTTGGCCAGCGGGACGAGCGCCCAGAGGAAGACCTTGATCAGGGCCACCACGCCAAGCCCCTTGCTGACCCCGCCCAAGAAGCTGGCCACGGTGTCCGGCGAGCCGGTGTAGGTGTCCGGGGCCCACATGTGGAAGGGGGCTACGGTGAGCTTGAAGCCCAGGCCAGCCAGCACCAGGAAGACGCCGATGGCCAAGAGCGGCTCGGCGACGAACAGGCGCAGCCCAGCGTTCTCGATGCCGCCGTAGGCGGCGACCTTGGCGGCGAGGTTCTCTCTGAGCCCGTCGAAGGTGAGCGTGCCTGCGACGAGATCGCCAGCGCCGTTGACGTAGGCGCTGGCACCGTAGAGCAGCGAGATGCCGAAGAGCGTAAGCGTGCTGGAGAGCGCGCCGGTGATGAAGTACTTCATCGAGGCTTCGCTGGAGGTGGGTTCGTCCTTGAATGAGCCGGCCAGCACGTAGCTGGCGAACGAGGCGATCTCGACGCCCAGGAAGAGGGTGAGCAGGTCGCGGCTGGAGGCCACCACCATCATGCCCACGGTGGCTGCAAGCAGCAGCGCGTAGTACTCGGCCTGGATGGTCGAGCGGGCCATGTACTTCGGTGAGGCGAGCACCACGATGGCGGTGCCGGCCATGAAGACGATCTTGAGCAGGCTGGCGAACGTGCTGATCTCGTAGGAGACGCCGATGTCCTCGAAGGCGTGGCCGGTGGCCGGGTCGGTGGCATCCGGCATGAAGCCCAGGCCGAGCACGTCGGTGAGCGTGGCCGTGGAGAGCAGCGCACCCAAGATGAGGGTGACGAAGGCGATGCTGGCGGCCGTGGTGCCGTCCTTGGCCTTGGCCAGCACGAGCAGGATCGTGAACGCACCGGCCAGGAGCACGAGCTCTGGGAGGATGCCGAGGACGTCGACCA
>CAYNEI010000034.1:0-17370 GCA_964396185.1 uncultured Thermoplasmatales archaeon
ATCGGGGCCGGGCCTGAAGGAGGGTTCGCACCGCCAGCACGTACCGGTTAGCCCCACCGCACACCGCCTGCACCGTTCGCTGACCCTCCTCGCTTTGCACTTGCGTGGAGGCATCCAGCTTCAAGGCGGGACATCCCCCTGAGATACTGATCCCTCTAATCCCTCATCCCGTCGGCCCGCGGCGTATCCGAGAAGGCGTGACGGAAGCTGTGGACGTGCTTGCTCTTGGTATTCACTCGCCCGAATGTCTTGCTGACAAGGCACTAGGCGCCGGCCCACCCAAGCCGCTTGCTCGCACTTTGACCCATGGTGCCCCCGAACGCCACCTCTTCGCGTATTCCGCCTCTCGCCCCCAGAACCACTCTCGAACCCCACCCCATACCACAGCACACAAATCCCCTGGGGCCTAAACCACCCCTAGCCCCCACCGTGCCCCATTCACAACCCCCCTCCCCCGACCCGCCCTCCGAAGACACCCTCCAGCTCGACCTGCCCATCCTCCTCCCAGACATCGAGGACGAGCGTGATCCCTGCAGCCAGCGCCTGATCGAGCGCGGGGAGGCCAAACGCGGCGTCCTGCAGGCCCATGTCGTCACCGGCGGGCCTGACGAGCCCGACGAGCCCCGCGAACCCTCTGAGCCTGGCGACCCTGGCGAACCCCGTGAGCCTCGCGAGCCCCATGCCTCCACCGAGCCCGCCGAGCTCTGCATCCACTACGATCCCGGCCAGTTGACGCTGCGCGAGATCACCCGCATCGTCGAGGGCGCTGGTGCGGAGGTCACCGACCGCTACGCCCACGACTCGCTCTGGATCCGCGGCATGGACTGCGCGGACTGCTCCATGAGCATCGAGCACGTCATCGCCCGCCAAGACGGCGTGCTCGAGATCAGCGTCAACTACGCCGCCGAGCGCGCGCGCATCGAGTACGACACCGAACGCATCGACCGCTCGACCATCATCGGCGTGGTGGAGTCCATGGGCTACGAGGCTGATACGGCCACGCCCGGGCACGCCTACGTTGGGAACGCCACGTCGTGGTCGACGCGTACGAGGCTGACGATGATGCCGTTTGCCTGTACCACGGCCGGGTCCGAGAGCAGCAAGCCCGTCTCGAGGAGGCCCTCGTCCATGTCTACCGACACGCTCCGCGCGACACCTTCGCGCTTGCCTTGCAAGCCGTCCTCCAGGACACCACCGAGTTGGATTGGTCCTGGCTTCGGCGACGCGACGAGTGGCCCGAGTTGGCCTGCATCTTCGTGATCCTAACCAGCATGGCTGGACGCGACGTGTTCCCCCGTTTCCGCAAGACCGAGCCACCGCGCCTGAGCTACGACGCCCTGGAGACCGTCGCCCAGCCCCTGGTCGCCAGGGGGCGATGATGTGGGCCTTGCCACGTGGATCTCCTGGGAGCAGGGGTTCTCCTCGGTCCTGGGATATGGCCATGCCGCGTGAGACCGATCAGTGACCCAACCACCAGGTTCATGCACGATGCCGTGATATAGAGACTTAAGATGTCTCTATCAAGAGGAGAGGTTCTTGCCCTCTCCCCTCCCTCTCCGCCGCCCGCCTTCCCCCGGCTGTTCCGCCAGCGCATACGCGATCTAGGCTACGGCTCCCAGGTGGACCGAGACGGCCTCAAGGAGCTCTGCGGGTCGGCCTCGGCGGCCAACCAGTTCTTGGACAAAGCCGCCAAGGCCGGCGTTCTTGTACCGATCGCGTGGGGCGAGTACCAGGTGGCCGACGAACGCACGCTCGCCCTGATCTCCCGCGTAGGCCACGAACCCTACCAACGCTTCATCTCGTGGTCGAGGCACCTTGAAGACTTCGCTGGCCGCCAGGTCCTCTTCGTGGCCCCCTACCTGTGGCGGGATACCGAGCTGAACATCGAGGAGCCCATGCCGCTGATCCCGCTCACCGTGGACGAGCAGCGTGTCCAGGGGCTAGCTCCCCAATGGGATGCGTTCTACATGGATGTCGACGAGCCCCGGGACTGGACGCTTGTCATCGGTGAGGACGAGGTGGCCACGTTCCGGACCCCTGGGCCGGTCGAGGTCGTGCTGCTGCTGATGGCCTCGCTCGACTCCCGA
Organism: uncultured Thermoplasmatales archaeon; assembly: GCA_964396185.1. Classification (GTDB taxonomy): domain Archaea; phylum Thermoplasmatota; class SW-10-69-26; order SW-10-69-26; family SW-10-69-26; genus CAYNEI01. The sequence continues at coordinate 2,088 of CAYNEI010000034.1, forward strand.
TGGCGCGAGGCAGCTGGCCAGATCGACGGGGCGCCTGGGGCCGAGAGGCTTGGCCAGGAGCTCAACCGGATGCGAGCCCAGCCGGCTCCCCGGGGATCTGGCTCGAAGACCATCGGCATGGGGCCACCGCACCGGCGAAGGTTCCTGGTACCCCCCTGGTACATGGACATGATCCAGGACCGCCTGACGGATGCCGCGCTTTCGCTAGGGGATCGATGATGACGAGCAAGGACGAGCGACCCGAGACGATCACCGTCACACCTGATGTGGCCCGCGAGGTGGTCGAGGAGCTGGCCCGCAAGGCTCCCGAGCCCTGGCGACTCATGCCCATCGGAGGAACCCTCATGGGCCTGACAGGCTTGGGAGACGCGCAGACAACCAAGGACATCGACATCGTCCTCGTGACCCTACAGGGTGAGCAGGCAACAGTCCCTACGTACGACGAGGTGCTCGCCTTCGCCCGGGACTTGTCGAACTTCATCCAAGGCCGCAAGGACCACACGGCCATCGAGCTCATCCTCGCCACAGACAGCGGCCCAGTGAAGGTCGAACTCGTCCGAGGCCGCGCCACGGGCATGGGCGGCTACTTCGTCTCCCGCGCCGTGCTCGAGGCCGCCGCCGAGCTGGCCGACCACAGACCGGGCTACCTCGAGCTTCCACCCGAGGCACTCGCGTTCCTGAAGGCCTGGGCCGCCCACGACAAGCACAAGCTCGTGGATGCAGGCAAGGACGGCCGCGGCTACCACGCCGCCCGGCGGGATGCATTCCAGGCAGACGTCAAGGACCTGCTCGACGACCTGTTGGATCGAGGACAGCGGCCGGACCCAAGCGTGTTCGAATCCCTGTTCGCAGCCACCGGTGGCGAGCGGGAGGAGGCCGTCCGGAAGCTCCTGGAAACGGCCGGCTGGATCAGTTGACCATCAGGGGCGGCACCGCGGGTACCTGGCTTGCACCGATAACAGGGTTCGCTCAAGCCCACCCCCCACCCCATACCACAGCACACAAATCCCCTGGAGCCTAAACCACCCCCAGCGCCCACCGTGACCCCTGCGCCACCAGCCGCCCGCGATTCGCCCTCCGAAGACACCCTCCAGCTCGACCTGCCCATCCTCCTCCCAGACATCGAGGACGAACGCGATCCCTGCATCCAGCGCCTGATCGAGCGCGTGGAGGCCAAACGCGGCGTTCTCCAGGCCCACGCCGTCACCGGCAGACCCGGCGAGCCGGCTGCGTCCGGCATCTGGGTCAAGGCCTGCCGATAAAACCGACCCGTTCTGTGAGTTCTCCTGTTCGCACTCAATGGATGTGCTGGACAGTAAATCCGTCCACCGCCAGGTGCCCGCCGAGGATGTTCCTGTGGCACTCCTCGGGATCTTCCTCGACGCAGAGGAGCGCTGTTGGCTTCCGGAAGGAGGCTCCGACGAGTGCGTCGTACTGGAGGGTTTGGTCGCTGAGGTGACGCTCGTACGGTTCCTCGAACCAGCCGAACGGCTTGCCCCCCTTGTACGCATCCCGCATCGGTTTCGGGGCGCCGAGGGGTTTGAGGTGCTTGTACTCGATGCCTTCTTCCTTGAGGGCCTCGGACATGGATGTCTTGCTGAAGCCCTTCTTGCGGCTGAGTGGTAGCTCGCGCACATCCGCTACCTGCTCCACACCGTGGTCCCTGAGTGCCTGGAGGAAGCCATCCAGGGTCCTCCCCGCGTAGCCGATGGTGTAGACTGTCTGCTCCGGTGCCTGGATCCGTGTCTGCATAAGGATGCCCTCCGAGATCTCGCCGAAGCCGACCTTCGCTCCCTTCCGCAGGCCGTGTTTAACGGCGAGGTCTGTCGGAACGGTGACCAGGAGGCTCCCTTTGACCTCCTGTACCTTCCGTTCCATATGGAATCCATAGGGAGACGCCTACAAGGGGTCTTGCCATCGAGCTCGACGAGTCCACATCCGCCCCTATTCGCGCTTGACCTGCGCGAAGTGTCCCACAGCCTGATCGAGCAGGTGCTGGCGCAGGGGTTGGGTGAGACAGCTACGAACCTGTCCTGAAATCCACCGTCGGAGCGCTTTTTCTTTCGAAGATGGGTATGGTTCCCGGCGCAGCCCTTTCCCCGCCTCGGACACGCCACCGTTCAGCCGGAGGGGTGTAACTATAAGTAGGCACGGCAACTACATGTCGGCCCGGGTCATGACCAAGTTGCCCGGGGTTGGTGAGCCACGAAATGGAACTAATCTCCCCGAAAGACGTGGACAAGGAGGTCTTGATCGCGTTCCTAGAGACCTTGGGGTACAAGGTCGAGGGCGGTTCGATTTATGACGACCACGGGGAGGAAGTCATCGATCCCTTCATCGATGAGCCCGTGACCCTTGAGAATGTCTTTATTGCGAAAGGCTCAACCATCATCCTGGATAACAATCCGATCAGCTTGGCAGGCTATTTCCAGGAGTACGGCGATCCACTTGAGGCCTGACCGATGCCGGGGGATGGGGTCGATGTACCCGAGGGCATCAAGAGTCGACTGACCAGCAGGACCGATCCGACGAGGTCGCGAAGGCCCGGAAGAGCGCGCGCGATCTGGTCTCGATATGATCGAGATATGGCCGCGAGAGGTGCTGACTGTGATAGCGGGCGCGGAGCAACGGATATAAGGCCAGGGCTCACCTACACAGACCAGCAAGAAGAATCGAGATGGAGGGAACCTTGTGAGTTCACCTAGAAGGGGCCCAGCGCCCCGGGATGAGAACCGGCACGTGGCACGAGCCTGCTGGCTTGTCGTGAGTGAACACAAGAACCTGTACGGTTCCCCGCCCACCGGTTTGTACTTCAACAAGGCCCTCTCGCTCCTCCATAAGGAGCTCGGCGACGACGGATACGACCTCGGCTTACCGCACTGCTGGTACCGTTGGGGGGATGAAGTGGTCCGCGCCCGCATACCGTCCCAGGTCATGTGGGATCATGACGTCAAGACCCACGTGGGCTGGGCCGGCTCAGCACCTGCGAGACCAACGGATGAACTCGGGGAAGCGATGGCGGAGCGTCTTGACGAGATCCTCAAGGATTTCTCGGCGCAGGACCACATCGAGGACATGGTGGATCGGGTTTACGCCTATGCACCCTTCGAGTTCCAGCGAGCGTACCGAAGTGTCAGGCACGCCATCTACGACGCTGGGCAGTCGCCCTTGGGCCTGGACGCCGTGGCCCAAGTGCTGGATGGCCTGATCCGGGAAGCGTTGGAAAAATTCCCCCGTGAGGACTTCCCGGATGTCGCGTACTACGCCGATTGTGCGTTCACCGCGGCCACCACCACGCTCCGACAGGACGCATCTCAGCTCGCGCTGGTCGCCGAGGCTCTGGAGAAGTTCTGGGAGTTCTGGTGCTACCACCTCCGCCTTCACGATCAGGGTCACGAGAACGTCCCTGATACAACGCTGGCCGTTTGGAACGAGGAACTGGGTCCCCAGGAACAGGAGTACCGAATCGTGTTCCGCTCTCATCTTCGCGCCATGTTGGCGTCCGCCCCCGCACTTCGCGACGATGGACTGTTCCGTCCCTGGCTGGCCAAGTTAGACCACACTGATGAGCAAGCAGATGCGAGCATGGAACGGTGGTCTCAAGTTCTGGACGGCGTCGACGACTTCGTCCAGTCTGAGAAGGCCGGGTACGCGGAGTAGGCAGCCGGATGTCTCGGGAGATCGTGATCGATTCGAACACCCTTCGGCGCCGGGACTTCGCAACCTGGCTAAGGGACAGGATGGGGTGGAAATGGATCCCCTCGGTCGTCTATGCTGAGCTCGCTCGCTACTCTATCCATAAAGGAGAGAGCCCCGCACAACTGCACGATTATCTTGCGGGGCACCTCGGCCTGACCGTGGAGCGCATGGATCACAACCACGGTGTCCTGGCCGCCCAGCTGGCCCACGCCGAAGGGCCGGATCAGGGCTGGCATCAGCGGGCCCGAGACTACTTCATCGCCGCACATGTCGCGCGAACAGGGCGAGTGCTCGTCACCCAGAACCTCAAGGATTTCACATGCTTGGGGCCTGATGCGATTTCGGTCGATGAGGCCATGCGGACGCTATGACGTGCCCACCGGCCTCCCACAGCCCACCCCATACCACAGCACACAAATCCCCTGGAGCCTAAACCACCCCTAGCCCCACTGTGACTCCTGCACCTCGCGCCTCCCCCAACCCGCCCTCCGAAGACACCCTCCAGCTCGACCTGCCCATCCTCCTCCCAGACATCGAGGACGAGCGCGATCCCTGCATCCAGCGCCTGATCGAGCGCGTGGAGGCCAAACGCGGCGTCCTGCAGGCCCATGTCGTCACCAGCGGCCCTGTCGAGCGCCCTGAGCCCGGTGAGGCCGACGAGCCCGCAGAGCCTGGCGACCCTCGCGAACCCCGTGAGCCTCGCGAGTCCCATGCCTCCACCGAGCCCGCCGAGCTCTGCATCCACTACGATCCCGGCCAGCTGACCCTGCGCGAGATCACCCGCATCGTCGAGGGCGCCGGTGCGGAGGTCACCGACCGCTACGCCCACGACTCCCTCTGGATCCGCGGCATGGACTGCGCGGACTGCTCCATGAGCATCGAGCACGTCATCGCCCGCCAAGACGGCGTGCTCGAGATCAGCGTCAACTACGCCGCCGAGCGCGCGCGCATCGAGTACGACACCGAGCGCATCGACCGCTCGACCATCATCGGCGTGGTGGAGTCCATGGGCTACGAGGCCGACACAGCCAGACCTGGCCATGCGCATATCGGCCCCCACGGCGCGCATGGTGCGCATGGTGGGCATGGTCCCCTGGGCCACGCCGGCCACCATGGCCACGGCCACGGCCACCGCCTTGCCGGGCTCGGGCTTCCCCTGCTGAGCGGTGCGACGCTGGCCCTGGCCTTCTTCGGCCCCATGCTCGTCGGGCTGCCTGGGGCGGTGGTGCTGGCCGCCTACATCGTGGCGTATGTGACCGGTGGCTACTCGCCGGCGCTGCACGCCTGGGGCTCGATTCGCAACCGCCAGGTGGACATCGAGTCCCTCATGGTCGTCGCAGCGCTGGGAGCGGCTGCGCTGGGCCACTGGGCCGAGGGCGGCCTGCTGCTCTTCCTCTTCTCCCTCGGGCACGCGCTTGAGCACCTGGCCACCGACCGGGCCCGCCAGGCCATCGCCGGGCTGGCCGAGCTCTCTCCGTCTACGGCTCGCGTTGAGCGAGATGAGGGGGAGCTTGTCGAGATCCCGGTCGGCGAGTTGCGCCGCGGTGATGTGGTCGTGGTGCGCCCGGGCGAGCGCCTGCCCATCGACGGCACGGTGCGCTCTGGGTCTGGGAGTGTAGACGAATCACCCATCACCGGCGAGAGCGTGCCGGTGGACAAGCAGCCCGGCGATACCGTGTTCGCGGGCACGTTGAACGGCCAGGGCAGCCTGGAGGTGGAGGTCACCAAGCTCGCTCGAGACACCACGCTGGCTCGCGTGGTCGAGATGGTCGAGGAGGCCGCCACCCGCAAGGCGCCCACCCAGCGCTTCAGCGAGGCCTTCGAGCGCCGCTTCACGCCGACCGTGTTGTTGGCCACCCTGGTGGTCATCCTCGTGCCTCCCCTGCTGGCCGCTGGGGGGCCGTGGGGAGGGGGGCTCTCGTGGCTCGAGCATCTTTCTCTGCCCTGGCGGGTGAGCGCGATCCGCGGGCTCACCCTGCTCGTGGCCGCCAGCCCCTGCGCGCTTGCCATCTCCACACCGGCTGCCGTGCTGGCCGGCATCGCCAAGGGGGCGCGCACGGGTGTGCTCATCAAGGGCGGGGCCTACCTGGAGCTGCTGGCCACGGTGAACGCCGTGGCCTTCGACAAGACCGGCACCATCACCTTCGGCCAGCCCAGCCTGGTGACCGTCGAGCCCGTCGAGCCGATTGGGCCCGTGGGGCCGGCCTCTGGCGGCAGGGCGCTCTCAGCCGACGAGCTGCTCGCGCTGGCTGCCAGCCTTGAGCTTCGAAGCGAGCATCCCCTGGCCCAGGCCGTGGTGGCCGAGGCCGAGCGGAGGGGGCTGGCGTTGTCGCCGGCCACCGAGCTGGACAGCCTTGCGGGGCTGGGCGTGCACGGGACCGTGGATGGGGATGCGGTGCGCATCGGCAGCCCTCGCTTCCTCGGCGGTGGGGACAGTGCGGACGGTGGGGATGAGGGTGACGCAGGCGCGCTCTCAAGCCGGCTGCGGGCCCGGGTGGCCCAGCTCGAGGCCGAGGGGCACACGGTCATGCTCGTGGAGCGCTCCGACGAGATCGTCGGCATCCTGGCCCTGGCCGATGAGGCCCGCGCCGAGGCCACCGGCGTGGTGCGCGCACTTCGGGGCTTAGGCGTGGAGCACGTGATCATGCTCACCGGCGACAACGAGCAGGTCGCCCAGGCCATCGCTGACGAGGTGGGCTTCACCGAGGTGCGCGCCGGGCTGTTGCCCGAGGAGAAGGTCGCGGCCATCGAGGAGCTGCGTGCGCGCTACGGCTCCGTGGCCATGGTGGGCGACGGGGTCAACGATGCCCCCGCCATGGCCCGGGCCGATGTGGGCATCGCCATGGGCGCTCGCGGGACCGATGTGGCGCTCGAGACCGCCGACATCGCCCTGCTAGGCGATGATCTGGACCGGCTACCCTTGGCCTACGAGCTCTCCCGGCGCACGCGCGGGATCATCGGCCAGAACCTGGTGCTCTCGCTGGCCGTGGTCGGGGTGCTCGTGCCCCTGGCCATCCTGGGCGTCGCTGGGATCGGGCCCGCCATCGCCCTGCACGAGGGCTCCACGCTGCTCGTGGTCGGCAACGCGTTGCGGTTGTTGGGCTGAACAGCCTACTCCGCACCGTGCGGCAACGGCCCCGGGCGTGGAGCTTGGCGCCCAAGAGCGGGGGTCTCGTCCTTCTCGGCGGCAGCTCCGGGGACCAAGTCGGTCAGCGCATCTTTCACGGCGCCGTCGTACACGGGGGTAGCGTTCGCCGAATCACCAGACGGACTATGGTGGATATCTGCCGGCGTAGCGGAACCCATTCTGTCGCATCGTCTCAAGCAGGGCCGACGCGCCAGCTCGGTCAAGATCTGGGCCCTGCTCCAATCGTAAGAGCAGGCCGACGGTCCCTGTATACTCTAACCGCAGAGACGCGGCAACCTTCCGCGCCTGCTTGTCATCCAAAACGCATCGATATGGGTCACCTTGACCTTTCATTTTTGTTCCCTGGGCGAGCACGGCTAACTCACCCTTCCCCAACTGAGGATACCGTTTAGAGAGCTTCGCGAACACGGCGCCGCCGGTCAGGTGGAGGACTTTCGAGCCGGCTACAAGAAGCTTCAATACCGTGGTATTGGATTTCTTGAGCTCCTGAACGACCTTCGGGGGTATGTGGATCTCGTGCCCCATCTGATCCAACGATCGGATGAGATCTGGTCGGCCACCTTCCTCTGCGAGCGCGATCACACTTGAAGTATCCATGAGGAGAGCTTCCCCCTTCACGATGTTCACGCTTCGGCGCCCTCCGCGTAGGAGCGGAATTCAGAAATGCGCATCCCAGCGAGTTCGGCAGCCTTCTCCAGACTTACCTTCTCCTTGGCGTAGAGCCGCTTCGCCAGTGAGCTTCGCTGTTCGAATGCTCGCTCCTTGACCACGGATCGGGAGATCATGTCCGGATAGGTGAGGTACACGAAGCAGAGGAGCTCGTCCTGATTCAAATCGTTGAACAGGTCCTTCGCATCCGTGATTACGTCCCGAACCCGCCGCGGGATATCCCGTTCGATCCTATCGTGAAGCTCCTGACCTTGCTCGGTGAGTCGGATGTGGCGACCGTATTTGTTGAACGTGACGAGCCCGAGGGTTCGAAGATCCTCGAGCGCGATGTCAACAGCCTCACTATACGGACCCTTGAGGTAGGGCACATAGTCCGCTTCCTCGTCCAGGCGCTCATTGTTCTGTGCGACCAGGAATAGCTCCTTCTGTAGGTGGAGCTTCTCGGGCACCTCCTCGGCTGGCCCTAAACCCAGGGCCGCCAATACGAACCGCTGCATGAACGTCAACTGGCCTGGGTCCACGGTGGTCTGCATGAGGCGTCTCTTTTAAGGCTTCAGTGCTTTCGCGTATTTGACGTCCCTAGGGGTGCACGGTGAAAGTAAAGGTACGGAGCATCGACGATCACACGCTCTACCGCACTACAGAGCTGGATTTTGCTGGCTCGAGGCTCCAGACACCCCTGAAAGCTATCGACCGGGGGAAGATGGCGGTCGACCACCCGCTCCCGGAGGAAGCACGAGGCATCAACGAGGTCTATCGGCAGCTTAAGACGGACTCGCTTGCCGACCTGATGACTGAAGACAGGGCACTTCGCAAGTTCGTCAGGCGTCCCCAGCGTTCCGTAGACAAGGCGGCCAACTTGGGGGAGGTATCCGTCCTTTTCCTAGAGCTTGACGCTCCCCAACTTGAGGATCAAGAGCTCGAGTTCGTCGCCGATATCTCGTATTCCATGACGGACGTAGTTACAGTTCCCCTCGTCGATGGGATCCACAGAGCTGTTGACCGTATCGATCACCCCCTGTTCGAACGCTACCTTGAGATGGCAACCGGTTTCGTGGAACAGGTCGAAGTGCTCAACCACAAGCCCTTGATGGGTACGATTCCTCCACTCCCTTGGGCGCTCAACGAGCGGTTGTGCCACGCCTACCTCGACCTAGGCATCCGAGCCTTCTGTGTAGATTTCGCTGGTCGAAGCCCCTCCGCTGCCGAGGCTGCGAACCTGCGACCGTTCCTCCGGCGACTCCGCGAAGAGGGTTTGCAGGAGGAGGTTGTCTTGTACGCGATCAATGCCAGTACCGGTAAATCCAGCAAATCCCATCCACCGGGAGTCGCTCCTGCGAAAGACATCCTCTCGTACGGCTTCAGCTTCGACATCCTTGGCCTCAAACATATCGGTCTACGGGGACCGAAGGAGATGTTCGATAAGATGAAAGCGCAGGGGCCCAAGGTTCGCCTTTTCCACAAGGACGATTACGCGTACCGTGCGGCCCCGATGCGCAACGCCGCCGATGTTTACCCATCAGACACGCACGTTCCCCTTGCTGATTTGACGGATGAGCGCCGACGGTCTATCGCCCAGTCCGTTCTGAACATGGAGCAGCAAGCGATTGAAGCTATGGAACTTCGGCAGCGGATCAACGAGGACCTCCTGGCAGACCACCTCGATTCCAAGGCCATCCTCGACCGGTCCGATCGGCGGCGGTTCACGAAGGCCAAACAGGCGATGACGACGCAGGCCAGTTTGACCGATTGGGGCTAGCCCTCGGTTCGAGGTTTAGGCTCGAGGAAAGAAGAGGTAAGTGGGCCCGGGGATGCCGGGCGCACCCGTGGACGGGCTTACTCCTCGGCGACGGGCGTCACGAGGTGAACCTCGTTCGTGCCGGAGACGCCGGTGTCGCAGAAGAACCAGATGCGAGCCATGCCATCGCCTGCGTCGCTCGGGCCGCCGGCATCCGCGTGACAGCCATCGGCCGGCGCGAACTCGATCACTTGGTCGTCCTCGGTGGCGGTGTCGTAGACCACGTTGCAGCCGCCGATGCCCACAGCGGGCACAGGCTCACCGACGTTACCGGTGTAGAACCCAGGGTGGATCCCATCCTGGCCAACGCCGAGATCGACGTCGCAGGATCCGATGACCTCTATGTGGCTGTCCGCCAGGCCGGGGGCAGCTACGAAGATCAGGCTCAAACTGATGAGTGCTGGAAGAAGATGCTGCATTCCTGTCGCCTCCACGCCTCTCGGCGCCCCCATCCATCGGCTGGGCATGATATAAGCGTGCCCCTGCCCCCGAGGCTACGCGAGAGGAGCAAGAGATTGTCTCTCGCGCGAGCACCAAGGCTGGTTGGAGAAGGGATGACCGCCAGAAGTTCGGCGGCGTGTGAATGTCAACCGCCCGGCCGACCCTGCGGCAAGGGTACCGGGCGTCGCATCCGATCTTTCGACCTCCGGGTTCTACCCCGGCCATCCCGGTTGTCCCCTCAGGAAGCAAGCCGAAGCTTGTTCCCCTCCGGGTGTGTTCTCCATCCCCGCGAACGGGTGTAGGAGTGGACGCGAGTATGCCGCGCGTCTCTCCGAGATGCGGATGGTCCACGACGCAAGCGCCGTGTGCAACCCTACATGGGCGCCCCTGGTATAAGCCACTTTGGAGAGGGACCCCAGTGGGTCCGGTGGAACGGGTGGACGTGGGGAACTGGCTCTCAGAGCCCGTAGGCCAGCCGGGCTGCCCCACCGAAGGTGTAGAACTTCCGGACCCCCTCGGTCCGCACCAAGCGGATCGCGTCCCACTGCTCCAGTTCCTGGAACCGGAGGCTCCGGTTCGATTGGTGCTTCTCCACGGGTTCGGCTGCGTCCTGCGTGAACTCGGTCTCTCCCGCCTCGATCAGATGCTCCAGGATCTCCAGCGTCTTCGGCCGGAGCTTGTCGGCCAGGTGCGACGAGAAGTGATCCTGCAGGTGCTCGAGGCCTGCCCCTTCGGGCATGGGGGCCACGTCCACCGGCCGGTAGCTCTTGTGGGCAGCGGTAAGCGCACCGAGAGCCCCTCTGAGATCGCCCCCGAACTTGTCGTAGAGCTGTTCGACGAGCTCTGCCTTCGTGGGCGGCGTCCAGTCGCCGCGCTCCACGGCGTAGTGCTCGTAGCGAGCATGCAAGATATCGAGGACGTCGCCGACAGGCAGGTTCTCCAGCGAGATCCTTGCTTTCACGAATGGCTGGAGTCTACGCTCCGGTGCGATAGCACTCGCCTCAAGGCCGGGTGGGCCCAGGAAGAGCCAGTGTGTGCCCGGAATCTGGAAGTACTCACGCAGGTCCGAGAAGAGCCGCTTGGTCGCCTCTGTGCCCTCGTTGAGGAGCACGTCGAGGTTGTTGACGTGGATGACCAGGCCGTCGGCGGGTGGTGAGGTGAGCTGGAGCATGTCCTGGACCAGGCCGTCGAAGAACCTACGGGACAACACCGGCGGGTAGGCTGGCGCTTGGGCTGCGGTGTCCTTCCCGACCGATACGCCGGGCTGCGGTCCCCCGGGGAGACCGCCGGAGAGACCCACGGACCAGCCACCTCCCTCGTAGGCCATGATGAACTGGCGGGCCTGGTGAAGGTGCGGTGCTTCTTCTTCCCAATCGGTCTCCGGAGCCAGGTCGCTTGCATGCCGCACGGCCTCGTCCAGGATCGCCAGCAGGACCCCCTGGGGGGTCGTTGTCGTCTGGACGTTCACCTCGTTGGGGAGAGCCACGTAGGTGTCGCTCAACCGGTACTTGACGAAGTTGGCGAACGTGCTCTTGCCAACGCCGCTTGCTCCCTCGACCACGCAGAGGCTGTTCTGTTCACTAGCAACCGTATCCAACAGGCTCTTGACCTTGTCGCTTCGGCCACGGAACAGGCGGATGGGTCGGGGGCCCTCGTCGACGCTGGACAGCGCTTCCACAAAGTACGGGTTCGTGGAGAGGCCGTAGCGAAGCCACCGGTTCTCGGGCGTTGAGTCCATGGTAGGTGTCCAGAGCCCCCCCCACAATATATTAGATTTCTTACTATATTGTGGTTCCCCAGTTCGGACGCTTGATACTACCCACCGAGCACCTGGAGCGTGCTGAACAGACCCGGGCCCAGGCCGACGAAGAGCACGAGCATGAGCACAGCGAAGTGCGGCCACCAGGGCTCCTCTGGCTTGGCATCCGCCGAGCCGGCCACCAGGGCCACGACCACGGCTCCCAGGCCCCACTTGATCACCGGGAAGATGGGCAGCGAGGTGGAGAGCAGCCATCGCGAAAGGGGCACCTCCTCGACGGCCTGGCCCGGGGAGAGCTGGAAGGGATCGACCACGGCCATGTAGCTCACGACGCCATCGAGCAACTGGCCACCGGCGACCGCCAGGCCGGCTCCCCCGGCCAGCGCGGCGATGCGCGGGTCGGCGTGGCCATGGGCCAGCCAGCGTTGGAGGGCCAGGGCGGCTGCCACGAGCACGAGCGTGGAGGCGACCACAGCGCCTCCTCCCTCGGGCAACGGCCAGGCGCGTCGCAGATGGATCCCTGCCACCGCGGCCAGGGCCAGCGTGCCGATCGCCGCCGTGGCGTAGAGCGCACGCTTCGGGCGCGACGGGTCCAGGCGCAGCGCGCCCCAGGCCACCAGCAAGCCCGCGGCCGCTGAGAGGACCTCGGGCAGCCCACTGGCCGTGAGCACGACGGCCTGGCTCGTGCCTGGATCCATGTAGAGCAACCGGGTCAGGATGCCGGCGGCCAAGAACGGGACCACGGCCACGAAGAGCGGATCGCAGAGCTTGCGCGAGCGATGCTCGAACAGGATGAGGAAGAGGCTGAGCAGCCCCAGCACGAGCAGGATGTTGACGGCCAGCCCGCCGAAGGGGATCGTGACGAGCCTGCCCGGGGCGACCAGGGCAACGAGCACGACCACCAGTGCGACCGCCAGGGCCCCGAACCGGACCAGCCTGGAGGATGGGTCGCGTGTCGAGGGGGTGGTCGGCTCGCTTGCATCCATCGGGGTTCCGGGCCCGGGTAGCCCATGGTCCCTATTGAAGGCCATGGTCATTTCCCGGTGATTCGAGCCTCCTGAAGATACCCAAAAAGTTACACCAGGCACAACGGGAACCTGTGAGGCCTTGTGGGTGTCCTAGCCTTTGTGCCCCTTGTGACGTTCTGGTGCGTCGTTGGAGAGCAGGTGGCGCGTGATCAGGAAACCCGTGGCCAGCGCGGTGAGGTGGAACATGGGCGTGTAGCTGCGCAGGAACCAGGCGCCCACGTTGAGCTCCCAGAAGACGAAGAAGCCGAGGAGCGGGGCCGGGCGCCGGGCGCGCGCGGCCAGGGCCCCCATGAGCCCGAAGGCGCCCACGCTGCCGCCGGACCAGGTGCGCGTCCAGGCCTTGTCGATGAAGGCGACGTCTGGCCAGGCGGCCACGAGGCCGTGGAGCACCACGCCGGCCACCAGCGCGCCGACCAGGCCGGTGATCGCGAAGATGCCGATCGCGCGAGGCGTGCCCTCGCGCACCTCGAAGGCCAGGCCAAAGAGCAGGAGCAGGCAGGTGACGTAGATGATCTGGACATGGTCGTGGTTGAGCATGGTGGCGCTGAACAGCGAGCCCACGGCCTCCAGGGGCGCGTGACTGAGCTCCGGGATGTGGTAGAGCCAGGCGTGGTAGGCTTGGGTGTCTAGCCCGTAGCCTCCGGGCCGCGGCTCTCCCAGGGTGAGGAAGAGCGCCCAGGAGACCACAAGGTACCCTAGGACCGCTGGGGCCCGGGCGGGGAGCTTGGTCCAGGCGGGCCACGGTCGTGGTGCGCGCTTCGTCCATGGGAGGTACGGAGCCAGCGGTCCCCGGCCGGGGTGGATCGGGTCCGGGATGGGCCAGATGAGCCACCAGGCCACCAGGACCACTGCCGAGAGGATGAGCATGGCGAGCCCGGCGCCCAGGCCGAGCCAGATCACGGCAAGGGCCCACAGGCCAGCCCCGGCCACGGCGGCGGCCCCGTCGACCACGCCACCGGCCAACCCCCCCGCGCCCGGGGCAGGGTAGGTGCCCAGCCAGGCCATGGTGAGCGAGGCGAGAAGGAGGGGGTGGGTGAGCAAGAAGAGCGCACGGGGCAGGCCCAGGGGCTCGCGCACGGCCAGCACCAGCAGCACGAGCGCGGCGAGCGGGAGCACGATGTCCAGGTGGTGGCGTGGCCCGAACTTGGGTGCAGTCCAGCCCCAGGCCAGCGCAGCCAGGAGTGCTGCGGCCCAGCCGAGGGTGAGCGCCCCCAGCGGCGGGCTGCCGGGATCGGTGAACTGGGCTGCCAGGAAGGCGCCCGCGACCCCTGCCACCATGAGCCGGGCGATCCGGGCGCGTCGGGGCGCGGGGAGCGCGGGCACGGGTAGGGGCACGGGGCTGGGGGGCCTTCAGGGCTCCGCTCTCGCCTGTGCTCCGGATGCCTCTTTTCGCGCTCAGGCCTCGTCGACGGGGAGCCGGGCGCCGTCGCCTTGCACCCAGACGTGCAGGGGCGTGGCTTGGTCCGTGGGCCCGTAGCCACCGTGGAAGGTCACGATGTAGGCGCGCCCATCGGGGCCGGCAGCGGCTCCCTGGACGTGGGCCGAGGGGGAGGGGCCCTCGTCGACGACGAGGGTGGCGTTCTCGACCACGGGGCCACCGTCGGGGCCGACGAACATGTGGGCGACGTACCAGTCCGTGCCGTCGTCACCGTCCTGGGCCCAGGTTAGCAGGGCACCGGGGCCAGCCATGTTGCCGTCCAGGTAGATGGACGTGGATGGGGAGCCCAGGCGCAGGGTGCGCTCGGTGAAGGTGGTGCCGTCGTCCTGGCTAACCGCGAGGTGGAGCTGGCCGGTGCGCTCGCCGTCCGCGTTCTCCTCGGTGTTGTTGCGGATGCCGAGGAACAGGGTGCCGTCCTGGTCGAAGACGGCTTGGCCGTAGTTGCTCGTGCCGCCGCCGGTGTTCGTGTTGTTGAAGACCGTGACCTGCTCGACGTCGTGGACGTCTGCGGCGTTGCCCTTCACGATGACCAGCTTGTCGTTCTGGACTTGCGGGACCACGAAGAAGTGGTCGTCGCGCATGTCCGGGATGCCGGGGATCGAGCCACCGCCTTCGCCGGCGCACAGGTTCCACTCGCCTTGGTCGGCCACGCCGAGCTGGGGCCCGCCGACGGGGATGGCGGGTGGGACGTCCATGGAGCCGACCTGGACGGGTCCGCCGCCGGGGTTGTTGACCATGAGCAGCTTGTCGTTGCCGTAGGCGGTCCAGGGCCGGTCGTTCAGGTTGGCCACGCTGCAAGAGGAGTCGCCCTGCCCCGCCGAGGACTGGAGGGCCTCACCACGGGTGGTCTGGGCCTGGACCTCGTCGTAGGCGTCCGGGTTGTGGTAGCAGTGCTCTGCACCGTCGCCGCACCAGCCGTTGACCGGGAAGGTGAACAGCGTGATGTCCACGCCCCACAGCTGACCGTTGTCGCCTGCCACGAGGAAGATCTCGTCGCTCGGGGGTGGAGTGGCACCGTGCATATCCGCCGGCATCGTGGCTGGTCCAGCGAAGGGAAGCTGGGACCAGCTCTCGCCATCATCGTCGCTCATGAACACGGGAGCACCGGTGGTGTCCACGAGGATCGTGTGACCGGTGACGTAGATCACACCGGTATCAGAGACCTCCATGGTGGGCTCGTAGAGATCAGCCGTGTACCCGATGGCGGCGTCCACGATGGTCTCCTGGAAGCTCATGACGTCCTCGATCTCCACGTCGAGAACGTCCGGCAGGGAGAGACCCAAGGCAGTGGAATCCAGGGCCT
>CAYNEI010000034.1:17470-26871 GCA_964396185.1 uncultured Thermoplasmatales archaeon
TCCACGTCGAGAACGTCCGGCAGGGAGAGACCCAAGGCAGTGGAATCCAGGGCCTCCGATCCGTCGGCATCCCCTGGAGAGGATTCCGATCCGATGCACCCGGCCAGGAGCAGGGCAAGCGTTACGATGAAGACGGAGGCCCGTTGCATGCCTGTGAGCCAACGACCAACCCCATAACCGTTGTGCAGGACCGCTCGTCACCCGCACCCGCCTCCGCCTGCCTCCGCCCTCTTCCCCCCGCCTCCGCTTCCACCTTCCGCCTCCAAGGTCCCGATAGCCCCCAATGTCCCCGCGATCGCGGCATGGGGGCCTCACGCGTTCCGTGAGGTCCCCCCGGTAGTTCAGAGATGCAGAGGAGGGGTTGTAGGCCGGTCCGCCAGGACCGGAAGCGAGCGCGCATCAGCGCGCGGGGCGGTGGTCCCCGCTTGCGTCCCCTACGTGTAGTGCATGGTGGCCTCGTCATCCTCAAGCTCGTCCTCGCCCATAGCCTCCACGACCTCGAGGCGCAGGATGACGTGCGTCGGGATGAGCACCGGGCTGTCCTCGGCGTCGACCTCGAGGATGAGCGCATCGATGCTGCCCAGCGAGGTGACGCCGGCGAAGGTGCCCTCGGTGACGAAGCTCTCCTCCCGGTTGCGCGCGCTGGTCACGCGGTAGGTGGACCCGGGGGTCAGGTTGAAGTCGGTCATGGTCGGGTCAGGAGGACTCCGGCGTTGCAGCCTTGGCCTCGGCGGCGGCTTCCGCAGCCGTGGGCTCGGCGGGCTCCTCTGTCTCGTCTGTGGGCTCGGGCCCAGTGGCGGGCCGGTCGAGCTTCTTGCGCTCCTTGTCGGCCAGGGACTGGAGGTGGTCGATGGTCTTGCGGTAGTTGTCCATGGCGACCTTGACGTGAGCCTCAACGAAGTTCCAGGCCTTGGACAGGTTGCCGTAGCGGACCCGGTAGGCCTTCTTGGGCTGGCCCTCGTTGGACTCTGGACGCACGATGGACTCCTCAAGCAAGTCGAGCGCCTTGAGCTTGTTCAGATGGCGGTAGACCGTTGGACGAGAGGTGTCCAGCACCGTGCAGAACTCATCGATCGTCCACGCCTTCTCGGGACGCTTGAGGAAACATGTGACGACGAGGTTGTACGGCACGCTGTTGCGAACGCTCTCGGTATCTGTCTTCGGATCGTACCCCTTCGGCAGGTAACCGACTTGGTACAGCAGCGTCGTTGCCACCGTCTCGAAGTCGTTGACCGGCGTCAGAGGCGTGTTGCTGACGACCTGGATCTCGAACATCCCATCCCTCTGGTGACGTAGTCCCCCGTTCCGTAGTTAAGGGGTCCGGTTTTGTGGCGGAAGCGTATCACGGTACCGATGCGCGACGACCGCCGACTGCTCTGCGTGCTTGCCACCGTGCTCATGCTCACCGCCAGCCTGGCCGGGTGCCTGGGCGACGAGACCACTCCACCGGCCGATGGCGAGGATCCACCCACCGGCGATGATGGTGCCGCACCGGGCGGCGGATCGGGACCCAGCAGCGGCGAAGCCGATTGGTCGTGGACCAGCCTGACGGAGGTGCCCACCCCGCGCACCGAGGTGACGGCCGCCGTGCTCGACGGCGCACTGCTCGTCATCGGCGGCTTCGAGGCCAACGCCCGACCCAGCCAGGTCGTCGAGGCCTTGGACCTCGAGGAGGGCACGTGGTCCACGCTCCCACCGCTGCCGGTCCCGCTGCACCACACCGCAGCCGTCACCCACGACGGCACCGTCCACGTCTTCGGCGGGTACAACGCCATCCCCTTCCAGTCCACGCCCATCCATCTGGTCTACACGCCGGGCGCGCCGGCCTGGACCAACGCCTCACCGCTGCCCACGCCGCGCGGCGGCCACGGTGCTGCCATCGCTGACGGTGCGGTCTACCTCGTGGGCGGCGTGGGCCCTGACGGGGCGCTGTTGGCCACCGTGGACGTCTACGACCTGGCCGACGAGACGTGGTCCACCGCCCCTGATCTCCCCTCGCCAAGAGACCACCTGGCCGTAGCCGCGCTGGAGGGGCGCATCCACGCCATCGGCGGACGCGAGCTCAGCCTCTCCAGCAACACCGGTCAGCACGAGGTGCTCACGCCCGGCGAAGGCTGGGCAGAATCAGCCCCCATGCCCACCCCGCGCGGAGGCATCGGCGGGGACGCCGTGGCCGGGCACGTGGTCGTCGTGGGCGGCGAGGAGTCCGACGGCGTCTTCGATGAAGCCGAAGCCTACGATCCCGCCACGGACTCGTGGCTCCAGCTCGACCCCATGCCCACTGCCCGGCACGGGCTGGGCGTGGTGGGTAACGGCGACGAGCTGCTCGCTGCGGCTGGTGGCACCGAGCCGAACCTGACCGTGGGCGCTGCCGTGGAGGCGCTGGTCTACGGGGCCTCGTGAGGGCACGCGTCATCCAAGCGAACCCTTCTTGCCAAGAAGCACAGTGCCGCATCCACGGGTGGGTGGTCTAGGGGTTCACCCGAACCCTCGCGCGGTTGGGTGGTTCGGGCTCGCTCGAACCGCCGCCCGGCCCAGCGGCGTGGCGCCGGTTCGTGCTTATGACGGCTCCCTTACAAGGAGCAGGTCGCAGGTTCGATCGTGAAGGCCGGGCAAGACCGCGACACCGGCCTTCACGAGAGCCCGAGCCCGTTCGGCTCGGGCGGATTCCTGCCCGGCCCAGTAAGCGAACCCTTCTTGTCAAGAAGCGCAGTGCAGCAACCAAGGGTCGGTGGTCTAGGGGTTATGACGGCTCCCTTACAAGGAGCAGGTCGCAGGTTCGATTCCTGCCCGACCCATACTGGAGATATGGCCAGGGCAACCTTCATCCCCTCGCCAGCCGTTGCGTGTCCTCTGCATCCCCTTCGGGTGGCTGCAGGGAGGCTTGTCTCGATGCGCTTGCAAGGGTCCAGTTCAGGTGGCGGCACGTTGGCCGCTTTGGGTTGCGTGATCATCCTGTCGCTCTCGGTGGTCCCAGGCATGGTGCTCACCGGCGCCTCCATGGGGCCTGCTGAGGGCGTGGTGGCCTGCTGGGATGCCGGCCAGCCTTGCTGGGTGCAGCCCGGTGATACGACCGAGGGCACGCTCGTTCGTGGTGCCAACGATGTGGACCACTACGCGCTCTCCCCGCCGGCCGGCGCCTCGGTGCTCTCCTTCACCGTGGAGCGAACTCGCACGTTGGGTGCCGGCTTCGGGCTCTTCGCCGAGCTCGAGGACCCCCGCGGCATGGTCCGGGATCGAGCCGAGGGGACGGGATCGCTGGAGCTGACCACCGTGGGCTCGCCCGAGGGCGAGTGGCGCCTTCGCGTCGGCATCTTTGAGCAGACGCTGATCGAGGTGCCGCCGTGGGGCGTTGGGCCAGATCCGGCCTACCCGTCGGCCTACGGCCTGGTCGATTACCGGCTCAGCTTCGCTGCTGAGGCCAAGGATCACGCCGCCCCGCTCACGGGCCCCAGTGGTCCCGGCCCGACGTTCACCGCCGCCTTCAACGGGCACGATGCGCGCGTGGATCTCTACTACGACTCGCTCACCATGGCTCCAGGCGAGCATTCGTGGTCCTGGGTCATCGCCCTGCGAACCGATGCGGTGACCACCGAGGGCGAGGAGATCGAGCGGACGGTCTCGCTTGTGACCATGTTCAGCCGGGTGCCCCCGAGCCAGGGCCAGCTCTGGATCCATGGGGATCCCATCAACGAGCTCTCTGGCCCCGTCGACATCTCGCCGCCGGCGATCACCACGGATGACCGGCTCTTCCTCCACGCCGGCATCGTCTCGGATCCGGCCCGCTACGAGACGCTCAACATCTCGCTCGGGGCGGACTGGTCGGATGGCGTGCGCGGCGTGCACGGCTGGATCGCCTGGGACGACCCGGCGGGCTCGTCGTCCAGCGATGCGCCAGGCCTCGCCTTCCCCACGGGTGGCACCTCGACGTTCGCCCAGCTCTCGGACTTCGAGGGGGACGACGGCCTCGGAGTCAGGGCGGGACCCGTCTCGGCCGCCCAGGACCTGAGCATCCAAGTCGAGGCACCGGAGGGGATGGTGCACACCATCTTCGTTCGCGGCCAGAACATCGCCAACCACCCACCCCACGCCCGCTTCACCGTCGAGATCCCGAATGGCACCAGCGAGGTCGTCGAGGGGGAGACCCGGAGCTGGTCGATCGAGGACGTTCCCTCGGGCACGTGGGGGATCACCATGGACCAGCGCGCCGGCAGCGATCTGGGCCAGCACTGGGTAGCGGCTGCCAGCTTCCCGCTGGCACCCTTCGGTTGAGGCGTGTCTAACCGTTCGGCCTCGCTTCGAATCTCCCACGCCGGTGACGAAGAAGCCGTTACCTGCCTGCTCGCGAGCTCTGCCATGCCCTGGCATGGGAGGCGAACCCTCGCCACGAGAGGTGCCGGGGCTTGGGAGGAGAACCGCGTCCGTGTGCCGGCGGGAACTTGGCCGTTCCCCGTCCGTCACTCCTACACCCCACCGTGATCCGGCCGCGGGCGTGCTCCCCCACCTTGTTCCCCTCAGCCTGCGTCCTGTCCTCACACAAGCCTGCGTCCTGTGCTTTTGCACGAAACTACGAAAGGGGGCAGCGCGTTGCCCGCGCGTGGCTGAGACCCGCTGGACGTTGTGCCCGCGCTGCGGTTCGCCTGAGATCCATGGTGACCACTTGACCCCGTTAGGCCAGCAGCACAAGTGCAACAACTGTGGCTACCAGGGGGCCTTCGTCATCCAGGCCGACAGCGAGGAGGATGCCGCTCGGCTCAGCCAGGAGATCAACAGCGCCTACGAGGCCGAGAAGGCGGAGCCATCCGACGATCCGGACGAGTAGCTCAGCCTCACGGGCCCTGGCTCACAGGCCCATGGCTCACACGCGCTCAGCACGCTTGGCCCATGAGCTCTGGACCATCGGGCGCTTGGCTCACAGGCTCTTCTCGAGCACGGCGGCCAGGTCCTTCTCGAGCACTTGCGCGAGGTCCTTGCCCACCTGGCCTTGCAGGTTCTCAGGCAGGGCGGCCACGGAGATCTTCGTGCCGGCCTTGGCCAGGGCGAGCAGCGCAAGCGTCTGCAGGACCTTGGCCTCGAAGTAGCGGCCCACCGCTTGCTTGACCTCGTCCCGGAGCTCCGGGTTGTCGTCCAGGGTCTCGCGGACGTGGCGCTTGAGCTCGTCCTTGACGAGGTCCCGGAAGGCCTCCATGATCAGCTCCTCGCCCCCGATCACGTCCATGAGCTTGCCCGGCTGGCCCAGCATCTCCTCGAGGTCGGTCATCTTGGGGGTGGACCGTTCACCATCCATAAAGACTGCTGGACGAGAGCCGCAGCAGTGCAGCCCGCGCGGTCAGTCCAGATACCGGCTTCGGAGCAGGTGGCTAAGCGCATCGATGAGCAGGACCACCACGAAGATCACGCCCAGGAGCACGAGCACTTTGTCGTACTCGAAGAACTTGAGGTAGCCGCTGAGGTAGAAGCCGATGCCGCCGGCGCCCACGATGCCGATGATGCTGGAGTGGCGCACGTTGTACTCGAACATGAACAGCGACTGGGAGACCAGCGCGTTGGCCGCTTCTGGGAGCACCACGTGGCGCAGGACCTGGAGGCGCGAGGCGCCCAGGGTCGAGACCGCATCCTGGGGTCCTCGAGCGAGGCCCTCGAAGGCCTCGTACTCAAGCTTGCCCACGAACCCGACGGTGTAGAGCGTGATGGCCAGCACGCCGGCCAGGGGGCCCAGGCCCACGAGGATGACGAAGAGGATGGCCCAGAGCAGGCTGGGGAGCACGCGCGTGGCGGCCAGAAGCCACCGGGCCGGCGCGCTCACATACCAGGGGAAGAGCGTGCGCGTGGCGACCAGGCTGATCGGGAGGCTGAGTGTTACGCCGAAGATGGTGCCGAGGTAGGCGATCTGGAGGGTCTCCCACATCCCGGTCATGGCCAGGGAGAGGACCTGGGCATCGGGCGGGAAGGCGATCTCGGCGAACCAGCTCAGATTCGACCAGCCTGCCGAGCTGGAGAGATCCAGGGACAACAAGCTGTAGAGCGCGGCTGCCAGCCCCGCCGAGACCACGATGGCTGGAAGCACGCCGCTTCTGTCCCGGCGGGTCGGCTCAGCGGCGTCCACGGAACGCCTCCCGGAGATCACTGCGGGTGCCCGTGGCGGTGGGGATGCGCTGCGCGATGCGTCCGTCTTGCAGGCAGAGCACCTCGTCGGCGACCTCCCAGGCGACGTCGAGGTTGTGCTCGACCATGAGCACGGCCAGCCCGGTCTCGGCCTGGACGTGTGCCAGGCTGTCGATGACGGTGGAGGCTGTGGTCACGTCGAGCTCCGAGAGGATCTCGTCGGCCAAGAGCGCTCGGGGGCGCTGGGCCAGGGTGCGCGCGATGGCCACGCGGCGGCGCTCGCCCCCGGAGAGCTTGCGCGTGGTGGCCTGCTCGTAGCCAGCAAGCCCCACGGTCTCCAGCGCCCAGCGCGCATCCTCGTTGGCCTCCTGGGGGAAGCGGCCCACGAGAGATGCCAGGGTGGAGACCCGGGGCAGCGTGCCCAGGAGCACGTTGCGCAGCACGGTGGCGTTCTCGACGAGGCCCAAGTCCTGGGGGATGTAGCCCAGCGAGCCTGGAGGCCGGCTGGTCCCGGTGTGCCCAAGCACGCTCGCCTGGCCCGCAAGCGGTGGGTGGAGGCCTGCCAAGGTCTTGAGCAGGGTCGTCTTCCCGCAGCCGCTCTCCCCCACGATGGCCACGGTCTCGCCCGGGCTAAGCTCGAAGGTCAGCCCGGTGAGCAGCGGTGCCTGGGCGTGGTACCCGATGGAGAGGTCCAGGCAGGCGATGGGGGGATGGGCCGGGGTGCTCACGGGGATCCTCAGACCAGCTGCTTGTCGACCCAGTGATCCTCGATGCCCGGGAGCTGGCTGGCCAGCTCGCCGTAGCTGCCGAGATGGGTTCCCGTGTCCACATGGTGGATGGCCGGCGTGTTCAGGATGTCCTCCAGGATGGCTTGGCCCTCAGGCGAGTCGTTGAGCTCGAGCAGGGCGAACTTCAACAGCGCTCGGTCCTGGACGGGCAGATCGCTGGCCACCATGACAGGGTGGCTGGGGACCTGGGCGAAGGCCTGGAGGATGCGGTAGTCCTCGCGGGGCTGACACCACGACGGGGCGTCGTCGTCGCCGCAGTAGTCCTCCCACGTGGAGTCCTTGACGAAGGCGACCTCGCCGTGTCCCTCGGAGAGGCACTGGAAGGCGCCCTGGTAGCCGCCGCCCACGATGGGGTCCTGGAAGAAGCTCTCCCGGGCGGTCTTGATGGAGGAGACGTCATCCGGGAGCCCGGAGACGTCGATGTGCCCGTGCTTGATGAGATAGCCCATGGGCATGAGCATGCCCGCGCTCTTGAGCTCGCCGGTGTGGCAGCTCACGCGGTCCTCGAGATCGGCCACGGTCTGGATGTCCGAGTCGGCCTTGACCCAGGCCATGGCGGTGTAGTGGGTGCGCCCGTCGCCCTTGGCATCTGCCGCGATGGCTTCCAGGCCGAGCTTCTGCCAGCCGATCCACGCAGCCCCACCGTCCAGGAAAGCAGCGGTGGCATCGCCGCTGGCCACAGCAGCGATGGCGGCGCTCTCATCCTCCACGGCGAGGATCTCGGTCTCACGGTCGGTTACGTCCTCGATGAAATCGGCCAGGGGCTGGGTGTCTTGCACGAAGCTGTCGAAGTCGTCCTTCACGCTGAACGCGAGCTTGTAGGGTTCGTCATCCCCGGAGGCGCTCGTGGGTCCGTTGGGCGTGACACAGCCGGCGAGCATCAAGAGGAGCCCGGCGGTCAACGCGGCGAGAACAGTGGGTAGCGTGGGTGCATCTCGAGCCATTTTTTAGGCCTCCCTAAAGCCGACTCAGCTTCCCGTTGATAACCTTTCGGAACGCGGCAGCCCCGTATCACAAATGGTCCGCCGGCGAAGCCGATCTTGGACAACATTTCGTTATCGTTGCCAGTGATAAGCTGGTCCCATGTCGCCGGTACATGGCGGCAAAGCATGGACTGCGTGTCGCTGATTTGTGATACGGGGCCGAACGCGGCAGGAGATCCAGAGCCCGAGGAGCTTCAGAGCCCCAGCGTCTTCGCGATGGTCGCGCGCTGCATCTCGCTGGTGCCCTCCGGGATGCGCAGCACGCGCGCGAAGCGGAAGATGCGCTCGATGGGCAGCTCGCGCATGAGCCCCGAGCCGCCGTGGACTTGCACGGCCTGGTCGGCGACGTCGAAGAGCATCTCGGTGCAGTACAGCTTGACCATGCTGGACTCCTGCATGACGTCCTCGTCGCGATCGAGCTTCCAGGCGCAGTGCCAGAGCATCTTCTCGGCGGCGTGGATCTTGGTGGCAGCATCCGCCAGGGGGAAGCTGATGCCCTGGTATTTCCCGATGGGCCGGCCCCAGGCCTCGCGGTCCTGGGCGTAGCCTACGGCTTCCTCCAGGCACTTCTTGGCCATGCCCACGCACATGGCCCCGATCATCACGCGGGTCAGCCCGATGTTCTGGATGGCCAGCATGAAGCCGGCATCCTTGGGCCCCACCAGGCACTCCTCCCCGATCTCGACGTCGCGGAAGTGGATGTCGCACTGCAAGCCGTCGGCCAGCAGCGTCTGCTGGACCTTACCTAGCTCGACGCCAGGCTGATCGCGGTCCACCATGAACAGCGAGATGCCGTCCAAGCCCCGCTCGCCGCTGGTGCGGGCGAAGACCTCGTAGACGTCGGCGTACGGGCCGTTGGTGATGAACGTCTTGGTGCCGTTGAGAACGAAGCCGCTGCCCTTCTCCTCGGCACGCATCTGTACCCCGCCCACGTCCGAGCCAGCGCCGGGCTCGGTGAGACAGAAGCCCGTGGTGATCTTGGCCTCGCACAGGGGGCGCAGCCAGCGCTCGACCTGGTCGTCGTCCATGGCCAAGAGCATGTGGCTAGGTCCCTCGACGGAGGCCAGCACGGCCTGGTGGAAGGTGAGCCCGCGCTCGGCCAGCGCACTGGCCGCGAGCGCTACGTCGATGAACGGGCGCCCGCCGCCGCCGACGTGCTCGGGCATGGCCATGGCGTAGAAGCCGGCCTGAGCGCTGGCTTGGCGCATCTGGGTGACCGCCTCGACGATCTCGTCGATGACGCGGCCGTCCTCGCGCAGGTAGGCCTGCTCGTCCACGAGGTACTCGGGGAAGCGCTGCTCGAGCTCGCCGGCGTGCTTGTCGGCGAACTCGGTGATCCCCTTGACCACGGCCCGGGTCTCAGCGGTGGGTTCGAAGTCGATGGGCACGACACGGCGCAACACGGTCCCCCGGCAAAAGGGATGCCCCGCGACGGCTCCAGCCGAGCAGGGGACTCCCCCCTACGCCCTGGCCCGCCGCCGCTGCCGAGCCTCGTCATCCGGCATCCAGACGTTCCAGACCAGCC
>CAYNEI010000035.1:0-23784 GCA_964396185.1 uncultured Thermoplasmatales archaeon
TCCCATCTACCGCCACCGCCTGGCCCAGGACGCAACGCTTTTTCCTGGGGCCCCCATCAGCCACCATCATGCCCGAGACCCCTGCCGACCACGGTGAAGAGCTCATGGCGATGCTCAAGCGCCGTGGCTACATCCAGCCAGCCTACGAGCTCTACGGTGGGGTGGCCGGGTTCTACGACTACGGCCCCCTGGGCCAGGGCTTGAAGCGCCAGTTCGAGGCGCTCTGGCGCCAGGCCTACGTTGTCGAGGAGGGCTTCGGGGAGATCTCGACGCCCACGGTGGCTCCAGAGGAGGTGTTCGTGGCCTCGGGTCATGTGGACCAGTTCGACGACGTGCTCATCGAGTGCCCGGCTTGCGGGAGCGCTGGTCGGGCTGACCACGTGCTGGCCGACGAGCTCGATCGCATCGCTGCTGAGACGACCGAGCAGCTCGAGGCCCACATCGAGGGCGAGGAGAACGACGAGCGAGCCAAGCAGCTCATCGAGTGCCGGGAGCTGGTGCTCGAGGAGATCCAACGCAACCGCGCGGCCATCGAGCACCACGCCGACCAGGCCACCGTGGCAGAGCTCCTGTGCCTGGAGGAGATCGTCGATGAACCGGCGGTCCCCCTCTCGCAGACGTTCGGGCCCTTCGAGATCACCTTCCTGGCCAGCTCGTTCCAGATCGCCCGCAACGGGGAGGTGCTCGTGGCCAACCGGATCGCGTGCCCGAAGTGTCAGGAGAGCTGGCACCAGAACGCGCGGGTCTCGCCGTTCAACCTCATGTTCGCCACGCGCATCGGGCCGGGCGACGGCAAGCCCGGCTACGTGCGCCCCGAGACCGCGCAGGGCATGTTCGTCAACTTCGACTGGCTCTACCGGTACAACCGGGAGAAGCTGCCCCTGGGTGCCGTGCAGATCGGCCGGGCCTACCGCAACGAGATCGCACCCCGCCAGGGGCTGATCCGGTTGCGGGAGTTCTGGCAGGCCGAGGCCGAGGTCTTCGTGGACCCGGAGGACAAGCGCCACGGCTCCTTCGACGACGTGGCCGACATGGCCGTCCATCTGGTGCCCGACGGCGGGGAGCAGGTGGAGATGGCGCTGGGTGAGGCGGTGGAGAATGGCTCGATCGACAACGAGACGGTGGCCTACTTCCTCGCCAAGACCTACCGCATCCTCACCGAGGCGGGCTTGGACCCGGACCGGGTGCGCTTCCGGCAGCACGAGTCCGATGAGATGGCGCACTACGCAGCCGACTGCTGGGACGCCGAGTTCCACAGCGCCCGGTACGGCTGGGTGGAGTGCGTGGGCATCGCGGACCGCGGCTGCTACGACCTGGAAGCCCACCAGGAGCACTCGGGCCAGAGTCTGGAGGCCTTCCGCCTCTACGACGAGGCCATCGAGGAGGAGGTCACCCGCGTCGTGGCTGACATGAGCGCGTTGGGCCCGCTCTTCAAGGGCCAGGCCCAGGCGGTCGCCGACGCCCTGGAGGCCTTGGATGCCAACACGCTCACCTCTGGCCAGGCTGTCGAGCTCGACCTGGATGGGGAGCTCGTCGAGGTCCCGGGGGGCGCCTTCGAGATCCAGGAGACCACCGAGCGGGTCACGGGCCAGCGGTTCCTCCCGCATGTCATCGAGCCATCGTACGGGATCGATCGCATCCTGTACGCCGTGCTGGAGCACAGCTTCGACCCCACCGGTGAGACCACCGTGCTCTCGCTCCCGCCGTGGATGG
This sequence comes from uncultured Thermoplasmatales archaeon, assembly GCA_964396185.1. Lineage (GTDB taxonomy): Archaea > Thermoplasmatota > SW-10-69-26 > SW-10-69-26 > SW-10-69-26 > CAYNEI01. The sequence continues at coordinate 1,714 of CAYNEI010000035.1, forward strand.
CGCCGCTCCAGGTGGGCGTGCTCCCGCTGGTGAGCAAGGATGGCCTGCCCGAGAAGGCGCGTGAGATCGAGGACGAGCTCAAGCGCCGGGGCATCGTGACGTACTACGACGACGGCGGCTCGGTCGGCCGGCGCTACGCTCGCCTGGACGAGGTCGGAACACCCTTCGTGGTCACCGTAGACCACGAGACCCTCGAAGAGGGCACGGCCACCATCCGGGACCGGGACAGCCAGGAGCAGGCCCGCGTGGCCGTCGACGAGCTGGCCGGTACGCTGGCTCGGCTCGTCTGGGGCGAGGCAAGCTTCGAGGATCTCGTGAGCTGATCGCCAGGCATCCGGCCCTCGTCGAGGGGGACCCTCCCCTAGTTCTCGATGATCGACGAACCCGGCACCGTCACGTTCAAATGGTGCTCGGGTCGCTGGGAGGGGGAGGTGACGAGATGCGACTCCTCCCCGCTGCCGCGGAGCGTCCCGGTGAGGCGATTCTCCGCGGCGTCACCGTACTGGCAGTGCTCATCGTGCTCGTCGGGCTCGCTCAGCCCTGGTGGTCAGGCACCCCGTTCCACATCTTCGAGGAGCCCGGCCGGCAGACCTTCGACGGCTACGATGAGCACGGCTGGATCTACGCGTTGGCGGCCTTGGCCGGCGCGGTGCTCGCCATGACCATCCCCAGAACGTGGCTGGCAGGTGCCGCCAGCGCGGCCACCTTCGGCCTGGCCGGCACGATCCTCACCGCCAGCCTGGATTGGTTCGGCTTCATGTTCTCCGACGTCACCCTCCATCACGGCGTCTACGTGACCGGTGGCGGTCTCGCGCTCGGGGTCCTGGCCGGGCTGGCGCTGCTCCTGCTCGGGCTCAGCGAGATCCTCGCAAGCGACGGATCCGGCGCATCATCCTCGTAGAGGTCTCCTGGCGGACAGGCCCCGGTAGCGAGCCTGCACAACCCTCATGCATGGGTGGCCGGCTCCATGCCCGTGCCCACCAAGACCTTGGCCGCCGTCCAGGCCGAGCCTGTCATCCTGGACGCTCAGGCCTCCCTGGAGAAGGCTGTCCAGCTGATCGAGCAGGCAGGCGACCGAGGAGCCGATCTGGTCTGCTTCCCGGAGACCTTCGTGCCTGGCTACGCGCAATGGACCCACAGCGCCCCGTTCGAGGATAACGCTCACAAACGGGCCTATGCTCGCCTGGCGCGCAACAGCGTGCGCATCCCGGACGAGCTGGAGACCATCGGCGAAGCAGCCCACGCGGCCAACGCCGCTGTGGTGCTGCCCGTGACCGAGCGGGATCCAACGACCCCCGGGACGCTGTACAACACGCTGGCCACGTTCGGGCCGGACGGGAGCTATCTAGGCAAGCACCGCAAGCTCGTGCCCACCCACCACGAGCGCACGGCCTACGGGTACGGTGGTGGCGAGACCATGCGCGCCTTCGAGGCCGACGGCCTCCGCTTCGGGGGCCTATGCTGTTGGAACAACTACATGCCCCTGGCCAGGTACGCGCTCTACCAGCAAGGCATCCAGGTCTACCTCGCTCCCACAGCGGATGATCTGGACTCCTGGCAGACGGCCATGCGGTTCATCGCGAGGGAGAGCCGGTGCTTCGTTCTCGCGCCTGCGCTTGTCCAGCGCAAGGAGAGCTTCCCGGACGATTGGGAGCTGGCTGATGAGCCTGCCTGGCAAGCCGAAGCCGAGTGGAACGAGCGCGGCGGCTCTGTGATCGTCCATCCCTCCGGGGAGGTGCTGGCCGGCCCCGTCTACGAGAAGGAGGCCATCCTCACCGCTGAGGTGGATCTAGAGGACGTGGTGGCAGAGCGGCAGACGTTCGATCCGGCGGGCCACTACGCTAGAAGCGAGGTGCTGGATCTGACGGTCCACGGGCTCACTGGTCAGGGCGTTCGCTGAACGAGATCTCGTTCCCGGACGGATCGGCCAGCGTGCCCCCTAGGGGCCCCCAGGGCAGGGGCGCGACGGGGTCGGTCAGGCGACCGCTGCTCTTCTCGACGAGTTCGCCGAAGGCGCGGGCGTCGTCCACGGTCAGCACGAGCCCGGTCACGGTTCCTGGCGGGCGGCCGCCGGCGTCCTTGCAGGCTTCCCAGCCGTGGATGCCGATGGGCGAGGAGCCCGGCAGCTCGAACATGGCCCACACGCGCTCGGGCATTGCCTGGAGCTCGTTGAGACCCAGCTCTTCCCGGTAGAACCGGCGGGCTTCCTCGAAATCATCGACGTGGAGCGTGGCGACCTGGAGGCCTTGGATGTGCGTCATGGTGCAACCTCTAGGTGCCCAGAGCCCGGGTGGGGTCCTAAGCCTTCGCGTCAGGGCTCACCGGTAGTACTGCACCAGTCGTACTGCACCGGTCGTACCGGCCGCCGGTGCGCTCAGACCGCTTCAAAGCCTGTCCCGGATCGCACCGAGGACCGAGAGCTGCTCGTCGAGCACGCCGGTCTGCCGGTCCAGCTCGAACTGGATGACGTCCAACTCGTCCAGCTTGTCCAGCTTGCGGTCGACGCTCTCCAGCTTGAGGTTCGTATCGAGGGTCGTAGCGGCGGTGGTCTCGGCCTGCCGAGCCATGGTCTCGGTCGTGGCTACGATCTCTCCGAGCGTTCCGGCGACACCACGCACCTGGCCCCGGGTGGAGGCGAGCAGCAACGCGATGGCGGTGAGCAGAACGCCGACAATGGTGCCAGCATCGATGAGCCACTCGCCGATGTCGTTCCACCACCCGAGAAGCTCGCCGACCACCCCGAGCACCGCTAGGCCAAGGAAGAAGAGGCCCGCGATGAGGAAGCCGTACGTGAGCTTGTCGAGGATGTCCACGTCGTCCGATGGGTTCTGCGGCGCCATGAATGTTCGGCTTGACAGAGGGGGTCCATGGGATGTGGGTTCCTGGTGGAGAGGGCCGAACGTACGGGGCTGAGCTGAAGAGCTTTCTCGGAGGCTCGCGTTCACCCCGTGTGTCCGACCTGCGAGCTGATCCCCCGGAGCCCGAGATGGTTCCCTACGAGCCCGAGCGACCCCCGGCGGAGGAGACCATCGAGCGCGCCCGGGCGTTCCGTGAGCACCTCGACGGTCGGCGCACGGTGCGCATGTTCTCCACGGAGCCGGTGCCGAGGGACACCATCGAGGAGATCCTCACGGCGGCAGGCACGGCGCCATCCGGTGCGCACAAGCAGCCGTGGACCTTCGTGGCGGTCAGCCAGGCCGATCTTAAGGCCCAATTGCGCGAGGCAGCCGAAGCCCAGGAGCGCCGGTTCTACGAGGAGATCGCTCCAGAGGATTGGCTCGAGGATCTGGCTCCCTTGGGCACGGACTGGAAGAAGACGCACCTGACGGATGCGCCCTGGGTGATCGTGGTCTTCGCCCAGGACTACGCCCTGGGCCCGGATGGTGAGCGCTCGGGCAAGCACTACTACGTCAACGACTCCGTGGGCATCGCTTGCGGGTTCATGCTGTGCGCCATCCGGCAAGCCGGCTTGGTCGCGCTGACCCACACGCCCTCGCCCATGGGCTTCCTGAAGGAGGTGCTTGAGCGCCCGGCGAACGAGCGGGCCTACCTCGTCGTGCCCGTGGGCTACCCAGCGCAGGGGTGCAAGGTGCCGGACTTAGAGCGCAAGCCGTTGGACGCGTTCGTCGAGTGGCGGTGAGCAGACCGGGGGCCCTCAAACCGATGAGCCGTCCCGGATCTGCTCGAGGATTCGGACCTGGCGATCGAGCACGCCGGTCTGTGCGTCGAGCTCGGCCTGGATCGTGTCCAGCTCATCCAGCTTCTCCAGCTTGTCCAGCTTCGTGTCCATGCTGTCGAGCTTGTCCAGCTTGCCGTCGATGGTGACGAGCCGGTCGTTGGCGGTGTCGAGCTTGGCGTTGTTCGAGAGCACGGCGTCGCCGGCCCGTCGGACCTGGCCCCGGGTGGAGCCAACGAGCAAGGCGACGAGCGCGGTCAGGACGCTGATCAGGGTGCCGAACGAGAGGAGCACCTCGCCGACGTCGTTCCACCAGCCGAGGTGCTCGCCCACGAGCCCGAGGATGACCATGGCGAGCCCAACGAGGGAGAGAGCGATCATGAGGTGGTAGAGGCGGTCGAGATCCATGCGCTTGGATGGGGTTTTGCGCGGCATGAAGGTTCGCCCCCGATAGGCGGTTCTCGGCGATACCGTTATCACCGGGAGATGGCCGAAGGTACGGGTTCCCGATCGAGCGGACCGCGGCTCGGTCGCCTGCGGGTCAAACGTCGTCCGGCCGCTCCACGATGACCGGATCTTCGACCACGGGGAGCTCGAGCCACGAGCCCTCTTGGCCGTAGTGGATCGTGTTGTGGGTGACGGGCTCGTCGATGGGGAAGACCCGGTCGTCGTGGCCGTGGACCATGAGAGCGATGCTGTGGCCCTCCTGGAGGACCCACTCCCGGGCCTCGAAGACGAAGTCGAAGGTGTGGGCTTGGCCGGGTGTGAGCGGCGCGCTCTTCTCGAAGCCCTCGCGCAGATGCGCGTTGAACCAGCCCTCGGCCAGCCACGTCCAGGCGCCGTCCGGAGCCACGTCGTAGAGGTCGAAGAGGAAGTAGGTGTTCTCGGCGTCCACGCTGGCCACCAAGTGCATGCGAGCCTGGCCTGCCAGGTGGATCGGGTCCTCGAGGGGTTGGCTGGTCCAGGCGAGCTCTGTTGGGGTCCCGTCCAGGCTGGCCACGGCGTCGAGCTGGTCGGGCCCGGTGAACGCGTTGCGTGCCATGTCCGCGCGGTAGCTCTCCTCGCCCTCGGAGGGCGCGACGGGCGTGAGCTCGCCTGTGGCCAGGTGGAGGCGCTCTCGGGCGGGTTGCTCGGGGGGCCAGTGGGTGCCCAGGCGGATGCGGTCGTCGTTGAGCTGCACCTCGACCGGCGGGCTCTCCAGCACCCCGTTCTCGATGCCCTTGAGCCAGTGGTCCATCCAGGCGTGCTCGACGGTGAAGTAGTCCTCCCGCGGAGCGTACTGGTGGCCGGCCTGGTGGAGGAAGGCTTTCTTGGGGACGTCGAGCTCGTTGAACCAGTGGACCGCCTCGCTCGGGTTGACCGCGCGATCGGCGAAGCCCTGGCTGTACAGGATGGGCACCTGGACGTCTCCGGCCCCCAGGGTGAGGTTGCGTTCGGCCCAGTAGGCATCGTAGATGCCGTGCTCGTAGGTGCCGGGGCTCATGTGCGCGATGGCCTCCTCCTGGTCGCAGGCGGCCATGGCGGTGTTGATCGCCCAGTCGGGTCCGCGCTCGACATCGAACGGCGGGGGTGCCCCGACGAGGAGCTCGTAGGTCAGCGGGTAGTGGCGCCCGTCGTACGGGACGCCGTTCATGAACGTGTTGCGCCACTGGTTGGTCACGCCAGCGATGGTGACCACCGTGGTCAGGTGCTCAGGCGCGGTGATGGCGGCCTCGTGTGGCGTGGTGCCGACGTAGCTGACCCCGTGCATGGCCACCTTGCCATCGCTCCAGGGTTGCCCGGCGATCCACTCGACCAGGTCGTGCTGGTCGGCCTGCTCCTTGGCGCCCATCATGTCCATGCAGCCCTCGCTGTTGCCTGTGCCGCGCACGTGCGCGAACACGACAGCGTAGCCGCGGGGCACGTAGTGGTCCACCAAGCGCCCGGTGCCGAAGAGCTCGTCCAGCTTCCCGTTGCCGGCCAGCGCGCGGTAGGGGCTGGACTCCAGGATGGTGGGCCAGGGGCCCTGGCCGTCTGGCAGGTGGATCTCGGTGTAGAGCTCGACGCCGTCGGTGGTGGCCTCAACGTACTCGACCAGCTTGGGTAGGACGTCGAAGATGGGTTCGGTGAGCCGGGACTCGTTGATGGCGTGGCCAGCCACGATGGGCTCGATGACCCGGGCCTCCGTCGCGCTGGCCTCGAAGGCCTCACTTGGGTCGTCGGTGCCGATGCAGCCCGCAAGCGAGGCGGCCAGCAGCAGGGCGACCAGGGCGGGGCTGGCTCCGCGTCCTCCCATCATGGGCCTGCATCCCAGGAGGTGGGGAAAAGGGTTCCTGCGTCCCCTGGGCGTCAGCCGGCGCTGTAGGGGTTCCCAGTGTTCGAGGCCTGGCCGCCGGGATCGCAGGGCCCGACAGCATCCACGGCGGTGTCGTCGTTCAGGATCTCAAGCACTTCCTGGCAGCTCTCGCCGGTGAAGCCCCGAACGACGAACTGCATGGGGAAGCTCTCGAGCACCACGAGCTCGGCGCCGACGTCCTCGAGCTCTCGCTCGAGGGCCTCGATGTCCTGCTGGGTGGCCTGGGTCGTGAACGAGCCGTCGACCTCGTGGTCGCGGCTCTCCCTGGCTTGGTCGCCCTCGCTGGAGGTGCAGCCTGCCAGCGCTCCCGTGGCAAGCAGGAGGGTTGCCAGCGCAAGCGATCGGGCGCGGAGCATCGTTCCAGGACTCATCAGGCCAGCCTTTTGAAGGGTTCGGTTCGGGGGCTGGAACCCGGTGTCTACGGCTCCGAGCGAGCTGAGAGCTCCAGGTGAGTTCTGTCGAGGTCGTAGTCGACCCAGCCCTTGGCGTTCGACGAGTTGGGGAGCTCGATGCGCAGTTGGCTGACCCCCTCGCTCTCACGCATCTCGATGGCGTTGTCCACGAGGTGTCTAAGCATCTGGACCTCCTCGTCGGCGTGGATGCCTGCCACGACCAGGATAAGGCTGGTGGCGCCCGTGAGCTTGGCCCGGCCAAGGAAGACCTGCAGGAAGCGGAACACCGTGGGAGCGTTGGTGTGCGTGATCAGCGTCGAGGCGGTGTCGAGCACCAGGCGGTGGTCGGAGTGCTGGCCGATGAGCTCCCGCTGGGCGGCGTTGACCGCTGCAGCGAGCTGGTTGAGATCCGCGCTGGACCCCACGTACTGGCAGTGGGACAGCTCCTCACCCGCCCCGATCAAGCGGCTGTGGGCGTCGACGAACTGGATGAGGCCTTCCGTCTCGTAGGCCGCGAAGTCGGGATCCATGGCGGCCAAGAGGGCGCGCTCCTCGCTGGCTGGTCGGTCCGTGAGCACGATCACCGCGGGGATGCGCTGGGCCATGCCATGCAGGGCGTAAGTCCTGGCCAGTGTCTGTGTTCCTGAGAAGGGGGGCCCGAGGGCCATGGTGGCGCTTCGGGCAGGCAGGCCCCCGCCCACAAGCTCGTCGAGGCGAGGGATGCCGATCTCCATCTTCACGGTTTGACCCTCCCCTCCAGGATGCGACGGCTCATGTGCTCGAGGACCTGGCGTGCCTGCTTGGGATCGTTCCCGGTGGCGCCGATGACATCGATCTCGCGGTCCAGGGTGCCCAGCTCCTTGGCCACCTCCTCGGGGCTGAGCGCGTTGGGGAGATCTTGCTTGTTGGCCACGACGAGGGCAGGCAACCCGGTCTCCCACGTCTTCTCCAGGAGCTCCCGGCCCCGCTCGAAGCTGCTGGGCTTGCTGGCATCCAGAAGCACGATGACGCCGAGGGCCTGGCCGGCCACCGTGCGCAGGATGGGGTCGAACCGGACCTGGCCGGGCGTGCCGAAGATGTCGGCCGTGACGCCGCCGATGGTGACGTGACCGTGGTCGAGGGCCACGGTCGTGCCCAGGCGGTCGACGCTGACCGCGGCATCGGAGACGGTCTGGATGAACGTCGACTTGCCGGAGTTGTACGGGCCCGTGACCACGATCTTCGGGATGTAGACGAACAGGCCGCCGGGTCGCTTGGTCTTGTAGAGGTGGCGCAGATCTCCGAGCTCGCCTGGCGCCCAGGGGACGCGTTCGAACTCGAAGTACTCGCCGAAGAGCACGCGGTCCTCCACGGCGCCGAACCGGAGCACAGCATCGAAGCGGTCGAAGAAGTCCTCCATGCCGGCAGCGTACGGCCAGTGGGTGAACAGCACGGCGCTGAGCCCGAAGCCCTCCAGGGCCTCGTAGAGCTCGGGGAAAGCTTGAGCCACGCTCTCTGGGGAGGCTTGGTCGATCAGGCCCGAGAGGGAGTCGAACAGGCAGACCGCGTCCGGGTTCTGGCGGGCAGCGCGCGCGAGCACCTTGGCGACCTCTGCGACATCTGAGGGGTCGTGGATCGCGTACGTCGCGTCCTCGGAGGTCCCGAGCAGGGCCGAGAAAGCGTCCACGAAGTGGAGCTCGCCGGTGTGCTCGTCGGCGTTGAACCCGAGCTCGTTCATCTCGGTGATGACGCTGGAGGGTGACCGGGTGACGACCACGTAGACGACATCGCGGCCTGCGGCCAGGTGGGTGTGGGCTGCCTGGTTGAGGAATGGCTCAGCCTCGACCCCTGGCTCGTTGATCAAGAGCGTCGTGGACCCCCAGGGGGCGGGCGGCACGAGGTTGTCCAAGGGCTCGACGCCGAATGTCAACCCTTCGCGCGCTCCTGACATGGTTCGACCTCAGGCCGCCTCGTTGAACGCGGTGATGGCATCGGTTAGCGGGGCAAGGACCTGTTGGAGCGGGACCGAGGTGTCCGTGATCGCTAGGAACAGCAAGTCTCGGGAGGCGCCCAGGATGATCATCCGGAACTCGGCGCTCTCGATGCTGATGTGCTCGATCTCGCCGGCTTCCAGCTCCTCCATGGCTTCCTCAGCGGCGCCCATGAGCGTGGCAACCATGGCCCCTTCCACCAGGATGCTGAACGTCCGTTGATCCAACCGCTGGGAGAAGCTCGAGAGCACCGGGATCCCGTCCCGGCTCACGAGCGCGGAACCCAAGAGCCCGTCCTCGGTCACCAACCCATCCAGCGTCTTCTGCAATCGTTCCTGTTGCTCCATCATGTTCAGCCCACCTCTACGTTCACATCGCGCCCGTTGCCCAGGCAGACCGAGAACCGATGGCCATCCAGGGGCTCGATCTCTACCGTGCAGTTCATCGCCTCGGAGAGGGTCCCATGGACCACGCCCCCGAGGTAGGCCTCAAGCACCCTGGGATCGGCGAGCTCGCCATCCGCTTTCGGCCTGTACCGGATCCGGGCAGTCCGGTGGAACGCCCGCTCCAGCTGGATGCCCGCCAACCCCGCGAGCTCGAGCCTGTCGGAGAGGATCGAGACCGCATCTGGGAGGGAATCCTCCACGATGAGCTTGGCGTAGACATGACGGCCCACATCCGCGCCGAGCTCGAAGACAGACCAGCGCAGCTCACCCTCAAGCGCGGGGTCTACATCCAGGGTCACCAGCACCTTGACAAGGCGCCTGGTGGCCATGTCGTCTGTGCTGCTCGAGGGGTTCGCCCGGCTCACCAGGAGGTTGAGCATGGCATCGCGTAAGCTCTCCCATCCTGGATCCGCGACCAGAGGGGAGGCGAACCCTGGTTCTGATGAGGAGCTCACACCACTTGGTTCGTGCGCCGGTTACTTAAACTCTGCAAGCCAGGACGGATGGCCGAGACAGCTGCCGTCACGGCTCCGACCCAAGACTGCCATGCGTGCCAGGTCTCCGGCAATCACTGGGACCAGGCGAGCATGTTTAAAGGGGGCGGCCCGAAAGAGGTAGCGCTACGCGATGATGCCCGTTACCAGAGTGGTGGAGATCCTCCTCGTGGAGGACAACCCAGGGGACGTGCGCCTGACCCAGGAAGCGCTCAAGGAGGGACGGGTCGAGAGCCGGTTGAACGTCGCCACGGACGGCGAGCAGGCCCTCAAGTTCCTCTACCAGAAGGACGAGTTCCGTGACGCGCCCCGACCGGATTTGATCCTGCTCGACCTCAACCTGCCCAAACGCGACGGATCCGAGGTGCTCGAGGAGATCAAGAGCCACCCGGGCCTGCGCAACATCCCCGTCGTGATCCTGACGACCAGCGAAGCCGAACAGGATATCCTGGAGACCTACAGCCTGCACGCCAACTGCTACATCACGAAACCGGTGGATCTCCACCGGTTCATCGCCGTGGTGCGGGCGATCGAAGAGTTCTGGCTCGGCATCGTGAAACTACCCCCACAGGAGGAAAGATGAACACTGAAGCGATCACCGTCCTCCTGGTCGAGGACAACCCGGGAGACGCGCGCCTGATCGAGGAAGAACTGACCGATGCCCGAGGCATGAGCTTCGAGCTCGTCTGGAAGGACCGCCTCAAGGAAGGGCTCAACTACCTCACCGAGGACACGGTCGACGTCGTGCTCCTGGACCTCTCCCTACCAGACAGCCAAGGGCTCGACACGGTGCTCGCCGTGCACGAGGCCGACCCCGGGACACCCATCGTGGTGCTCACGGGCCTGGAGGACGAGCAGCTAGGTGCCAGGGCTGTCCGGTCCGGCGCCCAGGACTACCTCGTCAAGGGGAGCGTGGATGGGGACCGGTTGGCCCGATCCATGCAGTACGCCATCGAGCGCAAGCAGGCGACCCAAGAGCTCGAGCAGATGCGAAAGCAGCTGGCCATGAGCGACAAGCTCGCTGCCCTCGGGGCCCTGGTTAGCGGTGTGGCCGCTGAGATCCGGACGTCCACCACGCATATCACGAACACGCTCTTCCAGGTCCGCCAGCGCATCGAGCAAGCCGCGCGCACCGACCCGTCCTTGCGCGAGATCGCCGGCGACGTGGCGGACTACAGTGCAGCGGCCATGGACGGCGTGTCCAGGATCGATGGCCTCGTGCGAGATCTCCGGAGGTTCACCCAGAGCGGGGCCCAGGAGCGAGCCCCCCAGAGCCTCCACACGGCGGTCGAGGAAGCCGTGGAGCTGTTCCGCAAGACCCACGAGAGCCGCATCAACGTGGAGGCCAGCCTTAACGAGACCCCACCCATCCTGCTGAACAAAACCCAGATCCAGCAGGTCGTGCTCAACCTGCTCAACAACGCCGCCGAGGCCATGCCGGAAGGCGGGAGCGTGACGATCACGACGCAACCGGCCAACGGTGGCGGCGAGCTGGTCATCGAAGACGAGGGCCAGGGCATGACGCAGTACGTGAAAACGCGCATGTTCGACCCGTTCTTCACCACCCATGAGCAGGGCGCCGGCCTGGGCCTGGCGATCTCCAACAGGATCGTGGATGCCCATGGAGGCAGGATCACATGCGAGACCGAGAGCGGTGTCGGCTCCACGTTCACGGTTTTCCTGCCCGAGGCTCACGAGCGGGATTGAACCCTCTTTCACCCTTGGTCCTCGGTCTGGAAGACGAGCTGGGTGTGGCCGACGCCGATCACGTCCCCGACCCGCAAGGGCACGCGCCCACCCTTCGGGATGCGTTTGAAGTTCAACCGCGTGCCGTTGGAGCTGAACGCGTCCACGATCTCGAGCCCGCGCCAGTGCAAGTGCACTTCCGCGTGGTGGGCTGAAACGTACGGATCGTGCCCGATGGTGAGGTCGCGATCCTCGTCCCTTCCGATGCTCCAGCGCGGCCCCTGGCCCTCCAGGGCGTAGCGCTCCCCGGCCCGGGGCCCGGTGAGGATCAACAGGTGGCGGGCAGCCTCGCTCTCCCCCGCATCAGCAGCCTCGGGCACCGGGGTGCCGTCCTCCTGGAACGCCATGGTCCGCTCGTCCCTTCGCTCCTGGGGTCCGCCCTCGGGCTTGAGCTTGCCCATATCACCGATGCGCACGCCCAAGGCGAAGAGCCGCTGGGGCACGGTCACGTACTCCTTGACCGGACCAGAGGACCGTTGGCCGTGCACCAGGCGCACGAACCCCCGCTCGACCAGTTTGTCAACGTGCTTGAGCGCGGACTGTCTGGACATATCCAGGGCATCCGCGATCTCCTCAGCGTAGCGCGGCTCGGTGAGCAGGTGGAGCAGCTGGAGCCGGTTGTCGTTCGACAGAGCTGTGAGATCGGCGGCCATCTGACCGAGCTCCTCCATGTCGACGGTGTCGTCCTCTGGGCTCGGGTCCTCAGACATCGTCCAGCCTCTCCCCCCTCACCCCAAGGCCGGTGCAGCCGTTCCACACCCCTACCCTGGACGGGCAGGACCCTGGAGCCGAGTGGGGGGACACGCCTACCCCCGCTCTTAGGCGTTGTGGAACAGGGCTCTTGCTTACGCCTCTGACCAATCCTGCCAGAAGAGGACGATGTCGGGGTGGTCGTCGTACGTGACCGTGGCCTCGACGGTCACCTCGTAGGCACCAGAGCCTGTGAGGATCAGCGTCGTCGGGGTCGTGGCCGTCACTTCGGGGGCGAACTGGAGGCCGCCGGTGGGTGTGACCGTGTCCCCGCCTGCATCGATCTCGGTGCCGTTGGCGTCCACGAGCCGGTAGGTGAAGTTCCCAGCTCCTGCTCCGCTGGCGGCCTCGGCGACGATGTTCAGGGCGAGCTGCGAGTGGGGCGCCGTGGGGAACTCGACGGTCTCCCGGTTGTTGGGTCCCTGGAACTGGAAGCTCTCCTCGACCGCCACGGCCTCCCGGGCGCTCTCCGCACCACTGGGTGCGGTGAGCGTCAAGATGGCCTGGCGATCGTCCTCGATGGTGCGGGCATCCTCGGGGGTGGAGGGGTCGTAAGGGGTTGTGCCGTCGGCTTTCGTGATGAGCCCGTCCGGGCCCCGGACCGTATCGTCGCTGAGCATGAGGTGCGCGCTCCAGCGCCCTTCGTTGCCTTGCGGATCGTAGGCTTCACCGTCGCGTGTCACGTCGGCTGAGCCCCAGGCGGCGACGTTGGCCATGATGGCGGGGATCGCGGGACTGGACACGCCGGTATCCCCGTGCTCCAGGATGTCGAAGACGATGCCGCCATCCATGAAGTCAGCGGTCTCGGAGAACTGATCGAAGCGCACGGTCCACGTGCTGTTCCACGCCTCGAAGGAGGCGTTGATCGAGCCCGTTTCCTCGTCCTCGTTGACCGTCGCGCTCAGGGTGGCATCCGCCGAGACGATGCCTTCCCCGTCGTAGGCGTACCCGTCGCTTGCAGCGCCGCCAGAGGCGGTGGCCGTGCGCGTCGGCGGTGCGTCGTCCCCGCCGAAGCAGCCCGCCATAGCGGTGGTGAGCAGGATGAGCGTGACCAAGGCGACCCGAGCGTCCCTCATGATGCAGCGATAGAGGAGCCCCGTTTAAAGGCTTGTGACAGTTGCGGTTGAACGATGAGCGCGGATGGGCACCCCTCCCGGCTCACGCTGGGCACCGGCATCACCGTGGCCATCCTCTCCATCAGCACGGCGGCCATCTTGATCCGGCTGAGCGAGGCCCCATCCCTGGTCATCGCGCTCTACCGTCTGACCATCGCCACCAGCCTGCTGGGTGCAGCCGCCCTGGCCTGGCCCCAGGCCCGCCGGGAGATCGCCAGCCTGGAGGTGAGAGAGTGGATCGGGCTCTCAGCCGTGGGCATCGTGCTCGCCATCCACTTCGCCGCTTGGATCGAGAGCCTCTCGCTCACCACGGTGGCCAGCTCGGTGGTCCTCGTCACCCTGCACCCGGTCTTCGTGGGCCTGGCCAGCCACCGGCTCTTCGGGGAGGGGCTGGGCCGGCTGGGCTGGATCGGGGTCACCATCGCCTTGCTGGGTGGAGGCGTCATCGCGTACGGCGATAGCCTCCAGGGGAACGAATCGCTCTTGGGCGACCTCTTGGCCCTGATCGGCGCGGTGGCAGCCGCCATCTACTTCCTGGCCGGCCGGGACTTCCGCCGACGCCTCTCCTTGTTGGCCTACGTGGTGCCCGTCTACCTGGTGGCCAGTCTCGCGCTGTTGGCCATGGTGCTGGCCAACCAGGACCCGCTCACAGGCTACCCGCCCAGAGAGTGGATCCTGTTCACCGCCATGGCCGTGGTGCCCATGATCCTCGGACACACCGTGCTCAACTACGCCCTCAAGTACGTCACCGCCCCGGTCATCGCGACCACCGTTCTGGGCGAGCCCGTGGGCTCGACGATCCTGGCGATCCTCATCCTCGGTGAGCTGCCGCCTTGGCTGACGGTGGTGGGCGGCGCGGTCGTGCTCACGGGCATCGCCATGGTGGTCCACCAGGAGGAGGCCGCCGAGGAGGAGGCTCGCGCAGAGGTGGGGGCTTGACCGCGCCGGGTACCGGTCACCGATGATCGAGCAGGTCACCTCGTGTCCTGGCTGGGCTCCTCCTGCGCGCCCGCCTGCCGAGCGTACAGGAAGCTGGCGGCCAGCAGGATCACCCCGACGACGAGGAAGGTGATGATCCGTACTCCGACCTCCAGCTCGTCCATGTCCAGCAGGAAGACCCGAGCCAGGACGAGGGCGAACAGCGCGAGGCTGGCGAGCCGGAGGTCCTGGATCGATGCGAGCATGCCGGCTGCGACCAGGGCCAGGGCGAGCCCGGCCCACGTAAGGCTCACCAGGAACCCTTCCAGGGCTGCCAGTGGGTAGGCCACGGCGATGACGAGCGCGCCGGCGAGCACGAGCCGGGTCCAGGGTGCCTGCTCGCCGATGTCCCGGGCGCTGGCCCGCCAAGCCACACCCGTGGCGATGACAGCGGCTAGCGCGAAGCCGAGGCCCGGAAGCCATCCGAGCTCGCCTGCATCCAGACCAGGTGCCTCCACGCCGAGCCAATGCCCGACGAGGAGCGCGGCGGCCCCTCGGTTGGCCAGGCGCAGCGGAGCGAGGTGGTACCGGAACGCCAGGATGGCTCCGACCAGGAGCAGCCCGGACCAGGCGAGCAGGGTCCACTCCCCATCGAACTGGATCGGTGGCCAAGCCAGCGCGGTGATCCCCGCGGCTGCCGTCCAGCCGACCCTGCTCGACCGGGGGGCGAACGGCGCCAGGGCCAGGAGCATCGAGAGCACGGCCAAGCCGCCGGTCACCGGCCCACGCCACGCCTCCCCCCAACCCTCCAGGGTGAGGGCGAGCAGGGCGATCCCCCAGGCGGCGATCACGGATCCTCCGGCGAGCAGGGAGCGTGCATCCTCCGCGCCGCCAGGCTGGCTGCCTGGCTCGGGGGCCAGGGCCACGCCGAGCAGGAGGACAAGCAGGCCACCGGAGGACGCGAGCACGATCTCGGAGGGGATCCCTGCGGCCTCGGAGAGGTCGACGGCCAGCAGGGCGAAGCCAGCGGCTGCGGCTGCCAAGGCGAGGCGGACATCCCGGCGGGTGAGGGCGAGCAGGACGCCCCCAGCACCCAGGGCGAGCGGGAAGAGCCCAGCGAAGAGGCTGAACTCGGCCTCTACAGCCCCCCAAGCGACTAATACGCCTGCTACGATGGGCAGCGCTCCACCGAGCAAGATCGCCTCCTCGTCCTCGACGCGCAGGGCGACGGCGATGAAGAGCGCGAACAGGAGCCCGGTCGAGATCATCACGGCCAGGGGCTCGACCCCGGCTGCAAGGTCAAGGGCGAGCACGGCGTGGGAAGCGACCAGGGCCGTCAGGCCCACAGCCGCCCAGCGGCGGTAGACCGCGACGATGGCCACGACGGCTGTGAGCAGCACCAGGTAGACCACGCTGAAGATGTCGAGAGGCCCGGCAACG
Source organism: uncultured Thermoplasmatales archaeon (assembly GCA_964396185.1). Taxonomy (GTDB): domain Archaea; phylum Thermoplasmatota; class SW-10-69-26; order SW-10-69-26; family SW-10-69-26; genus CAYNEI01. Next base: position 16,996 of record CAYNEI010000035.1, read on the forward strand.
AGGCTGGTGATGCCGCCGAGCACGATGCTCAGCCCAGCCAACGTGGGGAGCTCGCGCCAGGCAGCGTACCCGGCCAGCGAGAGAGCGACGAGCCCAAGCAGGACCGCGTCGAGCTCAAGCGTCATGCCCGTGGCTGCCCGGTACTCATCCAGGGCGTATGCTACATAGAGGCTGAAGTACAGGATCACGGCGCCGCCACCGGCGAGCACCTGGGGGTAGGCTCCGTAGCGGTCGCGCCGGTCGAGCCAGTCGGCGATCCCCCAGAGGGCTAACCCACCGACGACGCCGAGGATGATGCGCCCGGTGAGCGGGATCCAGTCGTTGTCGAAGGCGAACTTCAGGAAGAACGCGACGCCGAGGACGAGGACGATGATCCCGGCCTTGGCAAGCACATCCGCGCCCAGCATCTGCTCCAGCGAGCGCGACTCTGTCGGCTCGGGCTCCGCAGAGGCGGGCTGGGGGATCACTGGAGCGAAGGTCGACGAGGGCTCGGCACGGCTGGCCTCACGCTCCTCGGGGGCAGGGCTGCTCTCGGCGCGGCCCCCGAGGCGTCCCTCGATGCGTCCGAGACGCTTCTCGATGCGCTCCATGCGCTTCTCGAGCTTGTCGACCCGGGGATCCCTCTCCTCGACCATCCATGGAGACGCCACCTGGCTCGTCAAAAAGCTTGCGAACCCCGGTTCGACGTTCACCGACAACGCCCAGGCGGGCTCACGTGTCCGCCTGCTCGATCTCCAGGCGGGGTACGGTCCCCTCCAGCGCCTCTAGGCTGGAGAGCTTCCGGCTGACCGCTTCGAGGTAGAGATCCGTGAACGCCTCCTGGAAGGCCTTGAGATCAGCCAGCCCGATGGCTTGGCCAGCCTCTGGATGCGCCCGCATCCGTGCCAGCGCCTTGGCCCCCTGGGTGGTGAAGCCGGCTGGCTTGCCGCGGCTCAGGTTCTCCAAGGCCGCGGTGGCCAGGATGAGCCCCTGGAGGAGGTCGGCTTCAGGCCAGCGTCCCGCCTCTCTAAGCGCGAGCCAGCCCTCCTCCCAGGCCTCGTGGGCCTCCCAGTAGGCTCCCTGGTTGAACAGCTCAGCCCCTTCTGCGACCAGTTCGGTCAAGCGGTCCAGGGCGGTGTCGCTGGTCTTGGACACGGGGGTTGGATGGGGGCATGGTACGAAGGCGTTGGCCTGTCAGCCGCCGACGCGCTGGACCGGGGTGGTGTGCTCGACCAGGGCGTCGACGAACCTGGCCATCTCGTCGGGGGTGTTGTAGAAGTACGGGCTCACCCGCACCCGTCCCGGTCGGTGGTCCACGATGATGCCTTGGTTGGCCAGGCGCTCCACGGTGCCAGCCGGATCGTCGACCTCGATCATCACGATGCCAGCACGCTCATCTGGCTCGCGTGGCGTAGCCAGCGAGTAGCCCTCATCATCGAGGCGCTCGTAGAGATCCGTGGTGAGCTCGGTCTGGCGCTCCCGGATCCGGGCTGGGGTCAGCGAGGAGATGATCTCCATGCCTGCCAGGCCGGCTGCCACCGAAGGGACCGATGGGGTGCCCAGCTCGAATCGCCGCGCGTCCGGGCGGGGCTGGTAGGCGCTTGGGTCGAAGGCGAAGGGGTCCGTGTCGCCGAACCAGCCTGCGATGGAGGGGTCCAGGCGGTCTTGGGCGGCCCGGCTGACGTAGAGGTAAGCGATGCCGGTCCCACCGAGCAGCCACTTGAGCCCTCCGGTGATGAGGACGTCGCAGCCGAGCTCGTTGACGTTGGTCTCCAGTTGGCCGGTGGCCTGGTAGGCATCCACGATGGACAGCGCGTCGTGCTCGTTGGCCACCGCGCTAAGCCGGGCGATGTCCTGGATGGCACCGCTCGTGAAGAAGACCTGGGAGGTCACCAACGCGGCTGTGTCGTCGGTGAGGGCGCCCTCGATGGCCTTGGCTGGGACCTGGACCCCATCGGGGCTGGCGACCAGCTCGAGCTCAGCCTCTCTGCGGGCGTGGAACTGGTGGGCGACGGTGGGGAAGTCGAGCTCAGTGGAGACCACGCGGCCGCGCTCTTCCCAGTCGATGCCGCTGGCGATGGTGGAGAGAGCTGTGGAAACGTTGGGCGCGAGCGCGACCTCCTCGTGGTGGGCGCCGATGAGCTCTGCGAAAGCTCCGCGAGCACGCTCCAGGGTGGCCAGCCACTCGTCGTACCAGGCGCTGGCACCTCGCCGGTCCCAGGCATCAAGATGGCCCTCCACCGCTTCACGCACCGGTCGAGCCAGGGCACCTAGGCTGCAGGTGTTGAGGTAGGTTGACCCGGAGAGGATCGGGAACGCCTCACGCATCCAACGGTTCGATGCGTCCCCGCACGACATGGTTTGGAACGGGCACGGTTCTACTTATCCGTTCCCCGCAGGCAACCAGATGGTTGGATTCAGCGAGGGCGCCGAGCGGCCAAACCGACCAGACCGATGACCAGCAACCCGACCAGACCGATGCCGGGGCTCTCGTTGGTGGCCGGCGCCTCGGGAGCAACGGCCACGGCCTCGGCGCTGTTGGCCGTGAGCAGCTCGCTCCCGTTGACACCGACGTAGATCCAGTCGCGGGCACCGAGATCGCTGATCACTTGGACCGGCAGGGGGGCAGTGGCCGCCGGTGCGGCGCTGACGTTGAGGGTGAACGTCGCCGCTTCGCCCCCGTCCACGGAGGCTGCCGAGCCACCGACGACGCTGACGTTCCAGCCCGGCGTTTCCACCGGGACCACGCCGACGTGCTGTCCGGTCGAGAGGATGTTCTCGACATCGATGCTCAGGGTCCCGGGCGTGATGGTGTGCTCGACGGACATGTAGCCGTGGGGGCCCACGAGGGGGAGTTCGTCGGTGACGCGGCTGCTCTCCATGGGGACCTCGACCATGCCCTGGCTGTGGGGCAGGAAGACCCCTCCTGGTGCCAGGTCGACCAGGTCTTCGTCGGCGTATGAGGCCATCCAGACGTCCGTGATACTGTCCCCGGGGGCGAGATCGAGCGCCTCGAAGGGGACGAAGGCCTGCATCTTGGAGGTGACCCCGGTGAACGGCAGGTCATCCGGCGTCACGTTGGCGACCAGGGGCACGAGATCGCCGGTCCAGTTGCGGTCGTCGGTGGTGCTCATGCGCAACACCTGCTCGCCGCTTGGTGTGGTGAAGCCGATGTCGATGTGCAGCGTGCTGGCCACATCCGTGGGTGCGAAGCCCCCGTAGAGCGTGAACCGGAAGATCAGGCCTTCTTGGTCCAGGGGCTCCCAGTACGCTTCGCGCACGAAGAGGTTGTAGAGGTCGTAGCCATCGTACCAGTAGAAGGAGTCCTCGCCCTCGTCGGCGAGCAGGTGCACCGCGTTCTCCAGGGGGTTCGGGGCAGCATGCGCCCAGGCTGGAGGTGCCAGCACCGTGAGCATGGCAAGCGCGACCAGGGCGGTCGAGAGGATCCTCCCACCAGGCATCGAGCCTTGCAGTGGGTGGGCTCCCATTTAGCTCTTCTTCGCTATGGCTAGCACAACAACCACGAGAGCCACGGGAACCACGGACACAAGCGCGACCATGGAGAGCACAGAGAACCCGTGATCGGCTGCTAGCTCGAGAGGACCGTCCATGTCAGGCCAGCGATCACCAAGAGCAGCGCGAGCACGAGGGCTGCCACGAGCCAGCGTCGATCCGAACCCCAGGCGATGGGGATCGGTCCGATGAGGATCACGCCCCCACCATGGCGCTTGGAACGAGCCCCACGTTCGAGCTCGCTGTGGCCCCCGGCGCCCGAGGAGCCCCGCTCGAGCTCGACGGTCGTCGGCGTGGTGAGAAGGACCCCCACGACGCCAGCGAACAGGGCCAACATGCCAAGCACGGCCAGGGGGCTCGAGCCGGTGAGCAGGGGTAGCACCACGAGGATGTGGATGGTGAGCTCGCCGCGCACGCCGGCTGTGGCCAGCAGCCCCCCGCCGACCAGAACCGATGTGACCGCGAGCAGCCGTGCCAGGCGCATGATCCGGTATCCGGACCCGGGCTCAAGGCCCTTGCGACCAGCAACCGGCTCCAGCAGGGCTCCCCCAGGGGCGACCGCCATAAGGTTAAGGTAGTGGGAGCGATGCGCCGACCATGGAGACGACCAAGTTCGAGAAGAAGATGCTCGCGTGGCTGGCGCTCACGTCCCTCTTGTTCATCGCGGTCCTGTTCGTCGCCCTGCGCATCTCCAACGGTCACGGCGGCATGGCCGACCTCATCGTTTGGGGCGCCATCTGTGCGGTGGCGACGGTGGTGTTCCCCCTGTGGATCGTGCGCATCGGGGATCACAGCGGGCCTGAGAGCGAGGCGTAGCGGCTCAGCTGTTCCCTGGGAGACTCCCGTCCCGGTTGGCGCGGAACCAGAGCGAAGGCAGATCCTCGATGCGATCCCAGCCCTCGCCAGGGTCCACGGGCTCGACCTCGATCTCGTCGAAGTGCTCGTCCAGCACGGCTTGACGCTCCATGGCCAGTGGCGGTGAGCAATGGTCCTCGACCTCCCAGAGCGCTCGGCCGTCCTCAGGGTCGATCCTGGCGCCCCTCAACGCTTCATCCAGCGTACGTCCGAAGGGTTCTAGCTCTTGGATCCGGCCACGATGGAGCTTCTCAAGGAGGTCGGGCAGCGTCTCGTGGTCCGGGGAGGCGCGCACGAGGTAGTGGGGCATGGCCCTTCATCGGTGGCTGGCGGTTTCAAGCTTGGCCTCCCTGCCGGGTGGCCGCTTGCTGGGGCCAGCTTCAGGCTTCGTCGAAGGGGGAGTCGAGCTCCCAGTGGGCCTCGACCTGGCCTCCGCGCACGCGGATCTCGGCATCTCTGACCCGGGCGCGGTACTTGTCGATGGCATGGCCTCCGACAAGAGCGCCACCGTCCACGGTGATCAGCTCGAGCTCTCGCAGCCTGTTGAGGCGGCGATAGACCGTGCTTTTCGGGATGCCGGTCTCGTCGATGATCTGTTGAGCCGTTACACCTTGGTCCTGGGCCAACGCCAAGATCCGCCGGTCGTGTGGGTTCTCAAGCGCCTCGATCACCGCTTCTGCCCCGATCGTTGGACGCTGGCTACGCAGGAACACGCGAGCTGAATCCCGATAGGCCCTATTGAAGGGTTGACAAAGGGATGCTTGGTTAGGGTAGCAACCTCCCCCATGTACAAGCACCGGAACCAAGCACCGTAACCCTCTTAGCCTCGGACGCCAAGAGAGCGACCATGGCGACCGTCGGCCTCTGCTCGTACTGCCAGACACCTGCCCTGACCACGTGCTCGCTCTGCGGGAAAGCGGTCTGTGCGGATCACAAGGCCTCGGAACCGAACGTCTGCTTGCCCTGCGCTCGAGGCGCATCCATCGGGGGAGACGTGAACGTGTAGGACCCCGTGCTCGACCCGCGGGCTAGCCCTGGCCATCTCGCTTGCCTTGCTGGATGGCCCGCTCGTCTGCGGCCTGGAGGCTTGGCGAGCAAGCCACAGGGTAGGGTGTCGACCCCACCAAGCGGCGGTGCTCGGCGGGTAGGCGTGCGATCTCATCGAGGAAGCGCTCCCGAGCTGCTGCCAGGGCCTTGGCGGGGTCCCGCGCCAGCGCTGCGGGTTGGAGCAACGCCTCGCCCTCACGATCCTCGTCGGCCAGCGTGATCTCGTCCCCGGCGAGCTGACCGGCTTCGTCCGTGCGGCGACGCACTTGCTTGCGGCCTGCGAGCACGTGCTTTCCCTCGCTCGTCTTGGTCACGGGCTGCCCGTCGTAGGACACGAGCTTGTAGACGAGATCCAGGGATGGTGCATCCTGTGAGACGACGAGCGAGGTCCCGATGCCGAACCCGTCGATGGGGGCTTGTTGGGCCATGAGCTCGCTGATGCGGTGCTCATCGAGCCCGCCGCTTGCGAAGATGTCCACCTCGTCGAGCCCGGCTGCGTCCAGCTTGGCGCGGACCTCGTGGGCCAGCTGAGCGAGATCCCCGCTGTCCAGCCGCACCCCGGCGACGTGGCCGCCGCGGGCTTCGAGCTCCTGGGCGACCTCGATGGCCTGGTCGGCGCCACGGAGGGTATCGTAGGTGTCGATGAGCAGCGTGGTGCCGTCGGGGAAGCTCTCGGCGAAGGCGCGCAGGCCGTCGGCCTCGTGCTCGAAGGCCTGGATGAAGGCATGCGCCATGGTGCCGAAACACGGGATATCGAAGGTCCCGGCAGCCTCGACCAGCGAGGTGCCATCGAAGCCGGCGAGGTAAGCGCTGCGGGCCGCTGAGAGGGCGGCATCCCGGCCGTGGGCCCTGCGGGCCCCGAAGTCGACGAGCGCCGGGTGCTCGCCTGGGCCTCCTGCAGCCAGGAGGCAGCGGGCAGCCTTGGCGGCCACCACCAGCTCCACGTGCACGGCGTTGAGCACCAGGGTCTCGATGAGCTGGGCGGCCGGCAGGGGCGCGGTCACCTGGAGCACGGTCTCGTACGGGAACAGGAGCCTGCCCTCCGGGATCGCTTCCACGCGGCCCTCGAACGAGAAGGTGGACAGGTAGTCGACCAACGCATCGCTGAAGCCCTGCTCGCTCAGGAAGCCCAGCTGGTCGTCGTCGAACGTGAACCGGTCCAGGCGCTCCAGGGCTCGCTGGATGCCCGCTGAGACGAGCAGTCCACGCTGCGGGGGGAGCTCGCGCACGTGGAGATCGAAGACCGCCTCGCCCGTCTTGCCGTGCTCGAGGTACCCTTGGGCCATGCGCAGCTCGTAGAGGTCCGTGAACAGGCCCTCCCCCGAGGCTCCAGCCATCGGAGCAGGCAGGCGGCCATCCGGGGAAATGGTTTCGGACCGGAGCGGTCCGGCCCGG
>CAYNEI010000036.1:0-23322 GCA_964396185.1 uncultured Thermoplasmatales archaeon
GTGCAGTGCTGGCCCGGAGGCGCGGTGCCGGTGTCGTAGACGTAGCCCTTGTGGCGTTTGAGCTCAGCGCTGTAGAAGGCGAGGAAATCGATGGCTTCGTCCACATCGGCCAGGGCCTCGACGCGAGGCTTACCGTTCTCCAGGGTCATCACAGCGGCGAGCTGGAACTTGCGCTCCCGCATGATCTCAGCCGCGCGCTCGAAGATCTCCGCTCGCTCGTCGTAGGGCGTGTGCTCCCAGCCCGCTTGGGCTTGCTTGGCGACTTGGACCGCGCGGGTCACCTGCTCCTCGGTCCCGCTGGCGAAACGGCCGATCACGAGGGTGGTGTCTCCGGGGGAGACGACCTCGAAGAGGTCATCGCCCTCGATCTCCTCGCCCCCGATGCGAAGGGGGTGGTCCTGGCCGAGCTTCGAGCGGATCTCGTCGACGGCGTCCTCGTAGTTCTGATGGAACTTCTCCTCAGCTCCATCCTCGCGGTACGTGTGGAAGGTGAGCTCGTTCTCGAAGGGCATACAGGCCCTGAAAGGGGGGCCCAAGAAATAAGTGCTGGCCGCGCGCCGGCCTGCGCGACCGCGCCCCGCCGTGCGCTCCCGTGACCAGCGCAGGGTTCTTCCCCTCGACCCCCGTTCCCGAGACCAAGGAGCGCCTCCCATGGACCCCCGCTACGCCAAGATCCTCGAGGACGTGGGCATCGAACCCGAAGCGACCATCCCCGGTTCCACCGACGGCACCGAGTGGTTCGCCAGCGGGGATGCTCTCGAGGTAACCACGCCCATCGATGGCACGACGCTGGCCACGGTGACCCAGGCCACGCCTGAGGACTACGAGCGCGTCGTCCGCGCGGCCCAGGAGGCCTTCGTCGAGTGGGCCCAGCTGCCAGCTCCCAAACGTGGCGAGATCGTGCGCGAGCTTGGTGAAAAGCTGCGCGAGCACAAGCTGGCGCTGGGTAAGCTGGTGACCCTCGAGATGGGTAAGATCAGCGAGGAGGGCGAGGGCGAGATCCAGGAGATGATCGACATCGCGGATTTCAGCGTCGGCCTCTCCCGCCAGCTCTACGGCAAGACCATCGCCAGCGAGCGGCCCGACCACCGCATGTACGAGCAGTGGCAGCCCATGGGCCTGGTCGGCATCATCACGGCCTTCAACTTCCCGGCCGCCGTGTGGTCCTGGAACAGCTGCATCGCAGCCGTGTGCGGCGACACCATGGTCTGGAAACCCTCCAGCCAGACCCCGCTCACGGCCATCGCCATCAGCCGCCTGGCCAACGAGGTCCTCGAAGACCACGGCCACCCCGGTGTCATGACGCTGCTCGTCGGCCGTGGCTCGGTCATCGGCGATCGCTTGACCAGCGACCGCCGCATCCCGCTGGTCAGCGCCACCGGCTCGTGCCGCATGGGCTACCAGGTAGCCGAGGCCGTAGCCAAGCGCATGGGCAACACGATCCTCGAGCTCGGCGGCAACAACGGCGTCATCGTCACCCCATCAGCCGAGCTCGACCTCGCCCAGCGCGCCATCATGTTCGGTGCCGTGGGTACCTCGGGCCAGCGTTGCACGAGCATCCGCCGGCTCTTCGTCCACGAGGACGTGGCCGACGAGCTCACCGAGCGCCTCGTCTCCTCCTACCAGCAAGTGCCCATCGGCGACCCCCTCGAGCAGGGCACGCTCATGGGCCCACTGGTCACCGAAGGCGCGGTCGAGGACATGCTCGAGGCCCTCACCCAAGTGGAGAAGCAGGGTGGCGAGATCCTCACGGGCGGCAACCGGCTGGAGGCGCTGGGCGCGAACTACGTCGAGCCCACCATCGTGCAAGCCACCCACGACATGCCCATCGTGGCCGAGGAGACCTTCGCTCCCCTTCTCTACGTCATGACCTACCAGGATCTCGACGAGGTGCTGGCCTGGCACAACGAGGTCCCCCAGGGTCTCTCGAGCAGCATGTTCACCCAGAACCTCAAGCAAGCTGAGCGTTTCCTGAGTGTGCACGGCTCGGACTGCGGCATCGCCAACATCAACATGGGCACCAGTGGCGCGGAGATCGGCGGCGCCTTCGGTGGCGAGAAGGACACCGGCGGCGGCCGCGAAGCCGGCAGCGACTCCTGGAAGCAGTACATGCGCCGCCAGACCGTCACCATCAACTGGGGCGACGATTTGCCGCTGGCCCAAGGTATCGACTTCGATGTCGGGGAAGATCGTTGACCCCGCAACGCGCGACGAATCGCGATGGGAGGAGCAACACTACGCGCAGTCTGTAGCCTGGTTACCCGGGATGATCGCTGCTCCCACGCTTGTTCTGGCTGTCCGGCTGTGTGCCCTGCGCTCTCGTTGCCGCCACCGTGAACGTGGTGGGGCCACCTCCGGGAGGGGGTCGTTCTCGCACCGCGGGCTTGAAGGATCTCGGGGCATCCTGCTCCGTGCGCCTCGTCTTGTGGAACGTGAGCGCTAGGGCGAGGGTTCCGACGGAAAGCAAGCCTGCAAGCCAGAGCCCCCACCCGACCTCGATCCCGAGTGCGTCTCCGAAACGCAGCAACCGACCCAGGTCGACGGTCATCGTCAGCGCAGCAGCCCCGGCCGGGATGGCGACGAGGCTGGTGCGCGCTCGGCCAGGTCGTAGGGCGACAGCGAGGATGGCAGCGAGGACCATGAGCGGAGCCACGATGACGCCGTCCCCCTCCCATCCGTAAATCGTACCACCGAACTCAGCCGGGGCCGAGGCCCAAGGACCCAGCGCAAACGCGCCTGCGAGCACGCTCGTCACCCCGAGCGCAATCGCATGGCCACTGAACCGGCGGGCGGGTACCAGGGCCGCCTGAAGGCGACGCGAGACGAGCGGGTGGATCAACGCGGCGATCCACGCAACGGTGGCGAGAAGTGCGAACAGAACGCCTACTCCTGGCCCCGCAAGATGATCTCCAGTCGCTGTCCACCCCCCGATCCCAACCGTCGTGACTCCACCGGCGAATAGCACTGCGCCGGTTCCGAGGCTGACCTGACCACGGCCCGGCCTTCCCTGGAGCCAAGAAGATGAGAGCACGAACAAGATCCCCAGCCCCGAAACGATCCCGCCGACGAGCACCCCGGTGGCATGGCCAGAGCCATCCTGTGCACCATCCCGGACCGGGATCGTCTCGAGGATGGTGGTCGTCGCTCCTAGGTCACCGTACCCGACCCAGACCACGACGAGTTCATCGCCTTCGGTGGCGATGTGCGTCTCGGTGTACGCCCCCTCCCCAGGGGGGCCATCCGAATCGAGATCCGCCTCTGGGTCTGCCGCACGGATCGGGTCGGTCCTCCCCTCGAAGCGGAGCCAGGCCGGGTAGATCTCGATGAGCGGTTCGACCCGGGTGGTCATCGAGCCGTACTCGAACTCAACTGTTTCGGAGACACCCATCTCGATCAAGGGGACAACGTGGACACCGACTGCCAGGAGCAAGCCGAGGGCGGTTAGGATGCGGGGGTACGTCCAGTTCAGAATCTCTCCCCCTTCTCCCAGGCTTCGTGGATCGTTGACACGAACCCTCCGGCGCCTTGGCGCTTCGTGTAGACGTGATCGCCAGCAGTGACATGGGCGAACACCGTCCACATTTTCTTCCCTCCCTCGCTCCAATCGCATTGGACGTGGACGGTGCCGGGCCCCTCGAAAGCGGTCTCGGGGCATCCGCTCAAGAACCTACCCCGGCCACTACCACCAGCTTCCTTCGGGTCATAGACGACCTCGAGGGATCCGGAGATCGAGCTCTCGCTCTCGACGATGAACTCGAGGATCACGGGTTCTGCGGGGTCGTATGGTCCTGGAACCTTCTCTCCATCGTGAATCGTGAAGGCTGGGATGACCATGACCTCCTCAGCCTCGCTCCAGGATCTCAGACTGTTCGTCTGGCGGAGCTCGCGGCCCCATGTCTGTTCCCAGTAGCCTCGCACGTGCCAGATCCCAGGCTCATCGAACTCGCAGTCCACAGTATGGGTTCGTCGCTCCCAGAGATCCGGGGAGCGGAAGCACGATAGGTTACTGTTGTCGGGGCTCGGCCTGGCGAGGGGATCCAACGAGGCGACGAGGGCGCTCCCGATGAGCGCCAAGCCATCCTCTGGTGTCTCGACCGCCGTTACGTTCACCTTGAACGTCGCACTCTGGCCCACCTCAACCACGCGCGGTGTTGCGACCCAATCAAGACCGATGTCCACGGGCCCGACCTCTCCCTCTCTGGGGCCACTTGCCTGGTACACGCACCCGGACGTGAGCAATACGACTGCAAGTAGGGTAGGCCGCCCAAGCATAGAGCGTGACCGGGTCGAGGGTAGAAGGCTCTACCGGTAGCAACAGGTTTTGACGGTTCCCGGTCCCCTTCCTACAGAACGAAGTTTCGACCACCCAGCCTGAGAGCTTGATACCCCCCACGCCCACCTCTGTGTATGGCAACCGCCCACTCCTCCCCCACGTGCGCCCGCGGCGCCTGTCCGAACTGCGGAGACACCGTCCCCCGCTTCCAGCACACCGCTGGCGGCATGGCCGCCGACGTCTACGCCTGCAACGACTGCGGGTCGTTCAGCTACACGAACCACGGGGCGCTGATCCCCATGGTCGTCCCAGGGTAGCACCGCGTGCGGCCGTCGGCCCCGCTTTTATGCCATGAGGATGATACCGAGCCATGGCTTGGAGGCACACGGTGATCGCCCTGTCGGCGATCGCGCTGGTCACGGCAGGCGCACAAGCGGGGCTGCTCAGCCCGGCAGACAACGCGGTCATGGATCCCACGGTCACCTTCCAGGAGGATACCGTCGACGCGGAGGGCTCCTGTGCTGGGGGCCTTGAGGTGGGCGCGGCCGCAGTGGACATCAGCCCGTACGATCCGTTGTCCTGGAACGAGGAGTACACGGACCTCAACGGGAACGATGTCTACGACGGACCCGACCCCCTCACCGGGGACCCTGGCGAGCCGTACATCGACGCCAACGCCAACGGCAAGTTCGACGGCCTATTCATGGCCGGCTACGGCCACGAGAAGGACGGGAACGAGTACTACATGGCCGAGTCGATCCACGACCCCGTCTGGGCGCGCGCCCTCGTGCTCACCTGCGGGGACACCAGCATGGCCATGGCCAGCGTGGACACCGTCGGCTTCTTCCGCGGCGTGGTCCAGGACATCCGAGCAGCGGCCACCGCCGAGCTCGGCCCCGCGGCCCTCGACCACATCCTCGTGGCCTCCACCCACACCCACGACAGCATCGACACCATGGGTCTCTGGGGCCCCAGCATCGTCGTGGACGGTAAGCACCCTGGCCTGATGGACCACTACAAGCAAGGCACTGTGGACGCCATCGTCCAAGCCGCTGAAAGCCAGCGGCCCGTGGACCACGTGCTCTCGGCCTCGGCGCTCACCCGCGATCTCATCGGAGTTGCCGGCACGGTGCAAACCGATCTCCGCGACCCGTTCGTCATCGACGACCGCGTGCTGGGCGTCCAGTTCATCGATGACCAAGGGGAGACCATCGCGACCCTGGTCAACTGGAGTCCTCACCCAGAGACCCTGGCCGGGACGAAGAGCGAGATCTCCAGTGACTACGCCCACACCCTCCGCGAGTCGCTTGAGACCGATGGCGCCACGCTTGGCGGTGTGCACCACGATGCCGTCGGTGGTACGGCAGTCTTCTTCAGCGGTGCCGTCGGCGGCATGATGACCACGCTTGGGGCCAACCCGCTTGATGAGAACGGGGATTCCATCCCCGACCACAGCTACGAGAAGGCCGAGCGCATCGGCGAGGTGGCCGCCTGGGCCGTGCTCGATGGGCTCACGCAAGCTGAGCCCACCGAGCTCGACACGCTGCGGGTGCAGGCCCGAGAGCTCTCCATCCCCGGCGACAACGCCTTCCTGCTCGCCCTGAACACCATCGGGATCTTCGATCACCAGCTCGCCCTTGGACCCGCCGAGCTGCCGCCCATCGGTCCGCTGGGCGTGGTGGCCCCAACGCCGTTCTTCCGGGCCGAGGTCAACGCGGTCACCCTCGGCAGTGGAGCGGACAACGTGGTCTCCATCCTCACAGCACCCGGCGAGCTCTTGCCAGAAGTGGCCCTCGGGAACCCTCTCGGCGAGGATCCCGATGCGACGCCTGAGAAGTGCTGGGACTACAACCCGTTGAAGGAGCTGTTCAACGACGACCGCGAGGCCCGCCCCAATCCCGACAACGGTGGCCAGCGCGAGAACGGGTACGAGCGACAGCTCGCCAGCAACCCGCACATGCCCAAGGAACCCGCGGTGCTCACCATGGTGAAGGCAGACCACGTGATGCTCTTCGGGCTTGCCAACGACGAGCTCGGGTACATCGTGCCTGCCAACGACTACGTGTTCCCCACGGTCTTCCCCTCGATCTACGGGGATGGTACGGACCGTTGCGGCGACGATGACCACTACGAGGAGACCGTGAGCGCATCCAGCTACCTCGCGCCCGGCATCGCCAACGCCTTGGCCACCCTCATCGATCCCACCTACGAGCCCCAGGAGTTCCCCACGCAGATCGCTGGACCTCTAGGCCCCGACGGGGAGCCCGTGGATCTCGAGGACTGGAACCCCAGCGAGACCCGCGGGGTCTGGCTGGACACGAGCCGCTCGGGCGGGTACGAGGCTGAAGAGGACGCCCAGCTCCGCGTGGACCTTCCCAGCGAGCTGTCTGGCTGCTGGGGCTTGGTCAACGGCCACGGCCAAGATCTCGGCACCACGCCAGACGAGCAGGCCCGCGGGCTGTGGATCGACCTGGACGGGGACTGCACGTACTCGCAGGCAGACGGTCTGATCTTCGCGGACGCGTGGGCGCTTAGCGAAGGCCAGCCCTACTGGCGGCCCTGAGGTGGCTCCCCGCGGCCGTGGTGCCCGATGCGCAGGGAGAGGCGATCAGCGCCTCGGACGAACCGGCGAGCCGTACCTTCCAAGCTGAGCCATCGACGCCAGTCGTTGGGTCGCGGAGCGTCCGGCTGGAAGGTCTTGATGCCGTGAGCCTCAAGGATCCGTCGGCACGCCTCGGGTTCCGGTGCCTCGATCCAGAGCTGCACGTGGTCGTTGCGTAGGATCCGACCGCTCTCGCGCGCCTCGATGCCCGCATCTTCCAGGCGAGCAAGGCCATGCTCGAGGAGCGAGGCGTCTGAGCTGACGCAAACGAACTCTGTAGCTGGCCTGATCTCGCCCATGGGGCCGCAAGGAACGAACGAGGGATAGGGGCTCGCTTGGAGCAACCTGCGGGTTGCGGACCCTCCGGGAGGGGCGGCTCGGAACGACGCACGGGGGACACCAGACCCTCCGAGGAGCTTTTAGCCAAGTGCCCCCCTTCTTGGACCATGTCGCTTCGGGTGCGAGAGCAGTTCCCCGTCACCCAGACCACCCTCAAGAGCCCCATCGATGGCGCCTCGAGGCCCCTGGTCTACATGGATCACGCCGCCAGCACGCACGCCCCGCAGCCCGTGCTCGACGCCCACCAGCGCTTCCTCTCCGAGGCCTATGCGAACGTGCACCGCGGCGCCCACCACCTCAGCATCGTGAGCACCGAATCCTACGAGGACGTCCGCTGGAAGCTCAAGGCCTTCCTCGGCGCCAGCGGAGACCACGAGGTCCTGTTCACCCAGAACACAACGGGCGCCTTGGACCTGGCCGCCCACCTCGTCGCCCACGAACCCGGCGTGACCCTCATCACCACCATGGAGCACCACTCCAACGACCTCCCCCACCGCGCCCGTGGCCCGTATGCTCACATCGAGGTGGACGAGGGAGGCCAGCTCGACCTGGCGGATCTCGAGGCCAAGCTCGAGCGGTACAAGACCAAGCTCGTAGCCGTCACCATGGCCAGCAACGTCACCGGCATCCGACCTCCCTTGGGGGAGGTCATCGACATGGCCCACGCCTACGGCGCCCGCGTGCTCGTGGATGGAGCACAGGGCTTAGCACACCTCGACATCGATCTCACCACCATCGGCGAGACCGGGGGCCCGGACATGTTCGCTGCTGCCGGGCACAAGGCCTATGCCCCCATGGGCTCGGCCTTCCTCGTGGCCCCCATGGATCTCATCGACGAGGCCCCACCGTACCGGCCAGGCGGCGGGACCGTCCAACTCGTCGGCACCGAGGAGGTGCTCTGGACCACGGGCCACGACCGCCACGAAGGGGGAACCCCGAACGTGCCGGGCGTGGTCGCGATGGGTGCTGCCATCGACTTCCTGCGAGGGATCGGCATGGGCAACGTGCGCGAACACGAACTCGAGCTCCTGGAACCGCTACTGGCTGGGCTCGAGGCGATCCCGGGCGTCACGATCCTCGGCGACGCCCCGGCCGAAGAGCGCGTCGGAGCCATCGGGTTCAACGTCGAGGGCGTCCACCACGGCCTGGTCTCGCGCATCCTCGACAACGAGTACGGCATCGCCACGCGCAACGGGTGCTTCTGCGCACATCCCTACCTCGTGCGGCTGCTCGGCATCCTCGGCAACGCCGACGAGCTCCGCGAGCACTTGCGCCGGGGCGGGAGCACGCGTGAGCCCGAGTTCCCAGGCGCCGTGCGAGCCAGCCTCGGTGTCTACAACACGCGCCAGGAGGTCGACCACTTCCTCACGGCCGTCCGGTCCATCGCCGAGCACGGCTGGGCAGGAGAGTACACCTGGACGGAAGGCCGAGACTGGCACCCCATCAAGGCATGAGATGCCCTGACACGGTGCAACTCACGCTCAACCGTAGTAAAGCACTATATAGCCTCAGATCCTTGCTGGCGCATGGAGGTACGGGACCCCCAGGAGGTCGCAGAGCTGTGCGGTGCACTCTCGCACCCGAACCGAGTGAATCTCTACCGCATCCTCCAGGAAGAGCAGGAGGCCTTCCTGGCTGACCTGGTCAGCCTGGCCAGCCACTCGCTGCCCAAGCCCCTCAACTACATGACGGTCAAGCACCACATCCACCGCATGGCCGAAGCTGATGTGGTTAAGCTGGGCAAGCGCGATGGCCAGTTCTACGTGACGCTCAACCGGCCGAACATCCAGATCGTCGATGGCGAGGCTCCGGCTGCGGAGACTGAGGTCGAGCTGACCCAGTGAAGCTCTACCCAACCAAGCGCGTCAAGGGCTCGTAGCCCAGACTCGCTCCATCCGGTCAAGGCAATCGAAAAGCCTCTCTGTCGGATCCACCACAACGCCAAGCTCCCCGTCTTCGCGGTAGGCGAGCCCACGGTTCACGAACGCTTGGACCAGGCGCGAGATGTCAGCACCTTTCAGCGGGCCCTGGGTCGCGCGGGCGAGCTCTTCGAGGCGAGCCACCGGCGTGAGGCCTCGAACGGCCAAGAGTTGGGCAAGGTGTCCGGCGCGGGGTCGCCTGAGGAAGGCGACGTGGCTGCGCAGGTGCTCGGGGATCGCACCGGGCAGCGCGTAGCGCCGCGGGTTCTCGTCGAGCAGGGTCAACAAGCCATGGTCCACGAGCCGATCGAGCTCGCTGCCTGCCTCGCGGATCCCCGTGGTGTCCGCGCACTGCTTGGCTGATAAGCCAGGCCGGGATCGGATGAGGTGGTAAAGCGTGAACCGGTCCGGGTCGAACAGGAGCTCGCTGGGCCGCTCCAGGCCCGCAACACCCGGAAGGACCACGTGCTCCTCGGGGTCCTCTTCTCTCGAGGACGGCCGTGCCAGGATGGCCAGTCCGGCGCCCTTGGCCGAGATGGCGTACCACGCTGCCAGGCCGAGGATCGTGCTCCCTGCCCCGACGGCGACGAGCCCCTGTTGCGTCAACAGCGCGTTGCCCGCCCCGTTCGGGGTCAGGGGGATGCTCACTTGAGATAGGGTCCCGTCGAGACCGATGCTCAGGCGATCAGCGGGGTTCCCGCGGGGGGTGAGCGAGAGCGAGACGTTGCCGATCATCGAGACGGGGCCCTGGTCATCGGCTCGGTGCACGCCATCGTGGGCTGTGATCGTCCCCTCAGCGCTGGGGACCCGGGCCATGCCGTCCAGGTTCATGCGCATACCGGGTGCCACGAGCTCGGTGCCCAAGCCCTCGGATGCCAGGGTCGTCTCGATGCCCTCGAGGTCGAGCACGAGGTACTCGTAGTGCTCCGAGCGGGCCCGCATCCCGTCGCTCTCCTCGATCTCGGCGCCGGTATCGTAGGAGGCCAGGATACTCGACTCGTTCCGCACGACGACGTGGGCGCCCCACACGTAGCCTTGGGCCCCACCGGTGGCTGTCACCACCGGGGACTCTTCGAGGCCGATGAGGGGGCCTTGCCGGGTGTAGGTGTAGTTGAACGGGCTTTCGTGCTCGTGGAGCTTGTACATGGCCCGGTAGCCATCGACGACCTCGAGCCCATCGGGGTGGACGGTCACGTAGCTCGCATCGGTGGATGCGTCGATGTCGACGAGCAGGCCCTGGCTCTGGCTTGGGGCGAGCAGGACCACCGAATCTTGCCCGAACGCGGAGAGCTCGAGGGTGACGTTCTGGACAGTGATCGTCTCCCGGGAGACGCCATCCGACGGCCGAGGCTCCTCCACGACCACAGGACCAACCGGCTCTGGTGCGTCGGCCAGTTGCCTGGAGTGCGTGTCCAGTGTGACCCGTTCGATGGTGGCTTGAGCCGCGGAGATGACGACCAGGGACTGAGGTGGCCCGTCCGGGGAAGCTCGGACCAGGATCGATGGGTCGGCCAGGTTGGTGCTCAGCTCGCCTGAAAGCTGGAGCGGCGGATCGGCAGCCAAGAACCCTTCTGCTGGACCCGCGGATACGGTGGGGCTGGCGAGCAGCGAGAACGCAAGGACACCCGTCATCCATGCGACCAAGCGGCTTGGATCCATCTCGCTACACCTCCCGCCCGTGCGACCGGCACCCGATGGCGACGCCTGGGACGGGCAGAGACAGCATCCCATGGAGAAGGAATAAACGTTTCGCGCCCAGCGAGTTGCAGGCAAGGGATTAAATGGGTCTTAACTCCATGCGTGTGCGGAGCCATGAGGCTGTTCGTCGCGGGGCTGCTGTTCGTTTCGCTGCTCGCGGTCCCAGCGGTGGCTGAGCTCGCACCCGAGGACGGGTGCCGTGTGGTCTTGCGCGATCCCACGAACCCCACTTGGTCGAAGGATTGCTTCATCGTCGGCGAGGTTGAACCCCCGTCCGAGTGCGACGATGCGTGCATGGCGATGATCACCGTGGAGCCAAACGCGCCGGACTGCCAGCCCGTCAGCCGGGTCGGTTTCAACGCGTCCGGCTGCGCGGATGCCGGGGCCGAGGCGCGCGTGGAAGCCCACCCGGCCACGGTCACGAGCCCCTGGCTCGAGGTGAGCCACAGGATGTGCGAGACCCTCGGTCCAGCCTGCCCGCCGCCATCCACCGTGGCCCTGGACACCCAGCTCGAGACGACCGGGGACATCACCGTCCCGAACGCGGTCCTCGAGGTCGACCTGGACCGGTACACCACCGAGATCGTCATCGGCTCCGACGGCGCCAGCCTCCACGACGGCGAGTGCGTGCTTCACGCAGACGACGACGGCCCAACGCGCACGTGTCGCTCCGCTCACCTGGCCAACTAAGCCCTGGACGGCCGGCACCATGCGAAGGTTCTTAGATGGTCACCCCTTAGGCCGCTCCCCGTGACACAGACCAGGTTCATCGTGGTCACGGGGGGTGTCCTGTCCGGTTTGGGCAAGGGCATCACGACCTCCTCGATCGGGACACTGCTCAAAGCCCGCGGCTTGACGCTCACGGCGGTCAAGATCGACCCGTACGTGAACTGCGACGCTGGCACCATGAACCCGTTCGAGCACGGCGAGGTGTTCGTGCTCGAGGATGGTGGAGAGGTCGACCTCGACCTCGGCAACTACGAGCGGTTCCTGGACACCAACATCCCGCAGGACAACAACATCACGACGGGCAAGGTGTACCGCGCCGTCATCGAGAAGGAGCGTAAAGGAGCCTACTTAGGCAAGACGGTGCAGATCGTCCCCCACGTCACCGACGAGATCCGCCAGCGCGTAGAAGAAGCTGCAGCCAAGGCAGGCGCGGACGTCTGCCTGGTCGAGGTCGGGGGCACCGTCGGCGACATCGAGTCCTCACCGTTCCTGGAAGGCCTGCGCCAGCTCCACAGAGACCACGGCCACGAGAACGTGGTCTTCGTCCACACCACGCTCGTGCCCGTGCTCGGCCCTGTCGGCGAGCAGAAGACCAAGCCGACCCAGCACTCGGTCAAGGAGCTCAAGGCCGCCGGCATCGAGCCCGACATGATCGTGTGCCGATGCCCCCAGCCCCTCGAGGAGAGCACTCGACAGAAGATCTCGAACTTCTGTGATGTCTCGCCCGATGCTGTCGTGGGTGCCCCAGACGTTCCCACGAAGTACCAGGTCCCGCTCTTGCTCAACGACCAGGGCGTCGACGCTTGGCTCGTGGACCGCCTCAAGCTCGAGGCCGGTGAACCCGACCTCGCCCAGTGGACGCGCTTCCTCGACGGGATCACCTCCCCCGAGCGAGAC
This sequence comes from uncultured Thermoplasmatales archaeon, assembly GCA_964396185.1. GTDB lineage: Archaea > Thermoplasmatota > SW-10-69-26 > SW-10-69-26 > SW-10-69-26 > CAYNEI01. Next base: position 12,458 of record CAYNEI010000036.1, read on the forward strand.
GTGACCATCGGGGTCGTGGGCAAGTACACCGACCTGACAGACGCGTACATGAGCATCCAGGAGGCGTTCAACCACGCGGGCTCCGAGCTCTCCACACGCGTGAACATCGAGTGGATCGAGTCCGACGAGTTCGATGATGGCCCGCTCGACCAGCTCGCTGAGCTCGACGGCATCCTCGTCCCAGGTGGCTTCGGATCCAGGGGCACCGAGGGCAAGATCAGGGCCATCCAGTACGCCCGCGAGCACCAGATCCCCTTCCTTGGCATCTGCTACGGTTTCCAGCTCGCCGTGGTCGAGTTCGCACGACATGCGCTAGGCCTGGAGGACGCGACGAGCGCCGAGCTCATCGACGAGCTGGGCATCGAGTCGGATCACGCTGTCATCGATCTGCTCCCCGAGCAACGCTCCATCGACGCCAAAGGCGGGACCATGCGCCTGGGCGCGACCCCGGTACGCGTGAAAGCAGGCTCGAAGGCCCATGGCCTCTACAACGCCGAGCTCATCCTCGAACGCCACCGCCACCGCTACGAGGTCAACCCGCGCTACCGGGAGGATCTCGAGCGCGCAGGCCTGAGGTTCACGGGGAAGGACTCCACTGGGCTTCGCATGGAGATCCTCGAGCTCGGCGACGACCACCCATACTTCATGGGCAGCCAGTTCCACCCCGAGTTCAAGTCCCGGCCGGGCAAGCCCGCGCCGCTGTTCCGTGGCCTCGTGGAGGCGGCCCTCAAGAAGGGCGGCGCGTGATGCCACGGATCGTCGCGCTCACCGGCACGCCCGGCACAGGCAAGACCGCCATCGCCCAGGAGCTCTCCAGCCGCGTCACGGTCGTCGAGGCTGGTCGGTTGGCCACGGAGCTCGACGCCATCGCCGAGCGGGACCACGAGCGCGGCAGCGACGTGGTCGACGAGGAGATCCTGGAACAACACGCCCGGGCCAGGCTCCCTGCCGAGGGACCCGTGCTGGTCGAGGGCGTGCTGGCCCACTACTGCGACCCTGACGCTGTCGTGGTCCTTCGCTGTCATCCCACCGTGCTCCGCAAGCGGTTGAGCGACCGGGGCTGGCCACCGGCCAAGATCGATGAGAACGTGCTGGCGGAGACCCTGGATGCCATCGTGGCCGAGCTCGACGACCAACCCGCCTGGGAGCTGGACACCACCACGCTCACGCCTGAAGAGGCTGCGGCACGCATCGTCGGACTTTTCATAGACGAGGCCCTGGACCCATCCACGCTCCAACCCGTGGGGACGGTCGACTGGACGTCGACCCTGATGGAAGGTGGTGAGGCCGAACATGACGCTGCATGACCATCGGGGTCGCTTCGACCGACGCATGGAACCCTTCATCACCTGGTGCGCCCGCCAGGGCATCACCCCCAACCAGCTCACCATCGTCTCGCTGGTGCTCACAGCCGGAGCGGCTGTCTGCTTCTACTTCTCCAACCCGGCCAGCTACTGGTTGCTCCCCGTGGGTGGCGTTCTGCTCATGGTCGGAGCCATGCTGGACTCCGCCGATGGGCTGCTGGCCCGGTACACCGACACCGCGAGCCCCCGCGGGGACTACCTCGATCACACCTTCGACCGGTTCGCTGACGTGCTCCTGCTCGTCGGTCTCTCCTTCTCGACCTGGGTCCCCCTCTGGATCGGGATGTTGGCCATCGTGGGCACCCTGCTCACCAGCTACATGGGCACCCAAGCCCAAGCCGTGGGCGTCGGGCGAGACTACGGCGGGCTGTTGGGCCGGGCCGATCGCATGACGATCCTGTTCATCGCGCCCTTCGCCCAGGCGGCACTCGAGGTGATCGGCTACACGCTCCCGATGGGCACGAACCTCCTCGAGGTCTCACTCGTCATCATCGCCGTGGCCGGCAACATCACCGCCATCCAGCGCTTCTACGTCTCCTACAGAGCGTTAGAGGAAGAGGACAGAAAGCCTAAGTAGGGGACCAGAGTCATGGCGACCTCCATGGCAGGCTTCACCAACTCGGCGAAAACCGGCGGCCTCTTCATGGTCATGCTCGGGCTCTTCGCCGTGATCGGCTTCCTCCTCGGAGGCGTCTTCGGCGGAGACCCGTACTCCGCCATGGTGATCTTCCTCATCATCGCTGCTGCGCTCAACGCCGTGGCGCTGTTCTGGGGAGACAAGCTCATCCTGAGAGCCTACAAAGCCCAGGAGGTCAGCGAATCGGATGCCCCGCAGCTCCACCGCACCGTGGGCCGCGTATCCGCCCAAGCAGGCCTCCCGAAACCCACGGTCTACCTCATCAAGAGCGACACGCCCAACGCCTTCGCCACGGGACGCAGCCCAGCACACGGCAAGGTCGCCTTCACCACAGGCATCATGCGCCTACTCGACGCCGATGAGCTCGAGGGCGTGGCCGCCCACGAGCTAGCCCACATCAAGAACCGGGACATGCTCGTCATGACCGTGGCCGCCACCATCGCAGCCGCCATCGGGTTCGCCGTGCGCATGGCCATGTGGCAAGGCATCTTCGGCGGCCGAGACGCCCGCCAAGCCCTCCCCGTGCTCATCCTCTTGGCCGTCACCGCGCCCCTGGCAGCCATGGTCATCCAGATGGCCATCAGCCGGAGCCGCGAGTTCAGCGCTGATAAGGGGGCAGCCGAGTTCACCGGCAACCCAAGAGCCATGGCCTCAGCTCTGCGCAAGCTCGAGCTAGGCAACGATGCTCGACCCATGGAAGGCGGTAACCCGGCGCATGCGTCGCTGTTCATCACGAACCCATTCAAGGGCGGTGCGCTGACCAAGCTCTTCAGCACCCATCCGCCCATGGATGAGCGGATCGAGAGACTCGAGGCCCTGGCCTACTGAGGAGGGCCTCGAGTCTCGCGAGCGCACGCGAGCTCCGGCCCAGCGAGAGGAGCTCGCGTGCAGATCTGGCCGCCCCGTGGCGGCGCCAAGCATGCCGCCGCGAGCGGCCAGTCGCGTCATGTTGGAGCCATGGCCTACTGAACAGGGCCTTGAGTCTCTCGAGCGCACACGAGCTCCGGCCCAGCGAGAGGAGCTCGCGTGCAGATCTGGCCGCCCCGCGGCGGCGCCAAGCATGCCGCCTTACGTTACCGCGCCGCAGGCGCGGTTCACTGCTCGCCCGCATCCACCGGGCCACGGGCGACCTGGACCATGGCCGGACGCACCAGCTTTCCATCGAGCTCGTAGCCCGTGGCCAGCACCTCGACGATCGTCTCTGGGTCCTGCTCGTCGGTCTCCACCGTCATGAGCGCTTCGTGGACACCCGGGTCGAAGGGTGCGCCCTGATCGGGCGTGATGGAGACCACGCCAAGATCGCTGAGCCGGTCGCGCACCTTGCGCTCCACCAGGGTGAGCCCCTTGACCACCGGGTGCTCCGGTTCGCCTGCCTGCTTGGCACGGTCCACATCGTCGAGGATCTCGACCAGGAGCTTGATGAGCCCGATGCGAGCATCGCGCGCGGCCTCCTGGCGTTCGCGCTTGGCGCGCTTGCGGTAGTTCTCGAAGTCTGCTTGCACCTTGGCCAGGGTGTTCGTGCGGCGCTCTGCCAAGTCCTCGGCCGCCTCCAGCTGGGTCTCGAGCTCGGTGATCCGGGTCTCAAGCGCCTCGGTGGATGGGTCGGCCTCCTCTCCCGAAGCCTGCTCGGAGGGCTCCCCGCCCTGCTCGCGGGGGCGCTCCTCACCGTCGAGCGGATCAGGATCCAGCGGGGGCTCTTCTGGATCGGGGGTCTTGGCCATCAGGCGCGGCACAGAGGCTGCCTGATTTCAGGGTTTCGGCTCCGAATCGGCTACGTGCGCTTCCAGATCCGCCCACGCGTGTCCAGCACCTTCTCCTCGAACGTCTCGCAGACCGAGCACTTGTAGCCCTTGGCGGCCCGGGCTTGGCCGTCCTCGCTCTGGACGAGCTTGTTCGCCTTGAACCACATGGTGGTCTCGACGCACGTGTCGCAGACCGCGGTGAACTCCGGCTGGAACACGTGCCATGATGCTGGCCCCGGGGTATCAGCGTTACCGTTCGTGGCACTGGGGGAAGGCTTCAAGGCAGATGCGGGACACGGCCCTGCGATGGTTTACGGCTGGCTCAGCCTGCTCATCGGGGCAGGGTACGGTTACTTCAAGAAGGGCAAACAGGACAAGTCCGAGCTGTTCAAGACCGGGTTCCTGTGGGGGTTGATCATCGCAGTCGTGCTCGCAGCGATCGGCGCGCTCACAGGGGGTAGCGCCCTCGGGCTCGGAAGAGGGTTCATCGGGATCATCCTCTCGGTCCTGATCATCCTGGTCCTTTTCGTGCTCGGCGTCTGGCTCGGGGACCTGATCGAGGAGAAGACGTGATCGGCCCCGGTGGCTCGATCTCGGATCAGCCCGGATGCAGCCGGGCTGAACACTTTTCTACTTGGTTGGCTTTCGAGCGACATCGTGGCAGCTCCAGCACCCCGCAGGCGGCTCCCTGACTGGTTCAAGGTCCGCCCGCCCGGAGGCGAGAACTACCAGCGCATCAAGGCCATGCGCACCGAGCTTGGCCTGGCCACCGTGTGCGAGGAAGCCCAATGCCCTAACATCGGCGAATGCTGGGGCGGCGGGACAGCCACGTTCATGGTCATGGGCGACACCTGCACCCGCGGCTGTCGCTTCTGCGCGGTCAACACCCAGAAGACCGCTCCACCCTTGGACCCGCTGGAACCCGTCAAGCTCGCCTCGTCCGTGGCCTCCATGGAGCTGGACTACGTTGTCGTCACCAGCGTCGACCGCGACGACATCCCCGACCAAGGCGCAGGCCACATCGCCAGGTGCATCGAGACCCTGCGCGAGGAGTGCCCTGGGACAATAATCGAGTTCTTGATCCCGGACTTCCAGGGCCGCGAGGACCTCCTGGAGATCATCATGGACGCCCGCCCCGACGTGCTCGCGCACAACGTCGAGACCGTGCGCCGCCTCACCCCCAAGGTGCGCGACCCACGCGCTGGCTACGATCAATCCCTCAGGGTCCTCGAGTACGCGCGGAGCTACGGCGAGGATGTGCTCGGCGACCAGGTGTTCACGAAGTCAAGCATCATGGTCGGCTTGGGCGAGCGCGAGGACGAGGTCGCCGAGACCATGGACGACCTCCGGGCCGTCGGCACGGACTTCCTCACCATCGGCCAGTACTTGCGCCCCTCCTCCAAGCACTTGCAAGTGGCGGACTTCGTCCACCCCGACACGTTCGAGGCGTACCGCGAGCTCGGCCTCGAGAAAGGCTTCAAGTACGTCGCATCCGGCCCCCTGGTGCGCTCCAGCTACAAGGCCGGCGAGTACTTCATCCGCAACGTGATCGACGGGGCGCGCGGGCAAGGCGCCCATCCCACTGCGGGCTCCCCGAACGGAACTGAGGTGTAGAGATGCAGGAACCACTCCAAGTCATGGGAGACGACGGCAAGCCCACGGGTCAAACCCCCAAGATCCCCGAGGAAACGCTTCGCCGCATGTACGAGGCGATGGTCACAACGCGCATCATGAACGAGCGCGGTATGAAGCTCCAGCGCCAGGGCCGCATCAACTTCTACATCGGATCCGAGGGACAAGAGGCCGCCCACGTCGGCTTCGGTGCTGGCTTCGAGGACCGCGACTGGTACTTCCCACACTACCGCGATCTTGGCGTAGCCACCTACCGAGGGGCCTCGATCCACGACATGATCCACCAGTGCTACGGCACCAGCACGGATTTGATCCAGGGCCGCCAGATGCCCAACCACTTCAGCTTCAAGGATCTCAACTACTACTCCATCAGCTCCCCGCTCTCCACCCACATCCCCCACGCCGTGGGTGCTGCCTACGCGGCCAAGATCCGGGGCGACGACGTCATCACCGGTGTCAGCTTCGGTGACGGATCCACCAGCGAGGGTGATTTCCACGTCGCCATGAACTTCGCAGGTGTCTGGAAGACGCCCACAGTGTTCCTCTGCCAGAACAACCAGTGGGCCATCAGCGTGCCCGTGGAGAAGCAGACCGCCTCCGAGAGCTTCGCCATCAAGGCCAAGGCGTACGGCTTCGACGGGATCCGGGTCGACGGCAACGACATCCTCGCCGTCTACCAAGCCACCCGCGAAGCCGCCGAGAAGGCCCGGCGCGGCGAGGGACCCACGCTCATCGAAGCCGTCACTTACCGCATGGGCCCCCACTCGTCGAGCGACGATCCGGACCGCTACGTCCCGGACGAGGATCTCGAGCAGTGGGGCCAGCGCGATCCCATCGACCGGTTCCGGGCGTACTTGGTCAGCCAAGGCGTGCTCGACGACGCCGGTGAGGAGGAGATCCGGGACCGGATCAACGAGGAGATCAGTGCTGCGATCGAGGACGCCGAGAACACCTCAGAGCCGTCCATCGACTCGTTGGTCGAGGACGTGTACACCGAGGTCCCCTGGCATCTGAGAGAGCAAGCCGATGATCTCAAGCGATTCTACGAGGAGGGGAACTAGATGCCCGAGATGACGCTCGTCCAAGCGGTCAACAACGCGCTGCACACAGCCATGGAAGAGGACGACAGGGTCGTCGTGCTCGGCGAGGACGTCGGGGTCAACGGGGGTGTCTTCCGCGCCACCGACGGCCTCCACAAGACGTACGGCGAGGACCGCGTGGTGGACACGCCCCTGGCCGAGGCCGGCATCATCGGTACCGCCATGGGCATGGCCATGTACGGCCTGCGCCCGGTCCCCGAGATCCAGTTCCTGGACTTCATCTACCCCGGCTTCGACCAGATCGTCAACGAGGTCGCCAAGATCCGCTACCGCAGCGGCAACCAGTACACCGCCCCCATGGTCATCCGCAGCCCCTACGGCGGCGGGATCCGCGGCGGCCACTACCACAGCCAATCCAGCGAGGCCTATTTCTGCCACACCCCAGGCCTCAAGACCGTGATCCCCGCCACCCCCTCCGACACGAAGGGCCTGCTCCTGGCGGCCATCGAGGACGAGGACCCTGTCATGTTCCTGGAACCCAAGCGCGTCTACCGCGCTGTCAAAGCCGACGTCGAAGAGGGCTACTACACCGACGAGATCGGGAAGGCCAACGTCGTGCGCGAAGGCGAGGACGTCACGCTGATCGGCTGGGGTGCCATGCTCCACGTGGCCGCCCAGGCCGCCGAGCTGGCCGCTGACGAAGAGAACACGAGTTGCGAGGTCGTCGACCTGCGTACCCTGGTTCCCTTCGACAAGGACACGCTTGAGAAGAGCGTGAAGAAGACCGGACGCGCTGTCATCGTCCAGGAAGCCCCCCGCACCGGCGGCTTCGGTGCCGAGATCAGCGCGTTCCTCCACGAACGCCTCATCCTCCATCTCGAGGCCCCGATCCAACGCGTCACGGGCCTGGACACCCCCTTCCCCTACGCGCTCGAAGAGGAGTACCTGCCCACCCCCAACCGGGTGCTCGACGCCGTCGATGAGGTGCTCTCGTACTGAGGTGATCGTCATGGCCGGAGATTACGAGTTCAAACTACCAGACGTGGGCGAGGGCGTCCACGAGGGCGAGATCGTCAACTGGCTCGTCAGCGAAGGCGACGAGGTCGAAGCCGACGAGGACATCGTGGAGGTCATGACCGACAAGGCCACGGTCCAGATCTCCGCTCCCGTTGCCGGGACCATCAAGGAGATCCGCTTCCAAGAGGGCGAGGTGGTCGACGTGGGCGACGTCTTCGTCGTCATCGCCCCCGCCGGGGGCTCACAAGAGCCTGGCGGGGCCTCGGAGCCGTCGGAGAAGGCCGAGCCAGAAGCCTCAGCCGAGGCCGGCACGAACGGCGACGCGGCCGAGGCTGATGAAGAGAAGACCCTCTTCGATCTCCCCAGTGGAGCCACAGGCCCTGAAGGCGAGCGGCGCCCCCGCTCCCGGCGCAAGGCGTCCGCCTCCACGCGCACCTCCGGCCAGGTCCTGGCCCTGCCCAAGGTACGTCACGAAGCCAAAGAGAAGGACATCGACCTCGCCACCGTTGAGCCCACCGGCAACCACGGCGAGATCACCATGGCCGATCTCGAGCAAGCCATCGCCGGCGGCGGGATGGGCTTCGCTCCTCAGCAGTTCGACTTCAGCATCCCGGAGGTCAGCCGCGAACACGCCTCCAGCGTCGAACCGCTCAAGGGGATGCGCAAGCGGATCTGGGAGAACATGACGCGGGCCAAGACCCTGCAGCCCCACTTCACCTACGTCTGCGAGGTCCGGGCCGACAAGCTCGTCGAGGTCCGAGGCGAGATGAAGAAGCTCGGCGAGGAGCGCGGCGTCAACGTCACCTTCCTGCCGCTGATCGTCAAGGCCCTGGTGCGAGCCCTCCAGCGCCACCCGCGCTGCAACGCGCTGGTGGATGAGAACACGCGCGAGCTCGTGGTCCAGGAGCCGATCAACCTGGGCATCGCGGCGGCCACCGAGCGAGGCCTCATCGTGCCCGTGGTCCACGACGCGGACAAGAAGACGATCCTCGAGGTGGCCGAGGAGATCAACGAGCTGGGTCAGAAGGCCAGCGAGTTCAAGCTCAGCATGGACGAGCTCACCGGTGGCACGTTCACGATCACGAGCCTGGGCAAGGTCGGGGGCCTGTTGGCCACGCCGATCCTCAACCATCCCCAGGTGGCCATCATGGGCATCCATGCGATCCGCGACGTCCCGGTCGTCGAGGACGGCGAGGTCGTGGCTGGCAAGGTCATGAACCTCTCGTTCACCTTCGACCACCGGCTCGTTGACGGCTACGACGGCGCGCTCTTCGCCAACGATGTGAAGAAGTTCCTCGAGGAGCCCAACCTCCTGCTCTTGGAAAGCCGCTGACGGTCGTTGGCCACACACGCCCCGCCAACCACCGGCTGAGGCCAAGGCTTTCAAGCAGCCAGCCCCGTAGGGGGTCCATGGCTCCTGCCACCTTGCTCCAAGGGGTGCTTGAGGACCGCCAAGGCCCACTGCTCGCGCTCCTTGTGCTCGGTGCCTTCGCGCTGCTCGGCCTCTACTTCATCCTCCGCTCGCGCCTGGATCAGAGCTCCGGCCGGACCGACGAGGAGGCCAACTACATCTTCGGGCTCGGGGAGAACCCGCCCCTGCTGGAGAGCCCGGCAGCCAAGGGGCATCCAGCCTCTGCAACGCCGCTCGGCGCCGAGGGGCTCGCCACGTTCATCTCCAAGGCCGAGTCCCACGGGGATCTGGGCGTCGTGCGTCTCCTGCGCGCCAACGGAGACGAGGTCCCCTACGAGCTCGCCGCCCGCATCCCCGACGACATCGCCGAGGTGGAGCTCACCAGCAGCCGAGGCACGATCTGGCTGGACATCGAAGGCCACCTGCGAGCCCAGCCCCCGCTGGACGACGCCGTCCGCCGGGACCTGGGTGATCTGCTCACCGATGTGATCGGCAAGGAGGACGCCCGCGCCGACCGGCGCACGCGCCCGCTTGAGTGATCGCTCCACCACGACGGTACCAAGCGCTGAACGAAGCCACGAGAGGAGGGACACCTTTTTCCTACGCTCCACGTTGCCAGACGGAGAACCATGACTGACTCCACCGACCTCCTCGTCATCGGCGGCGGACCTGGCGGCTACCACGCCGCCATCCGGGCCGCCCAGCTGGACCTCGACGTCACGTGCGTCGACAAAGGTAGCTTCGGAGGCGTTTGCCTCCACTGGGGCTGCATCCCGTCCAAGGGCCTGATCGGCCTGGGCAAGCTGGTGCACGAGATCGAGGCGTGGGGCGATCGGGGCCTGCACGTGGGCACCACCGAGACGGATCTAGCCACCTTCCAGAAGTGGAAGCAGGACCGCATCGACGAGCTCGCCAAGGGCGTCCAGTACCTCATGAAGAGCCGAGGTGTCGAGGTCGTCACCGGCACCGCTGAGCTCACCGGCGCCAACGAGGCCACCATCGACGGTGAGACCATCACGTTCGACAAGGCGCTCATCGCCACCGGGAGCCAGCCCATCGAGCTCCCGCATATCCCCTTCGACCACGAGACCGTGCTCAGCTCCAAGAGTGCGCTCGCCCTCGACGAGGTGCCAGAGAGCATGGTGGTCATCGGTGGCGGGTTCATCGGGCTCGAGATCGGCCAGTTCTACAACCAGCTTGGATCCGAGGTCACCGTGGTCGAGATGCTGGAGAGCATCCTACCCACGGCCGAGGCCGATCTCGGCAAGGAGCTCGGACGCCAACTCAAGCGCCAGGAGATCGACGTACGCACCCGCACCAAGGCGGCTGGCTGCGAGACGGCCGCTGAGGGCGCCAAGCTCACCCTGGAGGGCCCTGACGGCGAGGAGGAGATCCTGGAGGCCGAGAAGGTCCTCGTGGCTGTGGGCCGCCGCCCGAACACCGGCTCCGTGGGCCTCGAGGCCGCCGGTGTCGAGGTCGACGACAACGGGTTCATCCAGGTCGACCACCAGATGCGCACGAACCAGGAACACATCTTCGCCATCGGCGACTGCGTGCCTGGTCCCGGGCTTGCCCACAAGGCCAGCCACGAGGGCGTCCACGCAGCCGCCGTGGCCGCCGGCCAAGACCACGTCGTGGTCGACTACCGGGCCATGCCCTGGTTCTGCTACACCACCCCTGAGGTGGCCAGCGTCGGGCTCACCGAACAAGAGGCCAGAGAAGCCCACGGTGAGGACATCAAGGTGGCCAAGTTCCCGTTCAGCGCGCTCGGCAAAGCCAAGATGACCGGCCACACGGATGGCTGGGCCAAGCTCATCGCGGACGCAGATGGCGTGATCCGGGGCATGCACATCCTCGGAGCGGATGCCACCAACCTCATCGCCACACCCGCGCTGGCCATCGAGATGGGTGCCACCCTCACCGATATCACCGAGACGGTGCACGCCCACCCCACCCTGTCCGAGATCTTCCTGGAAGCCGCCGAGAAGGCCGAAGGCCACCCGATCCACGTGCCCAAGTGAG
>CAYNEI010000037.1:0-22562 GCA_964396185.1 uncultured Thermoplasmatales archaeon
GCCGCCGCGCGGCGCGGGGCCCGGGGGGCCCCCCCCGGGCGGGGGGTGGGGCTAGTTTCGGACGGAGCATCTGATGGCCCTGACACACCCATTGACCCCTAGGGGATCACGTACGCCTAGCACAGGAGCCGACGGATCCCCTGGCGGTTCACGACCACATCGCTTGGCGAGCCTGCTGGCGCGCTTGCATGTATGCCACGGCGTCTGGGGACTTGGAGGCGCCATCGTCGCCGATGAGGACCTTCAAGATCTCATCCGACAGGGATGCGTCCACGTACCCCCAGCCCATCTGTGCCCAGGGCATCGCCGGAGCGATGGGCGTCCCCATCCACTCGGGGACCCCAGGGGCGGGATGACCTGGGGCGGTGGCCCGGTAGTCCGAGGGACCCCAATACATCGCGGTGTGGTTCATCGCCGATCGGAGGTCGTGGTTCGTGACGTCCAGCGACGGAACGAGCTCGCCATCGGCGATCGTCCCTGCGTAACCGGTTCGTTCCCGTAGTTCAAGGATCGCGTTCGCCAGCGTGCCGGAGACCATGGGCGTCCCGAAACTCGTTCCGGCCGACCAACCTGTATCGGTGATGCTGTCCTTCGTCGGAAGGTCCTCAACGATGTAGTCCGAGAGGACGTCGGGGGCCTTCGAGGCCCACGCGGTCTCGCCCCGCCGGTACTGATCGGCCCCACCGACAGCGATGACCCACGGGGGCCCATCCAACTCGTCGGGCAGATGCACGGTGGGATTGTTCCCTGCACTGTTCAGCCATACCTTCCCGCTAGCGACCCCACGCTTGGAGGCCGTCGCGATTTGCCCCAGTCCGTTCAGTCGTTGACCAAGCCACGCGCCTTCGCACTGGCCGACGCGGATGGTCGTCTGGGGGATGGGGAAACTGCAGCCGATGCTCACGCTGACGACATCGATCCATGGTTGCTCGGCCGCCCATGTCATCGCCTCGCCGAAGTTGCGGGCGTGCTGGACAATGACGATCGTCGCCTTGGGTGCGACCTTGGCCACGGTGCCGGCCACCGCGGTGCCATGGCCGCTCGGATCCATCGTTTCAACCTCGTCGTCCAGACTATAGAACATCAGGTTCGTGCCCGCGAAGCTGTACAACGTGCGCGGCTCCAGAGCCTCGGTCAGCCACTCGGTCCGGTCCATCAAGTCGACGGGTTGGATCGGCACGTACAGCGGCGCCTGATCGCTGGCTTGGTCGACGGCTTGCAAGGGCAGATCGCCGGGCATGCCCACCTCTCCCGTGCGGAACGTCTCGTGGAAGGGGTTCACACCGCTGTCGATCACGGCCACGACGACATGTTCGTCGGCCTGGCCGGGGTCCTCGATGCGAGGAGGCTTGGCGTCGTCGCCAGAGCGGATAGCCTCGATGTAGCTCTCCCACTGCTCGATCGGGCCCGCCGGCTTGTTGGCCTCGGTCGCGTTCGTCGTCGTAGCGTTCGTGTCGGTCGCGTTCGTGGCGGGCTCGGGGATTGTAGTGTTCGTTGCGTTCTCGCTCACGTCTTCGAGAGGCTGCGACGAGGTGTTCGTGGGGTTCGACGTCACTTGGCTCGCCTCAAGGGATTCGCCACCATCCCCGAGACAGCCGGCCAATCCAACCACAAATAAGGCGCAAACAAGCATGAGCACGAGATCCCGCATCGCCAAGCCTCGCACGGTGAGTCAAGCTGTCACATGATAAGCGTTGCGCTGCTTGGCTTGGAGTGGCGGATCTTCAGCAGAACCTCACCGCAGGCGCCAGCCTTCCAGCCACGCCACCGCCGTCGCGCTGTCCCGGCTGTCCTCCGGCGACGGGTCCTCCATGGTCGCGCATTCACCGGTGCAGCCGTCCGTGTATGAGACGTAGAACGTACCATCCGGCGCGACCGCCGCGTCGATGAAATCGAGCAGGTTACGGTCTTCACCGCAGCCCCCACCGAGACAGATCGAGCCCACTTGGACGGGGTCTTCGGTGGCGCGCACATGCCGGAACGTGGGTTCCTCAGTGTCGGCGTCCTCGGAGACGACGATGTGGAGGTGCCAGCGTGTGTCGTCCGGCGCGTCCCTGTGGTTGTCAATGGATGCGGACGTTCCAAGGAGCGCAACTGCGACGCGTCCATCATCGCCCGCTTCGAGGGCGGAGAAGAAGAAAATCGTGTGGTTGAAGTCTGGCGGCGACACGCGCCAGGGCCCGTCCCACGAGTTGCCTCCGTCACTGGAGCGAGCAAGGAAGGCCACACGGTCGGCGCTCGTGCCAATCGCGTAGAGCGTCCCGTCGGGGGTGGCGGCGAGCTCACGAACGGACCGCCACCCGTTCTCACCCATCTCCGGTGCCGAGACGTGAAGCCACGTCAGGCCCGAGTCCGTGCTGACGCCGATCGTGAAACCCATCGGGACGTATGCGGTACCATCTTGTGCAACGACGGGCCGACCGGACAAGGAGCCGCAGTTCAAGGGGCCCCCAAGAACTCTGCTGCAAGCCGATAGTTGGCCCTCGACGGGCCACGTCTGCCCTCCGTCATAGCTGGTAGCGCACTGGACCCCGGCGGTGTCGACCCCCTGATCTCCCGAGTTGTAGCACAGGTAGAGTACGGTCGGGTGCCCTACGCCTGCCATCGGGTTCGGTTCGGGGCCCGGCGGACCGCCACCCAGCTTCTGGAAGTCCGCACCGTTCGTGACACACGCCCGATCGTTTCGCTCCCAGGACTCGCCAGCGTCATCGCTCCAACCGATCGCCGTGCACAACGTATTGGGCGCGCACCCGGTAAAGGGAACGCAAGCTACGCCGGTCATGTCGAGCCGCAAGTGGTTCCAGTAGACGCGCTCAGTGGCCGGATCCGTCCAAAGCATAGGGTCCCCCGTTCCAACCGTGCCCGTGACGGTCTCGAACGAGTACTCGTACACCGACTCCCAAGTCTTGCCACGGTCTGTTGAACGAATCGTGTCGTCCATGGCCTGCACGAAGATCGTCCCTGGAGGAAGAAGGCCAATGGTGGGCTCGCCACCCTGGAAGCCCGTGAACACTGTGTGGGCAGTCAGGTTGTTCTCATCTCCCCGACCCCTCTCCGTCGCGTCGGCCCCCGTCTGGTTCGCGGTAGGCCCCGAGGTTGTGGCGTTCCCGTCTGGAGCTTCGGCCGGCTGAGACGAAGCGTTGGAGGGGCTCAGACTCCCTTGATTCTCATCCACGGGGTCGGCGTCGTCTCCGAGACAACCAGCCAACCCCGTTGTGATCATTAGGACGCATACCGCTATCTCCCTCATCGGCCAAGCCTCTCACAGTGAGTCAATCTGCTTTGATAAGAACGTTCGGTCCCAGAAGCCCCAGTGGCGGCCAGAAGGGCCTCCGGCCGTCTCTTACCTCACAACGGGCCTGGGGGGTCTCTCTCCATCATGGTGGAGAACACGGCGCGCCGAAAGCGCATGCACCCGTCTGTTCGCGGCCAGTCATCCTCCTGTTGACGGCCAGCAGGTCTTGAACGCGTCGATGGGTGCACGGGTGTCGGCGTCCACGAAGCACCTGGCGGCGCAAGGGCCGAGGTCTCGAGGTTCCCGGTGCCTGCACCAAGGCCCGGGCCAGCCAGCTGATCGGCCAGCACGTCGACGGTGATGCGGCAGTGCAAACCTCCACGGGGTGTCCTCGAGCACGAACCGATCGTCGTCCACGGCCGTTCATCCGAGGCCTGCCAGGATCGCGTCCAGGCGCCCGATGAGGGGTGGCAGATCCTCTGTCACGGTCTGCCACACGATGTCCAGGTTCACGTGGAAGTACGCATGGATCAGCCGATGCCGCATCCCGATGATGTCCGACCAGGGGATCTCCGGGTCGAGGTTGCGGGCCTCGGGTGAGAGCTGGTTGGCAGCCTCGCCCACGATCTCCAAGAGGCGCGCCAGTGACAACGCCAGCGTCTCGTCGGTCTCAAGGTCCTCGCGCGCCCGGTTCGATGCGAGCGCGGCCGCCTTGTGTGCGGCCTCGCGCATGTGCTCAAGACGATCCCTGTCACGCCTCTCCATACTGGACCTCAGCGGTGGTGAGCACCTCGTCTCGGAACCGGGGGCTCAGGTCATCGGGCGTGCGCAAGTCCACCGCGTCCACCCCCAGGAGCACGCCCAGTTCGCGTTGCATGCGCATGAGCCCGAAGAACCCAGGCGTACGACCCTCCTCGAACTCGACCAGAACGTCAACGTCGCTCCCTGGCCCGAAATCCTCGCGGACCACGGAGCCGAAGAAGGCGAGCCGGCGGATGCCGTTGGCCTCGCAGAAGGCCGCCACGGCTTCCCGGTCGACATCGAAGGGTATGGGCATGGGCTATGGGCTCATGAGGGCCTGCGGGGTCTTGAGGGCTTCGAACCAGGCTGGGCGGCTCGGACGATGCGCTCGACCCCAGGGCCACGGGCGGTGAGGCCGACGTGCCACATCGTGCTAGAGCGCCCAACCTGAGCACGCCAGCCGGACAACCGTGATACCCCCTCCCATCGAATCCCCCTCCGGACCCTCGGCTCTCTGCCGGGGCCCCTGGAGGATGCCCCACCATGCCCCCTGCTCGCCCCAGCGGACGCTCCGCCCTTCAACCCCGCGCCAACGCCGGCGCCGCCATCGCGCTCGTGCTGCTCATGCTCACAGCCACCCCCGGCCTGGCCGACCCCGTCGCCGAGAGCGCGCAGGCCCCGGAGGCACCTGATCCTCCAGAAACGCTCGCGTGGAGCGAGGACCTCGATGCCGTCGTCCGAGGCGCGCTGGCTCGCTCAGCCGGCCAGGTCCTGGGGGGCTGGATCGCCGAGGAGCTCGAGCAGGGCGCCTACCGCAGCCTCCTCGATGCCACCCCAAGGGCCAGGGCGACGCTTGCATCCATCATGCAGGAGAACGCCTCCGTAGAGCCCGCCATGACCGACGCGCTGGAGGGCCTGCTTTCCGCCATGGACACCGGCCACGACCCGCGCGCGCTCGCGAAGGCCATGCCTGTTGGTGAGCTCATCCTGGGCCTGCTGCCGGGTGCAGCCACCCAACTACTGGCCAGCGAGCTGCCGGCCTCATCAGCCACGACGCCGAGCTGCCTGGACGGTCTGCTGTCGGTCAGCCTCCCCGAGGAGCTGGGCGCCGAGCGCCTAGAGCCCCTCTGCTCGGGGGACCCCCTCTGGCTCGCCTCGCTCGTCTTCGGCGTGCTCTGGGCTGCGCTGACGCAAGCCCTCTCCCTGCTGCCGCCCGAGTCCGTGCCTCCTGCCGATCAGGACACCAACGGGGATGGGATCGGGGAGGCCTACGCCCGCACCTACGACCTCGTCAACAACACCGCGCTGGACCCTGACCAGGACGAGGCGCTCACCCTCACCGAGTACCAGTGGGACACCATCCCCGTCGAGCACGTTGGGGGTGTGCCCGTCGATGGCAACGCCACGGACGAGGAGGGGGACGCCTGGATGGACGGGCCCGAGATCACGTACTGGTCCGCGCTCATCGAGCGTGTGATCCAGGGCGACGTCCAGGGTGCGCGCAGTGCCCTGGCCAGAACCCTCGAACAGGAGGCTGCGTCCGTGGACCCTCCATCCACGGAGCCTCCCTCCGAGGTCGATGACGCGCGGCCAGAGACGGGTCCGGACGAGTGGCCAGAGGTGGATCCGGACGACCGACCTGAGGTGGATCTGGACGAAGTGATCCGGACGCTCAACAAGGAGACCAACCTGGCCTGGCGCCACCCGGGCCTGGTGCTGGACACGGACGGGGACGGCTATCGAAACGTGTGGGATCCGGACAGCGATGGTGACAGCCTGCTCGATGGCTACACCCTCCGCGTCGACGAGGACGACCCACGGGCCGCCTGCTACACGGGCCAGGGCGACGATCAGGGGGATGCGTGCGAGCTCTACCAACCCCACACCCTCCACCACACCGTCCACGACGCCGAGGACGTCGACCGGTACACGTTCCCAGGCGAGCTCAGTCTGGGCAGCTACCCGCAGTTCAACGACTCGGACTGCCTGGCCACCCACCCAGGCGCCAGCATGCCCATCCGGTGCCCGCCTCCTGAGGCCATGGACGCTTCCAGCCAGCCGGGCCACGGGGACATGCTCACCGATGCAGAGGAGTACGCGTACTGGCGCTCGCTGCTCGACGACCCGGAGTACACCGAGGCCTACCCGGACGTCACCGAGCCCTGGAACACGAGCTACGACGCCGACCCCGTAAACAACGCGCTGCGGGATGCCGACAGCGACAACGATGGCCTGCTGGACAGCGAGGAGATCCTCGGATGCAGGATCGAGAGCGGCGCCAACTGTGAGCCCGGCGCCACCGCCACGCTCCCGTGGCGGGCCGACACGGACGGCGACGGGCTCACGGATCGCGAGGAGGACCAGCTCGGGACCGATGCCCACCGATGGGACACCGATGGGGATGGGCTCCCGGATGGGTGGGAGGCATGGTACGGGCTCAACCCGTTTCTCGACGACGCTAGCGAGGACCCGGACGGGGATGGTGCGAGCAACCTCGAGGAGTACTGCCGCTTCGATGTCGCGGCGTGCACGGCGGGGCCTGGGGTGGACTGGTGTGGCCCGAACCCGCGCTTGGCGGACACCGACGACGACGGCGAAGCGGACCCCGACCAGGGGTCCGTGGCGTACGACTGCATGGCGCCCACCCGGATCGTCGACGCTAGCTCCACGCGTGAGCCGTGGGAAAGCTCTGGCGAAGACCTGGGCACCCTGGACCCCGACAGCGACCACTGGATCAACACCGGGCAGACCGCCGAGCGAGCCGCCACCGATCCAGCCGGGTTCACCAGGGGAGCCATCGCCGATCCGGTCGGCATCGCCCGGCGAATCCAGGAGAACGCCACCCAGGACGCCGAGACGGTCACCAGGCTCGTGCTGCCCCCCCAGGTCCACGACGCGGTTTGGGCACCCCCGAACGTGGCCCCCGTGCGCATCGAGGCCCTTCCCCGCTGCCCGCTCCCGTCGCTGATCGCCTCGGACCCCGGTGATCCGCCCAACGACGTCGGCGAGGCCGCCGCCACCGGGTTCGACGAGATCGAGCACGCCCAAGGCCTGGCCGAGACGGTCCAGCAAGACCCGGACGGCGTCGTGGACAACCGGGTGACCCAGGCCAACGAGACCGCCGGCTGTGCGGTCCAGGCCGTGGAGAGCGGGGTCGACACCCTGGAAGCCATCGCCGCAGAGCCGCTGGCGTTCACCCAGCAGCTCCCGCCCTCCTCGCGCCTGCGCAACGCCATCCAGTCGCCCATCGAGCTGCCCGAGGCGAGCCAGGTGCTCTCGCTGGAGCCGCTTGAACGCCAGGTGCAGCGGATCCAGCAACCCGTCATGGACACGGTCAACGAGACCATCGGGGGCCTCCCGGTCTCCCTGGTCGGGACGACCGCCCAGAGCCCGTGGGACCTCCTCGCACTCCCCGACCGCTTCCCCAACCTGGTCCACGACGTCGTCTCCGGGGACCGCATGCCGTCCTGGCCCAACCTCTACGAAGAGCTGCGGCACCTCGATGACCAAGCGGGGAGCGTGAGCACCGTGCGCACCGGGGATGCCACCCACTGGGATCTGGCCATCACCCACCCCGACGGGACCAGCGCCGTCGTCCAGAACCTCCCGGTCGGGGTTCCCCGGCCCGTGTGGATCGACCGCCAGTGTTCAGACCCAGCCGAGCCCAACCCCTTCGCCACGCCCGCTTGTGCCGGGAGCACGGCCTGGCCTGATCTCTTGGTCCAGCTCGCACCAGAGAGCCCTGGGGCTCAGGGCTACAGCCTGTCGGTGCGTACGCTTGTCCCCAGCCCCAGCCAGCCCGAGCCGCTGAGTCTCCGTCTCATGGGCCTGGTCCAGCACCCCGGCCAGGACCAGGTGCTCGCTCTCGGCCTGGATGGGCGCCCACAAGCCGGTGAGATCACGGGGCGCAACACCACCGCCGGGCCCCTGCCAACCATCGCTACGGTCGGCATCGGCGTCCAAGATGGAGGGGACGGGCTGGAAGCCAGCCTAAGCCACGGTGGGGCTGACGGCGCGCTCACGCTGCTGGCCGGCTCCTTCGCAGTCGACCTCGACCAGGGAGACAAGCAACCCCAGATCCCCGAACCGAACACCGAGGCCGCCATGCACCTCGACCCGGTGCCGGAGAGCCTGACCGTGACCGCGAGCACGACCCATCACGATCCCTCCACGACCCGGCGCCTGGCCTGGACCGCCTCCGAGCCCACGTGGGCCACAGGCATCCTCACCGACACTCGGGGAGGAGAGACACGCACCGTCATCGCCGATGTTGAACAGCTCCCCTTGCAAGGCGAGATGACCCTGACCACCAGCCCTGACAGCTTCGGGCTGACCAGCACCTACCAAGGCGAGCAACCGGACCGCTACGACCTGCGCGCCTGGCGCGCGCCAACCGGTGAGAGCGACCCCGAGACGGTGATCGACCTGTCCCTGGCCAGGCCAGCCTCCACCCTCACCTTGCAAGGCGCGCGAACGGCCACCTCGGCCCGGCTCGAGCTCACCGGCGCTGGCCCCACGGAGCATCTACAGCTTTCCCGGCTCTCCAGTGACGACGACTGCCCGGTCGCCACCACGCCCAACCGCGTCGCGCTCAGGGCAAGCTGCATGCACGTCGAGCTGCATGGCGCAGAGCGAATCTCGCTCGGGGTCGACGCGGACGGACTGACCACGTCGTGGCGGCGCGCCGGCACCTCAGCTCTGGGCATCGACGTCCAGGACGGGCCATCCACCCTTCGAGCCACGGTGGAGCCCTGGCCCACTCGCGGGGATGCGAGCCTGTCTGCCACCGATCGTGGCCGGCTCGACTGGAGCCTCTCGTCTCCCATCGATCGCTTCGACCTCGACCTCGCGCACGGTGACGTGCTGCATAGCAAGTTGCGCATCGACGGCCTCCCGGTCGGTGGGTCCGTCATCGCCGATCCGAACCGCAACGTGTTCGAGGTCGATCTAGGCGACGAGGTGATCGATCGGATCACGGGTACGCTCTCGACCCACGGTGTCCGCGCTCCCAACGCGCCTGGAGACGATGTGGTGCTACGGGCCGGTCCAAGCTCGGAGGGGACCACGCCGTTCGGCGTGCACGTCGCCCTCCGGGAGCTCGGGACCACGAGCCTGGCCTTCGATCCAGCGAGCTCTCAGATCGACATCCGGGCCAGTCCAGCTCGCCCCGTCACCGTGGATGTCGAGGGGGAGACGGCCTGGGCCCACGTCCACGTCGACCCCATGCCCAGCCACCTGGTCGGTCGGATCCACCGGGTCGACGAGACCTTCACGATCGACTGGCGCCAGGACCCCGCCGAGGATACACGCCCGACCATACAGGCCCACGGGAGCCTGATGGACCACGCCTTCGAGCTGCTCCTCGACGAGCTCCCGGAGAGCGCGAACGGCTCGTTCGATGCATCCACGGGGTACGCCCGCCTCCAAGCCAGCGAGCCGCTCACCATCGAGGCCAGCTTGGCCGGCAACGTCACCAGCGCCTCGCCCGTCGTGCCGGTCGGCGCCGAGCTCCCAGGGGTCAGCCTCGCCCTGGACCAAGCCGCCTCGGCAAGCCCCGGGATGCACATCTACCTCCCTGGCCTCACGGATCTGCGCTTCGTCCCGCCCGACCACGAGGCACCGGCGCCGCTTGTGCTCGAGGCCTCCCTCGACGGAGGCGGCTCCCTGCACGCCTCGGCGTTCACGCCTGAACGGCACATCTACGCAGACGTGTCCGGCGTCCCGGCGACTGCCGAAACGCGCCTCACCATGAGCGAGCAGGCCGGAGAGCTCCACTACACGGCCAGCGACCCGCTCGAACGGATCCTGCTCGTCGACCGACCCATCGATGGTGCGCCCGATGGTGACCACACGGTGCTCTGGGCCCGCGACGTGCCCGAGACGATCCAGGCCACCCTCGAGCGAGACGAGACCGTGGCCCTGGGCTTGCGCCACGATGCGGTGGCCACGACCCCCTCCGTCTCCTTCTACAGGACCACGAGCCAGGCCGATGGGACCACGAAGTTGGCCTACCTCAACGCCACCGGGATCCCGGGCCGCCTGGACCTCACCTACGATGGGCAAGACATCACGCTCGAAACCGATCAGCCCATCCAGGAGGTCGTGGCCGCTGTCGGCGAGCGGCTGGAAGCCCCCGCGGTCCCCATGCACGCGCCGGGGACCCACGGTATCCACGTCGCCACCACGGCCGCAGGGGATCGCACCGTGACCGCTCGGCTCGGGGGCCTGGCCGATGCGAACCTAGCCCTCCCCGGACCCACGCGCTCCACGATCCAGGCAGACGTCACCCTGGCCGAGGCTCGCAGCGCCAACATCACCATCGACGATGCCCTCCAAGCCCGGACCACGCGCATGGGCGCCGATCGCCTCGGCGGCGGGCCCGTCCACATCGGCGCCACCTTGGAAGGCGAGAGCCTCCGGATCGGCGCGGATCTGGCCACGGGGCCCGGGACCCTGGCGATCAGCCACCAGGGACCAGAGGGCTGGCTGGAGGGGACCCTGGAGACGCAAGCCACCGAGCTCGACGCAACCGCCGGGTCGACCACCGCGCTCACCGCCAACGCCCCCATGGGGATCACCCTGCGTGGCGGACCTGCCCAAGCGGACATCGAGCCCCCCGGGGGCACCGAGGGCTCCTACATCGCCGTCGAACCGGTTGGCGAGCGCTACGCCGTCAACCTCTCCCTGGCCGGTATCACCTCGTTCCGGCTCCCGGACGAGCCCGGGCTTGCGATGACGTGGGAGGCCGATCAGCCCCAGCCCCTCTACGGGAGCTTCCCGGCCGGAGCCACCGATGTCCGGAGGCTCACCCTCAAGGATCTGCCCGCCTGCTGCTCGCTCAACCTCAACGCAGCCGACGGGATCCACGGCGAGCTCAACCTCGCTTCAGCCACCATCGGCAAGCTGCGCCTGGACGCGGTGCACACGGCCGAGGAGACGACCACCGTGAACGCGACGATCCACGGCCTCCCCTCCAGCACGCTCACCCTCGACGAGCGCTTCTCGTACGAGGCCAGCCAGGGGCTCGGCAAGATCCAGCTCCAGGCAGCCCGCTCCGGCCATCCAGGCCAGCGCCTCGACGCCCTCTCAGAGCGCCACGGCCTCGTCCTGGACCACACAGGAGACACGGCCCACGCCTGGGCGGGAGGGGTGAACCTCACCGGGCTCCAGGCCGCCTCGATCGCCCTCGGACAAGGAGAAGCAGGCGGGATCCACGCCGAGGGGGACCTGGTGCTCCAGGAGAACCTGGCCTCACCCTTCTTCATCGACCTCCGCTACGCCGACGCGGTCCTGCAGGCCAACGCCTCCAACCTCCCGAGCAGGACCACCGTGGACCTCCAGGCCGCCACCCAAGCCCAGGGCCGGCCGGCCGAGGCCAGCCTCACCCTGGACTGGACGGAGAGCGCGGCCGCGATCGAGACGCTCGACGGGACCTACGTCCACCACGCAAGCGACCCGGAGCAGCCCGGCAACGCAGCCCAGTTCCACGTCCAGGATGCCGAAGCCATCCAGCTCTCCGGGCACGCGCCCATGGACGGCATCGTGCGAGGAGGCTTCGGGGGCACGCTCTCCGAGGCTGGCGTACGTCTGGACCTGCCGAGCCATCGGCTCTTGGTCGACCTCGAGGGCCTCTCCCAGGCCCGCTACGCGTTCGAAGGGGACCTTTCGTCCATGAGCGGTTCGCTCACCGCGAACCAAGGCATCGCCGAGCGCATCGGGTTCCACTTCATGGATCCCGACGGCGGCCGGCTGGGACCGTTCGAGGGGGACGGGATCACGATCCTCCAGGACGAGGGCAAGCCCGAGATCCTCGCGGAGGTCACCGAGCTCCAACGCGTCGCTTGGAGCCTCGGCGAAGGTGGCCAAGGCGGGCAAGCTGGGCAAGGCCTTGAGGTCGAGTTCAGCGCGAACAGCCACGAGCCGGTCACGCTTCGCTACGAGGATCAGGATCAGATCTTCGCCACGCGGCTCGTCCAGCTCCCGGACTGGGTCCGGTTCGACTACACGCCGGGACCCAACGCATCCCTCTTGATCGACCCGAGCGAGCCGTTGGATCTCCCCTGGCTGGCGTACTGGCGAAGCGCGCCCAGCGCCCTGGGGTTCACCGATCTCGAGGGACGCGCCTCCGAGCTGAGCTTGCACATCGACAACACGACGGGGCTGAACAGCACAAGGCTCGGGCTCATCCCACGGGGGGACGGGAACGCCTCCGGTGTCGAGGTGTCGACCAACGGCATCCAGGCGCTGCGAGCCTCCGCAACCTACCGTACCGAAGAGGATGCGGCCGGCACCGGTCACCACATCTTGCTCGGCCTCGACGGGGTCCCGGCCACAAGCTTCGACGTGACGCAAGGCAGCCAGAGCGCCAGCGGCCAGCTGGCCTCGAACACGCGGGAGGCCATCGAGCGCTTGCGCGCCTCGATCACGACGCCCGTGGAGCAGGAGCCTGCCGAGGTCGAGTGGCTCGATGCTGGCATGGACCACGCGCGCGTCCAGGACCTGGCTGGGGAGGGCGCCCGAATCGATGGGGCCCGGCGCGTGCAGCTCAACATCCACGACTTGCGCAGACTCGTGATCGACACCTCCCAGGCCGCGTCGGCTTGCGAGGGTTGCCATCCCGCCGGCATCATCCTCGAACGCACGACCCCAGGCCACTCCTTCTGGGCCGCGTTGGACGCCGACATGGGCGGGATGCACGTGAAGGGCAACATCAGCGTGGCTGAGAGCCCAGAGAAGCTCCTCCTCCGCACCGGGTACCTTGCGGGTCCAGGCGGGGGGGACGGGGGGCTCGAGGCCCTGGCGTTCCAAAGCCGGTCGAGCGGAGCGGCCAAGGATATCGAGCTCGACATCGAGCTCGGGCCAGAGGGCATCACGGCCGGCTCCGAGCGGAGCGGAGGGGACGATCCGGAGAACCAGGGCCTGGACACGCCCGAGCGGCGCCTGGCCGGCACGATCCGTTCGCTGCCAGCCAACGTGGACTTCGCCTTCCGGCGCGACACGACGGAGCCAACCGAGCTCCTGCCGACGTGCGGGTTCGACTGGGCCGAGCGGATCCCCGGTGAGCTCACGCTGCGAGCCAGCGATCCAGGCGAAGCCTTCGAGGGCGTTGACCTCTCCTTCGGCGGGTCCGAGCTCACCCGACTCGATCCGAACGGGTCCAGCAACTTCCTGGGCCTCGCCCTGGGCGACAGCGCTCCCAGCGCTCGCCTCGTGCTTGAGGGAGGCAGCAACCTCTCCATCGGTGCTGACCCCATCCGGGGGGACGGCGCGCTGGCCATCACGGTGGACCTCGGGCAGCGGCAGGACATCGACGCGCTGCTCGTGGACACCCAAGGCACCAAGACCCACTCGGACGACACCATCGCATCCTTGGAGATCCAGCGTGCCCAGTGGCCTGCGTCCTTCACCTGCCACGGGCCGCGGCTCCAGCTCGCTCCCGGAGACCCCTGGGCACCCACCACCGGCCAGCTCGCAGACTACATCCTGCTCGAAGGCCAAGGCCTGGATGTGCTCGGCTACCGTACCCGCGCGCTCAGCCTCGAGGTGACCGATCTCAACGGCCCCCTCACCATCGACACCCAGCGCGTGGACAACATGCTCGAGCCTGTGCCCGACACCACGGGCGTGCGCGTGGCCGGTGGCTCAGTGGACCGCATCGATCTCCAGGCCCGCATCCGACCCGCTGAAGACACGGACGACTGCGCGGATGCCAGCAGCGAGCGGTCCAGCGTAAGCCCAGCTCCTGGCATCGTGGACGTCGACTGGACCCTGGAAGCCAGGAGGATCACCGTGCAGATCTCAGAGGAGGACGAGGTGGTCGACCTGCCGGACCCATGGGTTAGCTACGTTCGCGCTTTCCTCACCTGCGAGCGCCCAGAGATCCTCGCGAAGCTCGGCAGCGTGGACGAGATCCACCTCACCCAGTTCGCCCACAACAGCACGGCGATCATGTCGACCAAGCTAAGCCATGCCCAACCTTTCGTGCTCCAGCTCAAGCACCCGGATGTGCAGGAGGGCAAGCTCATGCGCTTAGAGATCGACCCATTGGACAGGCGATTCCGGATGCAGGTGGAGCCGGCTGAGCTCCTATGGCGCGAGAGTGATTTCCGTGAGTTCCATCTGACCCACGACCGATGGATCAAGAAAGTTGCGCTGAGCCTGGAGGGGTGCAGCCTCATCGTTCTCAAGCGCCTTCCGCCTGCACCAGAGGGAGAAACCCACGGAGCGGTGACCTCGGGACACGTGGTCAATGGGCTCGAATGTTGGCTCGGAGACCAGGCCGAGCCCTTAGCAGAATCGATCGTCTCGTTCAGTACGACTGCAGCCGACGAGGTGGGCAGCGTCGTCTACGAGGTGGCCGACCGGACGCAAGGCGGCATCACGTTCCTTGCTTCCAAGGTTGCAGGTGGCCTCGGCATCGAATGGGACGCAGACGGACACTCCGGGGAACGCGACCGGCGTCGCGGGATCGACATCACCGGAGCTGCAGAGGCCCTCGTGTTCGGGGCCACCGACGGCACCAGACACCTCTCCGCTGACTTCGATGGCTTCTGGCAGGGTCCCGTAGCGTTCGATCTAACTGGGTTCTGGTGGGCCCGGCCGCAGGGGTCTCCGTCAGAGTCCGCGCTCGAGGATTCCATCGAGATGCCAAGCTCGGTGAACCACCGGAAATGTCTCTGGGAGGGGGACGATGGGTGCGTCCAGCGCGAGACGCCCGAACAGGTCCGCAGGCGGTTGGCCGACCTGCTCTACGGACGCATCTGGTTCACGGAGGAGAGCTCCCGAACCCCACCATGGGGCCAGTGGCGGGAGGTCGTCTCGTGAACGATGGAGGCGTCGCGTTCAAGGTTCGAGAGGGCCAGGAACCCCTTCACGGGTTAGAACGGTCCGGCGTCCATTGGATCCTGTTCGCGCTCCCCGTCGTATTCCCGCTCACCTACTTGGCGGCGCGGGCGTTCGGGATCCTCGGTGCATGGGCCTCTGAGGGGTACGTGGCCATCTCCCTGGTTGGGTTCATGATCGCCCTGGGGATCACCTGGGTTAAGACCCGGCACCAACCCTTTCCGAGGCGTCTCCTCCTCCATGGAGCAGCGGTCCTCATCGGGCCCGTTCTATGGTTGGTCGCAGCATACGCTTGGTTTTGGGGGGGTTGGATCTTCACTGCACCAGTCATGCCGCTGGGTGCGTTCGTCGAGGTGTTCAGCTGGCTCGCCTACACATCCTACGCCTTGTGGGGCGTCGGCTCGATCCTCGTGGTCATCGCCCTCTGGCCAAAGAGATCGGGAACGCCGCTCCTCGAAGACCACGTGCGCCTCCTCGGAGGCGCCGCTGTTGGGTTGGCCACAGTCGGGGTCATCATGATCGCGACCTCGCTTCTCCCTGCGGAGCTCCCCGATGGCCTCCTCATGACTCTCGTCGGGGCTTTCCAGGTCATCATCGCCGTGGTCTGCCTTGCACTGTGTCCCAAGCTCCTCGATCCGCCAACGATCCGCCTGAACACGGTCGTAACCATGGCGTGGATCCTACCGGTACTCCTGCTGTTCGTCTTAGTGGGGAATCCTCAGGATTGGACAGAGTACGAGGACATCTTCTGGGGCCCGCTCACCATCATGACCCCCCTCACGTTCGGCTTCCTCGCCGCCCACGGCATCGTCGGTGCCACGCTGGTCGCGCTGACCCCCCCGTTCGAGGGCGATGAGAGCAGCCGCCAGCGTTGGCGCTACGTCGGCGGAGCAGCGCTGTTCTTGCTGGCAGCTGTTCTGTTGGTCGCTGCTGGCGAGAACGCTGCAGGGGTTGCTGGGCGCCTGTTGGCTTGAGATCGTCAGGGATGCGCGCCGAGGGCAAGGAGAGAGCGCGGGCCAAGCTCT
Source organism: uncultured Thermoplasmatales archaeon (assembly GCA_964396185.1). GTDB lineage: Archaea > Thermoplasmatota > SW-10-69-26 > SW-10-69-26 > SW-10-69-26 > CAYNEI01. The sequence continues at coordinate 15,844 of CAYNEI010000037.1, forward strand.
ATCTATGGCCCTTGCTATCCAGGGATCGCCTGGGAGGGCACGAGATGACTCATGGGAACGCTTGGACGATCGTGGCCGCGGCCCTCATGCTGACAGCTGCCCTGGGCGCTACCGGGGGACCTGGCTCGGCTGGCACTGTACCGGACGCGTGCAAGGAAGAGCCCGAGAACGCCGGCGTGGACATCCTCTTCGCCTTCGATCTCACGGGCTCGATGACCGAGGAGATCGACAGCGCCAAGGCTGAAGCCTCGGACCTGCTCGACGACCTGGAGGCCAACTTGTCCGATGCTCGCTACGGAGTGGCCAGCTTCATGGACTACCCTGGCACCTTCTCCTACCCTGGCTACACGGCCCAGTACGGCTCGGCCAGCGCGGGAGACTACCCCTGGAGCCTCGACCAGGGTTTGACCACGAGCACGAGCGCGGTGGATGCCGCGATCCAAGGGTTGACGCTCGGCTTCGGCGCCGATGGCCCCGAGTCGTACTCCCGGGTGTTCCTGGAGGCTGCAGAGCTCTCCTCCTGGCGTTCCGGTGCCGAGAAGATCCTCGTGATGTGGGGGGACAACGTGCCGCATGACGACGACTTCGACGGGAACAACTTCGGCCTGGACCCGGGCCGGGACGCCACCGAGGGTGGTGGGGATGACATCGATTTCCAAGATGTCGTGGCCCAGATGGCCACCGCCGGCGTGCGCGTGATGACCGTGGACGCAGGCGGGGGCTACCCCGCATCATACTACCAGTACGCTGCTGACCAGACCGGTGGCGCTTACACCCAGCTCAACGACGCCGACGCGCTCGCGGACATCATCGTCGAGTTCGTCAAGGGGATCCTGCGCAACGACGACACGCCACCCCACGTGGACATCACGCTACCCGAACCGGGTCACCTGTACGTCGACGGGGTCGACCAGGGGCCCAGCACGGCTCGCTGGACCGACCGGGCCACCCTCATCGGCGATACGCCGTTCACCGCCCTGGCCGGCGACAACTGCCTGCTCGAGAACGTGTCGTTCTCCACTCAGCCCGACGTGGGCTGGATGTACAGCGAGAACGCAAGCTCCATCGCGACCAGCCCGTTCCCCGCAAGCACCGCGCCTGCCGGGAACTACACGCTCAACGCTACCGCGGTCGACTGGGTCAACCTGCGCGGGTTCGACGAGGCACCCTTCGAGGTGCTCCACCTCTCCGGTGAGGCGCTGGCCCGAGACCTCTGGGCTGGCACCACCACGCCGGAGAGCGTCGAGGCACAGTCGCCCGGTGCCCACCGGATCCAAGCGGGGCACGAGCGCGTGGAGGCCGTTCGCCTCGACCTTCCAACGGCCCAGGCCCGTGCCACCGGCCTCACCGAGGAAGCCACCGTGGAGCTCGACCGAACCGAGGCCACCGCACACGGCTTCGCCCGCATCGAACGTCTCGAGCTGCTCGGTGGGAGCATCGTGCTCGAGGGCCTGATGAACGAGGCCGAAGCAAGATGGGACGTGGTCCAAGGGACGACGAGCTGGAGCGACGAGGCGACCATCGCGAACCTCACGATCCTTGGATCACCCATCCAACTCACTGCCCCCTCCAGCGCGGTCACCCTACCGCTCCCGAACGGGGGCGAACTCGTGCTCTTCGAGCGTGACGTTTCCTCGGGCGCCGATGGGATTACGTACCGCTCGAGCCTCGCCCACGCCTACCTGCCGGCACCGTACGCGCGCCATGAGATCGTCGTGGGCGAGATCGTGCTCCAGGCCACGGATCGCCTCGATGGGATCGGCTCGCAGCGGTTGGTCACCACGCACGACGACGCCCGCTCGGGACGGGATGCCGGCTCCAACCCTGGCGATGGGATCCAGCTTGGACCGGGCCTCTACGACGGTGGCCTACCGGGCGACGACACCCTGGATGTCTACACGTTCGAGCTCGGCCACGGGGACAAGATCGAGGTCGACATCACCCCAGCCCTGCGGGCCATCGCCACCGGAGGAACGGCTCACGTCAACGAGTCTGGAACCCCGAACCTCGAGGAACCGGGCCTAGGTACCGCCTCCCCATCGATGTCCGCTGCGCTCCAAGATCCCGACGGGGATCTGCGCGCGCTGCCCTTGTTCAGCGGCGCGCTACCCATGAGCCTGGAGATCAACGCCGACGAGCCTGGCACTTGGTCGCTCTGGCTCTCCAGGTCCGAGGGAGCATACGAAGCGTACAACTACTCCATGGCCGTCGCCGTCACGCCGGTCCCCTTGCTCCCGCAGAACGATGCGCTCTCCCTAGCGGATGCCCCCGCGGTGTGCGACCCGAACGACGGCGACATCCCCGCGGTCGGCACGGGCCAGTGGCCCGGCGTGGTCCGGGACGATGACTTCGTGGATGTCTATCGGTTCGAGGCCGAGATCGGCGACCTGATCACCGCATCGCTCAAGCCTGGCGAGACCGAGGACGGCGTCGACATGGCGCTGGCCCTGTACGACCGGAGCTGCCAGCTCTTGGAACGTGCCGACACCTGGGGGCCCTACGTTCTCAAGGGCCTGCCTGAGATGACCACCGAGCTTCCGTCCCAGTACACCGGGAGCTACTTCCTGGCGATCGAACGGATCAACGGTGTTGGCAACCACCAGCTCACCCTCTCCATCCAGGACCCCCAGCCAGGGATCCCGACGAACGATGCCGGCACGGGCCAGGACGCACCCACGAGCCACGAGGATGCGACAGCGCCACCCCCACCGGTGTTCCAGGGAACCCTGACAGAGGGCGATCCCGGGGATGCCTACGTGCTCGCCCTGGATGCCGATCGCCAGACCGTCATCACGGTGGAGATGAGCGCGTTCAGCGAGGTGGAGGTCCGCGTGCTCACGCCCTCCGGTGGAACGATCTCACCGACCGCGAACCTGCAAGACGGTCACTACGCTTTCGCGTTCGACGCACCTGAGGATGGCCTCTACGGTCTAGAGATCGTCCCTGCCAGTGGGGGTGGGGAGTACATGGTGGCCTACAGCCAGCTCCCGGTGAGCGTTCAGGCTTGATGAGGAGGGAGCCCGCGGCGGACGGGTGGGGGTGAAGAGGGTATCTCCTTGCTGTCAGGAGGAACAGCAGTCGGCTGCATCCCGCCCGCCACAGGTGACGTTGCGCACGACGAGCCCCCGAGGGGGCCCGCATGCTGCAACACCCTCTCGGTGTGCGACTAGATAAGCCGTTTTGCGGACGCATCGAAACGTCGAAGTTGCGCCTGGCTTGCGCTGAGAGGAGATGGGGTGGGCCGCCTGCGCGAGGCAGGCGGCCCGGGATGACCTCCGGACCCCCGGGCGGGGCCTGGGGGGTCGCGCCGTTCTGGGGGTCTCTTGATCCCGAGGCGGCTAAGGGGCGGGATGGGGGCGGAATGGGGTGTGGCGTGTGGGGCGTGGTGTGTGCGGTTTCAGCTTTGGCCAGCCATCCACTTGCGCACGGTCTCATCCTCGAGCACGGCCACGGTGACATCAGACAGGATCCAGGCTGCGACCCCGGCGCCGTCTTCGCCGCGCTCGATGCGGCGGTTGAGCTCCGTGGTCATGTTCTGGAAGAAGTCCACCGGGCCGAGCGCGCGGGCACTGTCCAGCGCGCTGGAGAGCCGATCGACCGCGTCGTCAGCGCTCTCTTCGAGGCGCTCGTGGACGACCTGGGCCTCGATGGCGTGGTCGTCGAGTGCGCCGCTGCGGCGCAGCAGGTAGGTGCGGGAGTCCAGGAAGGCCTCCTCCACGATGGTGAGCGCCTGGCGCGCGCCGTGCACGATGTTGGCGTGCTGCTCCTGCTCGACCACCTTGGCGATGGCCTGGGCGTAGGGCTGCACGAGCTCACGGTAGTACTGGGACTTGCCCGGGTCGTTGGCGAACATGCGGGCCTTCTCGGCCACGGTGAGCGCCTTGGAGCGGACCTCGGGGTTCGTGAGCAGCTCCTGGGTGCGATCCTCCAGGATGGCCACGTCCGTGGTGGGCGTGGAGAGCTCACCGTCGCCGATGGCCCCGTGCACGCGACCGATGCGGTCGGTGACGTCCTTGGCTTGGGCGGTGAGCTGTCGGATGAACTCGCGAACGTCCTCCTCGGCCCCGGTGTTGGGTGCGTGTGGGGCGAGCTGGGCGTCCAGGCCAGCGTCCTTGAGGGCCACGCGCCGGGTCTCCAGCTCGGCGAGCGCGGCTTCGAGCTGGCTGAGATCCGAGACGAGGCGCTCGTAGCGGGCGCGCTCGCCCTTGAGGCGCTTTTTGGCCTTGCCCACGATCTCGCTGGCTTGCTGCTTGACCGCTTGCACCTGCTCGCGGCCAGCCAGGCGCGCTTTCTCGAGCTCGATCTCGTGCTTGCGTTCCAGGTGCTGGATGTGGTCGCGCAGCTGGCGAAGCTCGGAGCGGTCCTCCAGGCGGCCCTCGAGGTCGGCCAGGCGGTTGCGTAGGCGTTGCTCGATCTTCTCAGCGTCGTCGGAGCGTGCGTTCTTCTTGAGGGAGAGAGACATGGTTCAGGCCTCCTGGGTGGTCGGGGCGGTGGTCGTGGGCTTGGCCATGGGTTGCGCGAGGGTTTCGTCTCGCGCTTGGTCGGTGAGCCGGGCCTCCAGAGCGTCCACGTTCTCCTCGAGGGTCTCGGCGTTGTAGCCCCAGCCCTCGTAGTCGCGAAGGTGGGCGTTGAGCTCGAGGTTCTCGCGGGCTGCATCGAGCACGCCGCGCAAGGCCGGCGGGATCTCGGTGACGTGCATCAAGGCAGCGTACTCGACGGGGATGCCGGGGCCGGGTTCAGGCACGCACGAGTAGAGCTCGGTGTGGAAGCCGAACCGGTCGTGCATGAGGTCGTGGACGTGGCGTAGGCCAGCTCTGTCCACGGGGCCTCGGAAGAGGAAGTAGCACTGGTCCGGGGCTTCCCCGTTGCTCTGGGCCAGGCGCTGGCGGAAGAGCGCGTCGTAGGCGAGCTGGAAGGGAGCGTTGTCCCCGGTGGGTTGCACGGGTCCGATGGCCGGGACCGTGAGGGTGGCGTCCGAGCGGCGGCTGAAGTAGACGAAGACGTTGCCCAGATCGGTGGGTCCGAAGCGCAGGGGGCTCGTGATGGTGAGCGCGGCTCGGGCCATGAGGTGGTTGATCTCGGCGTACTCGCTCGAGCCTGGGTACTTGCCGGTGTTCTCGCGCCAGACCTTGGCCGTGGCCGGGTTGTCCATGGTGGTCACGATGGTGCGGAAGGCGCCGGGTCGCACGGGGGCTTGGCCGGGTCGGGTGCCCAAGAGCGTGTTGAGGGTGAGCACCGTGTTGTAGTAGCTGGGCCCGCTGGTGGCTTCGACGTCCTTGTAGGGCACCGCGTCGGGCGTGTTCCCGCTGGGCGTGACGGTGAAGGTGAGCAGGTTGCGGGCTTGCTCGCGCACTTGGCCGTACTCGCTTCGCAGGTGGTCGACGACCCAGCTCGCCACACCGCTGCCGGTGCCGTGGCTGGTGCCGTGGAAGAGCACGAAGTTGCGCACGCTGTCGGCGCCGGCCTGCTTGAGCACGGCGGTGATCTGGTCCTTGAGCTTCTCGGCTTCCGTGTAGCCCTCGGGCCAGAGCATCTCGGCCCCGCCGCCGGTGTAGTTGAGGCGAGCCACGAGTCGGTCCCCGATGCCGGCCTCTTCCACGGACTTGCTGTCCAGATCGAGGGCTACAGCGCGGAAGGGCGGGGGCTGGTCCTCCTCGCCGCGCTTGGGGGCGGCGTAGAAGGTGGACTTGCGGAGCTCGAGCTTGTCGCCCAGTGCCTTCTTCCCGGGCTCCCAGAGCCCCTCGGCTCCGTAACCGTACTCGGCATCGATCCCTCTCAGGAAGGTCGTGCCCAGGCGCAGGCCGGTTCGGCCGCACATGATCACGAGGCAGTCGTTGGACAGGCGTACTAGGCGTTCTCGGCGCTCGGTCATCCTTGGTCACCTCTTGTCGTGATGAGAGCCCTCATGAGCGTTGCGGCACGCTCGGGCCCCAGGCGCTGCTTGAGCGCCTCCCGGAGAGCGTAGAGCTCGTCCGGGTTCTCTCGGGTGGCGAGCACGCGGACGAGCACGCCGTCGGGGTGGTACTGGACCCCGTCGTGCTCGTCGGCGATCTCGCGCGCGGCAAGGTCGATCAGGCTGCGGGCTTCTGGATCCGCGCCCAGCAGGCTGCGGGCAAGTTGGTCGAGGTCGACCGCAGGGGAGCGGCCGAGCTCGCGTTCCACCATGCGCTTGACGGTGTCGTAGTAGCCCACATCCGGGGCGGTCCACGGTTCGTCGTCGCACAGGGCGTAGGCGATGGATTCGATGAGGGCAAGCCCGCGCGTGGTCTCGCGGTAGCGCTTCGGGAGCTTGCCGAGAAGGTAGTCCAAAAACGTGCGCCGGGCGGGTTGCTTGGGGTGGCGCTTGGTGATGGCGTCGACGCGGTTGGCGATGCGCTCGCGCAGCTCGGCCGGCTCGCCGCCGGCCTCCACGCTGAGCACGCGGGGCAGCTCGATGTCCACGAGGTCGATCTCGACCTCGCCAGCGTACGCGATCAGGGCCTCGTTGCTGTCCGTGGAGCACGTGACCTCGCCGCTGGAGATGGGCGCCCAGAACGGTCCGTGGCGCAGGCCATCGTCGACGTGGTCCCCGTTCTCCCAGCCGTCGAGCACGTCGGTGCCGGCTGCATGGTCGTTGGGGGTCCGCTTGGGGGGCTGGATGGGTCGCGTCCAGGGCTTCGGTGCAGGAGTCAGGTCCAGGGGCTTGCTCGCCTGGAAGCTCTCCGCGGCCGAGCTGCCTG
>CAYNEI010000038.1:0-21148 GCA_964396185.1 uncultured Thermoplasmatales archaeon
GCCTCGGTCACGGGCACCCTCGGGGAACTGGTGACCGCGTGAAGAAGGTTCGCCTCCCCGACGACGCCGGGCCCGTAGCTGGCGCTGTGGAAAACCCGTCCTTGCCAACCGTTATGAATGATGAACAGCCTGGCTGCGGTGGGAGGCATCTGCACTGCGGACCTTTGGGAAGGTACGCGCTAGGCGACGCCGAGGCTCGGTTCTCCTAGCGCTCCTGCTTGTCAGCTCACTGTTCAGTCTGGCCCCTGGCGCGCTGGGCGCCGAGGCGGATGTTCATGGATCGACCCAGACGATCTACGCCAAAGCCCTGGATGAGCACGACTGCGACGCCACCGAGTGGCATTTCGTCATCACCCAGCTCCGCAGTGGGATCGAGGCCCCGCTCACGATCCACGTCGTCTGGTCCGATGGGGACTCTCGTGACATCTCCCTGGACAAGTTGACAGGCAAGACGGCGCACTACGCGACGTCGGCCAACCTCGATACGACGATCGCAGAGGCGACAGCCGAGATCGGCGCATCCTGGGAGGGCGAGTTCAACCTGAGCCACGGCCCGTGTGACGCCAGCGACGGCGACCAAGCGGGCGAAGACCAGGACGACGATGAAGATCCCCAGGACGACGACCCCAACGATGACAGCGACGATGGTGGCGACGACGGTACCGACGACGACAGCGGATCCGGGGATAACGGCTCCGATTCGGATGGCGACGGCGTTCCAGATGAGCAGGACAACTGCCCCTCCGTCCAGAACGGAGACCAAACCGACGCAGACGGCGACGGCGTCGGCGATACCTGCGACTCGGACGATGACGGGGATGGTGTCGAGGATTCCGCGGACAACTGCCAGCTCACCCCGAACCCCGACCAGGCCGACACAGACGGAGACGGTACGGGGGATGCCTGTGACTCGGACGACGACGGCGACGGCATCGAGGACGAATCAGACAACTGCCAGCTCACCCCGAACCCCGAGCAAGCAGATTCGGATGGCGACGGCGTCGGCGATGCCTGCGACGAGGATCGCGACGGGGACGGCACCCAGAACACGTCCGATAACTGCTTGGAGATCAGCAACCCCGACCAGACCGATACCGATGGGGACGGTGTGGGGGATGCGTGCGACCCGGACGACGACGGGGATGGTGTCGAGGACGAATCAGACAACTGCCAGCTCACCCCGAACCCCAACCAGACCGACACAGACGGAGACGGTACGGGGGATGCCTGCGACTCGGACGACGACGGCGACGGCATCCAAGACGAATCAGACAACTGCCAGCTCACCCCGAACCCCGACCAGGCCGACACAGACGGAGACGGTACGGGGGATGCCTGCGACTCGGACGACGACGGCGACGGCATCCAAGACGAATCAGACAACTGCCAGCTCACCCCGAACCCCGACCAGGCCGACACAGACGGAGACGGTACGGGGGATGCCTGCGACTCGGACGACGATGGCGACGGTGTGGAGGACACCTCGGACAACTGCCAACTGACCCCCAACCCCGACCAAGCCGATGCGGACGGCGACGGTGTCGGCGATGCCTGCGACGAGGATGTCGACGGGGATGGTACCCCGAACACCTCGGACAACTGCCCGGAGTTATCCAACCCCGACCAGACCGACACAGACGGAGACGGCGCAGGGGATGCCTGCGATCCGGACGACGATGGAGACGGGGTGGAGGACACCTCGGACAACTGCCAGCTGACCCCGAACGCGGATCAACCCGACTCAGACGGCGACGGGGTGGGTGACGCTTGCGACCCGGACGGTGATGGGGACGGTGTCGAGGACCTCGAGGACAACTGCCCGGACACGCCCAACGCCGACCAGACGGACACCGATGGCGATGGTGCTGGGGATGCCTGCGACTCAGATGACGACGGCGACGGCATCGAGGACGAGTCAGACAATTGCTCGCTCACCTCGAACCCCGAGCAAGCAGATTCGGATGGCGACGGCGTCGGCGATGCCTGCGACGAGGATCGCGACGGGGACGGCACCCAGAACACCTCGGACAACTGCCCGGACGTGCCCAACCCCGACCAGACCGACACGGACGGAGATGGTCTTGGGGATGCGTGCGACTCGGACGACGATGGGGATGGCGTGACGGACGACGAGGACAACTGCCAGCTGACCCCGAACCCCGACCAGACCGACACGGACGGAGATGGTCTTGGGGATGCGTGCGACCCGGACGACGACGGCGACGGCATCGAGGACGGATCAGACAACTGCCAGCTCACCCCGAACCCAAACCAGACGGACACCGATAGCGACGGGCTGGGGGATGCCTGCGACCCGGATGATGATGGGGATGGTATCGAAGATGGATCGGACAACTGTCCCGCGCATGCGAACCCAGCACAGATCGACTCTGATGGCGATGGGGCTGGCGATGCGTGTGACACCGACGACGATGGGGATGGCGTAGAGGATCCCGGGGACAACTGCCAGCTCACCCCGAACCCCGACCAAGCGGACACCGACGGGGATGGTCTCGGGGATGCGTGCGACTCGGACGATGACGGGGATGGCATCCCGGATGGGGAGGACAACTGCCAGCTCACCTCGAACCCCGAGCAAGCAGATGATGATGGGGACGGGGTGGGCGATGCCTGCGACGAGGATCGCGACGGGGACGGCACCCAGAACACCTCGGACAACTGCCCGGAAGTGCCCAACCCCGACCAGACCGATACCGACGGCGATGGCCTCGGTGACGCTTGCGACCCGGACGACGACGGCGACGGGGTCGATGACGGCTCGGACAACTGCCCGCTCACACAGAACCCTGACCAGACCGACCGCGATGGGGACGGCATCGGGGATGCGTGCGATCCCGTGCTCGACCTGCCGGAGCTTGGCATCCTGAAGACGAGCGGGTCCACGTCCGCCTCGCCTGGCCACACCGTGACGTTCACCATCGCGTACTACAACACCGGGAACGCGACGGCCACCGAGACCAAGGTGACCGATCCGATCCCGGTTGGCGCGTCGTTCACCGCCTGCGAGCCCGCATGCTCGGTGCTCGACGGCGTGGTGACTTGGTCGATCGGGACGGTTCCCAACGCCACCACGGCCGAGGCGCCGGCCGGGGCGCTCGACCTCACGCTGACCATCGAGACCCACGAAGCGTGCAACCTCTGTAACACCGCCTCGATCTCCAGCCCTGATCAGGACGATGGCAGCTCGGTCGCCAGCCCGCTCTCCTGCATCACGGTCGAGCCCGACCTGGAGCTGGCCCGCGCCGAGGGAGGCGGGACGCCGATCCGGGTCCGCCAACCGGCCCTGCTCGGAGACCATCACCCCGTGCAGGTCAACTCCTCCCAAGTGGGCCCTGGCATCGACCAGGAGGCCGACACGCTGCTCGCCCTGGATCTTCCGCCAGCCCAGGGAACGGTGGCCCAAGCGCGGCTGCTCAACGCGTCCACCGTGAGCCGGATCGCAGACGATCCGTTCGAGGCGTCGGCCACCGGGATCGCTGAGATCGCCGATGTCACCCTCCTGGACGGCCTGGTGAAGGCCAAGGCCGTGCGCGGGGTCGCCTACGCACAGGCCACCACAACAGGTACGTCCACGAGCGCGGCAGGCTCGGTCATCGCCCACCTTGAAGTGGATGGAGAGGAGATCGTGCACACGGCCCCCGAGACCCGCATCGAGCTGCCCGCCGAGCCCTTCGGGGAGGGGAGCTACGTTGCCCTCTTCGAGCAAAAGGACTCCACGTGGATGAGCGCGAACGGCGGAGCAGGCGTCCACGGGGCCCGCCTCGTGGTGACCATGATCCGCCTGCATCTGACCGACCATCTGCCCGGCGTGCCCGGCGACCAACCCCTGGATGTCGAGGTGGGCCGCGCTGTGGCCGAGGTCGAGTTCCCCAAGGGGCCGGTATGCACCGGCGCGACGGGGACCGGCTTCGACGGGCAAGCCTCGGCGATGCGTGGAACCGGTTGGCCACTGGGTTCCCAGGGCTCGCTTGTCCAGGAACGCGTGCCGAGCCAGGTTGGCTACCAGGAGAGCCACGCGCCGGGGTCCTCGGCGGGATCAACCTCCGGGCTTCTCGATCTCACCAGCGCCATGTCCGGTGCGGGCCTCAAGCGGGGTGCGGAGCGTTCCAAGGCCTGGACGACCAGCAAGCTCGGGCAAGTCTGCCTGTTGCCGAGCCCAGACGGTTGCCTGGTCGAGGCCGAGGGCGTTGAGGTGCGGGCCACGGCTCGAGCGGACCGGGCGAGCCAGCACGTGACCGTTGCGAGCCTCTTCAGTGGCTTGCGCGTGGCGGGCGCTGCTCTGGAAGGGACCCCTGAGCCCAACACCGTGGTCGATCTCGGGGGTGCCGGGTTCGTCGTGCTCAACGAGGTTGATCAGGTTCACTCGGGCGACCAGACGGGTCGCGTGGTCCGCGCCATCCATCTGTACGTGACCACCTGGGACAACCCCTGGGGGCTCGACGCGGGCACGGATCTGGTGCTCGCGGAGACCTCGGCCACAGTCACGTGACCGGGATCCAACGGCAAGGTGAAGATGCCGGCGGCCTGTGCCCCTGCGATGGATCGAGACTGCCCGCGGTGCTTCGTCCCGCTGGAGCAAGAGACCCGAGACGCGCTCGGGCCCGATGTCACTGTGGACATCTGCCCGGAGTGCGATGGCGAGTTCCTGGACGAGGGCGAGATCAAGCGGCTGACCCGGGACCGGGATCTCCACAAGCTGCTCACCGACCACCTGGCGCGCCAGGCCGACAGCGATCTCGTCTGCCCGTCCTGCGGGGGCCTCATGGATGCCGAGATGCTGGACGTCGGCGACACGGAGGTCGAGGTGGATGTCTGCATGGCTTGTCACGGCCTCTGGCTCGACGACGGTGAGTTGGCCAAGATCGAGGCCGCGGACACCGATTTCGGGGAGCTCTCCGAGGAGAAGCTGGCCGAGATCTGGGACGCCGAGGTGAGCGGCAGGCGTCGAAAGGGCTTGCTCGGCAAGCTCTTGGGCGGGTTGCGCCGGCGGCGGTGACCGATCGTCAGCTGCGGACCACGTCGGCGGCGAACAGCGCGATGGCGACCACGGCGAAGGCGCCCAAGAACCAGCCGCTGGGGAACTCGTTCCCAGTACCAGCGTCGTCGCTCGACGCGCTCTCAGCCTCTTCGCCTTGCCCGCCATCGGTCCCATCGGTCAGCTCCCCGGGGCCAGCTTGCACGTCCACGGTGAGCCACATGCCACCGCTCTCGTGGTTGCCCAGCTCGCACCACAAGTAGAGCTCAGAGATGCCCTCAGGGATGGTGAAGTTGAACGTCGTCTCCTCGCCAGCACCGATGGTCTCGGAGTTCGCGAAGGCGGCCCCGTCGGAGGTGTCCCCTCCCTGGTCGGCCTCGTCCGCATCGGCGACGTAGACGTTGTGGCTGAACTGGCCCTCGTTGACCAGGGTGAGCACGACCTCCTCGCCGGTCGTCAGTCCATCCAGGGACCCTTCGGTGACCTCCAGGCAGTAGATGACGTCAGGATCCACGCCGCAGCCGGCCAGATCGTTACCCGTGAGCGTGGCACTGACCGTGTGCGAATCGGCTGCCAGGACCGGGGCGAGCAGCAGTAGGGTGGAGAGCGTGATGGCAGGGAGCGCCCAGCGCATACGGGTGGAGCCAGGAGGGGGGGCTTAAGCGTGGTCTTGGAACCTGTCCAGGGCGCGGGATCGAGCGGGTCAGCGTTGCGGTCAAGCCGAGAGGGTCTCCACCATCCCCTCGACCACGTCGATGCCGCCGCTCCAGAAGCTGGCATCCGTGATGTCGATGCCGTGCTCGGCGAGCAGCTCGGCGGGGTCCCTGGAGCCCCCGGCGCTCAGGATGGCGATGACGTTGTCGGCGAAGCTGGGGTCCTGGTCGTAGCGGTGGTAGAGGGCTAGGCTCATCAGCGCCCCGAAGCTGTAGCTCGAGACGTAGAAGGGTGCGGCGTTGAAGTGCGGGATGAGCATCCACTCCTTGGCGAACACGTCGGGCACATCGAGGTCCCCGAACTGCTCGGTGAGCAGGTCCATGTAGGCCTCGTCCAGGGCAGCGGTGGGCTGGCCCTCGGGGATGAGCTCGTGGGCCGCGATCTCGAATCGGGCGAAGTAGGCCTGGCGCTGGATGGTCGCGTAGAGGTCGGCCACGCGCTCGGCGGTGATGGCCACGGCGGCCTCTGGGTGCACGTCGATCAGGTGGTGGTGGAGCAGGAGCTCGCTGAACACGCTGGCCGTCTCGGCCAGTGGGAGCGGGGCTGAGGAGACCAGGGGGCGGCGCTCGGCGGCGAGCATGGAGTGGACCGCATGACCAAGCTCGTGGGCCATGGTGGAGACGCTGCGAGCGTCGTCGGTGTGGTTGAGCAGGACGTAGGGCGTCATGTCCGTCTGCGGGGTCGCACAGAAGGCGCCCCCGCGTTTGTTGGGCCGAGGGAAGGCGTCCACGTGCTGGGCTTCGAAGACCTCTCGTGTGCAGGCCGCGAACGTCTCGTGGAAGCCCTCGTGGACGGCCAGCACGGTCTCGCGCGCCTCGTCGAAGGGGATCTCCACGCTCTCAGCGTCGAGCGGCGCGTAGATGTCCCGGCGGTCGAAGGGCTCGCCGAGGTGGTCAGCCTTCCAGGCGAAGTAGTCCTGCCAGACCGAGCGTCTGTCCCGGCAGACGTCCAGCACGGTGGTGACCACCTCGTCGCTGACCTCGTTGCCCATGTTCATGGGCGTCATGGCCCGGGGGTAGCCGCGGTGCTTGAGGTTCTCCAGGTTCCAGTCGCGCACGATGGATCGGTAGATGTGTGAGAGCAGCGGGGCGTTGGCCTCGTAGACGCGGAAGACCTCTGCGTAGGCCTGGCGCCGGATCTCCGGGTCGGGGTCATAGACGCGGCGGGTGATCTCGCTCTGGGTGACCTCGTCCCCGGTCTTGGGGTCGGTGAACCTGAGCGAGCTCGTGTGGATCTCTCTGGCCTCGCCCACGGCGCTGACGCCCGCCATGTCCTTGTCGGCGATGATCTCCTCGATCTCCTCGCTGAGCATGTACGGGCTGAACTTGCGCAGCGTGGCGACGTAGTAGGCCAGCTCCGGGTCAGCGGGCGTGATCCGCTCGGCCTGCTCCTCGTCGAGCCCCTTGATCCAGTGGGTCAAGAAGCGGACCCGGTGGCTGGCCTGGGTCGCGGCGAGCTGTGCGCGCTCCATGAAGGTCTTGGCCTCGTCGTCCGTGGTGTCCGTGGCGAAGGCCAGGTGCCCACGGTAGGAGAGTCGCCGGGCGGTCTCGCGCATCTGGCCGAGCCGGTCGAGCACCTCGGCCACATCCTCGCGCGAGAGCTTGTCGAGCCGGGGCTTGACCTCCTCGATCTCGCCTGTGAGCGCTTCGAGCTGCTCGAAGACCGGTTCGGTGTGCGCATCGTCCAGGCTGGCCAGGATATCGCTGAGGTCCCACTGCACGCAGCCGCAGAGGTGGGCCACCGGTTTAAGCGCTATCCAACGGCCGCTCCCCACGGGGGCCGAGAGCCCGACCGTCCCGTTCGGTGCCCCGAAAGGGTTAACCCTGCCTGGGAGCACTCCAGGGGGCCATGCTCCGGCCCGTGCTCGTTACCCTGTTGCTCGCCGCCACGCTGGCGGGTTGCATCGGCGCAAGCCCGGCGCCGGTAGCACCCGGGAGCGAGCCCGCCGGCCTGCTGTTCTGCGATGGGAACGCGACGATCTCGCCATGCGAACACGCCCTCTCGGGACCGGGCGTGAACGAGTTCGATGTCGCCGTCAACCCCCTGAACCCGGCCAACGCGATCATCACCGCCAACGACTACGGCGCCCCGAACGAGCAAGGGCCAGGCCAGGGCGCTGTCCACGGCCTCTGGGGCTCGTACTGGGTCACCAGGGATGGTGGTGAGACGTGGACCAAGCACGTACTCGAGGGCATGGTCCCGGAAGCGACCAGCCCACTCTTCGGGAGCCGGTTCGTTGGCGACCTCGTCGTGGCGTTCGATGGCCGCGGGGAGGCCCACATCGCCGGGATCGGGTACGCACCCGTCGGACCGTTCTACCACAACACCCTCTTCTACACGAGCTCGACCGATGGAGGGCAGAGCTTCGAGGAGCCAACACCGGTGGACTCCTACACGACGGAGTTCGCCTTCCACGACAAGCCGGCCCTCGCCGTCGACGCGGACGGCCGGATCCTGCTCGCCTGGCTCTTCCGGGACGGCGTCCCTCCCCGCAGCGCGACGGGGCCAGACCCAGGACATATGCGGTTGGCCATCAGCGAGGACGGCGGGGAGACGTGGTCGACCCGGGCGCTCAGCCACGGAGACAGCGGCATCA
Source organism: uncultured Thermoplasmatales archaeon (assembly GCA_964396185.1). GTDB lineage: Archaea > Thermoplasmatota > SW-10-69-26 > SW-10-69-26 > SW-10-69-26 > CAYNEI01. The sequence goes on from CAYNEI010000038.1 coordinate 8,307, forward strand.
GCGCCTCCATCGCCATCGGCCCGGACGAGTCCGTCAACATCGCCTGGCGAGCCTACGACCCTCTCGGTGTCCGCTTCGTACGCTCCACGGACCACGGTGCGACCTTCTCGGAGCCGGTGCTCGTACACGAGCTCTCCACCGGCAACATCACGCTCGACAACGCGAACTACCGGGCCTTCATCCTACCCACCCTGGTGGCCCTCCCGGACGGCACCCTGCTCCTGACGAGCGGGGATCGCACCGAGGAGGGGGACAGCGAGGTCTTCGTGGCGCGCTCGATCGATCAGGGGGCGAGCTGGAACCTCTCGCGCCTCCCGACCACGTCAGCGGGCCACCAGTTCCTGCCCACCATCGCCGCCTCGCCCGACGGGCTCGCCGTCGCCGCGTGGCTGGACCAGCGTGAGGACGCGCGGAACGGATCCTACAGGCTCTACGCCGCCCTCTCGAGAGACGGTGGGATCAGCTGGGAGGAGACCGCGGTCTCCAGCGAGCCCGGGCCCCAGACCGGAGATGAATCGGCTTCGTTCATCGGGGACTACATCGGCGTGGACGTGGTGGACGACCGGATCTACTTCGCCTGGCCTGATCTCCGAGAGGACGGGCAGAGTCGCCTCTACGCTGCGAGCCTCGCCCCAGACCCCTGATGCGGATAGCTAGCTTGACGTACCAGGCCGCAGTTGCCCTGCTCCGGTGAGCCTGTGTCGACCGCCCCCGACCAACCTGTGCACGATGGCATCCTCGGCGGCGTCATGGGCCTGCTGGCTGCCGCTGCCATCTGGCTGATGATCGGCGGCGAGCTCTTCTCCCACACAGGCGCATGGCTTGCCGTACTGGTGCTCGTGCTGGCCAGCGGGGCAGGGCTCGCGCTCAGCATGGGTCTGGATCGCGACGATGCGTGAGGCTCACTCGGGGCTGAACTCCCGGATCTCCTCAGGCGTGAGGCGCCGGAAGCCGTCCTCGGTGATGACTGCGCCCTCGACCTCGGACTCGCTGTCCTGCTCCTCGCTGGCCATGGCGGTGTAGCCGACCTGGAGGGCTTCGTCGAGGGTCTCGTTCGGGCTGTACTCCTGCTCCAGGCGGTCCATGACCTCTTGGCGCCGGTTGCCCAGGGCACCGGCCTTGTAGCCGATGAAGGCACCGGATGGATCGGTCTCGTAGAGCTTGGCCCCGTCGTTGAGGCCACCGATGAGCATGCTGACCCCGAAGGGGCGGGCGCCGCCGGACTGGGTGTAGCCGTGGATGCGCGTGGAGAGCTGGCGAGCGAGCGCGTTGATCTCCATGGGCTCGTCGAAGCGCATGCGGTTGCCGGTGGTCAGGTGGCGAGCCATGTCGACCAGCACCCGCGCGTCGGCCACCAGCCCGCACGAGGCGGTGCCGATGTGGTCGTCGATCTTGAAGATCTTCTCGACGCTGTCCGGGATGGCCAGGCGGCTGGCTTTGCGGCGGGCCGAGAGGAAGCCGAGCCCATCCTCGGCGGTGACGCCGACGACGGTGCTCCCGCGCTTGACCACCTCGCGCGCGTACTCCACCTGGTAGATGCGTCCGTTGGGCGAGAAGACCGTGGTCGCCCTGTCGTACAGGTGCTGGGGTTGCTGCACGCGAGGCCGTAGGTCTGCCCCCGTAATAAGCGTAGGGTTGGGGCTACGGCGCGGGTGCCCAGACCACACGTACTTTTCTTGATGGGGGTGTTGTTCCACCGTGGACGCCCATCGGCTTGCGCGTTACCAGGATAAGCTCGATCATGCGAGCGAAGCCCTGGATCATTTCCAGCGCTGGGCGGAGGATGCGCGAACGAGCTTGCGCGATCGCAAGGCGGCATACAAGGTCCTCCAGGAGGCCGGTGAAGCCATGATGGATATCACCGCGATGGCTATCAAGGATCTGGGCCGACCTCCGAAGGACGACTACACGAACATCGACCTCGCTGAGCGGGAAGGGCTGTTCAGCAGCCGTGCCGCCGGTGGACTCCGTGAGCTCAACGGGTTGCGTAACCGTCTCGTCCACGAGTACGATGCTCTAGATGATGAGATCGCACTTTCCTCAGGGATCCGGCTCGTCCCCGAGATCACGCAAGCGATGGAGGAGGTGCGCGCCTGGCTCTCATAGCCGACCTGCAGGCTCGGTTCCGGCCACTTCAGGGAGACGTCCTGGGGGTCCTCTTATGGGGGAGTCAGGTCACCGGTGAGGCGACTGACCGCTCGGACATCGATGTGTGCATCGTTGCAGGCCCCGACATAGACGCGGAGGACGCCCTGGCAGCCGCCCACCGGCGGGCCGACCTGGCGGGCATCGGCAAGCCGGTCGATCTGCGTGTCTTCGAGGAGCTCCCCCTCTACCTCCAGGGGGCCATCCTCTCACACCACGCGGTCGTGCTCGCCGAGGACGAACCGGCCCTCTACGAGTATCTTCGCTTCCCTCGCAAGCTCTGGGCTGACCAAGCCCACCGGCAGACCCTGACCGCTGAGGAGGCCCGCCGAATGATCCGTTCCGAGGGGTGAGCGACCACCCGGCTCACGGCGCGTACGCGTACTCCACCTGGGTCGCGAAGACCGTGTCGTGCACGGAAGCGTGCAGGCTATCCTGGGCGTTGACGGGCCGGACCCACGAGATCCACTCGTGGGGGATCGTGATCCGGATCTCGTCCCCCATGCCCTCCTCGCCGCACGGGACGAAGCCCGAGCCAGGGTGCTCGTAGGCCAGGGTCCACTTCGGCGCCCCGAGGGCGTACGTGTCCCAGTCCAGATCGATCGCGAACGTGGTGACACGTTCGGTGACCGGGATGGGGACGGGCGGTCCCCGGCAGACGGCCGCGGATGGGGTCCGGGCGTCCAGGTCATGGTTGGCGGTCCAGCGGAACCGATCCACCGTCGTCTCACCGTGGACGGCCACCAGGTGGACCTCGTAGGGGATCGGCTCGTCGCCACCAACGTTCACCCTGAGCTCGAGATGGCCTGGGGGCACATGCAGGGCGGTGGCCAGCTCCTGTCCTTGGCCCAACGGTGCACTGTCGTGCCCGGCGATAACGCTCCCGTTGTGGAGGACCTCCAGGGCTAGGCTGCCGGTGACCTTGCGGGTGTCGGCCTGCTCCCCGCTTGAGACGTCGTGGACGAGGGGGGTGTGGAAGCCGTGCACCCAGGCGAACAGCATGGGTGCGGCCTCGGTCAACTGGTACTCGAGGCTGGCGCCCTGGCCGGGGTTGGGCGGGAACGCGTGCGTCGTGTACGCGTCATCGCGGAACCACATCTTCATGCCGGCCGTGTCGTACACTGAGGGCGCGGTCCCCGCCGGATCCTCGGCAAGCAACGTCGGGACGCCACGGGCGGGCACGGGCTCAGGGAGCTCGAGCCAGGAGGCACCGCCTGCCTGGAACTCCAGGTTCGCGTAGCTTGAGGTTGTCAGCACTCGGAAGCCCAGGATGTGGGTCGTGCCGGAGAGGCTGCCGGGCTCGGTGATTTCCCCTTCGTAGATGTTCGGGGCGCTGGCCTCCACAGGGGTGGATCCCCAGAGCTCGTTGTCCGATGCAACCACGAAGGAGACCTCGACCGGCGTGGGTGAAAGCACGTCGAGGGCCACGTGGAAGCGCAGAGGGGCATCCGGGCCCCAGCTCACGGGACCATCCAGGATGGTGGCCGGGGAGAACCAGAGGGTCTTGAACCCGGCGCAGATGTCGCTCTGCCGAGGGATGGCCGTGGGCATCCCACAGGTCCTCGAGACGTGCTCTACCTGGAGCTCAGGATCGTTGGGGTCCACAGACCAATAGAGGTAGTCTTCGTCGCTGGCCAACAGGTAGAAACGCTCGTGGCTTACCCCGCCGGCCCCCACGCTGGCGAGCATCGCGGGAAAGACGAGCAAGCCGACGACGGTCAGGGCCAGGATGGGCTGTGTTCGCATGCGGTATGCCTCCCTGCCTTGTCACGACGTCGCGTGGCCTATAAACGGGTTTCTCCGTCCCCACGGGGTTCAGCCCCGCCCGGTTCGGCGCAGACCGAACACGGCCGAAACATCCATCCCACACCGCTCCCCATCCATGTTCATGCGCTCCGCTTCGCTGCTCGTTACCGCCTCCCTGCTCGCTGTGGGCCTGGCCGGCTGCGCCACCCCTGGCCTGGATGACGACCTCCAAGCTGGCACCATCCCGTTCGCGAGCTTGGAGCAGGGGAGCGAGTCGGGCATCGAGGAGCGCCGCGAGGTCGTGGTGCGCGATGCCCAGGCCTGGCAGCAGCTCTGGGACGAGCACACCGAGATGCAGCTCGATCCACCCGAGGCCCCTTCGGTGGATTTCGATGAGCGCATGGTCGTGGCGGTGTTCAAGGGGCAGAGCGCCAACGGTTGCCACGGGGCCGAGATCTCCCAGGTCTCCGGCAACGAGACACAGCAAGCCATGGTGGTCCACGGTGCGTATTTCGAGCAGGTGGACACCTTCTGCACGGAAGCCATCACCCACCCGTACCACATGGCCACCGTGCCCCATTGGGGAGGTGAGGTCATCTTCGATATGATCCAGGAGCAGCGCGGCAACGCCAGCGACGACGGCGATGGGGCCGACGACGACCCTGACAACGGGGCTGGCGAGGTCCCGTTCGAAACCATCGAGCAAGGCCAGAGCTCCGGCATCCAGGAGCGCAGCGAGCACGTGGTCCGCAGCCAGGACGCCTGGGAGGCCCTCTGGGCCAACCACTCGGCCGACGATGGCAACGAGGACGAGCCCCCGGAGGTCGACTTTAGCCAGCGCATGGTCGTGGCCGTGTTCAAGGGGCAGAGCTCCAACGCCTGCCATGGGGCCGAGGTCACCAACGTGACCGCCTCCGAGGGGGGCGACGAGCTCGTCGTGGCCGGCGAGTACTACGAGATCACGGATGCCTACTGCGCTGAGGTCCTGACCTACCCCTTCCACATCGTGGCTGTCGACCAGACCGACGGCGAGGTCACTTTCGAGATGCAGGAGACCGAGCGCAGCTCGGAGTAGACAAAAAGCCCATGAGCGGGCAGCCCATGGTCCGCCGATGGTCACGCAGAAGGAGCTCAACACGTACGCTGAAGCGGTCGAGGCCTTCTGCGAGGAGCGGGACTGGACCCCGTTCCACACGCCCAAGGAGCTGGCCATCGGGCTGGTCACCGAGTCCAGCGAGCTCCTCGAACTCTTCCGCTTCCTCTCGGAGACCGACGCCGAGCAGGCCCTCGAAGAGCCTGAATTCAGGGAGCGCGTCGGCGAAGAGCTGGGCGACGTCCTCTTCTTCCTGGTCCGGTTCAGCCAGCTCTACGGGTTCGACCCCATCGAGCAAGGCCACGAGAAGCTGGCCAAAAGCGAGGAGAAGTACCCGGCTGAGGCGTTCCGGGGCGACAACCGCAAGGTGCTCTGATCCCGCTGGGCCTTTGTGGTGAACCGTTGTTCTCCAAGGGATGCATGGGCCACGCGAGGTCTTGAACGAGCTCAAGTGGCGCTTCGATGCCCTCGAGGAGGCCGTCCTCCACTACGAGCACCGAGGGGCACCCGACGACGAGGCCACCGCCTATGGTAGGGACATCTTGGAGCTCGGCCGGTCGTTCATCACGCTCGCCCGGCCTGATGGGACCGTCCAGTTGCCGTACCACCGGGTCTTCCGCATCGATCGCGACGGTGAGGAGATCTGGAACCGAGCCGATCTCTGATGGCGGACGCTCTTCTCGTGCAACGAGAGGCTACTGTTCGGGTGCAAGCAGCCAGAGGAGCAAGTAGACCACGGCGCCAAGAGCGAACGTGGCCACCGTGACGCCCACCCAGACCACGCGCACGAGCAGCGGGTCTAGATCCAGGTAGTCCGCAAGCCCGCCGCAGACACCGCCGAGCACGCGATCGCTCTTGGAGCGGTGGTACCTATGATCGTCGTGGGCGAGCTCGTCCATGGAGCAAGGATGGAGCGCCACCTGTAAGGAAGTTGGGTTTGCGAGCAACGCAGAAGGGAAGACGAGGTGTTGCCGAACCAGGTCGAGGTGTTGCCGAACCGAACCGGGTTGAGGGGTATGCGTTGCCCGCAACCACCGGTCCGTGGGGGGTATAAAAACGTTTGTCGTGACCGGGGCTTCGCGTTCTTATCACCCCTGCACAACCCGAGCCACGCAACGGCCCACCCCGCGGGAGCTAACCAGGGGTTGGGAGGATCACAGGGATCCGTGGTCCGAGGCTATACGCGCCGTTCTCGGTGACCATGCGATGCGCGATGATCTCCACGCCGGCCTGGCTGGCCTCCAGCAGGGCCTGAGCGAAGGCGGGATCGCGCTCCCGGTAGGCGCGGATCTGCTCGATGTCCTCGCGCACGCCTACGAAGAGGAGGCTGGCTCGTCGGCCTTGAGAGGCGAGCTCGGCGAGCTCCCGGAGATGGCGGACCCCTCGAGTGGTGGGGGCATCAGGGAAGAGGCCGGTGCGGCCGTCCTCGTGGATAAGGCTCACGCTCTTGGCCTCCACCAGGACATCCCCTGTGGGGGTCTCGAGTTGGAAGTCGAACCGGCTGGATCCCATGGCAGGCTCCGTCGCGTATGCTTGCACCTGTCCGAGCGTCGCCAGCGTACCGGTCTCCAAGGCATCGAGGACGAGCCGGTTGGTCATCTGGGTGTCCACCATCACCCAGGCACCCTGGGTCCAATCCAGCCCCTGGGCCGGTGGCTCCCCGGCTGCGAGCTCGCTGTTCACGTGGAAGCGGCCGTCCAGGGCGGCCACCAGGGACCACTCCGTGGCCTGGTCCGGGGTGGCATCGGGCCTGCGACGCAAGCGAAGCGGGTTGCCCACATGCAGGAACTCGCTCAGCCGGCCCGGGTTGGGGCAGTGGGCGCGCACGCGCACGCCCTCGTCCCCCTCCAGCTCGGCGATGACGATGAACCGGTTGGGCCGCTCGATGAACCGGGCCTCGGCCAGCTCGCCGTCGGGCTTCACGGGCACGCTGCAGCCTCCACCACCGCTTGCGGGACCGTGACGCTGAGCCATGCCAGCCGGTCTTCCCCGCCCACAAGCGCCACCGAGGCCACCTCGCCATCGGCGAAGTTGACGAGCAGGCGTGGCCCGCCGGGCTCCATGGCCTCGCGCACGGGGTTGAAGGCCTCCAGCGCGAGCTCGCCCCCGTCCTCGCGGTCCTCCAGGATGGCGACCCAGGCCTGCTCGGTGATGGGCGCATACGGACCCAGCCCCTCCAGGGTGCAGGCTGCCTGGTCGACGCTAGCTCGAATCTGGTCGGGAGGGATCGTCCCGTTCGTCTCGTCTTGGAGCCGGAGGATGCGGGTGGTGGACCCGTCGGTCCATGGGGCCCAACGCGTGGTGATGGTCCATCCCTGGTCGGTCTCGACCACGGTGGTGGTCCGCGGCATGTTGGCCGGGCGCACCTCGGCCAGGGAGACGTCTTGGGCCAGCGCCGTGGCGCCCAGGTTGAGCCCACCGAGCACGATGGCCACGCCAGCCAAAGCCACCGCGGGCGTGGCCCAGCGATCCCCCCAGCCTTGGAACCGCCTGCGGCGTTGGGGGCTCCACCACGACCACCGGTTGGCGGCCAGGGGCCCGAGCAGGGCGGCCATGGCCAACAGGCTGGCAGCGGTCAACAGCGGGTCCAGCGTGGTCACCAGGGGGGCTTGCAACTCGACCGTCGAGACCGGCCAGAAGGGTTGGATGGGCCAGGGGCTTAGCGCATCGAGGGCGAAGTGCGAGGCCCAGGCGATCCCGGCGGCCAGCGTCCAGCCCCGTGAGCGCGTCCAAAGCCAGACCGCGCCGGCGGCCAGCAGCGCGGCCAGCAGCGTGTGCGAGAGGCCCCGGTGGCCGAAGATGTAACCGAGGGCGATCAGGCTGTCCGCGCCCAACGGGGCGTGCGGGGCGGCCACGGTCCACGGGATCGCAGTGAGCACGTCCAGGTCGGGGGCGATGGCCCAGAGGGCTCCAAGGCTGCGCTTGCGGCCCTTGAAGCCGAGCACGGTCAGCACCCCAGCGGCGATGGCGTAGTGGGCCAGGGAACTCGGCACGCCCGAGCGTAGGCGGGCCCTCTTCATGATGGTTGTCACGTTCTCCGGGAGGCCTGACCGCAAGGACGCACCGGCACAACGAGCACAACGGGCAACAGCACGGACAGCAGACGATGGGACGAATCTGGCCTCACCCTTGTGCCCATCGTGCCGCCGCGGTGAACGTCGACGATATAGCGGGATCAGCGCCGTCGGAGGACCAAGGCGCACAGGGCGAGCAGTGGTAGCAAGGCCAGTCCTAAGCTCGGAGACTCGTTGGAGAAGCCGTCCACGTTGGGGTCGGTGAACGGGTCGAATGCGGCCTCGACGGTGAGCTGGTAGTCCAGGCCAAGCGGCGCTGCGTACGCGGTGGAGGTGGCCGGTCCCACGTAGAGCCGGTCCGAGTCGGGCCAGTTCATCTCGTCGATCTCAGCCGCAGTGTAGACGACCTCCTCTGTCTGGCTCCCGGGTCCGCCCTGGAAGCCATCGGACTCCTGGATCGCATCGGGCTCGCCCTGCGTCGCGCCGGTCCCGATGGACAGATCGCCGCCACCGGTGGGACCGTTGGTCCACGTCAGGGTCAACCGGAGGTTGGCCAGGCGCTCGACGTAGCCCGCGCGGGCCGCATCGCTCTCCCCCCAAGGGGCCTCGAGGGCCTCCCACTGGAAGTTCGAGTTCGTGACCCTGCCGGGGGAGGCTCCTGCCGGACCCCAGGTCCCATCGAGGTTGGTCTCGATGTTGGCCTGGTAGAGCGCGAAGGGAACGGTGCCGCTGGTGCCTGGATCGCCGGTGCCGGCGCGTGGGATCCATTCCTCGGTGTGCCCGTCGGCCGAGGCGACGATGCCGACGATGCGGTTGGCGGGCACGTGCGCGGTGGCGATGCCGTCGGTGTTCGTGCGCAGCGGGATCGTCTCGTCCACGTCTGGTGTCGAAACGGAGCCGCCGGCGCGCACCACCCCGCTCGCGCCATCGGGACCGGCGCCGCCGCTGATGTCCACGCTGCCGCTGGCCTCGCCGTCGAAATCACCCCAGTAGACGATGACCGCGGCGTCGTGGATCGGTGGACCGCCAGGCTCATCGACGATCTGCAAGCGCAGGGTGTAGTCCCCGCCGCCGCCCTCGCTGGGAGCATCCGTGGGGACCGTGCGCGAGCTCACCGGTGGACCGGTGTCCTCCACGCAGCCGGCCAGAGCGACCATGCTCACCAACGCGACCAAGAACCAGGTGCGCCTCCTCATGGGCCTGCCAGCAGGATCAGGGCCACATATGCGTTTCGCCACGAGGGGAGCACGGTCGCCACCGGGGCACTGCCTTGCTCGCCACCTTGAAGGAAAGTTCTTTGCCACTGGGGAGCTAACGCCCTCTCGTATGACGCCTCCAACGAGCGGTGACGGCTCTCCGGTTCACCTTGAGGACGCCGAGTTCCAGGCGTTCGTCGAGGGGAACGACCTCGTCTTGATCGATTTCTGGGCGCCCTGGTGCGGCCCGTGCAAGCGGATCGAACCGGTGCTGGAGGAACTGGCCGGGGAGTACGAGGGCCAGGTCGCCATCGGGAAGATCAACACGGACGAGAACCCGGAGACCCCGCGCAAGTTCGGCGTCATGTCGATCCCGACGCTCATCCTCTTCCAGGACGGGGATGTCGTCGACCAGATGGTGGGCGCTCTACCGAAGCCCGACATCTCGCAGCGGATCGAGAAGCACCTCAGCTGATCCTCGGTCGTCCGACGCTACCAACGACCGAGTCTCTACGATCCTCATCTCGTCGGCCGCAGCCTCGGACCGCGGCGCACGCGCTCGATCAGGGTCTCGCGTTCCAGGGCAAGCACGTACAACCCAAGCACCGCCAGCCCCATGGCTGCCATGATCAGCGGGAGCGAGCCAGCGCCTGGGTCGAGGCTGAAGAAGAGCAGGTTCACGCTGAAGTGACCGACCATGCAGGCGCCCAAGCCCACGGTAGCGCGCAGGTAGCCCATCCCCAAGCCGAAGATGAGTGGGCCGAGCAGATGCGACAGGGTGGCGAAGCCGGCGTGCGCGATGGCGAAGAGCAGGGCCTGGAGACCGATGGCCCACCAGATGGATCGCTGGCCTGGCACGGCCCAGGCGAACAGGCCCTGGAGCAAGCCCCGGTAGTACGTCTCCTCCACCAGGGCCGGCACCATGGAGAGGGCGACCACGTGGATCCAGGTGGCGTTGGAGAACAGCGCGGACTCGTCGCCTGTGCGCAGGAAGCTGGCGGGGCCCTCCAGGGCCAGGATGGCCAGGGTTTCGGCGGCCACGATGATTGGGACGATCCCCCATCCGAGGAAGAGCTCCTGGCCCCAGGGTCGCCAGGACCGAAGGAAAGGTGCGACGTGCTCGCGGGTGATGTGCCAGCCCCCCAGCGCGGCCACGAGGGCCAAGCCGACAAGCGGGACCGTGAGGTTGTCGCGGGCGATGCGCCAGGGGATCTCTGAGAGTTGCTCGGGGCTGTAGGGACGCAGCACCGTGTACTCGCCGATCAGCGGCGCGAGGTCGATGAAGGCGACGACGTCTTCCATGACCGGGAAGAGCAGGGCGGCAGCGGCCAGGACGTGCAGCCAGCGCCCACGCTTCCACAGGATGAGCGGGAGCAAGCCACCCAGGATGGCCAGGGCGGCGGCCAGCACGGTCTGCTCGATGGCCATGGCCTACGGGTGACCGCGGATCGTGGCGATGCGCTTCTCGTAGGGCTCGTCGGCTTTGAAGATGGCTGAGCCCGCCACGAGCACGGATGCGCCGGCCTTGCGGACCAGGGGCGCGGTCTCGGGTCCGATGCCGCCGTCCACCTCGAGCTCGGCTGAGCTTCCTGCATCATCGAGCATTGCGCGGGCGGCTTCGATCTTCGGGACCATGGCGTCGATGAACGCCTGGCCGCCGAAGCCGGGGTTCACGGTCATGACCAAGAGGAGGTCGAGCTCCCCGATCACGTGGTCGATGACGTCCAGGGGTGTGTGGGGGTTGAGCGCCACGCCTGCTTGGACGCCTGCATCCCGGATGGCGGTGAGCGTGCGGTGGAGGTGGGTGGCAGCCTCAGCGTGTACGGTGATCACGTCAGCGCCAGCATCGATGAACTCGTCGAGGCGTGCATCGGGGTTGGAGACCATCAGATGGCAGTCGAGAGGAGCATCGGTGACGGCATCCAGGGCGTCCACGACGCAGGCGCCGTAGCTCAGGTTCGGGACGAAGTGGCCGTCCATGGCGTCGATGTGGAGCCAATCGGCTCCTGCATCCATCACTGCCAGGGATTCCTCTCCTAGACGGGCGAAATCGCTCGCAAGGAGCGAGGGCGCGATCTTGACCGGCTCGTGGGGCATCAGGGCCGCATGAGCGGTTCAGCGTTAGAGACTTCGCCCTCGCGGCCTTGGAAGTTAGCCACGCAGAGGACGGCCTCGGCATCGAGGTCCTCATCCGTGGTGATCCGCTGGCCCGTGTCGAGGACCGTAAGCCCCGCCGTAGCGAGGGCTTCCGTGATCCAGGGCAGGTCTCGCGTCGGGACGCTGATGTTCGTCTCCCGCGTCATCGAACCGGCAGCCGGCGACCTCTCATATAACTCTATAGTGAAGGTGATGGTACGCTGCGTGTACCATCGATGGTTCGTGTGGAGACCAAAATGGTCTGTCCACAGACCAAAATGGTCTGGCTCTGTACCAAAATGGTACGCTGTACGAACCATTTTGGTCTGTCAGCAGACCAAATGGTTTGAGAATGGTTTGTCAGCAGACCATTGATATGAAGAGAGGGTGGGGCTACATGTCAACCATGTAGCCCCGTGGCCGATTCACAGGAGCGACTCGACAGTCATGTCTGAGAGCTCTTCCAGGCGTTTCCCCTCGGGATTCTCCGACAAGATATCGAAGTACCTTGTCAACGCGCTCTCCACCGTGGAACTGATCGCTTGGCCCTTTAAGACCTTCAAAGTATGCAGTTTCACGTGGTATTCAACCGGGATCTTCACCTTGATCTCCTTCTGCTGGTCGCGTCGCGAGCCAGCCTTGTTCGTATTCTCTGTCAGGTTCCTCACCCCTCTCACCTCATGGCTACACCGTAGCACCCATGAGATGGGTTGGCGAGGACACCATTTGGTTCACTTAAGCTTTCTCCTATTTGACCTAATAGGTCGCCACACAAACCATCGATGGTCTGTGAGCAAACCATTAACCGTCGTTGGGGGAGAAGGATTATATCGTTAAGGTCTCACGGAGGCTCGCTGTCATGGTCACGGTCCGGTCGATCGTCTTGAAGGGCCTCATCGAGGGGCTCGTGCTCCACGCCATCGAGCGCCAGCCCGCTCACGGCTACGGCATCCTCAAGGCCATCGAGGAGGCCCTCGGGGAACCGCCCAGCAAGGGGCAGGTCTACTCGTTGCTCAAGACCATGGAGGAGGATGGGCTGATCGAGGCCGTCGAGGATGAGACCGACCCCCGGATCAAGCAGATCTACCATCTCACAGAGGGCGGACACGACCGTCTTTGGGAGTACCGGGCTCTGTCGCCCGAGTTCAAGCTCTGGATGGCGGACCTCTTCGGTGTCCTCTCAGCCTTGCCCGAGGATGATCAAACCCTCGATCTGGACCCTGAGGAGCCTGAGCCCGACCCCGAACCGGCCCCCGACCCAGCACCCACGTCGCGCCCGCGCCCGAGGCGAAGGGGCAGGGATTGGGCGCGGGTCAACCTGGAGCAGCTCCCCAAGGGGCCAGAGGTCCAGGCCCCCTACGCGCGGATCTCCATGGACCTCGAACCGGAGACCGGCACGTGGACGCTCTCGGTCCAACGCCACCGCCCGGGCACGTACGAGGGCTCGGAGGCTTGTCCGCTCACGTACTTGTACATGGCTGCCCAGCGGCTCCTCTTCGATCCGCCTGGCGA
>CAYNEI010000039.1:0-21147 GCA_964396185.1 uncultured Thermoplasmatales archaeon
ATATAAATGGGGCGCCAGAAGCGCTCCCGTTCCCGGCACTCACCCCTGCGCAGTCGGAGAAGTGAGTGCCGGGAACGGGATTCGAACCCGTGACCTACGGATTATGAGTCCGGCGCCCTACCAGGCTGGGCCACCCCGGCTTGTTGGACGGGCGGCGTAACTGCTCCTCCTCTAAGAAGGTTGCCAGAACCCGCTTCGGCGTCAGTTCGCCCGGGTCAGGAACTCGCCGGGCACGTGCTCGGTGGTGTAGACCGTCTTGCCGGAGTTCCAGATGACCACGCCCTCCTTTTGAGCCCTGGCCGCGTCGATCTCGAGGATGATGGGGTTCTCCACGCGACGTAGGCCAGCGCTGAGCGCGTTCTCGTAGGTCTCGGAGAGGTGGACCAGGGAGCGGTCGCGAGGCGAGAGGCCGCGCTCGAGGATCAGATCGAGCTCCTCCTCGGAGACCGGGAAGTAGACCTTGTCCGGCACGCCCTCGGTGGGGAAGTCCCAGTCCAGCTCGATGGAGTGGGCGTAGGTCGCTCGGATGTTGCCGTCCTCGATCTCGTAGCGGCCCTTGGGATCGGTGGCGGCCACGGCTTCGAGGTGGCGTGGGCGCAGCCAGTGGAAGCGATCGCGCTTCTCCTGGATCGCTTCGACGAGCTCGTCCACGTCGACCCATCCGTGCGGGTCCATCTCGACGCCGAAGCGGTCGGGGAAGTGGCGCAACACCCCAGCCATGATCCGGCCGAGGTGGTTGAGCTCCTCGTCGTTCATGAGGAAGTCGCCTTCCTCTCCGGTCTCGGGACACGTCGTCCCCCGGAAGTAGCCGGCAGAGGATTCTCGAAGCATCAGAACCACCGTTGGCGGACTACCAAGAGGAGGGTATTATAGGGTTGCGGTGGTTGCGCGCGACCGAGGGTTCCTGTGGACACCAGCGAGCTGAAACAGCGTGTCGGGGCCGCGGCAGCCGAAGAGATCCAGGACGGGATGGTGGTCGGGCTGGGGACCGGTTCGACCGTGGCCGCGCTGCTTGAAGCTCTGGGCGACCGGATGCGGACCACCGGGCTCAAGGTGACCGGTGTCCCCACGAGCCAACGGACCGCCGACCGATGCCAGACCCTCGGGATCCCCTTGACCACGCTGGACCAGGTCCAACGAATCTCCTTGTGCATCGATGGTGCCGACGAGGTCGCACCCGGCCTCCAGCTCATCAAAGGCGGAGGAGGCGCGCTGCTGCGAGAGAAGGTGGTCGCGGCTTCCAGCCAGCGGTTCCTGGTCATCGCGGATGAGACCAAGGAGGTGGACCACCTGGGCCAGGGCTTCGATCTGCCCGTCGAGGTCGTCCCCTTCGCGCGCCCGTACGTCACCCGGCAGCTCGAGGATCTCTCGCCCACCCTGCGGCAAGGCAAGGACGACGCCTACGTGACTGACAACGGCAACCACATCCTGGATCTGGCCACGGGCCCCATCCAGGACCCCCACGCGCTGGCCACCCGGCTCGACGGGACCGTGGGCGTGGTCGAGCACGGCCTCTTCCTCGACATGGCCACCAGCTGCCTGGTTGGTACCGCCGAGGGCGTGCGCGAGCGCGAGACGTAGACGTAAGGGACATAAGCAACCGGCCGCCCTACGACGCCTGATGGCTGGTTGCCAAGAGCCAGGCGATCTCTCAGAGCTCCAGGGGACGGTCAAGCCGTACGGTCGCCACGTGCTCGCGTGCGCAGGCTGGACGACCTGGCAGGAACGCATCGAGGAGCAGGACGACCTGCTCGGACGCATAGGCTCGCAGACCAAGGAGCTTGCCGACCGGGTCGAGCCCAAGCCGAAGTTCACCGCGCTTCGCACCGAGGCCGTCGACGGGGGCATCGATCTGATGGTCTTCCCGGACCAGCTCGTCTACCGTGGCGTCGATGAGCCGGCCTGGGAGCGCATCCGCGAGGACCATCTCGTCGATGGCGAGCCCGTCGACGAGCTGGACCCCGAGCCGCTCGAGGGCCAGCATGTGCTCGTCTGCAACCACGGTGCACGGGACCTGCGCTGCGGGGCCTGTGGCCCGCTGGTCGCCGAGGCCCTGGAGGATGCGATCGAAGCGCGCAGCATCGGTGACGTCCACGTTCACCGCTCCAGCCACGTGGGTGGCCACCGGTTCGCCGGCAATGTGCTCGTCTACCCGGCCGGCGACTGGTACGGGTACGTGCGGCCAGACGATGTGGACGCCCTGCTCGAGGCGATCGTGGAAGGCGAGCGATGGGAGGCGCATCATCGGGGTGCGCAGAAGGCGCTGCACTGAGGCTCGAGGCCGCTCGGGAAGTTGCGCTATCGGAGAAATGCTCCCGAGCGGGCTCGAGGGGATCGCGACGTCCGTCCATACCGCGCCGCGGACGTCGAGAGACCGCGCCGGCAGGCGCGGAAGCGAGCGCTCGTCAGAGCGCAAGGGACCGCTGAGCCGTTGCGGGCGCGATGGACGTCAGTCGGCCTCCGCCCTATCGGGGGTCGGCCGGCTGACGTCCAAGTTCGCACGAGCGGTCGCGCCGGATCGAGCGATGCCGCGGGCGCGACCGCTCGTGCTCCTCGAGCCCGCTCGGGAGCTCGCGCTATCGGAGAAATGCTCCCGAGCGGGCTCGAGGGGATCGCGACGTCCGTCGATACCGTGCCGCGGACGTCGAGAGACCTCGAGGCCGCGAGCGCAGCGAGCGGGCTCGAGGGGATTCGAACCCCTGGCCTGCCGGTTAAGAGCCGGCCGCTCTACCTAGCTAAGCTACGAGCCCGGGTGCGCGGCCAAGGCGCTAACCGTATTTGACCGCTTCGGGTAGAGGGAAGCAGGGGCTCCATCTGGCTCGTTTCAGACGAGCTGGCTTCCGATGAACGCCAAGGTCGAGGCGAGCATGATGAAAGCCAGGAAGATGGCGACGATCTTCTGGGTATCCATGGGCTTGACGGCCTGTAAGCGACCCCTTGGGAAAAGCCTTGCGCGATGTCACGGGAGGTTGAGCCGGCACCGGCTGGGTGGGATCGGGGTCAGGGGTGAGGATGTTCGAAGCGACCACCGATCGCACCCAGCCAAGTACCAGATCGACAGCCTCACGTCGCCTTGAGCCGCCCGAGCACCGGCTCGAAGACCCGGCCACGGTCCATGAGGAGGTTCATGGCCTCCTCGACGCTCTCCTCGGTCAGGCCCTGGTCCTGGCCCTGGGCCACGATGTCCTCCCACGGCGCCCCTTCACCGTCGTCGAGTTCTTCGACGAGGTCGAAGACGAGGTTCTCGGCGTCCACATCGGCCTCGTCGGACGCATCGGACGCATCGGCGTCGTCGGTCGTCTCCGGGGCCCCGGGGGATGGAGTGGGCTCGGCGGGTGCCTGGTCGGGTTCCCCCTGGCCGGTGTGGACGATCTGGGGGGTCGGCGGGGCGGGAAGCAAGTACCCCAGTGCATCCGAGAGCAGGGTGAGGTACGAGGCCAGCTCGGTTCTTGGGTAGGCCTCCATGGCTTCGAGCACGCCAGGGATCAGGCGCTCGGGCACGCCGGCTTGCTTGAGCCCCGTCTCGCTGAGGTCCTCCTCGAGGCCGTGCGCGGTCTGCATGGCTTGGATCCGCTCGAGGCTCTGCTCGGCGGTGTCCAGGATCCACGCGTCCCGGTGCTCGCTGTCCACCCCTTGGATAACCTCTGGCCGGATGCTCGTGTAGACCGTGCCTTCCTCGGGGCTGTAGGTGCGAGCCTTGCCGACGACCGCGACGATCTGCGGCGGCTCGAGCTCCTCCAGCGCGCGCAGGGCTTCGGGTTGGTACTGGCCGGCGTAGACGTGGAAGACGCCGGTGGGGTCCGTGATCTGGGCGCGGCGCATGCTCCCGTCGTCGCCGGTGGGCTCGTTGCTGGTGAGCACGCCGACGGCCAGCATCCGGTTGATCCGAGCGCCAAGCGGCGTGATGACGTAGCTCGGGGCGCGCTCGCCCTCGCCGCGCGTCTCGATGCGGGCGTCGTTGAACTCGGCTGCGAACACGCGCCAAGCGGGTTCCCGCTGGATGGGCGTGTCCTGGCTCTCTTCTGGCTCCTCGTCGTCGCCGGTGATGGGGCTCTGCTCGCTGGCCATCATGTTGCCACCTCCTGTTGGAGGGCGTGGACCCGGTTGATCAGGTCCTCGGCCCGGGCCTCGGCATCCTCGTGGTCGAGGATCTCGAAGCGGTTGACCATGAGCGTGGTCCCATAGTCGTCGAAGGTCGCGTTGCCCTCGACGGCCACGCGCTCGAGCTGCATCATGGCCTTGAGCTCGTCCTCGATGACCTCGAAGCTCTTGGCCTCTTCAGCAGCTTGCTGGCAGTCGGCCAGGGACCGGCCGAGCACGTCCTCGGTGGTCTGCCGGTCGAAGAGCGCCATGACCGAGCCGCCTCCGTCGTCCACGATGGCTTTGATGCGCAGATCGGCGATGCCCTCAACGCGGCCGTGGAGTTGGCACTCGCCTTGCTGGAGCACGCGGCGGCATTCCGGGCAGCGCAGGATGAGCCCTGAGCCGCTGCGGATCTCGAGGCAGACGGCTTCGACGCGCACGCCAACAGCACCTTGGGCTTGCTGGAGCTCATCGATGCTGATGTCTCGTGGCTTGTCGAGGGCCTCGATGGGTGGGAGCGAGCTGTTCTCTGGCCGGTCGACTTGCGCGTTCTCGCCGAAGTTGAGCTGCGGGAGGCCGCGGAAGCTTCGGACGTAGGCGTTCGTGACATCGATGGCCTCGCTCGGCTCGAGCTTGAAGTCGTGCCAGGCCGTGAACGGGATGCGGCCCGAGGCGTCTGCAAGCTCACCCTCCCAGAGGGTGCGTGGTTCGCCCTTGACCTGGATGTCCCGCTCGCGCACATGGAGCACGCGGCCGGTCACGGCTACGCTGGACATGCCAGGGGTGAGTTCGCCGATCTCGCGCTCGGTGGCTTCCAGGCTGGGGCCTTCGACGTCGCTCAGCGCGTCCGGTGGTGGGACGTCGTGGTCCGTGGGTCGTTGGACGGCGGCGTTCTCGCCGAAGTTGAGCTGGGGCACGCCGCGGAAGCTGCGCACGTACCCGTTGGCGATGGTGAGCACCTCGCCTTGCTCGAGTTCGAAGTCGTGCCAGGCCGTGAAGGGGATGCGGCCCGTGGCATCAGCCAGCTGGCCCTCCCAGAGGGTGCGTGGTTCGCCCTTGACCGTGATCTCGCGCTCGTTCGAGCTGAGCACGCGCCCGGTCACGGTGACCGAGCGCTGACCGTCCTCGAGGGCCCCGATGTCCATCTCTTCGCTGCGTTCGACCGGGGTGGGGACATCGAGTTCTCGGTCGACGGGTTCGATCTGGGCGTGGTCGCCGATGTTGACCTGTGGGTCATCCTGCCAGGTGGTCACGTAGGCGTTGCGGATCTCAAGCACGTCGCCGGCGGTGAGCCCGGCATCGCGCCAGGCGGTGAACGCCACGACGCCTGTCTCGTCGCCCAGCAGGCCGGACCAGATGGTCTTCTTCTCTCCGCGGGCTGTGATCTCCCGTTCGTTCACGTGGATGATCTTGGCCAGCACGTCCACGTTCTGGTCTTGGGCGTCGATCTCGGCCACCTTGCGTCGCACGGACGTGGCGGGCTCGCTGCGGGGCGTCGACCCCGAACTCAGCGTGCGCTGGATGTCCTGCTTGGCTTGGTGGAGCGGGACCCCGTGGTCGAGGAACCGCTTGAGCTCTTGCCGCACTTTCTCTTCGGGAACTCCTTGGAGCTTCCGGGTGAGTTCGTCGATGGTGGAAGCGATCTCGTCTTCTGATGGCATGTGCGCCACCTCCCGGACGGTGAGCGCGCTGCCGGATAAGAAACGACGCCCCGGGCCCCCGAAACTACCGCCCGGTGGGCCCGTTGGTTCAAGTGCGACCGATGGGCCGTGTCCGGGTCACTTCTTCTTCGCCTTGATCAAGTCGACCAGGTCGAAGTAGGTGCCGCACTCCTTGCACTTGTACTTGTTGTTGAGGATGGGGACGACGGCCCTCTCCTCGCAATCTGGACATGGATCGGGCATGTGGGGTTCAGTGCACCGTTAGCCCGGCGGCTGGTAAAGGTTTTCTGGAAGGGGCTCAAGGACGATGGCTGATCGTGGGCGGGGCTTAGCGGATGCCCCAGACGCCCACACGGCCCTCCTCGACGAGTTGGAGCGTCTGTTGCTCAACTTCTCGGCACCACCAGCCTTCGAGGAGGATCACCGGGCCGCGTATGCCGATGGTCAAGCCCGTCAGTGTGACCGTCACGATGGCGAAGGCGCCGTAGGAATCGCTCAGGTCCAGGCCGGGGAGCTGGAACCATGCTGCGATCAGGCAGGCTGCGTTGAGCGCGGCGAGCGCTGCGTTCCAGAGGGCCGCCGCAGGGATGCGGGTCGCACCCGTTCGCTGGGCGACCTCGCCCATGGATCCAGCGCCGACGGCTGCGTGCATCCACTCAGACCAGCCGTCCCGCAGGCTCTCTCCCCAGGACTGGGTCTGCGCCCAACCCGCGATCGAGCCAGCCAACAGGCCGCCTACCAGGGCACCGATGTAGAGGAGAACGAAACCGCCCATGCGTCCGACGTCAAGCAGCTCGGCCACCAGCCCGCCGGCCAAGGCCGCCAGGAGCAGGGGTGCCAGGCCGATCAGCGCACGGCGTTGGCCTTGCTTGGCGAGATCCAGGAAGTCTTTCGATACACCGAACGGGATCATCCCACCCCACAGGCAGACCCTGTGGAGGGGTTGAAAGCCTTGCGGTTTGGATCCCTGGGCCTGGCCCCGAAGAGGTTAAGAGCAGGCCCTCGCGTGCCCGGGCCGATGCGAGCCCCGATCGTCGGCCTCGTTGCCTTCACCTTGTTGGCAGGAGGCCTCCTTCCGTTCGTGCAGGATGCCAGCGCAGACCACGTCTACTCCCACCGGTACATCGTCCAAGGTCGGGTGGTCGACGAGGCGGGCCAACCGGTGGCGGGTGCCGAGGTCGAGGTCCAGCTCAAGAACTGGCTGCCTCAGGATGAGAGCGTCACTGGGGTCTGCTCTCAGGACCGTGAGAGCCAGCGCCACCAGGCCCAGGCGTCCCGGGACCTCAGCATCTATGTCCTCCGAACCGACGCCCTCGGGGATTACCGCGTCTGCATCCACGTCCACACCATGATCAACACCGGGAGCGTGGTCGTGCACGTGGACGCAACGAACGTCGAGGACAACAAGAACATGAACCAGCGTACCAGCTACGTGCACCTCACGGTGCCCGATGCCGAGGTCGCCGGGGGCCAGGTTGGTGATGTCGAGACCTTCGAGGAGGGGGTCTGGGTACGCGGGCGCCTCTGGCAACCGCTCGAGGACTCCCGCAACCTGGAGGGCATCCCTGTGGATGGGGTCGCGCTCACGGACCGGCGCATGAACGTCACGCTCCAGCTCGGGGACGGGACAGAGCTCTCCCAGGATGTCCAAACGGACTCCGGGTACGGCGAGTTCGACGCCCGGTTCGACTACAACGGGACCTTGGACGGAGCGAAAGCGATCTTCGCGGTCCAGGCCGGGGGGGAGACGGTCACCAAGGAGTACGACATCGATCCCGCGTTCCGTGCCTTCCACGGTGAAGTGATACTCTCTGATCCGATCCGAGCCAGCGAGAGCCCAGGCCCGGGTCTCGTGCTCGCTGTGGTCGCGGTGCTCGGTGCAGCCCTCGTCGCAGCACGGCGACGCGCCTGAAGCTCAGGCTTCGTCTGCCCCGTTGGACCGGGCGCTCTCGATCCCGTCGGCCAGCTCACCCGCGAGCTTGGCCAGGGTGGCCGGCGCGTCCGGGTCGGTGGCGCGCTCCACGAAGGCAGAGCCCACCACGATCCCATCTGCTCCAGCTAGCGTGAGTCGCTTGGCCTGCTCGCCGGTCGAGATCCCGAAGCCCACCGCGATGGGCGTACCGTGCTCGCGGGCGCGCGGCGAGATGCGTTCGACCAAGGCGATGGTGCGCGCATCGAGGGTGTCGCGTGCGCCGGTGACCCCGAACAGGCCGACCACGTAGAGGAAGCCCTGGGTGGCAGCCGCGAGCTTGTCCAGCCGCTGATCGGAGGTGGCCGGCGAGGCCAGCAGCACCAGGTCCAGGTCATCCCCGAAGGCCTCCTGCACCGGGCCGGCGTGCTCGGGCGGCAGGTCTGCCAGGATCGCGCCGTCCAGCCCGGCCTCCCGGAGCCGATCCGCGAAGGTGTCGTAGCCCATGCGGTAGGCGATGTTGGCGTACGTCATGACGATGAGCGGTTGCTCGGGGTAGGCCCCGCGCAGCTCAGCGCACGCGTCGAGCACATCCGTGGGCCGGGTACCCGCTTGGAGGGCTTGGGTGACGGCGGCTTGGATCGTGGGCCCATCCGCGATGGGGTCGCTGAACGGGATGCCGATCTCGAGCACGCCGCACCCGGTGTCGATGAGCGCGGAGGCGTTGGCGAGGAAGCGCGCGCGGTCCGGGTGGCAGCCGACGAGGTAGCCGACCAGGGTCGGCTCGTCGAAGGCGCCAGCAAGCCGGCTCATGGGGCCCCTCCCAGCTCGAGGGTGTCTGCCAGGGTGTGCATATCCTTGTCCCCGCGCCCGGAGAGGGTGACGGCGAGCAGGGTCTGTTCGTCCAGCGTGGGGGCGAGCTCGATGGCGTGGGCCACGGCGTGGGCGGATTCGAGCGCTGGGATGATGCCTTCCATGCGGGAGAGGGTCTTGGTGGCCTCGAGGGCCTGGTCGTCGGTGACGGCGACGTACTCGGCTCGGCCCGCCTCCTTGTAGTACCCGTGCTCAGGGCCGACGCCGGGGTAGTCGAGGCCCGCTGAGATGCTGTGGGGTTCGATGATCTGGCCGTCCTCGTTCTGGAGCAGGTAGCTCATGGCTCCGTGCAGGATGCCGCGGTCGCCGGCCACGAGGCTGGCGGCGTGTTCGCCGGTGTCCACGCCATGCCCGGCGGCCTCGACGCCGATCAGGCGGGTGGGGTCGTGGCGCAGGGGGTAGAAGGTGCCCATGGCGTTCGAGCCCCCGCCGACGCAGGCCATGGCGATGTCCGGGACGCGGCCGTGCTGCTCGATGGACTGCTGGCGCAGCTCCTCGCCGATGACGTTCTGGAAGTCGCGCACGAGCCGGGGGTAGGGATCAGGGCCCACCACAGAGCCCAGGCAGTAGTAGGTCTCCTCCACCGTGGCCACCCAGTCTCTCAGCGCTTCGTTGACGGCGTCCTTGAGGGTCCTGGCTCCGCTCTTCACGGGCACGACCTCAGCGCCCATCAGGCGCATGCGGAAGACGTTGAGGGCTTGGCGCTGGATGTCGACCTCGCCCATGTAGACGACGACGTCGAGGCCGAGCACCGCGCCGGCCATGGCCGTGGCCACGCCGTGCTGGCCCGCGCCCGTCTCGGCGATGACCCGCTGTTTGCCCATCCGCTTGGCGAGCAAGGCCTGACCCATGACGTTGTTGAACTTGTGGGCGCCTCCGTGGACGAGGTCCTCGCGTTTGAGCACGATCTGGGCGCCACCGAGGTGCTCGGTCAGGCGACGGCACTCGGTCAACGGGGTGGGTCGGCCGCCGTACTCCTCGAAGTACCACCGGAGTTCCCGCTGGAACGCATCGTCTTGCTTGGCCTGGTCGTGGGCGTCCGCGAGCTCGTCGAGGGCCGCCCAGAGGGTCTCGGGGACGTAGCGTCCACCGAGGCCCTCGAAGAGCCCGTCGATCGGTTGGTCGAGGATCTCGTCGGTCATGTCTGGCTCTCCTGTTCCCTGGTAGCGGCCGCGAAGGCGCGCATGCGGTCCGGGTCCTTGGCCCCGTCTTGCTCGATCCCGCTGGAGACATCCACGCACCAAGGCTGCACGCAAGCGATGGCCTCGGCCACGTTGTCTGCATCCAGCCCGCCGGCGAGCACGACGGGGACCTCGTCGAGATGCGTGACGAGCTCGCTGGCGGTGGCCCAGTCGAGCTGCTCGCCCGTGCCCCCGTAGCCCCCAGAGGTAAGCGCGTCGAGCACGAAGGCATCGTAGGTGCCAGCAAGCTCCTCCAAGCGCTTGGCTTGGCTTGCTGGATCCGCACCCAGACCGACGGCCTGCCACACGGAGACCTCGTGGTCCCGGGCCAAGCGCGCGGCCAACGCCGCATCCGGCTCCCCGGTGAGCTGGAGCACCTGCGGCTCCACGGTCTCCAGGAGCGCGTCGAGGCGACCGGCGTCATCCTCGGGGGTCACGAGCACGACCTCGATCTCTGAGGGCGCTTGCGCGACGAGCTCGCGGGCGCGTTCGGGGGTGAGGTTGCGGCGGCTTCTCGGCGCGTGCACCACCAGGCCCGCATACGAGGCCCCGAGCTCCCTGGCCAGCTCCAGCTCGGCGGGATCGCGTAAGCCGCAGAACTTGAACCGGGTCATGGTGGGAGCTCCTGGAGCCTGCGCAACGCCTGGACGGGGTCTTCGCTTTCCATGAGCGCTGTGCCCACGAGCACGCCGCTGGCACCGGCCTTGAGGGCACGGGCGACATCGCCTGGACCTTGGATGCCCGAGAGGTGGAGCACCGGGACATCGATGGCTCGGCCGGCGAGCAGCCGCTGGGTGCGGTCCATGTCCAACTCGAGGGTGTCCAAGTCGCGCGCGTTGATGCCCAGGATGTCGGCACCGGCGGCCAGGGCGGCGTCGAGCTCCTCTGCTGTGACCACCTCGCAGAGGACCTCGAGGTCGCGCTCGTGGGCCGCTTGAACCATGGCCTCCAGGGACGTCTCCGTGAGCCCGGCCTCGTGGATCCGCGCGATTGCCAGCACGGCGCTGGCCCCCCACCCCTGGGCTGCATCGAGCTGGGCGGGGTGGACGAGGAAGTCCTTCATGAGCACGGGCAGCCCGGTGGTCCTGGCCACCTCGATGGTCTCGAGCGCGCCGTCGAAGTGGTCTGGGTCGGTCAGCACGCTGATCCCGCAGGCCCCGCCGGCGGCGTACCGGTGGGCCTGCTCACCCAGGTCGACGTCCGGGAGCTTTCCCTCGGGTCGGGCGGGCTTGAGCTCAGCCAGGATGGCCGGGTAGGCGCGCTCGATGGCGGCCCGCATGGAGGGGCCTGGTCGGAGGGACCCCTCGGGTCTGGCATCGTAGAAGCCTCGCTCAACGCGGGCGTGCGTGGCCGCTACGAGCCGGTCGAGCCACACGGTTCACGCCTCGTTGGTGCCCGTGATGTAGGTATCCAGCGCTTTGCGGGCTCTGCCTTCCTGGAGCACCTGGCGGGCGAGCTCGACGCCATCGGCGGGGTCCTCGGCCTCGCCGGCGGTGTAGAGCGCGAGGCCAGCGGTGGCCAGCACCATCTCGGTGCGCGGGCCTTGCTCCCCGTCCAGGATGGAGACGAGCAGGTCCTTGGCTTGGGCCGGAGGCACGCCGGCCACGTCCGGCACGTCTGCACTCTTGACGCCCAGGTCCTTGGGGGTGAGATGGCCTGTCTCGACCTCCCCATCTTGCACGTAGGCCACGGTGGTGGGGCCGGTGATGCTGACCTCGTCGAAGCCGGGTGCCCCGTGGACCACGGCGCCCTGGATGCCGACCAGGGACATGGTCTCGGCCATGACCCTGACGAGGGCAGGGTGGCCGACACCGATGAGCTGGTGGCTGGGCTTGGCGGGGTTGGTGAGCGGGCCCAGGATGTTGAAGACCGTCGGGACACCCAGCTCGCGCCGGGGACCGATGGCATGCTTCATGGCGGGATGGTAGCTGGGGGCGAAAAGGAAGGCGAACCCGCCGGCGTTGAGCAGGCGGACCACGACCTCTGGGCTGGTCTCGAGCTTGGCGCCCAGGGCCTCGAGCACGTCCGCGCTCCCGGACGGGCTGGTGACGCTCCTGTTGCCGTGCTTGGCCACCGGGAGCCCGGCGCCAGCGATGATGAACCCAGCGGTGGTCGAAACGTTGAAGCTCTTGACCGTGGCCCCGCCCGTACCGGCTGTGTCGAAGAGCCTGGCTGGCGCCCCCTCGATCTGCCTGCAGGCTGCCCGCATGGCTCTGGCGAAGCCAGCCAGCTCCTCCACGGTCGGTTGGCGGAGCTTGTAGGCGCCCAGCAGGGCACCGATCTGGGCTGGGGTGGCCTCTCCGTCCATGATGGTCGTCATCAGGTGCTCGGCGGCATCGGGTTCCAGGATGTCGCCGTACAGCACGCGTTTGAGCTCGGGGAGTGGGGCGGGTGTCTCGCTCATCTTGTCCTCTCCAGGAAGTTGTCCAACAAGTCCTTGCCGTTCGGGGTCAGGATCGATTCGGGGTGGAACTGGACGCCCTCGATGGGGTAGCGCTCGTGGCGCACGCCCATTAGCTCGCCCTGATCGCTCCACGCGGTGGCGTGGATCTCAGCCGGCAGCGTATCCGGGTCGGCCATGAGGCTGTGGTACCGGCCGGCTTGCATGGGGTTGGGGAGGCCCTCGTAGACGCCTTGTTCGTCGTGGTCCACCAGGCACGTCTTGCCGTGCATCAGGCGTGGCGCGTGGATGACGTCCCCACCGTAGACGTGCACGAAGCCTTGGAGACCCAGGCAGACCCCGAGCGTGGGGGTGCGTGGGCTCAGCTTGGTGAGGATGTCCGCGCACACGCCGAAGTAGGCTGGATCGGCTGGGTTGCCCGGTCCAGGGCTGATGACGATGCCGTCCGGGTCCATGGCCTCGGCCTGCTCGAGGGTGATGGCGTCGTTGCGCTCGACGCTGATCTCGGCGCCCAGCTCGCCGAGGAACTGGACCAGGTTGTAGGTGAAACTGTCGTAGTTGTCCACGACGAGGATCCGCGGCGTCACGGTGCTCCCCCCCACATCCTGGTCGCCGTAGACGGGCGGTTGGCTCGCGCTCACGCGAGCCAGCCTCCTTGGCCCTGAAGGGCATCGAGCAGGGCATCGCCCTTCGCTTGGGTCTCGTCGAACTCGCCATCGGGGGTGGAGTCGGCCACGATGCCGGCCCCGGCCCGGACCTCCAGGCGTCCGCCGGTGGCCCAGGCGGACCGGATCGTGATGGCCGAGTCCAGGTTGCCGTTGAGCGAGAGGTAGCCCACGCACCCGGCGTACGGTCCGCGGGTGGTGGCTTCGAGCTCGGCGATGATCTCCATGGATCTGACCTTCGGGGCACCGGAGACGGTGCCGGCCGGGAAGAGCGCGTTGAGGGCGTCCAGGGCATCCAAGTCGCCGCGCAGATCCCCTGCGACGCGGCTGACCAGGTGCTGCACATGGCTGTAGCGTTCCACGCGCATGAGCGATTCGACCTCCACGGTGCCGGGCTGGGCGACACGGCCCACGTCGTTGCGTGCCAGGTCCACGAGCATGGCGTGCTCGGCGCGCTCCTTGCCGCTTGCCCGCAGCTCGGCCTCGAGCTCCTTGGTCTGCTGGGGCGTCTCACCGAGCGGGCGGGTCCCGGCGATGGGGTCGGTCTCCACGCGCCCATCCTCGACGCGCACCAGCATCTCGGGCGATGCGCCGAACACGTCCCGGTCGCCGAACGTGAAGAAGAACATGTAGGGGCTCGGGTTGATGGACAACAGCTCGCGGTAGGCGGCCACGGGGCTGCCCTCGATCTCGGCCCGGAAGGCGCGGGAGAGCACGGTCTGGAAGCTGTGACCCTCCTCGATGTACGCCTTGGCTTTCTCGACCATGGCCCCGTAGGCTTGCCGGTCGTGGCTCGTGGTGATCGAGCCGACCTTGAAGCTGGCGGGATCAGCGCCCCGGGTGCGAGCATCCTCGAGAGCAAGGGCGTCGAACCGGTCCTCGCCTTGGGTGAAATAGAAGCAGGTTCGTCGCTCGTGGTCGTAGATCACGCCATCCAGGAAGAGGCCCATCTCGAGCTCGGGGAACGGGCCGACGGCCCCTGGGTCAGGGCTCGGTCGTGGCAGATCCTCAAGCAACGTCACGTACTCGTAGCCCAGGTAGCCCACCAGCCCGCCGTTGAAGGCGTACCCTTCGTCCTCCATGGTCCGGTGGGGCTCGAGGGTTGTCCGGATCGCCTCCTGGGGATCGCCTTCCACAGGCTCGTCGTCCAAGGTGGCTTGGCCGTCCTGGATGATCAGGGTGGCCTCGGGATCGAAGCCGATCAGCGAAAACCGGGCCAAGCGCCGTGGGCCTTCGGCGCTCTGCAGCAGGAACGCATCGCCTCGATCCCTCAGCGCTGCGAACAGCTCCACCGGTGCGGGTGGCTGGGGGATGGGCGTGCGCTGCATGGGCAACACAAGGAGGCGATGTCCTATAATATACCTTGTTGGATAAGTATGTACATCAACGACGCTCGTGCGACGCCGGCTGCCTCTGGCATAACCGATAAGTACCCATGACAACCAATGGTTACCCATGGCGGACATCACGTCCATCCAGCTCCCGAAGTCCACCCGAGATCGGCTTCGCAAGTTCGGGCACAAGGGCCAGACGTGGGCCGAGATCCTGGAGAACCTCATGGAGCGGGTCGAATACGAGGAGTTCATGGAGGAGCAGTACCGCCGGCTCGACGAGGACCGGGACAACTTCGTTCCCCTGGATGAGGCGTGATGACCCGAGAGGTGCTCCTCCACCCCAGTGCCCTCAAAACGTTCCGGGCGCTCCCCGAGCAAGAGCGGTCGCGGGTTCGTGAAGCGCTCAGACGCGCTGTCGAGGATCCTTTCCGCAAGCGCAGCGGGGCTGACATCCGCAAGCTCAAGGGCACCCACGGGCGCCAGGACCTGTACCGGGTGCGGGTCGGGGAGCTGCGGATCGTGTATGCAGTAGAAGACGACGTGGTGCTTGTCTCGGATCTTTTCCGGCGGGGAGAGGGGTACGATGTTTGAGGGTGCGTTCACCTAGCTAACATCCCGTTCGATCCCCCGTGCATCCCCTGCGCTTAGCCCCAACTGGTCCGCCAGCGTCGCCAACACATCCCGCTCGCGGTCGGTGACCGTTCCGTCGACCAGCGCGCTCTCGAGGGCGGCCTGGTAGATCTCGCGGGCCCTGCGATCGCGGTACTCCTCCGTGTCCTCGACGCCGGGCATGATGCGATCCGCGACGGCCTCACCCACGCGCTCGACCCGCCGGAAGAAGAGCCCGATCAGCACAGCGGCGCCCACGCCGAACCACACGCCCTCGACGCCGATCGAGCGCTCGACGAGCTCGCTGGCCGTTAGGAAGACCACGGCGAAGACGGCGGCGATGGTGCTTTTCTCGACGGCCAGGCGGACCCTGAGGTCGATGCCGAAGAGCTGGTGACGGAGGATGCCGTAGCCGGTCAACAGCGGGAAAGTGACGATCTGGGCGACGTAGAGGGCGCGGCCGAGAACGAGCGCCTCCACCGAACCGAACATGCCCCGCGACACGAACCAGGGCAGCACCAGGAAGTTCGCGACGGATACGAGGAGCAGCGCATCGCGGACAAAGAACGCAGCCGCGTAGACCCCCGCCCTGGCCCGGCGGGCCGACCCTAGGGGGGCCCGGCTCCACGCCGACAGGACGACGGCGAGCGCGTAGAGGAGGATGGGCAGAGAGACCGCGGCGAAGGCGTGGGCGAGGGGACCGTATGCGAACTCGATGGCGCCGCCGATGATGACGGGGCCCTCAAGGAAACCCTCGGGGACGGCGAACATGAGGCCGGCCCATGTCCCGCAAAGGATCCAGACGGCACCGAGGACGACGGGGTGTCG
The DNA here is from genome assembly GCA_964396185.1 of uncultured Thermoplasmatales archaeon. Taxonomy (GTDB): domain Archaea; phylum Thermoplasmatota; class SW-10-69-26; order SW-10-69-26; family SW-10-69-26; genus CAYNEI01. Next base: position 15,545 of record CAYNEI010000039.1, read on the forward strand.
AAGTGGTCGGGCGAGCGGGGTCTCCAGGGTCCCGAGGAAGACGGGATAGACGCCGACGGATCCGATCCAGAAGAGGAAGAACGTGAACAGGCCCGCCCACGTGACCGCGACGGAGTCGAATGCGAGGTGGATCGCTACCGCGGTGGAAGAGAGCGCCTCGAGGAGCAGAAGCAGGGCTAGCGCCCGGTTCTGCAGGCGATCCGGCCTGGCCAGGTAAACGATGGCGGCCAGCGTGAAACCCAGGACCGCTCCCGCCAGGAAGCCAACCATGAGCCCAAGGGACCAGGCGGGTGCTAGCAGCGGCGTTCAGACCACCCCCCGCCCGCCTAAGGCCGCTCGCTCTAAGTCGAGAGCCTCTTTGCTGGACAGGCCCAACTGGTCGGCCAACGTGGCCAGCGCCGAGCGCTCCTTGTCCGTGATCTCGCCATCCTCAAGCACGGACTCTAGCGTGGCTTGGTACACCTCGTGCTTGCGCACGGTGCGGTACTCGGCTGTGTCCTGGACGTTCGGCATCGCCTTGTCCGAGACGCGTTCGGCCACACGCTGTAGCGGAGCCAGCGCGAAGAGCAACCCACCGGCCACCAGGATCCCGACGACCGAGCCCACTTGATCTGAGAGCCACAGCGCGGTCAGCTCGCTGACGATGAAGAAGGCGGCCACGAAGAAGGCGACCAGCGTGGACTGGCGGATCGTCCACTTCACCTTGAGATCGATATCCAGGAGCTGGTAGCGTAGCAGACCGTAGGCCAGGAGCAGGACCATCACGAGGGGCGCGGTGTTGGTGAGCGCGATCTCGGCTTCCGGGCTCGCGAGGTCGCCGCCGATCGCCCATGAACCGACCACGACGACGGCCACGGCATCGCGCACGCCGAAGGCGACGGCGTAGATGCGCGCTCGGTCCCGCGCAGGAGTGCCAGGCTGCGCGCGGCGGAAGGCATCGAAGGCCGCTGCCAAGCCGTAGATGTAGGCGAGGACGATGCTCCCGAAGAGCCCCTTAGCGAACGGCCCCATCCAGGTCGCCTCCCAGGAGCTGGCGCCGAATGGAGCGAGATCGATCCAGAAGAGGGTGGGCGCCAGGGGACGCAGGAGGATCGCAGCGAAGCCCACGATCCACAGGCCGGCGAGGACGTACCGTTGCCGAAACGGGCGAACCAGGGGGGTATCCAGGGTTGCCAGGAACGTGAGGTAGGCCGGCAGGATGAGGGTCACGGGCACGGTGGCCGCCAACCTCCACGCGGCGGCCTGCGCCGGTACATCGGTGAGGTAGGTGAGCCCAGCCACGGTGCCCACGGTGACGCCCTCGACCAGGAGAACCAGCGCCAACCGCCGGTTGACGGACCGGTGCGGTGCCGAGCCGTAGACCCAGGCGGAGAGCGCCAGTGCTGTGACCATCACCGTGGCGCCGAGCAACCCCAACGGCTCAGGGACGAAGGCCAGTTAAGCCACCTCCTCGGCTGCCCGGCTCTCGATGCGATGCGCCTCGTCCTCGTTCAAACCCAAGCTCTCCCGGAACCGGTCAAGCAACGCGCGCTCGCTCACATCGATGGCGCCGTCGCTCCAGGCTGTGGCAGCAGCCTCCTCGTACGCACGGCGGCGCTCGTCGGGAGACATCTCCTGCACCGGCTTCACACCCGGCATCGCCTTGTCGCTCACGCGCTCCGCGAAGCGCTGCAAGGGGGTCAGGGCGAAGACGAGCACGCCACCCGCGACCAGCCCGAGCCACGCCCGGTCCTCCCCGAATACCACCTGGGCACCCTCGCTCACCAGGAAGATCACAGCCAGGAACACGGCTGCGACGGTGCTCTGCTTGATCGTCCATTTGACCTTCACGTCGATGCCTAGGAGCTGGTGGCGGAGGAAGCCGTAGGGCAGGAGAACGAGGTAGACCCCGAAGCCGATGTACTGGAGCGCCGTCCCGACCGACCACAATGTTAGGTCGGTGGCGTAAGGCGTCAACATATAGACAGGGAAGGAAGCGGCCCAGAACATGTCGCGCGTCCCGAAAGCGCCGGCGTAGATCCCTGCCTGGACACGCGCCGCGCTCGCCGGCGGGGCGCGCCGGTGGAGGGATACGGCGACCACGAGGCCGAACAGCAGCGCGGCGGCCCACGGCAAGTGGAAGGCCCAGCCGGCTGCGCTCCAGTCCACATCCCACGTGGCGTACACCACGGGCTGGACCCCATCGATCAACGTCCACGGCGAGGCCACGACCACGCCCGCGGCGACGAGGCCTGTCGCGAGCAGGATCTGCCTCGCCGTGCGAGTGGCGAGCGGATGAGCAAGCGGCGTGTCTAGCGTTCCGAGGAAGCCTAGGTAGGCTACAGCGAGGGGACCGACGAAGGCCAACTGGGTCACGCGGAGGGCCCAGACGTCGCCCGCTTCCTGCATCCCAGACTCGAGCCCCCACAGGAGCCACACCATGCCCTCCAGGGCGAGCACCACGGCCAGCATCCGGTTCTGGAAGCAGCCGGGCCGGGCGCGGTAAACGACCCAGGCGATGGCCCACGTGGCAGCGAAGAAAACGAACCCGGGGAGCCCCCACGCGTTGAGCTCCCAGGCCACTTAGACCACCCTCACACGAGCCGATGGGCCACGGGGGCGTTCTGATCCGGGCCGGGCCTGCATCACGGGCTGCTACCTCCACCCCGATCCTCCTCCACCTGCGCGCGCAGCTCGAACGCGCGCCCCGCGTCGATGCCGAGGTCGGCTGCCAGGTGGGCCAGCGTCCGCTCCTCCTCCCGGGTGAGGCGAGCGTCGACCAGGAAACGCTGGAGGACATCACGGTAGCGGGTCTCGCGCTCCGTGGCCCCGGCAGTCTCCCCGGCAGCCTCGGGTGCCGTGACCGGCACAGCCCTTTCGGCCACCCGGTCCGCGAACCGCGAGAGCGGCGCGATGGCGAACACCAGCATTCCGGCGGCCAGGATGCCGACGTAGCTGCTGCCGAGCGTGGCGCCGAAGAACTCCTGGGCGGCCTCGCTCACGATGAAGAAGACCGCGATGAAGATCCCGGCGAGGGTGGTCTTGCTGATGCCCCAGCGGACCTTCACCTCGATGCCCAGGAGCTGGTGGCGCAGGATGGCGTAGGCGAGCAGCAGGGGAAATGCGAGGTCCCATAGCCCGCCGAGCACCGTATGCACAGAACCCCCCAGACCCGGCCCGATCACATGTACCGCCGCTGCCGCGATCCCGGATACCGTCGCAAGCGCGATGGCCCCTGTGAAACGCGGAAGCCCGGGATCGCGGCGCAGTCTCCCCTGGAGCGCCAGGAGGGCGAGGAGACCGAAGACCGGAAGGAACGAGCCAACGTTGGCCACCACGGCTCCGGTCTCACCGACTCCGGGGAACCCCGTTGTTGTCCAATCTCGGATCAAGGCACCGGCGCGATGGAGGGCATTGTGGAGGTGGATCAGCGCGAAGGACAGGGACAGGAGCAATAGATCGGCCTTAGGCGAGCCACCGCGATCCATGAGATACTCACGCAGGTAGACGAAGGCGATGAGGCCGTAGGTGGCCAGGAAAAGCCGGGCTCCCCACCTCAGTGGCCCGGGTCCCCCGGCGAAGAGAGCCTCTGCCCCCCCGCTCCCCCAGTACCAAGAGGGGTTCACCAGGTATGCGAGGGGCCAGACGGCGATGAGGCAGGCGAAGACCAGGCTACCCACGGGGCCGGTTCTGACAAACGAGCGACGACGTGGATAGATGGACGCGAAATACAGGAAGCTCGGTGCGAGTGGAAGCAAAACGAACGGGATCATGTGCTCAAGGAAGGCCGTGCGGGCTGGATCCTGGGAAGCATCCGCGAACGCGGTAACAATGGACATGACGCCGTGTAAGCCAAGGGGAAGCGCCAGTGCCTGGTTCGGCCGCCTGCCCGCGGCGACGTAGAGCAAGAGGCCCGCCAGCGCGAGCATCGAGATCCCGGCCAGCAGCCGCGGTAGATACACCGGGTCAAACGCCACCTGACTCGCCTCCAGGGACAGAGCACACCCGTGTGCGCATTCACCCCACCCCCGGCCCGGCACCCTCGAGGAAACGGAAGGTACCCTCGAAGGCGGCCTCGCTGAACATCACGACCTGGGCGCCGGGGGTGCTGCACGGCTCGCTGCCTAGCACCTCGGAAACGACCGAGCCCGGACGCGGCTGGCAACCGGCAGGAACGCCGGTCGCCACCGCGAGGTCGGAGTATGCGTAATCGAAGACCGCGAGCCCGTGCTCGGTCGCTTGCCAGAGGCGGGTGACCCCGGGTTCAGAGGCCCCAGGGGGCGCGACTGCCTCGTCGACGGTCAGGAACCGGCCATCGTGGTCCGAGACCCAGGAGCCGCCCTGGACGATAGGGCCGGCCGAGGCGACCGCCGCGTCCGCCGTGGCCGGGAAGATGTCGAGACCCACGGCCCCGAAGGCATCGATCTGGCGAGGACTATCCGTGTACATGGCCACGAGGTACAACTCGACCGATGCCGTGTCGAGCGTCACGCCGTGTACGCTCGGGGGCTCGATGATGATGCCGAGATCGGAGAAACCGAGGGCCCCGTCCGCGAGCGAGGCCTCCTCGCAAGTGATCACCCCCATCGCGGCGACGCCCATCCCGGTCGGGACAGGCGCACCGAGCATCGTGCGCGTGTCGGCGGCCGTGAAGCCCTGTGGCAGCAGAGCCTGCAACACCGCCCGATCGCGGAACACGGCCAGTGCGACCTCCGAGCAACCGTCGAGGTCGTTCTCGACTTCGACGATCACTGCGGTTCCTGAACCTGTATCGTCAGGGGCGCTGACGGGCGCGTCGTCGCCGCCGATGCAGCCGGCCAGCGTCGACGTGACAAGGAGGACGAGCGCGAGCCACGCCCACCTCAAGGCGCCCCCTCCCTCACACCTGCCCCCGGGAAGTACTGGAACCGCCCCTGGAAGTCGACGGGACCGAAGAGGATCCCCACGGTCTCGGCGCCCTCGCACGTCGTCGTGCCCAACACGTCCGCGATAAGCGACCCCGACCGCACCGTGCAGGTCGCCCGTCCTACCGAGGTCGCTCCGTCCTCCCACGCGTACGCGTAGACGACGAGCCCGGTGGACGTAAGCTGGAACTGGTTCGCGGTCGCGGTGTCGCGCAGGCCCGGCGCGACCGTAACCTCGAACCTGGCGAGCTCTCCCTCGTCGTCGGTGAGGACCCCCGTTCCGGTGGTGGCCGCGCCACCCGGGGCCGGCCCGAACGCTGCCTCGATGGCGACCTGGCTGACGGCGAAACCGGTGCCGTCCGTCGCCTCGACGAGCGTGGACCCGGCCGTGTACTGGTGGACGTTGTAGACGTTCCGTAGGGCGCCCTCGACCGTCGCCCCCTCGACCTCCGGGGGCTCGACGAGGACGACGAGCTCCGCGGAGGCTGTCGGCCCTTTCTCGAGCGTCGAGCCCTCGCACTCGATCGAGTTGATGGCGACCATGGCGCGGCCGGCAGCGGCGGGGCTTCCGAAGAACGCCGCCGCGTCGGCGGGCTCGAAGCCCGGCGGGAGGAAGCGGCGGGCGTGGCCCGGATCCACGAGGACCAAGACGAGGATCTCGCCACAACCGTCCATGCTTGTGTTAAGGTCGAGGGGGCCGGCGGGGGCGGGGGGCTCCGT
>CAYNEI010000040.1:0-20321 GCA_964396185.1 uncultured Thermoplasmatales archaeon
AGTACCAGCGCGTGCGCATCGAGCGGGCCGCCGAGCTCGTGGACGTGCGCACCCACGGGCCCCTCTGGCACAAGGACCCGGTGGCCATCCTGGACACGCTGATCGAGGGCGGTTTCGACGTGCGGTTCTCGGCCGTGGCGGCCTGGGGGTTGGAGGAGCAGTGGCTGGGGCGCCGGCTCGACCGGGCCGCTCGGGACGAGCTCGTGGAGCTCCAGGAGCGTTACCGCGTCCACCCAGGAGGTGAGGGCGGCGAGTACGAGAGCGTCGTGTTGGACGCGCCCATGTTCAGGCAGCGCATCGAGGTGACCGAGGCCACCACGAGCTGGGAGCGGGATGCGGGCCGATGGACCGTGAAGAGCTTCCGGCTCGTCGACGTCGCTTGACACTCGGCCGGATCCAGCAAGGCGGATCAGCCGGCGGATCGAACCTCGGTCTGGATCGTGTCCCTTCCCGCGTCGAGCTTGGCCTGGACCTCGGTCATGAGGCGTGCGAGGTCCTCCTCGACCTCGTGCTTCCCGCCGATCGGGGCCTGGTGCCAACGATCAAGCGTCGCCTCCACGACATCGATCGCCTCTAGCACGTCCTGGAACCAGTCCCGGATGGCCCCATCGGACATCTCGGCGCTCCCCTTGGCCCAGGCGGTGAGCTCCTCGGCCATCGAGCGCCACGCTTCCAGCTGTGCCTTCACGGTCTCGGGTAGGATCGCTGGATCGAGAGCGTCCAGCTCGGAAGCCCAGCCCTGGTCCGGTGTCGGCGGATCCGTCGTTCCCGGGCGCATAGGGACCTCTTCGGAGGCCATCCAACAAAAACCGTTGTGCCGGCGATCCCATGGAGCCCCGCAACGCTTTAACCGCCCGGCCTGCTGGCTCCCCTGATGGCCCAGGCATCCAGCGATGATGTGCTCGTGGTGGGCACCGTCGCCTACGACACGATCAAGACCCCGTTCGACGAGGTCGAGCGTGTGCTCGGCGGGAGCGCTTGCTACTTCTCCAGCGCCTCCTCGCTGTTCACCGGCACGCACATCGTCAGCGCGGTCGGCCACGACTTCGACATGGACGCGTTGGACTTCCTGGCCAAGCGGGGCGTGGACCTCACCGGCATCAACGTCCACGACGACCAGGAGACGTTCCACTGGTCCGGCGAGTACCACTACGACATGAACGCGCGCACCACCCTGGCAACGGACCTCAACGTCCTGGAAGCCTTCCAGCCCACCGTTCCCGCCAGCGCGCGCAGCGCGCCCGTCGTCTTCCTCGCCAACATCGACCCCGAGCTCCAGCTCGATGTGCTCGACCAGGTGCCCGACGGACGCCTGGTGGCTGCCGACACCATGAACTTCTGGATCGAGGGCAAGCCGAAGGAGCTCAAGGAGGTCCTCAGCTCCATCGACATCCTCATCCTCAACGACGAGGAGGCGCGCGAGCTGGCCGACACCCCAAGCCTGGTCGAGGCGATCCGGCGGATCCAGGGCCTCGGGCCGCAAGCCGTGGTGGTCAAGAAGGGCGAGCACGGCTGCGTGCTGGCCAACCGGGACCACTGGTTCGCTGCCCCCGCCTTCATCCACGCGGATGTGCGCGACCCCACCGGCGCGGGCGATGCCTTCGCCGGGGGCTTCATGGGCACCCTGGCCGCGCTAGACGGTGTGGATGATATGGGGCTGCGCAAGGCAGCGGTCTACGGGACGGCGTGCGCCAGCATCGTCATCGAGGACTTCGGCCCGGCCGCGCTGGCCAAGGCGACTCGAGAGGATGTCGAGTCGCGGGCTCGGGAGCTCTCTCGGTTCGCACAGTTCCCCGAGATCCCCTGAAGGGGGAGGAGAGCGTGGGGTTCGCTGCCTTACTCGGGGGAGCGGGTGAGCCGCTGGGCCCACGCCCGCGCATCAGCCAGGACAGCCTCGAGGTCCAGGGTCGCATACGAGCCCTCTTCGTAGAGCACCTCACCGGCCACGATGGTGGCTCGCACGTCGCCTGCTCTGGCCGCATACACCACCTGGCTGACCGGGTCGTGCATGGGCGCCATGTGGGGCCGGGTGGCGTCGATGACGCAGAGATCCGCGGGTGCTCCCTCCGTGAGGCGTCCTCCCCCCTCGATGCCCAGGGCCTCGGCCCCGATACGCGTGGCCATGGCCAGCGCTTGGCTGGCAGGCACCGCCCCGGCTTGCCAGCGGTGGTGGTCATGGAGCAGGGCGGCTCGTTTCATCTCCTGGAACGGGTCCAGGGTGTTGTTGCTGGCCGGCCCGTCGGAGCCAAGCGCCACAGGCACGCCCTCGTGGATGCATTCGGGGAGTGGGAGGTAGCCGCCGGTGGCCAGCTTCATGTTGGCCGTCGGGTTGTGCACGATGGTGGCATCGGCCCGGGCGACGGCCCGCACTTCGTCCTTGGTGATCCAGCCGCAGTGGGCCAGCATCGAGCGCTCGGTCAAGCAGCCGTTCTCGGCGAGCTGGGCCACCGGGCGCCGGCCGGTTTCTTGCTCCACGCGGTAGACCTCGTGGCGCGTCTCGCTGCAGTGCGTCTGGAGGGGCACGTCGTGGCTCTCGGCGAGCTCGGCGCAGGCTTGCAGGGTCTCGGCGCTGCACGTGTAGGTGGCGTGCGGGGCGATGCTGGCCTGGACGAGCGCGTCTCTGCCGGTCCAGTCGTCCAGGAAGCCGGCGGCCCGCTCGATGGACCGATCGCCTGGCCCCTCCGGGGTGTCGAAGTCCACCACGCTGGCACCTGCCAGGCACCGGATCCCCGCCTGGCTGGCCGCCTCGGCCACGGCATGCTCGAAGAGGTACATGTCCGCGAACGCTGTGGTCCCGGCGGCGAGCATCTCGGCGATGGCCAGCTGGGTGCCCGCGCGCACGGCCTCCGGAGTGATGCGGGCCTCTGCTGGCCAGATGCGGTCGTGTAGCCAAGCCTCCAGGGGGAGATCATCGGCATAGCCCCTGAACAGGGTCATGGCCGCATGCGTGTGGGCGTTGACGAAGCCGGGTGTGACGATGCACCCGGGGGCGTCGATGACGTGGTCGGCCTCGACTCGCCCGGCGCCGATGGACGTGATCGTGCCCTGCTCGATGAGGACGGTGGCGCTGTCGAGGACCCTGGGGCCGCCAGGTGCCGGGTCGATGACGGTGGCGTGGTCCAGGCGCAGGGACACGAGCCCCCATCTCGTGGTGATAGAAAAAGGGGGCCGCTCCCCGCTCTCAGGCCGTGGCTGGAGCGATCTCCTTGACGTGCTCGGCCTTCACGACCTTGCGGCCGCCCTCGGTGACCACGTGGCCGCTGAACTCGTAGTGCTTGCCCTTCTCGACGGGCAAGTTGCTTGGGACGCACACGGTGCCCTGGCCTTGCCCGTTGCCGTTCTCGAGGCGGAGCATGGACTTCTCGCCGCTGGTGAGGACATCCGCGATGCGGCCGCGCACCTCGACCAGGGTCCCCTCGTTGGCTCCGATCTGGTCGGGGTCCACCTTGCGCTTGAACGGCCGGGCCTGGACCCACAGGCTCTCGAAGCTGCGCTCGAGCTGGGAGACCAGGGCTGGGTGGACGGTGGTCAACGAGAGGGTGCCGGCCTGCACGGGACCCGTGCAGAGGATCGCCTTGCCGCTGCCAACAGCGACGTTGCCCTTGGCATCCTCGTGGAGGCGGATATCGCACGTCTTGGCGATCTTGCTCGGGAGCTTGGCGCCGGGTGCCACGAGCACGCGGCTGTTCCTGGGAACGTCCACGCCCTCCAACGAGGTCGTGATGATGCCCGGAGGACCATCCCGGGCGAGCTCCTGGAGCGTCCAGTCTTTCGTGAGCGAGGCGCGTTCGTCGTTGCGGACACGCCGGAAGGCGACCTCGAGGGCGAAGGCAGTGGCTGCAACACCGACGAGGAACCCTACGGTAATCCAGAGGAGGTCAACTGGCATCCCATCACCAGGCGACCTTTGGTGGCGCAGAGCATGTATGTTCCGGTTTGGGTCGGTCGCCAAGCAGTTCGCGGCACGCACCCGGTGCCTTGGAGCGCGCGGGCCGCGATCACTGGCCGACTGGCTGGGTGGGTGGGAAGCGGGATGCAGTTGGCTGACCAGCAAGCAGGTGTCGAGGGCCAGCGCGCGATGTCGCAAAGGGCAGGGGCGCCGGAGCGCCGAGCGAACCGGACCGAGTCAGGGTCGTGGAACGACCGCGCCGACCAGGCGTTCGCCTGGCAAGGCGCACGCCGAGCCGGTAGCAGCGCTACCGGTGAGAAGTGCAACGCCGCCAGGTGGGCGCCTGGCGAGCCTGACGACGGGAGGTTGTGAGGTGCCCCGCGTCACTGCCGGAGCATGATCTCGATGTTGACGTTGTCGGGCACCTGGATGCGCATGAGTTGGCGCAGGGCGCGCTCGTCGGCGTCGATGTCGATCAGGCGCTTGTGGACGCGCATCTCCCAGTGGTCCCAGGTCTCCGAGCCCTCGCCGTCGGGCGCCTTGCGGCAGGGGACGGTCAGGCGCTGGGTGGGCAGCGGTACGGGGCCGCGGATGGCCACACCGGTACGTTCAGCGATCGTCTTGATCTGACCACAGACCTCTTCGAGCTTCTTGTGGTCGATGCCTGCTAGCGAGATGCGTGCGCTTTGTGCCATGTCGGGATCCCTCTCAGGGGCTTGCACCCGAATTCCCTCGACGACCCTGGCGGGGCCACGAGCAACCTCGGGGTTAACCCGGCGATAGTCACGTCAGATATAAAGCTTCGGCTGTCGCCAGGGGACCGCGGCCTGCGGCCACGGTGGAACGGGTGGGGCCGGCAAGGAACAAGAGGGGGGTCGTGGCTGGGTGCCCGTGGTGCTCCACCTTCGCACGCATCCCGCCTGCCACGCGCACCGGCTCCCAGAGGCCGCAGGGCCACCGGATGGCCACGTGGAGCGACCGGCCAGGTTGGACGCGTTCCTCGAGGGACTCGACCAGTGGGAGGGCCCCCTCCACCGCGAGCAGGCCAGGCCTGCGGCCTCCGAGCAGCTCTACGCCGTGCACACGCCTGACCACGTGAAGGCCGTCGAGCGCGCCTGCCACCACAGCGATCGCCTCGACGCGGACACCTACACTCGGCCCGAGAGCTGGGAGGCCGCCCTGCGCGCAGCGGGTGCGGCCGTCGAGGTGGGCGAGCTCGCCATGGATGGCAAGGGCGCCATGGCCGCCGTGCGCCCGCCTGGCCACCACGCCGAGAAGGGCCGAGCCATGGGGTTCTGCCTGTTCAACAACGTGGCAGTGGCCGCTGAGCATCTGACGACGTTCGGGCACGAGGTGGCCATCGTCGACCTGGATGTCCACCACGGCAACGGGACGCAGGAGATCTTCTACGACCGCGGCGACGTCCTCTACGCCAGCATCCACCAAGCACCCTTCTACCCAGGCACGGGCCAGGTCCACGAGACCGGGCGAGGCGAGGGGGCGGGCAAGACGATCAACCTCCCCGTGCCAGCGGGCACAGGCCACGAGGGGTGGTGCGAGCTCATCGAGCGCGTGCTTTTGCCCGTCGTGGACGCCTTCGCCCCTGACGTGCTCCTGGTCAGCGTCGGCTACGACGGTCACCGGCTCGATCCCCTCGGCGGGTTCGAGCTCACTGCCGAGAGCTACCACATAGCCCTCACCCAGCTCGCCACGGCTTGCCCGCGCATGGCCAGCGTGCTCGAGGGAGGCTACAGCCTCGATGCGCTACGCACCAGCGCGACAGCCAGCGCGGCTGCCTTGGCCGGGCAGCCCTGCCCCGTGGACGAGCCGCCTGGCCCTGGGCTCAAGCCGTGGCGCATGGTGCGCAGCCAGGTCGAGTCGCACCTGGCTCCCAACTGGCCGGTGCTGATGGATTAGACCGAACAGTTCGGAAAGGGTTTTCCCGGCCAAGCCCGCTGGGGAGTTCGGAGGCTCGATATGGCATCGACCAGCGCTGGGAAGGCACGCGCGGCGGGGTTCGCCTTGCTGCTCACGTTCGCATCGCTCACGTTCATCGTTCCCGGGACCCTCGGATCAGAGGAACTCCCAGCGTTCGGCGAGGTCGTAGACCCCGCCACCCATGGCACCACCTACGTCCTGGCCACCCCCTCAAGCTTCGATGCGGTGGACACGGCGAGCAACGTCGCCTACGTCGACGCGAACGGCAACGGTTCCCTCGATGGGAGCGAGTCGGTCTACATCGCCCGGGAGCCGAACTCGACCGTGAGCGGCAACGACGTCCGCATCGCCAACCCGGTCACGGGAGGGCTTGGCAGCCAGGTCCGGGCCAGTCATCCGGACTTCGGGAACTCGCTGACACCCATATCCGGCGAGATGGCGTTCTTCGATGCCGACGGGGACGCCGCATTCACAGCCGGCGATACCCTCGCACTCGACAGCGACGCCGACGGTTCGGTCTCCCCCGGAGACGTGATCCTCACGGGCCAGGACGTCGGGCAAGTCGTGACGAGCAGCCATCCCCTGGTCGCAGCGAGCGTCATGAGCTATCCCGGGGCGCTTCTGTTCTTCGATGGGGACGGAGACGATCACTACGATAGTGCGGATCACCTCTACCTCGACTCGGATCAGGACGAGGTCGCCACGGTCCAGGATGTCCCCCTTGGCACGAGGTCGTTCGGTCAGCCGCTCACGCCGAGCTCCAACGAGACGACGTTCGTCCTGGAGACCCCGTCCGCCTTCGACCCAGACTCGCCATCGGACACCATCGCTTACGTCGACGACGACAACGACGGCCAACTCGACCCGGATGAAGCGGTCTACGTCGCACAAGATCCGTGCGGTAGCGTAAGCGGCAACGACGTCCGCATCGCCAACCCGGTCACGGGAGGGCTTGGCAGCCAGGTCCGAGCAAGCCACGCCGACTTCGGCGATCCACTGACCGCCCCGTGCAGCGGGAGCACCCCTTCGACCATGGGCTTCCTCGACGCCGACGGGGACGACATGTTCAGCGCAGGGGATACGGCGTTCGTCGACCGGGATGGGGATGGAACCGTATCGGTCAGAGACGTCGTGCTCTCGGGTCCAGACGCCGGGACCGTGGTCGAATCAAGCTACAACCTGCTCTGGAACAGCCTTGGACCGTACGATGGCGTCCTCCGGTTCCTCGACAGCGATGGTGGGGCGGTCTACGACCACGGTGACGTCCTCTACCTCGACTCCGATCTCGACGACCTCGCGACGGTCCAGGACATCCCTCTGGGCACGGTGAGCTTCGGTGCACCTCTGGGGCCCACGGACGCGCAGACCACGTTCGTGTTCGCAACCCCCCTTGGTTTCGACTCGTTCGACCCGGCGGAGAACTTCGCCTACGTCGACGACGACGGCGACGGCGCGCTGGACACCGACGAGTCGGTGTACCTCGCCCAGGATCCGTTCGGTGAGGTGAGCGGGAACGACGTGCGCATGGCCAACCCGGTGACCGGTGGCCTCGGGAGCCAGGTCCGTGCGAGCCACAGCGACTTCGGGATCCCGCTCACCGCGGATTTCGGTGGGAGCGGCAAGGCTCTCAGCCTCTTCGATGCCGACGGCGACGGTGTGTTCAGCACCGGCGACGTGTTGATCCTCGATGCCGATGGCGACTGGGACGTCTCCATCCACGACCTCGTCCTCTCCGGTCCCGACGCCGGCACCGTCGTGGACAGCTCCTACCCCTTGCTCAACAACGCCGTCGCAGACCACCCCGGTCAGCTGCGCTTCCTCGACGCGGACGGTGATCGCGTGTACGACACTGGAGACACCTTCTACGTGGACTCGGATGGGGATGGCCTAGCCACGGTCCAAGACGTCGCCTTCGGCGTGGGGACCACATCGCCTCCGCCGGATGGGAACGAGACGGACACCGACGGCGACGGGGTTGTGGACGCCGAGGATGCATGCCCCCTGGAGCCTGGGCCCGCACGCCACGACGGTTGCACGATCCCTCCATTCCAACCGCGTTCCCTGACGGCCTCACCGGGCTCGAACCTTGGGGAGATCACCCTCTCCTGGCTCCCACCCGGGGACGACGGCGGTGATCCGATCATGAACTACACGGTTCTCCGCCGTGGCTCCGGGACCAACTGGAGTGCGATCGCGACGGTCGATGGGAACATGACGAGCTACGAGGACGAGCACCTCACCCCACTGGTCCGCTACATCTACACCGTGGCCGCCTCGAACAGCAAAGGGGACTCGCCGCAGGCCTCACCAGCCCACGCACAGCCCGCCCCCGGCGCCTGCGACGACGACGTCTGTGTCCAAGTCCTCCTGGGCGAACCGATCGCCTCGATCGTCGTGCCCAACCCGGCCACGCCTGGGATCGAGCGGTTCAGCCTGGAGCGGGGTCGGCTCACAGCCCAGGTGGAGGGTCAGTGGGCCAGCCAGGACATCCTGGTCCCGGAGTCCAATGGCCAGCCGAACCCGAACGTGCTCGATCAGCATGTCGGTCCCGTGGAGCTCTCCTACACCGCCGAGGAGCGCATCTGCGTCGAGGGCACCTGCTCGTTCGGCCTCACGCTGGACCCTATGGGTGAGGAGGTGGGGACCCTGCACGAAGCCCGTCTGCAGGTCCTCGTGGACGGGAACGTGGTCACCGACGCCCCCAGCATGATCATCCTGCTCGACTAACCCTTGCGCGACGAAGCCGCACGCCGTTGGCCAGGGCGCCCCCCAACGGTCCAAGGCGCCCTGGGGGCCGATAGCCTCAAGTCCCCCTCCCCTTCTCGCGCTCTCATGAAGAAGCTGCGCGAGGGCAAGGTCAAGGCGGTCTTCGAGACGGAGAACGAGGAGGAGCTGCTGTTCAAGTACTCCAACCGGATCTCGGTCTTCGACAAGATCATCCCGAACGACGTGCCCCGCAAGGGCGAGAGCCTCTGCCGGACCTCGGCGTTCTGGTTCGAACAGCTCGAGGATGAGGGCATCTGCAAGACCCACTTCCTGGACATGCCAGAGCCGGATCAGATGCGCGTGCGACGGGTCCGCGTCATCCATGACTACGACCGGCTCGACGATCAGACCACCAACTTCCTCATCCCGCTGGAGGTCATCTGCCGGCACTTCGCGGCTGGCAGCCTGATGGACCGGGTGCGCAAGGGCAAGGTCGACCCTACCGAGCTTGGGTTCCCCGAGGGCCACGAGGTCACCAGCGGCGAGCGCCTCCCGACCCCTTTCGTGGAGTTCACCACGAAACTGGAGCCCATCGACCGCAAGCTCACCGAGGAGGAGGCGCTGGAGATCAGTGGGCTCACCGAGGACGAGCTCGAGCACATCAAGCAGACCGTGCTGGCCATCGACCAGTTCATCGAGGACCAGGTCGAGCCCCGCGGGCTCATCCACGCTGACGGCAAGAAGGAGTTCGCCTTCGACGAGAACCGCGAACTCATGATCATCGACGCCTTCGGCACGGCCGACGAGGATCGGTTCTGGGAGAAGCAGCCCTACGAGGAGCGGGGCGAGCGCGTCGAGCTCTCCAAGGAGTTCGTGCGCCAGCACTACCGAGACAGCGGCTACCACGCCGAGCTCACCGCGGCCCGAGAGGCCGGAGAGCCCGAGCCGGAGATCCCGCCCATGCCGCAGAACATCGTCGAGGAGACCAGCCAGCTCTACGGGGACCTCTTCGAGCGCATCACCGGCGAGGAGTTCTAAGACACCGGGCGAACCCTACGGGTAGGGCCGGGCTCAGCCTGTCTCGTTCCCGCTCGTCGTGTTCCCCTGGTCGGGGTTGGCGGGGTCAGGCGAGGGTGGGATCTCGAGCTGGTCGCAGAGGTTGCCCTCCACGAGGGAGTAGTCCTCGCAAGCCGGCGCGTTGTAGAAGATCGTGACGAAGAGCTCGTACTGCTGCTGGATGGCCGCCCCACCTGTGGGGAACCCTGTACCGGTGAGGTCCGTGTTCGAGACGAAGACCCTCGACCAGGCCTCGCCGCCCTGCTCGATGAAGTTGCGGTTGCAGTAGTTGTCGCTCCCGCCCTCCTCGCAGATCGTGGTGAGGTTCTCGTCCACCTGGGCGAACATGGTCCGGTTCGTGTTCACGCGCAACGGGCTCTCGCCCCCGTCTGCACCGAAGTCGGTGCGCCCGTCGTTGGGGATGCCGTTGGGCTCCACGATCACGGCGAACCGCTCGCCGGTGGGCTGGGTAGCATCCCAGCGGACCTCGGTGACCATCTGCCACGGGTTGGGCTCGATGGTGAACGGGAAGAGGAACTTGTCGTTGGTGGCGTTGTTGCCCAGCAGGAAGTTCGGCACTGCACACACGGCCACCAGGATGACGGGCGTGGCCACGGAGCACTCCAGGAACCCCGCGAACTCGATCTCTTGGCTGAACGGGTCCACGCTGGGCCGCACTGGGAGGATGACGTCGAGCAGAGCGATGTCGGCCGAGCGGACCTCAACGCTCTCCTCGGTCCCGATGAACTCCTCGGCCTCGATGCGCACGGTGTACGTGCCGGGCGGGACGTTGCTGAAGGCGTACGAGCCGTCCGTGGCGGTCTGGGTCTGCTCGCCGGTCTCGACGAGGGTGACCGTGGCCTCCTCGATGGGCTGGATCGCGGGATCCGTGACCACGCCCTGGATCCCGCCGGTGCTGGCACTGACCTCTGCCCGGTTCTTCAGCGTCGGCTCCCCGGTCTCCTCGGACCCACCCATGCAGCCGGCCAGGCTGGCGGTGAGCAGGAGGAGCGCGACTCCCAGCGCTCGCGCCATGGGTCGCTATCGCACAGGGGGCACGTAAGCCTGACGGCCCCCTGGCAGGTGGCAACCGCCGTATTCGCCTAGCGGCGGAAGGGTCAACTGGAGGTCCCGTTGGGATCCTCGACCTCGTCTGCGGGGTCCTGCTCGGGTGGGCTGGACATCTGGTCGCAGGTGTTGCCGTTGAAGATCGAGTACTCCTCGCAGGCCGGCGCGTTGTAGAACGCGGTGATGACCAGGTCGTACTCCTGTTGCACGGCGAACCCGACGCGCAGCGTGACGGGGTTGGTTTGCGGGGTGCCGGGCACCGGGACCGCGATGGGGCCGGAGACGAAGACGCGGGCTTGGCCCTCGCCGCCCTCCTCGACGTAGTTCCGGTTGCAGTAGGCCTCTCGGTTCGGGGAGATGGGGCCTGGGTCGTCCATCTCGCCGTTGCAGATGCGGGTCGTGTTGAGGTCGATCTCTGCGAAGCGCTTGCGGTCGGTGTTGATGACCAGCGGGCTCTCGCCAAGCGTGGAACCGAACTCGGTGCGGACGTCGTTGGAGATGCCGTTGGGCTCGATGATCAGATCGAGGGTGGAACCCAAGGGCTGGTTGGCATCCCAGGACATCTCGCTGACCATCTGCCACGGGTTGGATTCGAGGGGGAAGTCGAAGAGGAACTTGTCGTTGGTGGCGTTGTTGCCCAAGAGGAGGTTCGGGACGGCGCAGGCAGCGAACCCGACGCCAGCGCGCACGCTGCACTCCACGAAGCCTGCCTTCTCGATAGCTTGGCTGAAGGGCTCGATGGAGGGCTTCTGGGCGATGATGATGTCGATGGTGGAGACCTGTCCGGAGCGCACCGTGACCTCCTGCTCGGTGCCGATGAAGCCGTCTGCTTCGATCCGCATGGTGTAGCTGGCCGGCTGGACCTCGCTGAACGCGAAGGAGCCGTCCTGGGCGCTCTGGGTCGCATCCCCGGTCTGGGAGAGCGTGATCGTGGCACCGTCGATGGGCTGGATCGCTGGATCCGTGACCACGCCCTGGATCCCTCCCGTGTCGGCGGTGGTTCTCGCCTTGGATTGGAGCTCTGGGTCCTGGCTGTCGGCTTCGTCGTCGCCGCCGATCCCCAGGCATCCGGCGAACAGGAGCGCTGCCGCCAGGGTCAACGCGAGCACAGTCTGTCGAGGCATCGTGTGTACGCTGGCTTGGCACTACTTGAATCTACTTGTTCACGCGTCGAACAGCGACGGCGAGGACCGGAACGAGCCGTAAGGGGAGCCCTTGGCTTCGGGAGGGGGCTCAACTCGCGCGCAGCGCGGAATAACCCTCTGGAGCGGGCGCATTGTAGAACGCGGTGATGATGTGGGTGAAGGGCTGCTGGAGCACCGCGCACCCGCCAGCCTGCTCGCTGAAGCACTGCCAGGCGGGGAACACCCGTGTTTGCAGGGGCCATCCCTGGTCCCGGAAGCCGTAGCCGCAGTAATCGTCATCACCCTCTTCGCACTCGGCGGTGAAGTTCTCGTCGAGACCCTGCCAGGTGGCGTTGTCCAGTCGGACCTGAATCGGGCTGGGGCCCTGGGTCCGGTAGATCGTGCCGATCCCATCGTTCGCGAAGCCCTCGACCTCCATGCGAACCGTCATCCAGTCCGAGAAGCGGTTCTGGGCGTCCCAGGTCATCTCGTGGACCAGGGTATCCAGGGGAGCCTCCAGCGAGAAGAGGTGGTTGAACTGGTCGTTGGTGGCGTTGCCACCCACCGCGCAGAGCGCGAGCCCCAGGAAGAAGTCCTCGTTCACGGGCCCGACGCTCACGTTGTAGCCGACCTCGAAGCCGCACTCGAAGAAGCCGGCCAGCTCGAGCTGCTGGGTGAAGGCGTCCTGCTCGGCCAGGTGCGTGAGGATCACGTCCACAGGGGTCGCGCTCCCGGCTCGCACGTCCACGGTCTGCTCGGTGGAGATGAAATCCTCGGCTCGGAACACCAGGGTGTAGGTGCCAGGTTGGAGGCGGCTGAAGGCGTACGAGCCATCCTGGGCGGTCTGGGTCGTCTCCCCGAGCTGGGCCAGGGTGACGTTGGCGCCCTCGATGGGCTGGACGGCCTCGTCCGTGACCACGCCCTCGATGCCGCCGAGGTCCTCGGTGACGGCTGCCCGCTGCCGGGCGAGGTCCTCGTCCTCGGTCTCCTGGCCGCCCAGGCCGAGGCAGCCAGCCGTCAGCAAGGCGGACAGGACCGCGAGGATCCAGGGCGTTCTCCCGTACCAGCGCATGTTCCCCGAGTTCCCGGGGCCCCTCAAAGCCTTTCCCCCCACGCCAGCGCTCTCGCACGGGCACGACCGCACGAAGAGCTCTTCACGTGGAAGCCCTTGCCCGGTCGTATGCGCGCTGGATGGATCGCGATCATCGCAGGCAGCCTGCTGCTGTTGGCGGGAGCCGGGAGCTCAGCGCTCCTCTTCGATCAGATCGGCAACTTCGTCGTCGAGCAATGGCCAGACGCCAGCGGCGCGGTCGAGTGGACCATGAAGGTGCTCAGCTGGCTGGCCGGCCTGGGTGGCCTGGCCGTGATCGCAGGCGGCATCGTGATGCTGCTCGGGCTCGAGCGCATCGGGCGTCTGGTCGTGGTCATCGCAGCCATCATGGCCTCGGTGGCGCTTTTGGCCATGGTCATCGTGGTCATCAACCAAGGCGAGGGGGATGGCGGCTGGCTCACGGACGTCAGCCTCTGGGTCACGGCCTTCGGCGTGCTACTAGCGTTCTGGGCACGACCGTAGGCCCCCGTAGGCCCCCATCGCCCCGGTTGGACCCGTTCGCCTTGACGCGAGTCAAACGAACGTTCGAACGGTCTATTTATGGTAGGCCGTTCGAACGAGTGGGAACCACCGGCAACTTCAAGACGAATGTCCACCTACTCGGCGGTGGTGGTACCCGTGACAGAGAGATGCCTCTTCTGCGCCGATGAGATCGAGAACCAGGGCCTGGGCTTCTACGACCACGTGGACACCTCCCCCAGCTGTGATTTCATGTGGGAGAGCTGGATGGACGAGATCCCCAAGGACCACGGTGGCGCATAGCCCGTTCAGCGCCCGACAAGGGTCGCCTTGTGACGGCGCACCGCGGCGACCGAAAGCCCTTAGCCGAGCAGAGGCATGGCCCGCCAGGGAACGGCCATGAAACACGAACTACCTGATCTACCATACGAGTACGACTCCTTGAAGGGCATCAGCGAGGACGTCGTTCGCTTCCACCACGACAAGCACCACGCCAGCTACATCAAGGGCCGCAACGCCGCCGAGGAGGCCCTCCAGGAGGCGCGCGAGTCTGGTGACTGGAGCGACATCCGCGCCATCAAGGAGAACGAGTCTTTCAACCAATCCGGGCAAGTGCTCCACAACATCTACTGGAGCAACCTCGGCGGCCCCGGTGGCCGACCAGAGGGCGCCCTGCTCGAGAAGCTCGAGGAGGACTTCGGCAGCTTCGACACGTTCG
Organism: uncultured Thermoplasmatales archaeon; assembly: GCA_964396185.1. Lineage (GTDB taxonomy): Archaea > Thermoplasmatota > SW-10-69-26 > SW-10-69-26 > SW-10-69-26 > CAYNEI01. Next base: position 14,070 of record CAYNEI010000040.1, read on the forward strand.
AAGATGAGTTCCGCAACGTCGCTACCGCCAGCGGACGCAGCGGCTGGGCCCTGCTCGTGTTCGACATGAGCACCGGGAACCTGCATACTACGCTGGTCGACTTCCACAACGTCTTCTCCTGGTGGAACGTGGTCCCGATCCTGGCCTGCGACTTCTGGGAGCACGCCTACTACTACGACCAAGGTCCCGACCGCGGGAAGTACCTGGACGCCTTCTTCCAGAACATCGACTGGACCGACGTCACCAAGCGCCTCGAGGCCGCGCAAGCCGCCTACGAGAAGCTTTCAGACCTCTACGGCCCGGTCAACTGACGTTGACCAGCCTACGCGGCCCCTGCGGGGGCCGCGTCAACGTCTCTTTCTCTTCATCTAACAGGTTCTAACAGGCTTGGCCAGCCAGCCACCGTTGAGCGTACTGCAAGCGGCGCCCCTTTGAAGCCGGGCGCGCCAACCGCCCGCCCGGCTTCATAACGTATTTGCACCGAAGGCGGGTTCAGCCCGCGTTGGTCCTGGACCCATTCCTGGTCACCCTGGCGATCACAGGCGTGACCTTCGTGCTCTTCGCCACCGAGCTCGTCCCACCGGACGTCACAGCTCTGGCTGCAGCGGCAGCGCTCATGCTCTTCGGCGTGCTGAGCCCCGAGGACGGCTTCAGCGGCTTCTCCAACCGCGCCACGGTTACGGTGCTCTCCATGTTCATCCTGGCCGCTGCCGTCCAGCGCACAGGGCTGGTCAACGTGGCAGCCCACTGGGTGCTCGACATGGCCCAGGGGAGCTCGAACCGGTTCCTGATCGCCATGCTGGTGTTCGTCGGCGTGGTCTCGGCGTTCATCAACAACACGCCCGTGGTGGCCATCCTGATCCCCCTGGTCATCACGGTGGCCACTGAGCTCAAACGCTCCCCCTCGAAGTTCCTGATCCCGCTCTCCTTCGCGGCGATGCTGGGCGGCACCATGACGCTGATCGGCACCTCGACCAACGTGCTGGGATCCAGCGTGGCCTCCAGCCTGCCCGGCATCGATGCGTTCTCCATGTTCCTGTTCACCAAGGTGGGCGCGGTGCTGTTCATCGTGGGCACCATCTACCTCTTCTTCTTCGGCAGCCGCCTGCTCCCAGAGGGGCATGCCATCAGCGAGGTCACCGAGCGCTTCCACCTCCGGGACTACATCTCAGAGGTCGTGATCCAGCCCGGCAGCCCGCTGATCGGCCAGAGCGTCGAGACGAGCGGCTTGAGGCGCCATTTCGACATCGACATCATCCGGATCTTCCGGGACGAGCTGGCCATCGATCAGCCCCTGGTGGGGGTCGAGCTCCACGAGGGCGACGTGCTGCTCGTGCGGGCCAGCCGGGACGAGCTCTTGCAGATCCGGGAGAGCGAGGGGATCGCCAACCTGCCCGAGGTCACCCATGGACTTCCAGGCGAGGATGGAGAGACCCTGCTCGTGGAGGCCATCGTGACCCCCGGGTCCTTCGTGGAGGGGGCCACCCTGGAGGAGGTCGAGTTCCGCCAGCGGTTCAACGCCGTCGTGCTGGCGGTCAAGAAGCGAGAGCGCCTCTTCCTGCGACGGATCGGCGCGATCCGCCTGGAGCCGGGTGACACCTTGCTGCTCTCCGCGGACAAGGCCAGCTTGGAGGCGCTCAAGCAGAACCCGGACTTCGTGATCGCCGAGGAGCTCGAGGTGGAGAAGTTCCGTCGGAACAAGATCCCCATCGTGATGGCGATCCTGGCCTTCGTGGTGGGCAGCGCGAGCATCGGCGTGCTCCCCATCTCGGTGGCGGCCTTCACGGGGGTGGTGCTCACGGTCTTCACGGGCTGTCTGCACGTCAACGAGCTCCACGAGGCGGTCCGATGGGACATCGTCTTCCTGCTGGCAGGCGTGATCCCGCTCGGCATCGCGCTGCAGCAGACCGGGGGTGCGGCGGCTATCGCGCTCTGGATCGTGGACATCGCCCAAGGGGCGCCACCCATCGCGATGCTGGCGATCTTCTACGCCATCACCGTGGTGCTCACCCAGCTCATCAGCAACAACGCCAGCGTGGCGCTCATGATCCCCATCGCCTACGACGCCGCCGTCAACCTCGGCCTCAACGAGTTCACCTTCGTGCTCGGTGTGACCTTCGCGGCCTCCATGGGCTTTTTGACCCCCATCGGGTACCAGACCAACCTCATGGTCTACGGGCCCGGCGAATACGCCTTCACGGACTACTTCCGCATCGGGCTGCCGCTGACCATCCTGCTCATGGTCATCAACATCTTCCTGCTGGACTTCTACTGGCCACTGTAGTCTGGAGCCTGCGCGCTCGACTCTGTGCCCTAGCTGGCGTGTCACCGCACCCCACCGGCCGGAATGTTTTTCCCCGCATCAGGCCCTGGCTGGTCTCGGGAGGCCCAGATGACCCGTTCCACAGGACTTGGACTCACAGCGCTGCTTCTCCTTTCGACCGTCGCGCTCACCCCCTCCAGCGTGGGCGAGGGAGGGCTTGAGGAGATCATCACGGGCACAAGCACCGGCCCCGGTTGGGTCGCCTACGCGTTCACCGCCAGCGGCGGCGTGGTCGAGATCGATGTCTCGCTCGATGGGCTCGGCGAGCAGGCCCAGCTCGCTCTCTACGTACTCGACGGCGACGGCGCGCTCCAATGGACCATCGTCTCCACAGCGTGGCGCACCGGCACTGGGGTGCACGTGCAGACCTCCGTGGAGGGGCTCCCCGCCACCGAGGCAGCAGTGTACAGCCCTCCGAACCCCGGGCCAGGGGGCTCCATCCAGCTCCACATCTTCGATCTCGTAGGAGAGCACACCGCCGTGGTCTACGCCTCAGGCAGCATCCTCGGCTGGGAACACGCCCTGCAGGCCGAGAACGCTGTGGCGGTGGATGCGATCACCAGCGGGACCGATGCGTTCCTACACACGTCGAGGAGTTTCAGCGGCGGGGCCAGTGCCTTCGCGGCAGGCGGCCATGCTGCCGCCCGTGCGGACCTAGCCACATCCGTGACGGAGGAGATCGAAGGCACGTTGCTGGGCTCCTACCAGGCGGGCAACGTCAGCGCCGGTACGATGTGGATCGATGGGCCCGACGGTCAAGCCGACTGCCCGTGCACCTTCGCCGATGCATCCCCGGACGCGCGCGCCGGACCCGGCACGTACAGCTTCGGTCTGCTCGGCGCAGGAGCCGATGCCCTCACCGCGTTCATCGGTGTCTCCCCAGGGGAGTTCGCCCTCCACGGGCGCGTCTTCCTGGGTGGAGCCGACGTCCGGTTCCCGGGCGAGATCGGGAACTGAGGCGTGACCACTCTCGGTGACACCCCATCGCGAAGCCATCCTCACGGATAAGCTTCTAATACCCCCCGCGGACGGTAGGCTTGCAGCCCACCCCCACCGGGTCGGGTTGCATGGGAGCTTGTACACGCGACGGTCGCCGCCGGATGGTCTAGGCTCCATCCAACCGCGGCGGCCTCGCACACCTCTTGTGGTCCAGTGGAGTGCTTCACCGCCCAAGTTCGAACAAGCCCAACTGCTGGGTATGGCAATAACTAGCGGCCGAACCGGAGGTGCACGGCTACCGTTCTTGCTGCACCCACTCGACCACGCGCTTGGTTGACCACACGTCCACCCCACCGCCCTCGAAGTGACGTGCGTTCTGGGTCCAGATCCCCTCGCATGGCCGAGCAAGCGCAAGCGCGAGGAACGGGACGTCGCCAGGGTCCTTGTCGCCGATGCGATCGCGAGCCTCCGGGATCTTCTCCTCGAAGGCCTCCCGCGGGACGATCTCGATGTCCTCCGTGAGCAAGGCAAGCAGCAGGGCGACACCGTCGAGCGTCAGCTCAGACCTCGCGGCGATGGTTTCGGCGTTGCGTCGAATCTCAGCCAGCGCGCGTTCCGGTGCCAGGAACTCGAGCGGTGAGTCGATGAGCAGGCCACGCGTCGTGCCATCACGCAGGATGCCGGCGAAGAGGATGTTCGTGTCGACCACGAGCCTCATGCAAGCTCGTACCCCTCGGCGATACCCTGCTTGACGAGCGCGTCGAGCTCCTCGATGTCTTCCTCGGTCAGTTCGCTCTTCTCGGCGATGGCATCGGCGATGGCAAGCTTGCGCAGGTGGGCTTGGACTGCCTTACGCATGACCGCGCTCCAGTTCACCTCGGCGTGGCGGCGCATCTCCTCGCGCAGGTCCTCGGGCATCGAGACGGTGACGTTGGGCATGTGAACACCTGTGTAGATACATCTACACACATTCCTATATAGGGATTCCTGTCGAACGGGGTCTACGTTCGGCATGGCCATACTCCACTCCACAAGCAGGATCATGTTGCGCTCGACCCGAGCCATCCCACATCCTGCCCTTTTGTGGGAAGATTTATCATTTTGTGGGTCATATGAGGGTGTGTGAGCGAGACAAGCCCCCTGGACGACCGTGGCCGCATCACGATCCGGCGCGAGTACCGCGACCGCCTCGGTGAGCGCGTCGTGCAGATTCTCACGCCGCATGGCGTCCTCCTCCGGCCAGTTCCTGACGAGATCGGGGGGAAGGGTGAACTCCCTGATGCCCTCACAGCGTCCGGCGAGCAGGATGCCCTGGACGAGGCCGTTCGATGACCGACACCGCCGATCTCAACCTCGTGCTGGGTCGCATCCTGCCTGACGACGCACTCCACGAGCGGGCCAAGGGCCACGTGGCCGAAGTCGGCCCCCTGATCGCTCCGTTCTCGGTGGGTGTCGAGCTCCTCTTCGTCGCGCACCGGTTCGAGCTGGGCCACGTCGAAGCGCTGGGAGCCGTGGAGGCTCACTTCAAGCTCGAGCGTGCTGCTGTGTTGTACACGGCTGCCGAAGCCTTGGATGCCGGAGAGGTGAAGACCGTGTTCGACGCGGTCCACCTTGCAGACGCGTTCCACCGCAACGGGAGCATCCACACCGCTGACGATGAGCTACATCGAACTCCCTACCCGACGATCGGTTTCTAGTGTACAGGTGTGTGGCTGGGTCTAGGCCTTCTTGCTCGCAACCACAAGGCTGTAGCCAGGAGACTTGGGCAGTGGGACGTGGGAGACCTCCGGGAACCCGGCCTCTGTCAGCCAGGAGGCGATCGCTTTGTACCGGTAGGAGCGGCCGCCGCTGAACAGGAAGAGGTTGAAGCCGAGAAGGGCTGCGATCCCGTCACCGAAGGCAGACGAGGTGGGATCGAAGGGGAGCCAGCCATGTCTCGGAGGGTCCTCGAACTGGTCGAGCAACGCCACCATCCCGTGCTCGGTGGTCGCCTCGGCCAGCTTCCCGAACAGTTCTCGGTTCCCCTCCGGGCTGACGCCGTGGACGATCTGGCCGAGGAACGCGAAGTCGTACCCCGTTGGGAGCGCTTCATTCTCGAAGTCGACCTCGGCGAGCTCGATGCGGTCAGCCACCTCTGGGCGTTCTTCCAGCGTCCTGCGAGCGGCATCCAGGCCGACCTCCCAGTCGAGGATCGTCCCCTCCAACCCTGGGTGGAGCTCGCAGAAGCGCACGGTGTACAACCCGTGGCTGCCTCCGACATCGAGCATCTTGCGCGCGCGGGAAGGCAGCTCGATCTTGTCCACGACATCGTCTACCAGATCGGATGCAAGCCACCGCATGGCCTCCTGGTAGGCACGACCCTCCTCGCCAGACTGGACGCGCTCCCAGCCGTAGATGCCACCCTCCGGGGCCTCGCGCACGCCGGTGGCGGCACCGAGCGCCATGTGCTGGATCTGCTCCTTGAAGAACGGTAACATCACCTGCAGGTCCTCGTCCGGCAAGCCCTGACGAGCCGCATCGGTGAGACGGTAGCCTTGATCTGTCGCCTCGACGTAGCCCAGGGGACCAAGCGCTCGGAGCAGGTTCCGGAGGCCGATCTCGGAGGCGCCGGTTCGCTCGCTGAGCTGCTCGATCGTTATGGGCTCTCCATGCAGATGGTCGAAGACGCCCAGCTCGATGGCCGCGATGAGCACCTCCTGCTTGAACGTGGAGACCCCTAGGTCGAGCAGGAGCCCTGGGATGATCTGGCGTTTGATGAGCTGTCGTTCGATGACGTTCGGCTGCAGCGGCATGCGTGGCCCCGTCCCGACGGCGGGGGATGACCGCCGTCCCCCTGGAAGGGGGCCGGGGCGTGATGGGTTTTCGGGTCCCCCGCACGTGCCGGGCTGACCGGCGAGGCCTCACGCAGAACCTGTCCGGCGGTCTAGGCGTCCAGGGACTCCAGCAGCCCACTGACCGCTCGCACGGGGTCGCTTCCGCGCAGGTCTGCC
>CAYNEI010000041.1:0-19779 GCA_964396185.1 uncultured Thermoplasmatales archaeon
TCTTTGCGCCGCCCTCGCGACCCCGAGGCCCCGACAAAGAAAAGGTCGTTTCGACCGGGCAACCAAATTCCTTTTTATACCCGGGATCGGAGAGTAGTAGTAGACGGTGACCGACGATGTACGAGTGGCTCCCGACGACGATCGTGGCTGGCACCTTCCTCATGGGGCTCGTTTCCGAGTCCATCGAGGCAGGCCGGTTCCACCGGATCGTCTCCCGGGTCCGCCGCTCGTGATCCACGGTTCCTAGCTACCCAGCGCGCGGTCCTGGCTCACCTGCCCCGCGCGCTTCACAGCCGTCCCCCCGGCCCCGCCTCCGCGGGGCCGGCTCCCTACACCCCTACTCGCGAACCAGCTTGTAGTGGTCATCGTTGTCAGGCGAGTAGATCGTGCCCCGCTGGTTCTTGAGCATCCGGATCGTCTCATCGACCTGAGCCTCGGTGATGCCGCGCTCGCCGGCCACGGCAAGGATCTCCTCGATGGGCGCACCCTCAGGGTGCTCCTCGCTGAGCTCGCGGATCACGTCGATGAGGATGCGGATGCGTTCGCGCTGGCTGTGACCAACACCGGAGGCCACGAGATCGATGTCCATCAGGCCCGTGCCACCGCTGATGCGGCGCAGCCAGTACTCGACGATGTCGATGGCGCGCTTGGCGTCCTCGGTCTCGGCTCGGTTCGAAAGCCGGATGCGCGCGCTGGCCTCGGTCAGCCGCACGAGCGCCTCGAGCTGGCGGGGGGTGAGCGGGATGCGGCCACCTTGCTCGCTGGCGCCCTCGGCGCGGATCTTGACGTAGTACTCCTGGAGGTGGCCAAGGGCCTCCTCGGTGAGCACCGGGAAGGTGGTGCGCTTGCTGAACGCGATGTACTTGCGCAGGAACTCGCGCGTCACGGGGGGCTCGGTGACGAGGTTCGCGTTCTCCTCGTCCTCCCGGGTGTAGATGCCATCCTCGTGGCGCTCGCGGTACTCCTTGATCGCGCCTGCGCGGTGGACCTGCATGATGTGGTGAGCTAGGTTGTTGTCCTTCTCCTGGGCCGGCTCGTCTCGAAGAGTGAAGATCACGTCGAAGCGCGACATGAGCGCCGGCGGCATGGTGATCTGCTCGGCCAGCGGCTGGTTGGGGTCGAAGCGGCCGAACTTCGGGTTGGCCGCACCCAGGATGGCACATCGGCTCTGGAGCTCGGCGGTGATGCCTGCCTTGGCGATGCTGATCGTCTGCTGTTCCATCGCCTCGTGCATCGACGACTGGTCGTTCTTGTTCATCTTGTCGATCTCGTCCACAGCGCACAGGCCCTTGTCGGCCAGCACGAGCGCGCCCGCTTCGAGCGTCCATCGGCCATCGGCCATCTCGTCGCGCACGGCCGCGGCCGTGAGGCCTGCCGCTGAGCTGGACTTGCCTGAGGTGTAGACGGATCGCGGGGAGATGCGGGCGGCGTAGCGCAGCAGCTGGGACTTGGCCACACCCGGGTCGCCCACCAGCAGCATGTGGATGTCGCCCCGGATGCGCGAGCCGTCGCTCATGTGCTTGGCCACGCCTCCGAAGAGCTGGAGGGCCATGGCCTGCTTCTCCATGTCCATGCCGTGGATGGTGGGGGCCAGGCTGTGGACGATCTTCGTGTAGAGGTCGGGGTCGCGGGAGAACTCGACGATCTCCTCGATCTCCTCGTCGCTGATCTGCACTTCCTCGAACTCCTGCTCCTGGATCTCGATGCTGTTCACGTCGCTGAACAGATCGAAGAGCGTGGAGGGTTGGCCGTGGAGGCGGCGCTGGTGGCTGCGCAACACGCCGTTGAGCACGATGCGATCCCCGGGGGCCACGTGGCCGGCCAAGTCGTCCTCGACGTAGGCGATGATGCGCTCCGGCTGCTCGCCGCCCCGGAGGCCTTCTGGGGCCTCCTGGAGCTCGAGTCGCTGGGTGTCGACGTAGGTGCTCCGGGCTTCGAGGAACTTGAACGCGCTCTTCTTCTCGCACTGGACGCAGCCTTGGGGCTCCTTGAAGGTGAGATGTTCGTCCTGTTCGACGTACTCCAGGTGGCCGCAGCGTAGGCACTGGAAGGCGCCGACCTCTAGGCGTGGGCGGACCTCGCTGGCTTTGCGCACGAGGCCACGGATGGCCAGCAGGCGGCCGAGGTGCTCGGCGCGCAGCTCGCGCACGGGGATGAGCCAGTGCTCGGGGAGCCGATCGACGCGGATGCTGAGCTTGAGCGGTTCGTCGACGGGCGTCTCCAGGGAGCGGGCGGCTTCCCGGGCGGCATCCAGGCTCTCATCCGGGAACTCGAGCGTCGCATCAGCCAAGCGGTCGCTGTGCTTGGAGAGCTGCCAGTACGGGACCAGGATGCTGGACTGCTCCGGGTAGGCCAGTGCGACCCGGTCGATCTCGCTGCGCATGTACTTGCGCAGGAACTCCTCCCACGAGCTGCGCAGCACCTCGTAGGACATGGTGGCAGGTTCGTGCGAGTACGTGTTGGTAGCCTCAGCCGGTGTTGCCATGTTCTCGTGCACCCCATCCCAGCAGCCGGGTCCACGTCCATGCACCATCGGCTATAGGGGGTTTCTCGCGAAGCAGATGATATGGACCCCCGGGGGGACCCCCCTGCTTCGTCTGGACAGAGCATAAAGTCTCTCCGGTTACAATGCACTTCTGACAGTCAAACTGGTTCCCAAACTAACTCATCCTTCCAGTCCGATGTCGTCGGTGACGTCGAGCGCGAGCTCGACGTCGTCAGTGATGATGCCGGTGACCCGGGCATCGCGGACCAGGGTGGAGAGCCGCTTGGGGTCGTTGACCGTCCACACGTAGGCATCCAGCCCAAGGCGCTGGGCCTGGCGGAGCACACCGGCTCGGACCAGGTTGTCGTGAGGGGCCAGCGCCTGGACCCGGGCGGCTCGTGCGCGCTGGGCTGGGAAGCGCTCGCTCCACCGCGTGGCCAGGTAAGGGGAGGGGTTTTCCAGTCCAAGGATCAGGCCGGTCTCGACCCTGGCATCCGCCTCGGCCAGGGTGGTGAGCACCGCGTCGTGGAAGCTCGTGACGAGCAGATGGGGCCCTCGGTCGTGGTCCTCCAGGGCCTCGACCAGGGCGTGCTCGAACCCGGGTTGCTTGACCTCCAGGTTGACGAGCACGTCCGGGGGGATCGCGCCAAGCGCTTGATCCAGGGTGGCCAACGCGACGCCTTGGGCCTGCGCGTGGGCCTCAAGCTCACCGAGGGGCGTCTCGGCGACGGGGTGGCCGTCCAGGGTGGGGTCGTGGTGGAGCACGATGTGCCCATCGCTGGTGGCTCGCAGGTCGACCTCGATCCCGTCGGCGCCCAGCGCGATGGCGCGCTGGATGGCGCTCAGGCTGTTCTGGTCGGCTGGCTGGGTCCACGCTCCCCTGTGGGCGATGATGGTGGGCGTGGCTTGCTTGGAGCGATCCGGGTGCGGGCTCGGCGTGCTCACAGGATCTCGACGACCTCGATCTCGAAGGTCAGATCACGGCCGGCCAGGGGGTGGTTGCCGTCCAGGGTGACGACCTCCTCGTCGAGCTCGGCAACGCGCATCTGGATGGGGGGTTGGCCTTGGACTTGGACCTCGAGGGGGTCGCCGATCTCGGGGTCGAGGTCATCGGGCAGGCGCTCGCGCTCCACCTCGATGAGCCGCGAGTCGTCCCGGGGACCGTAGGCATCCGTGCTCGGGATCTCTTCCGTCGTCGATTCACCCTCATCCATCCCGACGACGATCGTCTCGAAGCCGGGGATCACCTGGCCTTGGCCAACAGTGAACTCCAGGGGGTCACGGTCGCGGCTCGAGTCGAACTCGGTGCCATCCGCCAGCTTGCCGGTGTAGTGAACGCGAACGGTGTCTCCTTCTGAAACGGGCATGGAACGTCCTCGCCCGGGTGTAGGCTGCCGCCATTTATACCCCTTGGGGCTCGGCAAGCACGCCGATGCCGGTCCCGTTGCTGTCCTCGCCGATGGCGTCGTGCCGCCGCTAGGGTGGAGCTGTGGGTCACGGCTCCAGCAGGATCTTGAGCGCCTCGCGTCGGTCGAAGCGTTCGTAGGCGTCGACGCCCTTGGCCAGCGGCATGCGCTCACCCACCAGGTCCCGGGTGTCCAGGCGGCCAGCGGCTTGCAGGGCGAGCACCTCGTCGATCCAGCGGGGCACGTTGGCCAGGGTGGCGGTGAACGAGCCGCCCCGTGCGAAGGTCTCCAGCCATGGGTACTCGAAGGTGTACTCGGTGGGCACGCCGAGCGCGACCACGTGGCCGGCGGGGCCAGCCACGGAGAAGGCGGTCTCCAGGGCCGCCCCTTCCCCGCCCACGGCCTCGATGACGAGATCCACGCCGGACCCGTCGGTCACATCGTTGATGTGGGAGACGGGGTCAAGAGCGCCTGGGTCCAGCGGGATGTGGCCGCGCTTCTCGGCGAAGCTAAGTCGGTCGGCGTCCAGGTCGATGGCGTACGTCTGCGCTGCCCCCAGGGCGGCTGCCACGTCCAGGGCAAGCAACCCCACCGGTCCGCAGCCCACGGCGACCACGCTCTCACCGGGAGAGAGCCAGGGCCGCACGCCGGTGTAGGCCGCGGTCAGCACGTCCCCGGCCAGGAGCGCCTCGGCCGGGTCCAGGCCGTCCGGGATGCGTCGCAGGGTGAGATCGGCCCGGGGGACACGCACGCGCTCAGCCTGGGTGCCCGGGATCGAGCCGAAGGCCAACCCGTGCCCGAAGATATAGAGGTCCTGGCATGCGTTGTAGACGCCCTTCTGGCACGCCCGGCACACCCCGCAGGGGGACTGGAAGCTGGCCACAACTTGGTCCCCTGGCTCGACCCGGGTGACCTGCTCGCCCACCTCGAGCACGCGCCCGACAACCTCATGCCCGATGGTCTCGCCTGGCATCACGCCGGCGGTGTCGCCGTGGTAGATGTGGAGATCCGAGCCGCAGACCCCTGCCAGTACCGTCTCGACGAGCACGTCCGTGGGGTCCTCGATGGTCGGTTCGTCGACGTCCTCGATGGCCAGCTCTCGGGGCCCGTTGTAGACGATGGCCTTCATCGTTTCGTTGGCACCTCGCGAGCGCTCTCCACCATCTCCTTGCTGGCCTTGATGTACGGGAGCAGGTCGCGCAGCTTGCCCTTGGAGAGCTTGAGTTTCCCGAACATGAGGGCTTTGAGCGGTTCGAGCTCGCCGTCGAGCACGTCGAACCAGGTGCGCCGGTCCCCGAGGATCACGTAATCGGCCTGGGCGGTGGCCTTGTCCGATGGGAGGGCTTCGGCTTGGCGGCACTCGCCGTGCCAGAGGTCGAGCAGGACGGCTCGATCCTCTTCGATCCCGTGGCCTGGGTCCGCGCGGACCAGGAAGGCCAGGGGGCCCTCCCAGGTGCGCCCGGCCTCCGCGTAGGCCTCGTTCTCGTTGAGCGCCGCCTTGAACGCGTCGGCCCAGGGTTGGCTGAAGAGGGCGTGCTCCGTCATTATGCAGGGGATGAGCTGCAAGCTCTTACTTGCTTCGACCCGGCACGGCGCCAAAGGAGCCCGGCTTCGCACCGCGAAGCCACGCTAGAGCGCCCTCAGGCGCGCATCAGGAGATCTCGGTCTTCAAGGACCGGAGCACGGGCATGTCGTCGAGCCGATCCTCGTCGAGCTTCCCCCAGTCGATGCGCGTAACAGGCGGCTGATCTCGGCCTGTGTCGAGGGTCTGGTCGGGAGTCGCGATCCGGCCGAGGTGGAGGTCCGTGGTGTCCTGAGGGAGGCGCTCGACGATCTGGAGGGGATGGACCGTGGTGGCCACGGGCACGGGATCGTGACACAGCTCTTGCAAGATGGCCACCTCGAGATCCCCGTACCCCTCTCCCTTGCCGCAGCGAGCGCCCTGGCGGGTCACGGCCACGCTTCCCGTGACGACGAGGTCCACGGGGACCAGTTCCTCGAGCGCGACGGGTTGAGCGTAGCCATCCATGTGGGAGAGCGAAGCGGCCCGGCGGTGTTCGCCGTCTGGGATGTCGCTGGCGTCGAGCTCCTTGAACCCGCCGCGCAGCCGCGGGGTGGGGACGACCACCGTGATCCCGGCCTCGAGCGCCAGCGCGCGCAGCGGGAGCTGGGGAGCATCCGGGTTGGCCTTGATCCGCTTCACACTGGCGAAGATCGGATCCTCCAAGAGCCGCTGGGCGGCCTCTTCGGCGCCAGCGAAGTTGGGGATGCGGTTGTGGGGTGGGAAGGGGAAGCGAGCCACACCCTCGCTCTGGAGGCGATCCCAGACCCAGTGCCGGGCCTGGTCCTTGCTGTCGAACGCGCGCGCCATCGAGTCTTGATCCAGGTGATGGGCTGTGGGTCTTGCGGTGAGCCGCTGGACGCGGGCACGTCACGCACGTCACGGCGCGTGCGCGGGCGCCAGCCCCCAAGCCCGGCTCTCCTCGATCTCGACGGTTGGGTCGAAGCGCAGCGTGTAAACGCCGCTGTTGGAGTCGAAGGTGACAAGCGTCCCGTCCGGGAGGGCGTGGACCTCCTCTGCCGTCGGAGCCCACCGGAACGCGGGGTCCGGGGGTTGCGGAGAGGTCCGGTCGGCCAGGAAGACACCGGTGGCGGCCAGCTCACGCCAGCCGTCGCCGAGCTCGGAGAGGCCGATGGCCCAGATGCCAGCGTGGTAGTGGCTCACGAAGAGCGTGGACCCCTGGATGGCCATGTAGTGGGGGGACCACTGGAAGGGCTCCTCCCAGGTGACATTGTGCGGGAGCACCCAGGCACCCAACTCGCGGGGCTCGGAGGGATCGGTCGTGTCGAGCACGCGCACGATGCCTGCCGGCGTGCGCTCCGGTGGTTGGCTGTTCTCAGGCCCGATAGCCGTGAGGTGACGACCATCCACAAGCCCCTCGGAGGGGGCGGCGCTGTGCGTGTTGCCTGAGTCCTGGGGAGCGAGCGACCGGTTCCAGTCGGACCACTGGGAGACCAGCGCGGGCTGCTGGGGGTCGGCCAGGTCCAAGATCACCAGCCCGGCGTTCCAGGCGGCCAGGTAGGCCAGGGTCTGGCCAGTGATCGGGTGGGTTTGGATCCAGGCGTCGGTGTGACCGGTGCCGCGGGGGATGGGCCCGCTCTCCCCGAGCTCGTAGGGGGGCTGGTAGGTGGAGAGGTGGTTGAGTCGCGCGCCTGCAGGCGTACCTGTGAGCTCGTAGAACTGGTAGGTGGAGGCGGCGTGCAGGCAGCCCTGGGTGGGCGGGCAGGCCAGGGCCGTGGCCACGACCCAGGCTCGGTCCTCGATGATCTTGGCGTGCACGCTGTGGCCGAAGCCTGCCAGGGGCCGCTGGTCGACGATCTCGGGAGCACTGGGGTCCTGGATGCTCACCAGCACCAGGCTGTACGGGCGCGGGATCAGGTCGACGGGGCCTTGGGCGCGAAGCGCTGGGCTGGATGGGATGGGTCGAGCGGCCTCGCCGCCATCCTCGCTGCAAGGGGAGCGCCAGGTGAGCTCGGGCGCCTGGGGGTCCACGTCCTGGCCGAGGGTCTGGGTCGAGGGTGCCTGCGCGTTGGTGGTGACGAGCACGACGTGGTCACCGTCCGGCACCAGCGCGAGATCGTAGACGAAGGTCGTCGGTGCAGCCAGCTCACCGAGCCACTGGGGCTGGGAGGGGTCGGTCACATCGATGAGCGTGAAGGCGATGTCCCCCCGGGACTCGACCACGGCGAGCTGGCGACCATCCGTGGTCCGCGCTGCATCCCCGCACAGGTTCCCCGGTGGCGTGGTGCCTAGCTGCTCGCTCACGAGCGGGTCGTGGCCGAGGATCTCGAAGTTGGCCGTGGTCAGGTTCGCGTGTGCCCCGACATCGGCGTGGTCGTGGGCGTCGGTCAGCGCGAGCTCCGACCAGGTCAACGCCCGGGCGCGCTCGCCTGGCCCCTCGCCGGCCCCGTCGCTGCCACCCAGGCACCCGGCGGTGAGGACCATGGCGGTGAGGAGCAGGGTCACCGGGGATGCGCGAGCCGGCGTCATGGCGTCCACCGTCAGCCCGGAGGGTGGCTCGTGGCAGATAACCGTTCTGGACCGGCTCCTGCCCTGTTGGCCCGGCCTACGAGGCGCGGCTCCACCTCGCTCCACCGCGGCGAAGCGACACTCCCGTCGAGAGTCCGCCCGCGGGCCAAGTACCGCCGTACTCGGGGGCAAGAAAGCCTATATAGCGCCAGGGGGACTCGCTCTCCATGCGCGGGCTTGGCATCGCTGTCCTCTGCATCGCACTGCTCGCCACCCCCCTGGCTCAAGCGCTCCCAACGCCTGGGTTCTTCGGGGAGGAGGCGCGCACCGCGACCGGACGCTTGTTCCCGGAGGCAACGCAGACGAACGATTACGTCGGGATCTGGGAGTCCATCGAGAACCTCCAGCTCCTCGAAGAGGAGAACCCGGAGCTCGTCACGTTCCACCAGATCACGAACTCGACAGGCTGGGAGAACATCGCCGGCGGGCACGACACCCTGCCGGTGTTCGCAATCACCCTCACGAACAAGCAGAGCGCGATCGCGGACGAGGACAAGATCAACCTGCTCTTCATGCTCTCGATCCACGGGAACGAGAAGGGCGGCCGCGAGGGCGGCATGCGCGTGATCGAGGACTTCACGAAGGCGTGGAACGCCGACGACGACACGGGCGTGGCCACCGACGAGCGCCTCGGCATGCTCGACTACATGCGCCTGATCTTCCTGTTCCCGAACCCGGACGGCTGGGCCCACGAGCTGGCCGAGTACCGGCACAACGATGCCGGCTACATCAGCCTGGGAGGGGTAGAGACCCAGAACTTCGTGCGGGTCAACGGCAACGGCCTGGACCTCAACCGCCAAGCCCCCACCCAAGGGTGGAGCCGAGGCGAGGGCGCCCATGCATCGCTTAGCCAAGCCGAGTCCCAGGGGTACATCCCGTGGCTCAACAACGCCTTCCCGGAGATCGACTACGCTTCTGATCTCCACGGTATGCTCTACCCGGCCAACGCGCTCGTGAACTCCAGCCGACCGATCCACTGCTTCCCGCCAGAGGAAGCCCCGGACAACCCCGTCAGCGATGCCACCGGAGAGGTCTGCCTGCGCGAGGGCAACTTCGTGCTCACCATGATCCCGGCCGGCCAGTTCACGCCCCGCGAGGAGCTCATCATCACGGCCCTGGCAGAGCGCATCGAGGAGCGGCTCAACACCGACCCGTACTTCACCGAGTGGAACACGCTGCCAGGCGCTGGCGTTTGGGGTGGCGAGTACAACGGCTGGGGCACGGTGTGGGACACCATCGGCTACGTCGACAGCGGGTTCTCCAGCGACTGGTTCGCCCAAGACACGGGCCTAGACGCACCCGGTGTGGACTTCGAGTTCAGCTACAACCACATCATGTTCGACAACTACTACCCTGGCCTGGCCCAGCGCATCAACGACTACCACGTCGAGACCACGCGCGTGATCGTGGCAGCGTTCATGGACATCGCTGCGCTCAACACGCACGTGAGCATCGATTCCCAGGACACGCGCACCGCGTATGTCCCCACGCGCGTGGTGGCCACGGACGCCGACAACGGGAACCTCACCGGCTGGGCTGCTGAGAACGAGGCCGACGACGCCTACGACTGGGAGAACGGCATCGACTACGAGGCCACGATCAACGACTACTTCCGCGAGATCGCCCCCACGCTCTCGGCCGGGGACGTGCCTGGCGTGCTCGACCCCATCGAGCCTGAAGAGCTCACCGAGCTGCTCACCAACGACGCCTACGACAACCTGGTCATCCCAGGCTCAGCTGTCCGCCCCATCCTGGAAAGCCCCGGCCAGGCTGAAGCTGTTCGCAGCTTCGTGGAGGCCGGCGGCCACCTGCTGGCGACCGACGAGGCCATCCAGCTCCTGGCCACCTTCGGCGTGGTCGACAACGGTACCATCGACCAAGCCCAGGCCTACGCTGGCTACACGAACTGGATCGACCGCGACCACCACCTCGCCACGAACGTGCGAGGCCTGGCACGCCAGCTCTTCGAGCCCATGCCCCTGGGCTTCCAGGAGGGCATCACGAGCCCTGTCTGGACCGTGCAACGTGAGGCCCTGGAGAACGCTGGAGGGACCGCCGTAGGCGCGTTCAGCCCGAACAAGGCCAACCTGGGCGAGATCCCCGTGGGCAACGGGACGATCACGCTCATCGGCGCGCTGCTGCCCGATCCGACCGAGGACTACTACCACCCGTACGGGCTGGCTTCGTATGCCACCACCTACACGGGCAACCAGGTCGTCCGCAACGCGCTGGGCTGGCAGATGACCTTCGAGCAACCCCCCCGCGTGACAGAGGCCGGCATCATCCTGGATGACGAGGACCCCAGCCGGGATGAGCCCGTCGAGCCCGCCAACACCACGGCCGACCAGGACGATGACTCCAACGGTGTACCAGGCATCGGCCTGCTGCCGCTGCTCGTCGTCGCAAGCGCTCTCGCGCTCGTGGTCCGGCGCGTGCGTCGCGCGTGATCGGCTCGGTTAGCACTACTTCCGCGGTTGAGCGGGACCGCGCCGGCCGGATGACGGCCGCAGGTGGTCGCGCGTTATGCAGGCGATGCACCGCATCGTCGAAGCAGCGCGCGACCGACCGAACCAACCGCACAGGCGGGCGTTCAGGCGGCCGGCCCGAAGGGCGGCCCCCCGGCCGCGTCACCCCGCGCCCGCTCGCGGGCGCGGTGCGCCGCGTCCGTCGTGGTTGGGGTGCCGGGTGCAGACGGAGCGCGTGCTGCGCTTGAAAGGGCGCTGCCCTTCCTGCGCTTGCCCGGGTCCACCTGCAACCGGCCCGGGGGGCCGCGCGGCCCGCGCTCTGGTGCGTAGACTCAAACCGCGGAAGTAGTGCCTAGCCGAAGTAGCCCGGCTCGTTGCCCGGCTTCCACTTGATGTTGCAGCCTTGGCTAGGCGCCTGGTCTTGGAGGACCTCGCCGGAGAGGAGAGCCTCGACGGCGGCATCCAGGTCCTCGCCCGTGGGCTGCCCGGATCCCGGGCGCGTCCCGTCGAACTGGCCCCGGTAGACCAGCTTGAGCTCCCCGTCGAACAGGAAGATGTCCGGGGTGCAGGCCGCGTGGTAGGCTTGGGCGACCTCTTGGGTCCCGTCGAGCACGTACGGGAAGTCGAAGCGGCACCGCTCGGCTTGCTCGGCCATGCCCTCGGGCCCATCCTGGGGGTAGTTCTCGATGTCGTTGCTTTGGATGGCGATGGCACCGATGCCGCGCTCCTGGTAGCCGTTGGCAGCCTCAGCCAGCTCGAGCTCAAGGTGCTTGACGTAGGGGCAGTGCTGGCAAAGGAACATCACGAGCGTGCCCTTGTCCCCTTGAACGTCCTTGAGGGAGCACGCTCCCGCATCCGTGCGGGGGTTGTGATCCTCCAGGGTGAAGTCCGGGGCTTGCGTCCCAAGCTCGATCATCGTGGAGTCGGTGCGGACCATGGCCCGGCAAGCGCCAGGGTGGACTTGAGCGCTTCCCTCAACGGTCATGGTCGGGCGAGAGCCCCTTGGCGTCAGGGGACCCAACCGATCCGCTCGATGTACACGGTGAGCGGAGGGATTTGAGGTGGGAGATCCGGGATCATATTCACGCTAGGTGCCATGCAGCCCAAGCCCATGGCGCACACCATGAACCCGTAGGCGTCCGGACGGCCGTCTTCGTTGAGGTCCCAGAGCCCGAAGAAGTAGCTCACGCTCGCGCCGTCAGCGCCCGTCGTGAACAGGCCACCACGGGCGGTGACCCGGTCCTGGGTCCCATCGGCCCCGCGATCGCGGGTCTGCCACTCCTGGTAGAACGTGGGCGCGAAGACCGTATTGAGCTCGACAAGGACCTCGGCGGTGGCCCGGTCCTGCTGGCTGCGCGTCGATCGTCGGTGCTCCTGGAGCAAGGAGATCTCGCCCTCGGTGAGGTAGATCGTCTCATCGAAGAACTCGGATTCCAGGTCGTACTCGACCGTGTCGGAGAACCCGTCGTTGTCCCCATCGCAGACCGCGCCGTAGCCGACCCACGCGTGGCCGTGGGTCTCGCATCCAGCAGCGGTGAGCTGACCTGGGAAGCTGGCCAGCAGCGTGAGGCTGATCACGATGGCTGCGATCCAGGCGCGAGACACGTGCCATCGTTGGTTTCGCCCCCCTTGAACGCGTGCCCGTCACCAGCAGGGACACCTTGCGTGGGGCAACGCTTTTCCCAGGGAGCCACGGTGAGCGTGGCGTGGTCGAGATCGGGGTGTTGGCGGTGCAGGGTGCCTTCGCTGAGCACGAGGCCAGCCTCGAGCGTGCTTGCGACACGTTGGACCTCGACGTGCACGTGGTCCAGGTCCGCCGACCCGAACAGCTCGCGCGCTGCGATGCCATCATCTTGCCAGGCGGTGAATCGACCACCATGGACAAGCTGCTGGACTCCAGCGGGCTGCGCGCCCCCTTGACCGAGGCCATCCGGGACGGCAGGCCCGTGCTGGGCACGTGCGCTGGCGCGATCCTGCTCTCCAGCCAAGGCGACGGACAGGTGGAGCGCACGGGCACCACGCTTCTGGGCCTCATGGACACAGCAGTGACCCGCAACGCCTTCGGGCGCCAACAAGAGAGCTTCGAGGCCCCCGTGGAGCTCGCAGGCATCGAGGACGCACCGTTCCCCGGGGTCTTCATCCGAGCACCCGCCTTCTCCAAGTGGTGGGGGGAGGCTAAGCCGTGGGCCAAGCTTGCCAACGGCGAGGTCGTCGGCATCCAGCAGGGGAACCGCTGGGCGCTGGCCTTCCACCCGGAGCTCTCCCCGGACCCACGGATCCACGCGGCATTCCTTGAGCACGTGCTCGCTCAGTCCCACCCCGCACGGTCCAGCCCCTAGCTCGGCGGAGCCCCGCTCTCGTGGCGTGCCTGCCCGAACGATTCATAAGGAGGGGCGGGCTCCTGAAGCTCGTGGTGACCGAGCGCGCCGTCTGGACCGCCCTCGAGACCGTCGAGGACCCCGAGCTGCCGCTCTCCATCGTCGACATGGGCCTCATCTACCGCGTCGAGGTCGACCAGGGCCGCGTCGAGGTGGACATGACCTTCACCGCCATGGGCTGCCCCGCCATGGATCTGCTCCTAGGCGACGTGCGCGAAGCCGTCTCGCAGCTCGTCGGCCTTAAGGCCCTGGAGCTGCGCACCGTCTGGGACCCACCCTGGACGGCTGAGCGGTTGAGCGAGGAGGCCCGGTTGACGCTCCAGATGGCCGGCGTCGGCGTGTAAGGGCTTCGCCCCACCAGGCTAGGGCACGTCGTCGGTGTCGACCTCGATGGGTCCCCGGGGCTTGGCGATGCAGATCAAGCAGTAGCCTGCATCCTTCTCGTTCGAGGTGAGCATGACCCCCTCGGACTGGTCGACCTCCCCATCGACCTTGCAGGCGCAGACCGAGCACGTGCCCATCCGGCAGGAGTACGGGAGCTCGAGGCCCGCCCGCTCGGCCTCGGCGAGGATGTAGTCATCCTCGGCGACCTCCACGGTGATCCCCTCTCGGACGAAGTGGACCTTGTGGCGCTCGGCCATCCGAGCGGCCATAGTCGGGGGACCGTCTTAAGCGCAACGGGCCGCCGTGCTGAACCCTACGTGTTGGAAGCCATGGGAACCCTTTTGACCAGGCCCCAGGTTACAACGCCCCCATGGCAGCCGAGCTCGCAGAGCCCCAACGCAGCGACGACGAGGTGAAGCAGGCGATCGCGGATGGCCAGACCATCGAGCGCATCGAGGAGATGAGCCCTGGCTACCTGCGCGCGCTCAAACGCCTCATGCTCGTCCAAGCCGACACGGAGCTCATGAGCGTGCTCTGCTACCAGCCCGTGGCCAACACGGCCCCGACGCTCGACATGCGCATCTCCGCCTCGGCTGTGGTCCAGGACGAGGCCGGCCACGCCAACATCATGTTCCGGTTGCTCGAGGATCTGGGCGAGGACAAGGAGCACCTCGTCTACGGCCGCGAGCGCCACGAGTACAAGAACATGCACTTCTTCGACTACCGGCTCCACAACTGGGCCGAGCTGGCGGTGGCCAACGCGCTCTTCGACCGAGCTGGTGCCGTGCAGCTCGGCGACATCGGCCACAACTGCAGCTACGGTCCCTGGCGCCGCGCCCTCAAGAAGATCGATGTGGAGGAGAAGTTCCACCTCCGCCACGGGGATCTATGGATGAAACGCCTGGCCAACGGGCCACAAGAGACCCAGGAGATGCTGCAGGCCGCTCTGGACCGGCTCTGGCCCCACGGGGTCGAGTGGTTCGGACCGGAGAACCGGCACTCCACGCACGTCCAGGAGATCATCGAGTTTGGGCTCAGGTCCAAAACGAACGACGAGCTCCGGTACGAGTGGTACGACCAGGTCATCCCTCGGGTCCATGACCTGGGCCTCGAGCTTGACGCCGAGAGGGACGAGGGCGAGCCCAGCGGCTGGCGGATCGGTTACGAGCCGGACTGGGACAAGGTGCTCAAGCGGTTCAAGGCGCGAGGCCCGAACCTCGATGAGTACCTGGAGCTGCTGCGAACGAGCCACGGCCAGGTGTTCGGGAACGGTATCGCTCAGGCTTGAGTCGGCGCCTCAGGGCTCGGCTCAACCCATCGCCGGCTCAAGCATCCCGCTGACCAGCTTGATGTCGGTGACCGGGAAGCCACCGAGCCGGGCGTGCTCCTGGATGAGCTCAGCATCCGGGGCCTGGTACAGGCAGAAGAGCTGGCCGTCCACGATGTAGCTGTGCTGCCACCGGATCTCCGCGCCCAGATCGGCCAACACCGCGTTGGATTTCCTGGCGACGGCCGCCAACTCGTCAGAGGTCATGCGCTCGATCCCCGGGATGTGCCGCTCGATTAGGAACTCAGGCATCTTAGAACCCAGCCGATGACCGACTCAGCGAGTATTTAGGCGTTGCTGGCTGGCGTGTCGTTGCCCCCGAGCCCCAGCAGGCGCTTGTGCATGACCCCCCCGTGGTCGGCCACGATGACGATCCCATCGAGGCGCACGTCCTCGGCCACGGTCTTCAGCCGGCCGGTGATCCCCTCCAGCAGGGCGCGGTCACCAGCATCCTGGGAAGGGACGCGGACCTCCACATCGGCCCGGACTTGGCGTTGGAAATCGATCAACCCCATGAGCCGGCGTACCTGGTCGAAGAACCGGGTGAACAGCACGCGCTGCTCCAGCGAGGCGAGCTGCACGAACTGCTCGTGGGTGGCCTCCCAGATGGCCAGCTCGAACGTCGAGCCGAAGAGGTACGGGTCGTCCGCGTCCACGAGCAGGCCCTGCAGGCGCTTGGCCTCGAACGTGTTGCGCACCACGCTGGAGAGGATGACGTCCTGGATGTCGGCGAGTTGGGCGTCCAAGCGCTCGGCTTGGAGGGCGTCCTCTTGCGCGCGGCGCTTCCGCTCCGTCCAGAGCGCCAGCACCACACCCGCGAAGACCCCTAGGATCCCTGCCGAGGCTTCGACGATGAAGTCTGTGAGGACCGCCACCGTCTGCCCAAGCGGGCTGGGTAGATGAAGGCTGCGCCCTGGACGGGGATCCGTCTCCACGCTCCCAGAGCCGACGGTGCGAGCGCGCCACGCCAGCAACGCTTATCACCATCCAGGCTCCCTCTCGTGGCATGACGGGAGGGTCCCTGCGGTTCAACCGGGATACGTGGACGGGGATCGCAGGTGCCCTGATCTTACTGGCCGCCATGGCCGGCGTTTTCCTCTACGAGCGGGGCCAGTTCCACGAGTACGAGGTCTCTTGGAGCGCCAGCGAAGCAGGCACGATGACTGAAACCGGTACCCTGGCCGAAGGGGACACGGCCACCTTCACCCTCGTGGTGCCTGAGGGGGCTGGGATCGTGGCCAACGTGCGCGCCAGCCTGACATGGACCGACAACGATGGCGAACCGGACACCTTCTCGCTCGCGCTCGCGCCCCCTGGGGAATCGGCATCTGAGTCGGATACATCCCAGCGCGGAAGCATCGCGATCTCGGTCCCTGTGAACGACCAACCCGCCACGACCACAGCCGCCGCCCGCAGCGCCGAGGACGCGCAAGAACAGACCGCCCAGGCCCCCACTGAGGAGGGGATCGGCCCTTGGGAGGTGACCGTGACCCTGGTGTCCGCACCGGGTGAGATGCTCCCGGGAGGCACCGAGGTGCAGCCCGACGGCTCCAACGGCTACACGCTGACGCTCACCTACGACGTCTGGCAACCAGAGGTCCGCGAGCTCACAGGTTAAGCTGCCGCGTTCGACGGATCTCGCTTGCCACGCTGGGCGGGATCACGACACGTCGTCGAACACGACACCCCGCTCGACCAACGGGCCGAGGGTCTGGAACGTATGGTCGAGCACGAGCCGATCGCGCCGCATGGAGAACACGTCCTTGGACGGAAGGGTGAGCGCGTCCGGGGTGCCGAGGATCTCTGCGGCCTCAGGGGTCAACTGGAGCTTGAGGCTACGGGGCTCCCCCGTGCTCCGGTCCCGCTCCCACCCGATCAGGGATCCGACGGGTTCGTCCGTTTCATCGAACACGAAGACCGGGATCCCTTGCTCAGCTGGGGTGCGCATAAAGAAGCCTCGATGATCGTTGAAGGCGGTGTCCGTTCTTCTGGACTGCGCAGCACTTGTTTGCGGATGACAACGTTCGTTGGCATCCGTTCGTCGCTCAGGCAGCCAAGCTGCGCGCTCCCCGACGAAGGCCTGGGCCCCTACGTATCGTTCTCGCCGCAATCCAAACGCCTTTGAACCGCGCTTGGCTGCTGGCAGCTCGTGAGCGAGGCCGCCTTCCCAGCCACCGCCCCCGTCGTTGAGCTCATCGGGGGGACCCCGCTGGTGGACCTCTCCGAGTTGAGCGCGAGCGCAGGCGTCTCGATCTTTGGCAAGCTGGAGGCCCGCAACCCGGGTGGCTCGATCAAGGATCGCCCAGCCTTGTTCATCGTGCAGGACGCCTGGGAGGCCCTCTCAGAAGGCGCGAGCTTGGTGGATGCGACCAGTGGGAACACGGGCCTCGCGTACGCCTTGCTTGGTCGCGCGCTTGGGTTCCCGGTACACCTCTTCATGCCCGAGAACGCCAGCGATGAGCGCAAGGGCCTCTTCGGCCTCTACGGTGCCGAGCTCACCCTGACACCGGCAGACGAGGGCCAAGACGGTGCCATCGAGCGTTGTCAAGCCTACCTCGAGGGCGCCGAGGGCGCCCACGTCTACGCAGACCAGTACAGCAACCCCGCCAACCCGCGCGCTCACGAGCAGACCACGGGTCCAGAGATCCTCACCCAAGCGCCCAGGCGCGTGAGCCACTTCGTGGCCGGCATCGGCACCGGGGGTACGATCACCGGGATCGCCCGCTGCTTGGCCGATCAGGCACCCGAGGCCCGGGTCATCGGTCTCCAACCCGCCGAACCCCTGCATGGGATGGAGGGCTGGAAGCACCTGGAGACGAACAAGCGCCCAGCCGTGTTGGATGAGACGCTCATCCACGAGACGGCCACGGTGACCACCATGGAGGCCTGGGAGACCGGCGCTCGGATCCTGCGAGAGCTCGGCGTGGCCCTGGGGCCCTCGAGCGGTGCCAACGTGGCGGCCTGTCTCGCACTAGCCGAGGAGCTCGACGAGGGGACGATCGTCACGGTCCTGCCCGACGGGCTTGACCGCTACGGATCCACGACGTACGCTGGCTTCGTGCGCGAGGAGACCGCAGAAGCGCGCCAACCTGGGGGCCAGGCATGACCGGGTCACGAGAGCGCCTCGAGCTGTCCCCGGAGGTGGCTCAGGGGGTGCTCGACCACGCCCTGGAAACGAGCCCGGATGAGTGCTGCGGGATCCTGCTGGGTCCAGCCGCCGGCCAGGCCACGGCGTTCCGCCGGGCCACCAACGTGCACCCCAGCCGGCGCAACCGCTACGAGATCGACCCCGAGAACCTGCTCGAGGCCACGCTGCAAGCTGAGCAGGAGGGCCTCGAGATCGTCGGCTTCTACCACAGCCACCCCCGGGGCCACGCGGCGTTCAGCGACGAGGACCGGGCAAGGGCGAGCTGGGAGGGGGCGGTCTACCTGCTCTGCTCGCTCTCGCCACTCGCGTTCTTGGCGGGCCAGTGGACCGGGGAGCGCTTCGAGGCCCTCGAGGTCCACGTGACCGGCGGGTCCGACCCATCCCCATGAGACCTCTGCGCTCCCCGTAGCCGGGCCCGCCTTCTTGCCTCCAGCCCAACCTTTTTCCCTTCCACCGCATCATCCTCTCTCGATGGTCAAGGTCCGCATCCCAGCTCCCCTCCGCCCCAAAACCGACGGGGAAGCCGAGCTCACCGTCAAGGCAGCTACCCTGCGCGAGGCCGTCGACAGCGTCGTCGAGGCCCACCCTGGCCTGCGCGAGCACCTGCTCTCCAAGGCAGGTGAGCTGCATCGCTTCGTCAACTACTTCGTGAACAAGACGAACGCTCGAGAGCTCGACGGCCCGGACACCGCGCTCAGCGACGAGGACACCGTGCTCGTCCTCCCAGCCGTGGCAGGTGGGCAAGCGGGCCAGTCAAGTGGGGAAGCGCCCGCCGCGCAGGGCAACGGGAGCCTCTCCACGGACGAGATGCGGTTCTACGGGCGTCACCTCATCCTACCTGAGGTGGGCGCTGCCGGGCAGCGCAAGCTCAAGCAGGGCTCGGTCGTGGTCATCGGAGCCGGTGGGCTGGGTGCGCCTGCCCTGCTCTACCTGGCCGCAGCTGGCGTGGGCCGCATCGGCATCGTGGACCCCGACGTCGTGGACGCCTCCAACCTCCACCGCCAGATCCTCTACAGCGCGGCCGACGAGGGAGAGGCCAAGGTCCAAGCCGCCAAGCAGCGCCTTGAGAGCCTCAACCCCCACATCGAGATCGAAACCTACCAGGAGCGGTTGACCAGCGAGAACGCCCTGGCGATCCTGGACGGGTACGACGTGGTGGTCGACGGGACGGACAACTTCCCGACGCGCTACCTCACAAACGATGCGTGCGTGCTCCTCGGGAAGCCGAACGTGCATGCCAGCATCTTCCGCTTCGAGGGCCAAGCCAGCCTCTTCTGGCCTGAGGGTGGCGGTCCGTGCTACCGCTGCCTCTACCCCGAGCCCCCACCTCCAGGCCTCGTACCCAGCTGCGCGGAAGGTGGCGTGCTCGGGGTCCTCCCCGGCACGCTCGGCGTGCTCCAGGCCACCGAGGCCATCAAGCTCCTGCTCGACAAGGGCCGCAGCCTCACCGGCCGCCTGGTGCTCTACAACGCCCTGGACGCGAGCTTCGACGAGGTCCCCATCTCGCGCGACCCCGCCTGCCCGATCTGCGGTGACGACCCAGAGATCACCGAGCTCGTGGACTACGAAGCCTTCTGCGGTTTGCACGCCCAGGCTGCTGCTATGGAGGGCCAGGAGATCAGCGTGCACGAGCTCTCCAGGCGACGAGGCGACGAGGAGCTCTTCGTGCTCGACGTGCGAGAACCGTGGGAGCACGAGATCGTGCATCTCGAGGAGGCGACCCTGATCCCGCTCAACGATCTGGCCGACCGTGCCAGCGAGCTCCCGCAGGACAAGGAGATCGTCGTGCACTGCCACTCCGGCGCGCGCTCGGCCAAGGCCACGGAGTTCCTTCGCTCGCTAGGCCTGCGCGCCTACAACCTCGAGGGCGGCATCGAGGCCTGGTCCCGGGAGATCGAACCCGAGAAGCCCACGTACTGAGTGGCCTCGAACGAGGCGGCTCAGCCCTACTTGTTACGGATATCGGGCCCGCGCAGGGCGACAGGCGTTCGAAGGGCGAGCCGCCAGGCTCGCAAGCAGGCGCCTGCCAAGGCGCAACACGGTGGTTCCCCCCGGACCGCAAGGAAGGGCCGGAGGCCGGCTTGGCAGAGCCGGAA
>CAYNEI010000042.1:0-18282 GCA_964396185.1 uncultured Thermoplasmatales archaeon
GGGAAATCCTGGGTGGTGTTGAGCTCGTAGGTGAGACCACTTGGCTTGCGGCGCACGAGCCCGGCCTCGGTGAGGATGCCCACGTGCTCGTAGACCTTGGAGCCCACCATCTCTTTCAAATCCGACTGGAGCAGGGGCTGGTGGTAGGCTACCAGAGCGAGGGTGCGTAGCACGTGGAGCGGGATCTCAGGGGGAACGATGTGGCGGGCCTCATCAGCGAACCGGGGCTTGAGGGCAAGCGCCCACTTCGTGCCACTTCGCACGATGGCCAGGCTGGTGCGGCGCTCGGCCCAGGCCTCCTGCAAGCTCTCGAGGCTGTCTTGGATGGCGGGTCGCTGGAGCTTGGTGGTCTCCACCAGCTCGTCCATGGACATGGGCTGGCCTGCGCTGAACAGCGCGGCCTCGACCAGGAGGTCAGGCGCGCGGCGCGGGTCGTCGCCGGTGTCAGTTGGCTCGGACGGGCTGGGCATCTGGGCTGGGCTCTGGGTCGTCATGGGGGTCCTCCTCGGAGGTGGTGTCGGGCTCGTCGGCATCCTCGCTGGGCGCATCGGGGGCGGGCTCGTTTGGCGCAGCGGCCTCGTCCTCGCCCGGCGGATCAGAGGGGTCCTCATCCGGGGCTTCGGCTTCTTCATCCTCGTCGAGGGCGTCAGCGGCCTCGGGCCCTGTCTTGGGGATCCCGACCAGGGGTACGTTGGGGTCGTGGAGCGGTGCGCAGCCCTGGATGAGGATGGGGCTGTGGGGGAAGGAGTCCTGGCGGATGTCGATCATCTCGGCGCGGGAGAGGAACAGCGAGGCGATGAAGACGGTGAGGAAGTCCTCGCGCGTGCCGTCGTAGACCTGGTGGAGGGCGACCTCCTCGCTGTAGGTTTTCAGGCGCTCGCGCACGTTGTGGATCTCGGCTTCCAGGTCCTCTTTGTGGACCTTCTCCTGGACATCGTCCTGCTCGATGTCGGCCTGCTCGGCTCGAGCCTTGGCGCGTTCTCGGGCCAGGATCTTGCGTCGCTCGGCCTCGCGCCGGCCGTCCTCCAGGGCTTCCACGAGCTCGAAGAGGGTCACGCGCCGGTCGCCCTGGTGGAACACGCTCTCGCTTAACGGTGGGTCGCGCTGCTCGTCGAGCACGCGCTCGGTGTACACCTGGCCCTCGTCCTGGTCCCCCCAGGCCTCGGGGAAGTCGTCCCAGCCGAGATCCCACATGGGCTCCTCGGGCTCAGGCTCCGGCGGTTGGGCGCGCTCGAGCAGACCCTGGGTCTGGCGTAACAGCACGTGCCAGGCCAGCGCGAGCAGCTTGCCGCCGGTGATCAGATCGACCTCGGGCGTGGATCGGATGCGCTCAGCGTAGAGGGTGCTGAAGTTGCCGAGATCGATGCTCCAGGGGTCCATCTGTTCGTCGACGACGAGGTGGAAGGTGAGCGCGATGGCGCGGTCGAAGGGGTCGCGGAAGCTGGCCACGTCCTGGCGGGCCATCGTGAGGTACTCGCTGAGCCGGTCGGGATCGTGGTCGGCCAGGGCCTTGTGGAAGAGGATGTGGTCGATGACCGCCTCGGGATCGCCGGAGGTTGGGCCCCCGTTCGATCCAGGCGCGTGGTGGACCCGGGTGACGATGTCGTCCAGGCGGGTTTGGACGGCTTGGCGCAGGAGGTCTTGGGCGGTGATGGGTCGGGGCTCGCCCATCGGTTAGGCCTCCGGGGTCGGTTCTGGGGCCTTGAGCTCCTCGGTGTGCGTGATGCCGTCTACGTCCACGTGGCCGAGGATCTGGGTGATCCCCTCGCGCATGGTCACACCGTAGACGTGGTCGGCCAGTTTGAGGGTGACCTTGCGCAGGCTGACCATGATGAACTGGGCGTGGTTGGCGTTGCGTCGAACCATGTTGGCCACGAGCTCGCTGTTGACCCCGTCCAGGAACATGTCGACCTCGTCGAGCACGTAGAAGGGGCTCGGCGCGTAGCGCTGGATGGCGAAGATGAACGAGAGGGCGGTGAGCGACTTCTCGCCGCCGCTCAACGCTTCCAGGCGGGTGACCTTCTTGCCGCTGGGTTGGCTGCGTAGGATCAGCCCGCCCTCGAAGGGGTCGACTGGGTTCTCGAGCTCGAGCTTGGCCTTGCCCCCGCCGGAGAGGGCCTCGAACATCTCCTCGAAGTTCTCGTTGACCTCGTCGAAGACCTTCATGAGGCTCTCCTTCTTGTGGCCGACGAGCTCGTCGGTGAGCTCGATGAGGCTCTCGCGCTCGCGCTCCAGGCGCTCGAGCTCGGTTTCGAGCTCGTCCTTGCGCCCCTCCTGCTCCTCGTACTCCTCGAGCGCGCGCATGTTCACCGGCTCAAGGCGCTGCATGCGGCCCTCGACGTCTCGGAGCTCGGCCTTGAGGTCGTCCTGGGCCTCAGGCACCTCGTCGGGGATCTCGGTGTCGAGCTCGGCGAGCTCTTGCTTGGCCTCCTCGAGGCTGGATCGGACCACAGGGATGCGGCCCTTGAACTGGATGACCAGGTCGCTGTTGGCGTCCATGGCGTCTTGGACGCGGTCGCGCTCGTTCTCCTTCTTGTACTTCTCCTCGAGGAGCCGGTCGCGTTCGTCGCGGAGCTCCTCGACCTGCTCGTCGTGAGCGCCGACGAGCTCCTCGAGCACGCTGATCTCTTCCTTGAGCTGGGCCTCCTTGGCCTGGTAGCCCTCGATCTCGGCTTCCTGCTCGTCGCGCTTGGCCTCGAGCTCGGCCACGCGCTGGGCTTGCTCGTCGCGCCGGTCGCGGGCCAGCTTCTCCTTCTCCTCGAGGGCTTGGGCTCGGGCGTCCAGATCACGCAAGGTGTCCTTGATGCCGTCGCGTTGTTCGCGCAGCTCCTCAAGCTTGTCGGCCAGGGCCTTCTGGGTGGAGGCCATGAGCTCCTGACCCTTCTCGTCGCGCTTGGCCTCGAGCTTCTCGAGCTTGGCCTCGTGCTCGGCGAGCGTCTCTCGGGAGGATTCGAGCTCGCTCTCCGCGCGTTCGAGGTCCGCGGTGAGCTCGTCGACCTTGTCCTGGAGGCCTTCGATACGGGCTTCGGCCTCGCCGGCCTGGCGCTCGGCTTCCGAGCGCTTGGTCTCGTGCTTGACGATCTCGGCGTCCACCTCGCGCATCTGCTCGGAGAGCTGGCGGACCTCCTCGGCGGCGTCCTGGACCTGGGTGGCTAGCGTCTCCTGTTGGGTGACCTTGGCGCGCAGCTCCTTGCCGAGCTTCTCGAGCTCGTCCTTGCGCTTGGCGCCGAAGCCGGCGCGGCGACGCTTGCTCATCGACCCACCGGTCATGGCCCCGCCAGCGTCGATGAGCTCGCCGTCCTTGGTGACCAGGCGCACGCCGCCCATAAGACGCCGGGCGCTGTCCAGGTCCTCGACGATCAGCGTGGAGCGGAAGACGTAGCTGAACGCGGGCTTGTAGTCGTCGTCGAACTCGATGAGGTCGATGGCGAAGCCAACGGCGGCCTCGTCCCGGCTGGCCATGAGCGCCTTGCCTTGGGGTCGGCGGTAGCTGAGCTTGTTGAGGGGGAGGAACTTGGCGCGTCCGAGCTTCTTGCGCTTGAGGTAAGCGATGGCCTGGCTGGCGTGCTGGTCGGACTCGACCACGATGGCCTGCATGGCACCACCCGCGCTGATCTCCAGGGCGGTCTGCAGGTCCTCTGGCGGGTCCCCGAGCTCGGCGATGGTGCCGCAGATGCCCTTGAGCTCTCCTTTGTCCCGGGCTTCGAGGATCGCCTCCACGGCGCGCGAGAAGCCGCCGACGTTCTCGGCGGCCTCGAACTCGGCCTTGAGCTGGCTGTACTTGTTGCGCAGGGCGCGGACCTCGGGTTCGAGCTCGTTTAGCGCCTCGTTGAGCTCGGCCTGGGCCTTCTTCTTCTCGAAGAGGTCCTCGCTGAGCTCCTCCTTGCGTTCCTCGAGCTCCCCGTGGGTTTTGCGCGCTTGTTTGGCGGCGTAGCGGAGATCCTTGGTCTCGAACCGGGCGGTCTCCAGGCGCTCCTCGGCCTCGGTGAGCTCGAGCTCCAGGCGCTCGGCCTTGTCCTGGAGGGCATCCACCTTGAGCTGCGCTTCGTGGCGAGCGTCCTGGGCTTTCTCGTAGCTCTGCTTGAGCTTGGCAAGCGTGCGCTGCAGATCGTGGCTGCGGTCCGAGCCCTCGCTGATCTGCTGCTTGGTCTCCTCGAGCTCGGTGGTGACCGCCTCGGCCTCCTCGCCCCACTTCTCCTGGGCGCCGGCGACCTCGTCGGTCTCTTCGAGCACCTTGTTCAAGGCGTCCTCGGTGCGGGCGTGGTCGGCCTGGGCTTGCTGGAGATCGCTGCGCACGTCCTGGAGCTCGTCTTTGAAGTGGTTGGCCATCTGGCGCGCCGTGGCGGTCTCCTCGCGCAGGGCCTGGAGCTTCTGCTGGCGCTCCCGGGCCTCATCCCCACCGAGCTCGGCCATCTCTTGGTCGATGGCTTCCAGGTCCCTTTCGACCTGCTCGAGCTGCTCGGTGACCTCGGCTCGCTTCTCAGAGAGCCGCTGGCCCTCCTCTTGGTAGGATTCGACGGATTCGTGGACGTTGGCGAGCTCCTTCTCCAGGCCGATCACGCGCTTCTTGGCCAGCTTGGCCTTGACGTCCAGCAGGGTCTCCTGTAGGTCGCGGTACTCGGCGGCGCGCTCCTTCTCCCGGGAGAGCTGGCGAAGCTGCTGGTCGACCTCGCGCAGGATGAGCCGGGTGCGCTCGAGGTTGTCCTCGACCTCCTCGCGCTGGGCATCCGCCTCGTCGATCTCGGAGTCGAACCGGGTGATCCCGGCGATCTCGTCGAGGATGCGGCGGCGCTCGGTGTTGCTCATGGTCACGATGCGGGTCACATCGCCCTGTTGGACGATGTTGTACCCGTCGGCGTGGATGCGGGCGTGGCTGAGCAGGTCCTCGAACTCGGTGAGGCTGCTGGACTCGCCGTTGACGTAGTAGTAGGAGTTGACGCGCTCTGGGTCCGAGGGGCTCTTCTTGATGCGGCGGGTGAGCTTGATCTCGTCGACGTCCAGCGGGATGGTGCGGTCCCGGTTGTCCAGGATGAGGCTGACCTTGCACTCCTTGGCCGCCTTGCCTTTGCCGCCGCCGTTGTGGATGAGGTCAGCCAGGCGTCCGGCTCGGATCGCCTTGGAGCTGGTGGTGCCGAGCACGAAGAGGATGGCGTCCGAGATGTTCGATTTCCCGGAGCCGTTGGGGCCGGTGATCCCGGTGAACCCCTC
Source organism: uncultured Thermoplasmatales archaeon (assembly GCA_964396185.1). Taxonomy (GTDB): domain Archaea; phylum Thermoplasmatota; class SW-10-69-26; order SW-10-69-26; family SW-10-69-26; genus CAYNEI01. Next base: position 5,209 of record CAYNEI010000042.1, read on the forward strand.
CTTGAATGGCACCTCGGCGTGCCGGAACGATTTGAAGTTGTCCATCTCGACGCGTTTGAGATGCATCCAGCCACGTCCTGAGGTGGCTCAGAGCCGCCACGCTGGAGAGCGAAGAATCGCACTCGTCACGACTGGCGGTCCTGATCCCATCCCATTGGCCAATGTCCGGAGTCTGTACTTAAGGGTTTTCAGATGGAGTCGTCGATTCCGGCGGATTCAGGGCATCTCGTGGCTGGGTGCGCGCACCCGGTGAGGCGTCCGGCCGGGTCAAGGCTCCAGGAACGTCACCAGTTTCTCCAAGCGCCCGTGCTCGCGTGTCCCCTGTTCGGCCACGTTGAGGCCCCGCTGGCATGTCTCGCGGGCTCCGTCGAGGTCCGTGGACCGGTGCAGCGCCAGGGCCTGCTTCCAGCAGAGATCGGCCACGCGGTCAGGCTCGCCGAGCTCCTCGAAGAGTGCTTCAGCCTCTTGCCAGCAGGCCAGCGCGCGCTCCAGCTCACCCCGGTGGAACCGGATGTCACCCTTCTCGTCCTGCACCAGCGCCCAGCGCTTGTCATCCACCTCCTCGCGCTCCACCTCTTCAAGGGTTGCCAGGTAGAGCTTGGCGTGCCTGGGGTCCAAGCGGTCGAGCTCCTCGAGGTCGAGGTCGTCTGTGAGCAGGGTGGAGACCTGGTCGAAGCGGCCTGCTTCGCGGTAGTGGTGCAGGGCCTCCAGGTGGCCCTCCAGGGTCCCCTGGGCCAAGTGGTGGCGGGCCAACGCCTCGTGATGGTCTTGCCGGTCGTGGACGAGGGTGGCGAAGAAGTTGCGAACCACCTCATGCAAGAGGAACGCCCCACCGACGGACTCGATGAGCAGGCGTTTGCGCAAGCGCACGAGCGCGCCGCGTGGGTTGCGCTCGGTGATCACCGAGAGGTCCTCGGCTGTGAAGGGTGTCCGGAACAGGCTCGCGGCGGCCAGCACTTGCCGCTCGTCCTCCTCGAGGCCCTCGACGACCTCCTCGAGCAGGTAAGCTTCCAGGTCAGCCTCTGGCACGCGGTCGAGCAAGGCGTCCACGCTCACGCCCTGGCTGCGCGCGGTCTCCAGGAACAGGATGAGCGCGAGCGGGTGACCGCCCACCTCCTCGCGCAAGCGGACACGCTGGCTAGAGGAGAGCTCGAAGCCCTGGTCCGCGCAGATGCCGGCCACGGCCTCGTCGTCCAGGCCCGCCAGCTCGAGCACGCGTACCCCCTTCTCGTGGGCCAGCCCTCGGGTGAGCTCGCGCGTGGTGGCCACGAGCTTGCCTTGGGAGAGGCTGGCCATGATGCCCTTGAGCAGCCTGGCGAGCACCTCGTCCTCCACGAGGTGGAGGTCGTCGAGCAGGAGCGCGATCCCTGCATCGTCGACGGCGCGCTCGATGAGCGCTGGGAGATCGGCGTCATCGGCTCCGTGGCCGAGGGTCTCCTCGAGCTCGGGGTGGCCCTCGTGGGCCAGGAACCCGGCCACCCGGTGGACGAACCATCGGGGCGTCTCGGGCCCGGTGAACCGGTGCCAGAGCACCGAGCGCTCGCCTGCGATCTCCTCGGCGTAGCGGGCCATGAGCGAGGTCTTGCCGATGCCTGGCAACCCCTCGATGAGCACGACGGGGTCCTGGCCAGAGAGCACGGACAGCTCGGCCTCGCGCCCATGGAACCCGCTGGGCTCCGGGATGGCTGCCGGGGCCTGGGAGGGCCGGATGCGGTGAGCATCACCGTCCGGGGCCGAGAGCTGTAGGCTTGGCCTGCCCGGCTCGAGCGTGAGCTCGATCCGGTGGACCTTGAGCTCGTACATCTTGACGTTCTTCCCGATGTTGGCCCAGTCGCCCTGGATGAGCCCGGCGTCCTCGAGCTGGCGCACCCGGCGCGAGACGGCCGTCTCCGGCATGTCGAGCTGGCTGGCGATGCGTCGCGTGTAGGCAGGCTCGACAGCAAGGAGGCTCAAGATCGCTTGGTTGGCAGGGTGCGCGATGGCCTCCAGGACCGCTTGAACCTCCTCGCCCATACGCGAGGAGAGGGGGCCGCGCTCATGAAGGCGTCGGTGCTCGAAGGGATCCCCTCACCTGGCGCTGGGCGTGAGCTGTGGGCCACAAAGCTCTTCACCCGCCCCGGGTACTCAGGCCCCATGAGGCGTGGAGGCCCTATCGTCGCCGTGCTGGCCCTGGCCATGATCGTTCCCTTCGTCCCCAGCGGACTGGCTGGACCCCAGCCCGGCTTGTTCTGCGACCAGGGCGAGGCGGTTCACGACCGGCTCTTCCCCGAGCCCGAGGTCGTCACCGACTTCATCAGCTGGGACGAGGCCCTCTGCGGGCTCGACCGGCTCGACGAGCGCCATGGTGATCTGATCGAGATCAAGGAGGTGGGTCAGAGCGTCGGTTGGATGAACCACCAGACCGGCGAGCACGACACCTTCCCCGTCTTGGCCGTGGAGGTCACCGACGAGACCGTCCAGGACAAGCGGGGCGCGCTGGTTTTCCTCAACAGCATCCACGGCAACGAGAAGGGCGCCCGGGAGGGCGCGCTACGCATCATCGAGGACCTGCTCACCGGCCAAGGCATGGCAGAGGACGTCCGCGATGCCACGGGCCATGACGTCTCAGAGGTCTTGCAGGAGCTCCGGCTGGTGTTCACGTTCCCCAACCCGGATGGCTGGACCCACGAGATGCCCGAGTACCGGGCCAACGACGCCTGTTTCGTCTCGGCCACGTGCCCCGCGGTCAACGAGCCCGGCGAGCTCGGTCTCGAGACCCAGAACTTCGTGCGGGTCAACGGCAACGGTACGGACCTCAACCGCCAGTACCCCACCACGGGCACCCCCCACCCCTCGTGGCCTGCCATGACCGAGCCCGAGATCGCCGGCCAGGTCGACTACCTCAAGAACCTGCCCGAGCCCGTGCTCGCAGGCGTGGACCTCCACGGCATGATCAACGCCGAGAACCTCACCTACCTCATGATCAAGGACACCCAGCGAGACCTCGCTGAGGTGCCCCACCACGAGGCCGTGGCCCGGATCACGGCCCAGTACCTGCATGCCTCCCCGGAGCTGGAGCCCTGGCGGCGAAGCGTGGGCCCGGCCACGGTCTGGGGGTCCACCTACGATCTGCTGGGCTACTCCGCGCCCGGCACGGGCGGCGCCTTCATCGTGCAGGACGCAGGGCTCAACGCGCCTGGGTTCACGGTGGAGCTGGCCTACAACCACATCGCCTTCGACAACTACTACCAGGGACCCGGCCAGGCCATGAACGTCTTCCACGTGGCTGCCATGCGGGATATCGCGCTGGGCTTCCTGGACTACGCCTACAACAACCCCGGCGGTGTGGCCATCGAGGGCGAGAGCGCCATCGGCGTGCTCGCTCACCCCGAGGTGGTCCCCGAGGGCCGCCACGACGGCACCGATGCCGACCCCATGGCGTTCTTCACCGACGAGATCACCCGCTACGGCGCTGATGTGACCCGCCTGGGCAGCCTCACCCCGGACGCCCTGGAGGGCCTCACGCACATCGTGGTCCCGGACACCGCGCTCACCGCCAACCTGGATGCCTTCGGCGCCACCTCCACCGAGGCCGCGCTCTCTGCGTTGCAGGCGTGGACCGAGGCCGGCGGGACGCTCGTGCTGACCGACCGAGCCGTCGAGCACGCCATCGAGCTCGGCTTGGCCTCTGGGAGCCAGGAGGTCCAGGACGTCACAGGCAAGGTCGACCGGGTCACCCTTCATGGCCTCACGGAAGGCACGAACCCGCCGGTGGAGTCTCTCGTGGATGGCAACCCCTTGCGCTACGACGCCGGCACCGTGCCCAGCCAGTGCTTGGACGGCTTCACGGGAACGTCCGTGGGCGAGCTCGTGCTGGCCGATGGCGCGTGCACCGTCATCGGGGAAGCCCAGCTCGGCCAAGGCACGGTGCGCGTCATGGGCGTCGCGCTCCCACCCCCGGTGGACGTAGGTGATCACGGCGTGGACGGCTACGCGCTGACCCCCAACGGCGCACGCATCCTGCTCAACACCGTGGGCCTGTCCATCGTGGACGGCCTGGACCTGGCTGGAGACGAGGAGCTGGAGAGCGCCAGCAACGAAGGCAACGACACGCCTGGGGTCGCTCCGGCCCTCGTGCTCGCCGCCATCGCGGCCATCGCGCTGGCCGCCGGCCGGCGACGTGGCGTGTAGCTCACGCCGACCTCGTGCCGGGTAGGCGCGCAGGGGAGCTGGGGCTCCCTGCCAGATCGAGCTCGGGCAAGCGGTGCCCGCTCCACCGGTCGAGGGCATAGACCAGGCCCGCCTGTAGCCACGCGCGGTGCTCGCGGGATGCCAGGGCGTAGACCGGTAAGCGCACGGGCTTTCCTGGGGTGAGCACCTTGAGCCCGAACTGGGTCACCTCGAACCCGAGCACCTGGTCGACCGGCACGCGCTCGATCACCTCGCGCCCGGCCCCCAGCACGAGCAGCGCTTCCTCGTTCAAGACGACGTGGTAGGGGCCGTGGGCCACGCGGCGGTGGAGCCAGGCCACGAGCCGCTTGGCCGGGTACAAGCCCATGGCGAGCCAGGTGCCCACGATGGCCAGCACGAGCACGTCTGGATCCGCGAGCACCATGAACGGGTTCCACGATCCCCCGGGCCCCCACAGCGCCAACCCCGCCAGGCCAGCCAACACCGCGATCAGCGGCGAGGCGCCCAGGGCGTAGGAGGCCCACCGGCGGGAGCGGCTGGGGGCGGGCACGGTGAACGCGCAACGCGCCTCGTTCATCTCGACCCCGATGCGTGGGTGCACCGGCCAGCCCATCGGTCGGCCCTCCCGGTCGACCGGTGGGCTGGGATGCCCGGGGGCGCTGGGGGCCACGCGCCAAACCGGGATCGGCTCGTCGCGCCCGGCTCCCAGCGTGCTCTGCACCGCGCTCCGAGCGTGCTCGAAACGGGCCCGCTCGTCGGTGTGAAGGAGCCCCAGCGTGCCGATCCCTTCGATATGCAGCCCAAGGCGACGGCTGGCCCCCCGACCTTGGGCCTTGAGCTCGTCCTCGGCCCCTTGCGGGCCCGCGAACTCGTGGACCTGAGCCGTGGACACCACGCCGCGGACCTGGGAGGCCGGGTAGCGTCCAGACGCGACACCAGGGGCGCGGTGGACCTGGACCTCCCCGGGGCGCACCTCGATGTGGAACCGGCGCACCGGAGCCAGGAGCGCGGTCCCCACGAACAGGAGAGCGAAGATCCCGCCAACACCCGCGAAGAGCAGCCGGATCGAGCCAAGCTCGTCAGGGAGCACGAACCAGGGCCAGCCGAAAAGGCCCCCCAGGAGAACGCCACCGAGCAAGAGGCGGGCACGATGGCCCAGCTCCTTGGTCCACGCGTGGGTGACCACCACGGAGTGCCCAGGCTCAAGCGCCAGCGTATGGCTCCGGCCGGATGGGGCCGGGAAGCCCTTGGCTGCCATGCACCCTGCTCGCCAGGAAGGAGGCAAAAGCGCTTGCGCAAGCTCCCCTCCCTCGCACGCGACCGCACCCCTCAAGGTACCGCCCTGCCTTCGCGCTCGCGTGCCCGCTCAGCCCCCCCGGCTCCAGCGCCTCTTCGACCACGCCCCAGACCTGGATGCTGTCCTGCTCGTCAACGGTCCCCCGGATGCCTCGTTCTTCTGGGCCACCGGCCTCCATACCGCCGGCACCTTCGAAGGCTCGCTAGCGCTGCTGCGGCCGGATCAGGCCCCTGTGGTGCTCACCAGCCAGCTTGAGGAGACGACGGCTCGCAAGAGCGATAACGAGGTCCTCATCTACCAGGACAAGGACGACCGCTGGGCTCAGCTCGCCAGCCTGGTCGGGTCCAGCGACAGGGTGGGTGTGGACCTCTCCAAGCTCCCGGTCGAAGGCTACCGCACCCTCCAGGAGAAGCTCGACGTTGCGGGCTGGGAGGACGCCAGTGAGGCCATCCAGCACGCCCGTGGCATCAAGGACCCGGGTGAGATCGAGGCGATCCGGGCCGCCTGCCAGCTCACCGACCGGTTGGCCGACGAGATGGAGGCCTACGTCAGTGAGGCCACCACAGAGGCTGAGCTAGCCGCCGAGCTCGTGCGCGCCATGCTGGCCCAAGGTGCCAAGACGAGCTTCGATCCCATCGTGGCCTGCGGGCCCGGTGCTGCCGAGCCCCACTACAGCCCCAGCCAGGTCCGCCTAGAGGATGGGTTCCTGCTCGTGGACATGGGCTGCAAGCTGGCCGGCTACTGCTCGGACATCACCCGCACCTACAGCCTAGGCGATCCGCCGGCCGAGCTGGAGCGGATGCACGCGGTCGTGCTCGAAGCCCAGCAAGCCGCCCTGGACGCCATCCAGCCTGGCAAGACCGGAGCCGAGATCCACCAAGCCGCCGCCAGGGTCATCGATGAGAGCCCCTACAATGGCCGCTTCATCCACTCCACCGGCCACACCCTGGGCGTGGAGGTCCACGACGGGGGCCCGGGGCTTACGAGCAAGAGCGAGGGCCTCCTCGAGCCCGGCATGGTCTTCACTGTGGAACCCGGCGTCTACGTCCCGGACGTCGGCGGCGTGCGCATCGAGGAGGACATCGTGGTCACCGAGGCCGGGTGCGAGCGGTTGACCCAAGCGGATCGGGCGCTGCGAGACGTTCGGGGATGAGGCAGACGACCTCGATCACGAAGGGCACCAAGGACCACCAAGGACACGAAGGAACAGAGGGCAGTGGAAGCGACGGGTCAACGAGGAGCGCTAGCCCAGGTGCGGGCCTTGGGTGTCGCGCCTGGCCGGATGCCCTCCACCCTTCGACCCCCCCTTCGTCTTCGTGCGCTTCGAGCTTCTTCGTGCCCTTCGTGATCTAGGTTGGTCTCCCCGCCCGTGATGGTCACGCCAGCCGGACAAGGCCCATCACCCCCCTCCCCTTGGCCCGGGCGTGCGTTCCCAGTTGCTGCTCGCGGATCGTGTGAGGCTTGGGCCGGAGAACGAGCCCTTAAGTACTTATCCACCTATTCGCCAATACGCGAATATGCTAAACGATACCGACTTCGCCCTCTTGAAGAGAGTCTGGGAGCTGTACCGACGCGAGGAGACGCTCCCCCTCTCGAAGCTTGTGAAGGAGCTAGGGAAGTCGCCTTCGTACCTCTCCGAGCGGCTGGGACGGCTGGCCGAGGAGGGTTGGCTCCGACGCGAGCATGAGCCGACAGCCCAGGGGCGCATCGCGAACTTCGCCCCCGGCGCTGGACTCATGGTTCGCTGGGTATCTCAGGACGAGCCGGTGGCGAAACAGTGGGTTTGCCACGGGGAGATCGATTGGCGCTACCCTCTTGTCAGCCAGGTCCCCGACGAGCAAGCGCGAGACACGCTGACCGCTCTCTTCGACCAGCTGCGCCAGGAGCACCTGCTCGACCCGCGCCGGATCGCCCCATCCGAGCGCCCCGGCTCCGTTGAGGATGAGACGAACCACATGGGCCTCTCGATCATCGTCTATGGCTCCTGTGCCCGGGGGCACGCCCAACCAGGATCGGACGTCGACCTCATCGTGGTCCAAGCAGAGGGGCGAGAGCGCGAAGGTGGGGAGTGGGTACAAGACGCCGTCGATGTCGAGGATCAGGTCCGGGAGATCGTGGCCAACGTTGGGCTTCACACCCCACGATCGATACAGGTGTTGGTCGAGCGCGTCGACACCGTACCTGAGCTGCCCCCGCAGCTCCTCCGCGCCCTGGCGAACGAGGGGCTTGTGGTTTACGACGGGCTACGAAGCAAGCCGGGAGGCAGCACGAGGGGGATCTGGAGGTACCTGGAGGAGCTGCGGGATGACCAGCCCTGACGACCTCGAAGCAAGCGCACGCGAGTGGTTGGCGGCGGCCGAGGACGAGCGCGAAGCGAACCGGTACAACGTTGCCTTCGAGGCTGCCCGACATGCGGCCGAACTCGCAGCCAAGGCCATCCTTTACGAGAGCACGGGCTCCTACCCCAACCGTAAACACGACGTTTCGGGACCCCTGGCCCAGAACAACTTGGTGCCCCAAGGCGTGCGAGCAAGTGACCTTTCGAAGCTTCTCTCCGAGTTCACGCTCGGAACCTACGGCTTCGGTCGCACCGTCCACAAGAAGGATGTCAACCAAGCGATCCGATTGGCTCGCCGCATGGTCGATGCCCTGTAAGCCCGGAATCGATCACGTCGTCGTTGTGCCCCTTGTGCCGTTGCGGTGAACCACTGAGCACGCCAGCCGGACAAGGCCCATCACCCCCCTCCCCTTCGCCCAGGCGTGCGTCTCCATCTGCTCTTGGCGGTAAGTCTGGTCGCCAGCCTGCACGTGCTCGCTCCCCTGCTCGAACCACACACCCTCATGGCCAGCGCGCTGCCGGGCCACCTGGGCGAGACCGTGGCCGTCGAGGGCCGGGTGAGCGATGTCACACCCGGGGAGCGCGTGACCGCCGTGGAGGTGTGGGATGCCAGCGGTCGGGTGCGCGTTCTGACCCGGGATGTGGCCGAGGTGCCGTTGGGAGCCTGGGTCCGCGTGGTGGGTGACCCGGCAGCCGGGCGCGATGGGCTGGTGCTCTGGGCCAACGGCCCGATCCAGGTCCTCGAGGCCCCTGACCCCGCACCCCAAGCCCTACCAGCCGTGCTGGCTCGAGCCCCGGAGCTCGTCGGGACCACGGTGGCGGTGCGAGGCGCGGTGGACGAGGACGCCGAGCACCTGGCCGACGCCGGCGGCCGGCTTGCGCTCCGCCTGCTCACCGAGCCGCCGCCTCCAGGCCGCATGGTGGTCTGGGGCGTGCTCGACTACGACGAGGCCAGCGGAAGCTACCGGTTGGATGCCACCGGGTGGAGAGCGTGGGACCCGAGCCCTTCCTGATCGCCGCCCTGCTCGGAGGCGTCGTCGGGGGCCTCTCCGGGCTCGTCCCGGGCTTGCACGCCAACACCATCGCCGCGCTGGGCCTCGTGCTCGCCCTCGAAGGTCTCGCGCCGAGCGGTGCGACCGGCGCGTTCCTGCTGGCAGCCCTCGGCGCCTGGACGTTCACGACCGCGGTCCCACTGGTCGTGCTGGGCGTGCCGGAGGGCGAGAGCGCGCCAGCGCTTCTGCCGGGTCAGCGCATGGCTCGCCAAGGCCGCGCGCGCCAGGCCCTGCAAGCCAGCGCCACCGGCAGCCTCGTGGGGCTCGTGCTCGGCGCCGCTTCTGGCCTGGCCCTGGCCCACGTGCTCACCCTGCACGATGCCACGGGCATGCTCACCGCTGCCACACCGTGGGTCGCCGGCGGGGCCCTGGTCGTGCTCGTGCTCACGGACCCCGCTGGGCCCCTGCGTGCGCTCGCGCTCGCGGGGCTGGCCGGCTGGCTCGGCGCTGCCGCGCTCTCCCTGCAGCTCACCAGCCCGCTAGGCCTGCCGGCCACACCGCTCATGCCGCTGTTCATCGGCCTCTTCGGGCTCCCGGCTCTGCTGGGTGCAGCCCGCGCGGCCCCCCCGCGCGAGCCGATCCCGCGCCCCGACGGGCTCCCCATCCGCCCCCGGCCGGGCGCCGAGCGGATCCACCCCGTGGGCCCGGCGCTGGGCTCGACGCTCGGCTTGGCCGCCGGCACGTTCAGCGGGTTCACCGCCGGGCCTGCCACCGCCGTGGCCACGCTCGTGCGCCGGGGCTCGGATGCCGAGCTGCTCGCCACCACCTCGGCGGTCAACACCTCGGCTGCCTGCGTGGCCACGGCCATGCTGCATGCCGCCTCACGCACGCGCACGGGTGTGCACGCCGCTCACCTCGCCCTAGCACCCCCAACGCCCGGCCTGGACCAGCTCGCCGTGCTCCTGGGCCAGCTCGCCACGGGAGGCGTGGCCGGGTTGCTGCTGCTCGCCCTGGCCACCGCCAGGGCACCGGCGCTTGCCGCCACGGTCCCCAGGCTGGCTCGCTGGCTCATCGCGCCCTGGCTGGGTCTCATCGTGCTCTTCACCGGCTGGCCGGGCCTCGTGGTGACGGCCGCAGCCTGGAGCGTGGCTCACCTGGCCCCACCCCTGGGCGCGCGCAGGTCGCTGCTCATGGCCAGCCTGCTGGTGCCGGCGGTGGTGCGCGGCCTCATCGGTTGACGAGCCTGTAGGAGCCCCCGCGACGTCCGGGCGCATCTGCGAGAAGCTAAAGGGGGAAGGGTCCTTGCATGCCCGATGCCCGACTCCCAGCTACCGGGAGGCAAGGTGGACACCGAACGCCTCTCCGCCGTGCTCTCTGCGCTCGGTAACCGCCAGCGCCTGGACATCCTGCGCCAGCTGACCACACCACGCAACGTCAGCGAGATCGCCGCGTTCCGCGAGGAGAAATCGAAGGAGGACGAGGCGGGTGATGGCCGCCAGGTCCGGCTCACGCGTCAAGCCATCCTGGGCCACATCGACAAGCTCCAAGAGGTGGGCCTCGTGGACACACGCGTCGCCCAGGGAGAGGGCTCCCACACCAAGGAGTACTTCACCCGGGAGGACCACCTCTTCATGATCCTCGAGGAGGTCCGCACGCTGGGCAACCTGGCCATGGAGGCCACCACCGAGGCCGTCCCGGATCGCACCCTGGTCCGGCGCGTGGAGCCGCCGACCCAGGAGCGCGAGGACTCCCTGGCCCAGCTCATCCTCATCCGAGGCATCCGCGAGGGCCGCACCTTCCCGCTGCACGCCAAGTCCGAGCCCATGCAGTGGTGGATCGGGCGCGAGCGCGTTGTGGGCGACGAGAAGGTGGACGTGCCCCTGGAGTACGATCTCTTCATCAGCCGCAAGCACGCCGTGCTCAGCTTCGAGGACAAGGAGTTCAAGCTCCGGGACGCTGAGAGCCTCAACGGCACCATCGTCAACTGGCGCGAGGAGATGCGCGGCGGCGAGGAGGTTGCTCTTCAGCACGGGGACGTCATCGGCGTCGGGCGATCGCTGTTGCTTTTCAGCACGCGGTGAGCCCGGGCCAGGGTTGAAATCCCACCTCCCCCTCCAGGCACCGTGGACGCAGCTCGCCTTGCCCGCTACCCCTTGCTGCCAGAGGCAGCTGGGCTGGTGCGAGACGAGGGCCCACCGCTGGGCCGCATGCTTGAGGGGCGAGCCTGGGCCAGTGCGCGGACCAAGGGGATGGCCAGGGTCATGGCTGCCCTCGACGGTGAGCCCGTGCCGGCCGAGCACGTGGCCGACGACCACGAGGCCCTGCTGGCGGTGTTGGGCTACGTGTACGCGCGCCTGCTGGTCTCGTGCGTGGATGACCGGCTACTCACGAACCGCTACGCCACCGCCGAGGCCCGCCGGCTGGGCGAGTGGCTGGCCAGCGACGGGGACGATGTGCTCTTCCAGGTGGCTGGCGAGCTGGGCCTCGAGCTCGACCACCGGGAGGCCGACGAGGTGTACGCGGTGCCCTTCCCGGGCTACCTGACCGCCTCTCGGGAGTTGAACGCGCTGGAGTGGAAGCTGGTCAACCGGACCATGGAGGCTGGCCAGGTGCTGCTCGAGCGAGGCGCTGTCGCGCGCCTGGTCCAGGACGCCTGGCGCCTCGAGCTGGCCGACGAGCTGCCGCTCAAGCTCCCCCGCCAGGTACGCGAGGACCTCGAGAAGGCCGTGGCCGAGGTCCAGGGCAAGCTGGCAGACCTCAAGGAGGGACGCCAGCGCCTCGACTTCGACGAGGTCGAGCCCGACGCGTTCCCGCCGTGCATCAACAGCATCATCGCGCGCATCAAGGCCGGCGAGAACATGAGCCACGAGGGCCGCTTCGCCGTGGTCAGCTTCCTGCACACGGTCGGCATGGGGCGCGAGGCGATCATCGACGAGCTCTTCCCCAACGTCCCTGATTTCGCCCGCGACATCACCGAGTACCAGGTCGACCACATCACGGGCCGCAAGGGCAAGGACGCCTACACGCCGCCAGCGTGCTCAAGCCTGCAGACCTACGGCTTGTGCCCCATGCTCTCCCGGGCCAAGGAGGACTGGGACGATTGGTGCGCCCACGACAAGATGAGCCACCCCCTGACCTACTACCGGTGGGGCTTGTTCAAGATCGAGAAGCGGAAAGAACGTGCTGAGGCGCGGGGTGGCGGTGAGGCCGAGGAGTCCGGGGAGGCCGTCGAAGCTGAGACGGATGAAGCTGGGCAGGACGAGGACGGTGGAGGTAACGAGGCGCCAGCCTCGCACCCCTGAGCCGCAGGGTCCATCACCAAACCGGCCAGGTGCCCGGGCTCACGAGCTCGACCAGGTGACCGTCCGGGTCCTCGAAGTAGACCGACTCCCCCTCCCCGAAGCTGGCCTCCTCCACGATCTCGACCCGAGCTGCCTGCAGACGCTCGCGCCATGCGTCCATGTCCTCGACAGCCAGGGCGACGTGCTGGACGCCCGTGGCCCCATGCGGCGGAGACTGGTCAGTGGGCTTGGTCCGCCGCGTGTGGACGGGCTTGAAGAGCAACAGCATGGACTCGCCGGCCCGGAGGAAGGCGTGGCGCGGAGGCTCCATGGTGACCACATCCAAGCCCAGGACATCGGCGTACCAAGCTGCCGAAGCCTCAACATCCTCGACGTAGAGGCAGGTCTCGATGACCCGCTCGATCCGAGGCATAGCCTCAGGGCGGGACCAGGCGCTTGGCTGTCGAGCGCCGGTAGAAGCGTTCCTTGATGGCGATGTAGAAGTTGCCGCGGCCATCGGTGTAGAGGTCGGTGTACGCGTACTCGTACGGGACCAGCTCGGGCGTGGCGACGTCAGCGGCCAACCGCTCGAGCTCGTCGACGTCCACATCGACCTCGGGACCATCGGCGGCCTCGCGCAACTGGCTGGCGTTGAGCGTCTTGTTCACAAGCGCCTGGTGGGCGACCTCGCTCGGGACAGCACGCAGGGACCGGGGCATCAGGCCGGCGAGATGGGCTGGTGGGGATAAGCGTTCCGGACCGTCCGTTCGGGCGTCATCTTCTTCCCTGGCAGCCCACCTGTGCTCCTGTGGCACCGCCCGAGCTCGACGTGCCGTACTACGCGCAGACCAGCGAGTTCACCTGCGGACCCGCCTGCGTGCTCATGACCATCGCCGCCTTGGATCGCAACCCCTTCGAGCTGGCGCGCACGAGCGAGTTCCAGGTCTGGCGGCGCACCTCGCTGATCGGCATCGGCGGGACGGATGCCTTCGGCTT
>CAYNEI010000043.1:0-18229 GCA_964396185.1 uncultured Thermoplasmatales archaeon
GAGAAGACGCGAAGCAGATCGGTGCGGGTCACGACGCCCACGAGCCGGTTGTTCTCGTCAACGACCAAGACCCTACGATGCACCCCCTCGATCAGCGAGGCCAACACCTCGGCCAACCGGGTATCCGGGGAGACCTTCAGAAGATCGGTGCGCATGACGCGGTCGACGGTCAAGCCCTGCAGGTCCCGGGAGTACCGCTCAAGGGTGTCCTCCTCGATCCACTCGCCCTGGAACTCAAGCACGGGCACATCGGTGAAGGGGACCTGGGTGGAGCGTGGGAGCAGGTCCTCGACCTCGACGACACCGAGCAGCTCGCCAGCCTCGTCGACCACCGGGACGCCGCTGTACCGCTGTTCGATGATCTCCTCAGCGACCTGGGTGAGCATCGTGTCGGGGGTGACTGTGCTCGGGTCCGACGTCATCACGTCCCGCACGCGAACCGACATGGCCCGCGGAGATGGCCCGACGTATAAGAATCCTGATGCACTTCGGGAGCCTGGAGCCTGTTCCATGCGCACCATGCTTTACCTTGGCACCCGCGGGTGCCCGCCCACCCTGACCGACGCGCTGGACGGGTACCACGATCGCCTCGTGATCCTGGTGCCGGTGGTGCCAGAGCTGCTCGGTGCGAGTCTCGCCCATGATGCGGCTGAGCCGGGGCTGCGGGAGATATCAGCGATCCTTGCCGAGCGCGGCCTCGCGCATGGGGTCCAGGCTGCCAGTCGCAAGGCCGAGCCCTTGGCTGCTGTCTTCGACAGGGACCCACCCGATGTCACCGAGCGCTTGGAGGCCCGCGTGCTCGAGGGGGAGTTGGTCGATGCCCTGGCTCGGCACTTCGAGCAGGAGGAGGGAGAGGTGGAGGCGCTCTACGTCTCCCGAGACGCCCTGGAGATCCTGGATGGCCTGGGGATCCGGGTCGAGCAGGCCCTGGAGGCCACCGATGCCGCCTTGGTGGCCCGGTGAGGTCAAGGTTTTCCTTGGGAGCCCTCCTGGCAGGCGCGTGAGCCTCCCCGCCGCGCCTGAGGACACCCGCGCCTTCCACGAGGCGCTCGTCGGCTGGTTCGAGGCCCACCAGCGCGAGCTGCCCTGGCGCGTGGAGGCTGGCGAGCAGGAGGCTTACGCGGTGCTGGTGCGCGAGGTCATGCTCCAGCAGACCCGTATGGAGACGGCGCTGCCGTACCTGGAGGCCTGGCTGGAGCGCTGGCCGACCGTCGAGGCCCTAGCCGGTGCCAGCGAGGACGAGGTGCTGGACGCCTGGCAGGGGCTCGGCTACTACAACCGAGCCCGATGGCTGGCCAACGCCGCGCGCCAGGTGGTCGACGATCACGGAGGCAAGATCCCGCGCGATCCCAACGAGCTCCAAGCCCTCAGCGGTGTGGGCCCGTACACGGCAGCAGCGGTGGCCTCCATGGCCTACGGCGCGCCGGCACCGGCTGTGGACGGGAACGTCGTCCGCTTGGTCAGCCGCCTCCAGGCTCGGAGGGCCGATGCCGCCTCGGAAGACGCCAAGGCGCGCATCCGGGACGAGCTCACCCCGCTGCTCCAGCAAGCCGACGACCCTGGTCAGACCAACGAGGCCCTCATGGAGCTGGGAGCCACGGTCTGTACCCCCCGGGACCCCGACTGCCCCGGCTGCCCGGTGGCGAGCTGGTGCACGGCTCACCGACAAGGCGATCCGGGAGGCTACCCTGGCGAGGCGACGCGAGCCAAGGTGCACGAGCTCGACGTCGTGGCCCTCTGGCTGGAACGCGCCGGCCAGGTCCTGGTGCGCCGGCGCCCCAGCGACGCCCTGCTCGGGGGCCTGTGGGGGTTGCCCATGGTGGAGCTGGATGGGCAGGAGCCAAGCCAGGTGCTCGAGGAGGAGCTCGGGCTCAAGGTCGACGTTGAGCCCGCGCCCGTGGGCCACGTGAGGCACGCGTTCACCCACAAGCGATGGACCGTGGCCATCCACCGCGCGAAGGGCGCCGGGGACGCGGGCGAGGGCGCGAGCGACGAGTGGGCCTGGGTCCGGCTCGAGGATCTCGAGGGCCTCGTGAGCTCGACGTTGGATGGCAAGGTGTGGACAAAACTATGCCACAGTGAGGCCTAAGCCGGCCCGAGCCAGGGACCCCCATGCTTGAGTTCCACCCCGTCCAAGAACGCCAGGTGCCACGAAAGCGCCTCGCCGAGCTCCTACAACAGGCCAAAGCGGTCCTGCAAGACCAAGGCATGGCCTCGATGGACGAGTACGGCGACATGCTCAAATGGCCCCTACCAAGAGGGGACGACGCGTGGCGCAACATCCACGTCTTCCACCCGGACTGGTGCTCGTACAGCGACGCCTACTGGGGCACGATCCACTACCACGGGGGCTGGATCCGGGGAACGGTGTTGGCCGGGCACGTGAAGCACTACACCTACCAGGCGATCGAGGATCCCGATGGCGGCGACCGCTTCCTGGACGGCAAGGCCTACACGTTGACCAGGCACACCCACGAGCATGCGGCTGGCACCGAGTACACGTTGCCAGGCATGGTCCCCCACTGGCTCAAGCCCACCTGCTTGACGCTCACGTACTTCGAGGAAGAGGTGAGCGCCCGGGTGGCCGATCTGGTCAACCCGGCCTCCGAGGAGATCGATGAGCACACGTGGACCCAGGGGCAAGCCGAGGCTCTTCTGCCGGAGCTGCTTGCCTTGATCGACGAACGGCTCACTGGTCTGGTGCAGACGGCTTGACACGACCCGGTTGGTTGGATGAGCGCGCCCCTGCTCAAAACCGCGTCCCTAACTGGCGCCCCACGGCTGTGTCCAGCATCCCCAGGAAGTCCGGCTCCTTGCCCTTCGGGATCGTGGCCCCTGCCGCTCCTGCATGACCGCCGCCCTCGCCTCCTGTGGCTTGGGCGGCGATCTGGATCGCCTCGGCCAGGTTGAGGCCTCCGTTGACCAGGCGCTTGGGGGCTCGGCACGAGACCTTCACCTCGTGATCGCCGCGGTTGGCGAAGCCGACCATGATGGCGTCGTCGGCGGTGGCGGGCTTGCCGCTGAGCATGCCAGCCACGATGCCCACGATGGTATCCCGGATCCGGTCGCCTCCGTGGAAGTACTGGAGGTGGCCCATGCGCTCGAGGCCCTCGTCCAGCACCATGTTCATGCCCTGGACCAGGGCGCGGCGGTGGCCCTTCATGAGATCGGCGGATTCTTCGAGGGCTTGGTCGCGATCACCCATGGCCAACGCGAGGCCGACATCAGCCCGGTCGTATCGGGCTGTGGAGTTGAGCAGGGTGGCGAACTCCTTGGCGTCGTGGAGCTGGGTGCCGATCTGCTCGTTGGGGAGCTGGTAGACCTCGCCGAAAAGGCGCCAGACATCCTTGTACCCGCCACCCCGACCGGTCCCGTTGCTCGCCTCGGGCGCGCTCCCGGAGCCGTTCCCGTCCCCGTTGGCGCGCGCGCTCCCGTTCCCCGCTGCTAAGATGCGCCTGGCGGCTGCGCTGGCCAGGCGCTGCTTCTCGTCGTGGTCCAGATGCACCCAGGCCCGGCGGAGCCCGTCGGGCCCGGTGCGGCGAACCTCGTTCTCGGCCAGGAACTGGATCGCGGCGGTGGAGGAGCCCGAGACCCCGGGGATGGCCGGGTTGTCGGCGTACTGGAAGAACTTGTGGAGCTCGCGGGTCTCGCGGCCGTAGAGCGAGAGATCCCGCAGGGGCTCGATGGTGCCGGCGTGGGCAGCCTCGGCCACGATGCCACGGTTTACCCCGACAAGCCTACCGCGCTCGGCGCTCTGAAGATCCCCCACAGCACCGACGACGGCGGTGGCAGCCAGCTCCCCGGCGATGTCGTGCGAGACCATGTTGCGCGCCACGCCCCAGGTGAGCCCGGCGCCCGAGACCTCCTTGGACCCGTCGATGCCGAAGAAGTGGGCGTTGACGTGGTGCTCGGGGCCCTGGCCCTGGGGGTCGTGGTGGTCGGTGATGACCCAGGGCTTGTCCAGGAAGTTGTCGGCTGCGCCCGAGCCCAGGTCCACGAACCAGACGCACTCAGGATCCTCGTCCAGCAGCTCGCCGGCCTCCTGCTCGCCCAGGTTCTTGACGAAGGTGACCTCGTGGTCCACATCCGCCTCGATGAGTGCTCGACTCGCGATGGCCGCTGAGCACAGCCCGTCGGCATCGATGTGTGCCACGACCTTGACCTCGCCGGCCTGCTGGAGGTGTTCGGCGGCGGCCTCGCTGGCGCTTGCTAGACCATGCGCATCCCGTACGGTGTTCCCCACGCGGGTGGACCTGAGGCGCAAGCGATAAGGCTTTCCCGTTTCGCCTGTGCTTTCCCCCTGATGAGCCAAGGTCATCGACCGCCGGTCGCCGTGATCGGGGCCGGCAACATGGGGACCGCCCTGATCCGGGGGTTGATCAAGGCGGGTGCAAGCCCGGACAGGATCTTCGCCACCGGGCCCAACCCCGAGACGATCAAGCACCTGGCCGACGAGCTCGGCGTCCAGACGAGCACGGACAACCGGGAGGGTGCGCGGTTCGGTGAGATCGTCCTCCTGGCGGTCAAGCCCCAGATCCTGACCAGCGTCCTGGACGAGATCTGCGACGACGTCTCGCCCGAGGACCTGGTGATCAGCATCGCGGCTGGCGTACCCACGTGGAGCATCGAGGATCACCTCCCTGACGGCGCGGCGGTGGTGCGGACCATGCCGAATCTCCCGGTGACCGTCGATGCTGGGGCCACAGCCATGTGCCCGGGCAGGCACGCCACCGAGGAGCAGCTGGCAACGACCCGGGGGATCTTCGAGAGCGTCGGCACGGTGGTGGAGGTCGAGGAGGACCTCATGGACGCCGTCACGGGCCTTTCCGGTACCGGTCCCATGTACATCTTCCAGATCATCGAGGGCCTCTCGGATGCCGGCGTGAAGGTGGGTCTATCCCGCCACACGGCCCACGAGCTGGCCATGCAGACCGTCGTGGGCTCAGCCATCATGGCCAAGGAGTCCGGCAAGCATCCTGCTGAGCTCAAGGACGAGGTCACCAGTCCCGGCGGCACCGGCATCACGGCCCTGCATGCCATGGAGCGCGGTGGCTTGCGGGCGCTGCTCATCGATGCCGTCGAGGCGGCCACGCGACGCAGCGAGGAGCTGGGCTCACGCTACGGCGATGGGTCAGAGTAACGCGACAGGCGTCGCGCGAAACCCGCCGATCACACAAGGCCCTAGCTCAAGCGCCGTGCTCGATACCCGACCAGGGCCAGGATCCCCACGAGACTCACAGCAGTGAAGCCAGGGATCCCGTTGCTCTCGTCGCTCGGCGGTAGGTCGTCGCTGGTTCCGGCATCGTCGTCTCCGGCGTCGTCACCCTCCTCGTCGAGGACGGCATCCGCGGCGGCCTTGGCCTCATCCTCGTAGCCGGCGAGCGGATCCTCGGTGTCGGCGAAGGGATCCGTGTCGTTGGCGAACGGGTCCTCATCGGCGAACGGGCTCTCGTCCTGGGCAGCCACGCCGGCTGGGAACAGGAGCAGGACCAAGCTCACGGTCAGGATCAGCCACGCGGTGAGCCGGGCACGAACGTGCGGGTTCGGCAGTGTCGTTGCGTCGTGATCGGCCATGGGTCAGGCCCCCCCATCGTGGCACAGTCGTAGGGCATCGCTCGGAGCGAACGCGCGCGCCGGCACACCGGTGAGGCCGAACTGGCCTCGCAGGCTCTCGAGCTCATGAGAGAGCTCGTCGCAGACGCGGTCCTTGGCCTGCTCGGCTTCGGCGATCAGGCTTGCTCGCAGCGCGTCGCGCTCAGCGATGAGATCCTGCTTGAGGGCGTCGAGCTCAGCTCGGGCCTCGGTGCCGCAGTCGGCCACGCTGCCGCCATCTTCCCGGCAAACGTAGTACTCGGCTCGCAGATCAGCCTTGCCTCGGTGGTACTGGGCGCGCAGCTCCTCGATGCCACCCTGCCACTCAAGGCGAAGCTCGGCGAGATGGGGCTGGAGAGCCTGCACGGTTTCAGCCAGCAGCGCATGAGCCGCCTTGGTCGCCTCCTTGATGCGCGCCTCGTCCTCGAGGGCTCGATCGTCGAAGTCGCAGGCCTCCAAGCCGCAAGGGCCAACCGGCCCGTCGCGCTCGAGCTCGCGCATGGCCTCCTCGATGACCGCTGGATCCAGGCGCCGATCCCTCGGGAGCTCGCAGGTGTACGTGCCATCCGGTCCCGCTATGCAGTGGGCGGGTGGCTCACACAGAGCGGCCGTGTGGTTGCTCCGGTCGCACACGGCGGGGGGCTCGCACGTGACGCTGTTCGGGTCGCCTGTGAACGCGCACCGGGGAGCGTGAGCGGGCCGACGTTTCTCGGCCCGGGCTTCGTCAGCCTGTGCTCGGCAGAGCAAGAGACCGTCCTCGAGTTGCTCGCACGCGTCCAGTTGGGTGCACTCGCGCGTCTCGTTCACCGTGCCGTCGCAGACCTCGGGCAGGTGGCAGAGGAAGGCATCCAGGATGTCTGGGTGCGGCTTGCACGCCGCATCCTCGTCACCGAGGCTGATGCTGGCGTCCTCATCGCTCCCCGAGAGAGCCTCCTCCGTGCCGGATGGATCGCTTGGATCGCTGCAGACCAAGGTCCCGTTCTCCAGGGTCTCACACTCCTCCTCCAAGCTCTCCTCACTGGCCACAGTCGCCAGGCTGGCGGGGACCAGGAGCAGGGAAAGGATCAGCACGGATAGTGGGAGCTTGCGCAGGAGGGCCACCTCGACCCGACAGGCTCGCCAGCCACACGTATTTAAGCACTGCGCCAGGCCGCACGGCAGGGATGTTCCGATCAGTGGCCAGACGAGATGACGAGGGGTTATAAGCGGCTGGGGGCGATGGGGGGCCGATGGACCCGGCGGCTCGTCGGCGTAAGAAGATCCGGGAGGCCACGCGCCTCCAAGGCGTCCCACCCGAGGAGAGCATCCGTTCGGCGGCCCGGATGATCGAAGCCGCCCGGCGGGTCGCGGAGGCTGGCGACCGTGCCCAGGCGTGAGAGGCCCTCCATGCTGGATGAGGTGGCATCGGCCTTCGCCGGGGCGTGTCGAACCGAGGCTGTCGAGTACGTTTTCGTGGGCGGCTTCGCCGTGTTGGCATGGGGTCAGCCCAGGACCACCTCGGACATCGATGCGTTGGTCGACTACCAGGAGCGAAACATCCCGGGCCTCGTGGAGGCCCTGGAAGACGCGGGCCTGGAGGTCTCCGGCTACGATCTCAGGGCGGCCCTCAAGGACGGTTCGCACGTAACTGTGTCCACCGGGGACCCCATCTTGACCGTGGACATCAAGCCCGCCCTTGAGCCACGAGAACTCGACCAGATCGAGAGGGCCTCCGAGGTCCCCCTCGGGCAAGAGCCGGTGCGCGTGGCCACTGCGGCGGATACCGTGGCGTTCAAGGTGCTTTTCGGGTCCGAACAGGACCTCCAGGATGCACGCTCGATCGTGGCCCGCCAGGGAGAGCGCCTCGACCGGGAGCGCCTCTGGAGGACAGCCCGGGAGCAGGGGGTTCTCGCCGAGGCCCGGGAACTCGTTGCATCGGTGGATGAGACTGCGGGTTGGGATCGCCCATGACGTGCTCAGCCTGCGATGGGACAGCGGTGACCACGCTGGCCTACGCTGGCCGCGCGCTCTGCCGCGACCACTTCACGCGCCTGGTGGAGCGCCGGTTCAAACAGGCGCTTCGCGAGCAGCTGGCGGCCCTGGACCTCGGCGGTGGGGCGCGCATCGGGGTGGGGCTCTCCGGCGGGAAGGACTCGGCTGCGTTGACGGCGCTCTTGTGTCGAGCCATCGGCCAGGATCCGCGCTTCTCCGTGGTGGCGATCACCGTGGACGAGGGGATCCCTGGGTACCGGGACGTCTCGATTCAGAACGCTCGCGCCCTGGTCGAACAGCTGGACGTAGAGCTCGAGATCGTCAGCCACCGCGAGGACCACGGCACCACGACCCAGGCCGTGGCCGAGCAAGCCCCCGGGGAGAAGCCGTGTCGGGCCTGCGGTGTGATGCGGCGCTCCTCTCTCAACCAGGCCGCTCGCCGGCTGGGGTGCGATGTGCTGGCCACGGGCCACAACCTCGACGATCACGCCGAGACCACGCTGATGAACCTGATGCGGGGTGATGTCGACCAGGTCCTGCGCACCGCTCCCCACGCGCGCACGCTGGAGGGCTTGATCCCAAGGATCACGCCCCTGATCGCTTCCACCGAGCGCGAGGTCGCCCTCTACGCCGTGCTTCGCGAGCTCCCCTTCCACGGAGCCGAGTGCCCACACAGCGTGGATGCCACACGGCGCACCTACCGGGCGGTGATCCTCGACCTGCTCGACCAGGACCCAAGCGTGCGCCACCGGTTGGCCGCGCTGGCCACCGAGCTCAAGGAACGCATCCCGCCAGGTGATTCGGCCGATCTTCATCGCTGCCAAGCCTGCGGAGAGCCGTGCACCGGCGAGCGTTGCCGGGCCTGCGAGCTCACCGCCCAGATCCAGTCTTGAACCCCCCTTGCCCGAACACGGCCGCGCCTGTGCCGGCCAGCTCGTTCGGCGAGGCCGCGCTCCCTTCGAGGCGAAGCCGGGCGAGATGGACAACCGTCTTATCCAAGGCACTGCTTTCCAGCGCCGGGAGCCTATGGCGCGAAGCCCTTTCGCAAGGAAACACACGTTCTGGATGAGCATCGTGGCCACGATCGCCGGGTTGGCGCTCACCGTGCTGGCGTACTCGGCGAATTACGCGGACCCATCGCACTGGACAAGCTTCTACACCGTGCTCGTCCCGAGCGAGACGTCAGCTGGCAATTGGAACATGCTGGTGCGGGTGCTTGCACCCATCCTGCTGCTGACAGGCGCTTGGTACCTGGGCGAGCAGATCTGGGCCCGGTACAAGTTCAACGAGATGATCTCGGCCGAGAAGAAGAGCGAGTTCAGCAAGAACATCCCGAAGCTCGAGGAGACCGCTCGCAAGCTCCCGAAGCGCTACGAGGAAGAGCTCAAGGAGAAGCAGAGCGCTTTCGTCTCGAGGCGCTGACCTTGGCCGCGAGCTCTGCAACCCTTGCCCCTGCGCGACGCTTGCGCACGCTTCTCGAGCAGCGTAGAGACGACGGCCTTCTGGTGGCCATGAGCGGTGGTGTCGACTCCTGCACCCTGGCCGCCGTGGCGCATGAGATCTTGGGCGACCAGATGTTGGCCATCACGCTCAGCGCGGAATCCAGCTCGAGCCAGGAGATCGAGGACGCCACCCGCTTCGCTCGCACCCACGGCATCCCGCACGAGGTGCGCACCCATTCCGAGCTTGAGGATCCGGATTACGTGAGAAACGACCTCTTGCGCTGTTACCACTGCCGCAAGGGCATGGCCGGCGCGCTCCAGGCCGCTGCTGGCGAGCATGGCCTGGAGACGATCGCTATGGGTGTCGTCCCTGACGACCAAGGCGAGCACCGGCCCGGCATCAGGGCTGCCAGGGAGGCGGGCATCTGGTTCCCCCTGGTCGAGGCCGAGGTGGCCAAGGCCGAGGTGCGCGAGATCGCATCCACCATGGGCCTCGAGGTCCACGACAAGCCCTCCAACGCCTGTCTCTCCTCACGCATCGCTTACGGCCTGGAGGTCACCGAGCCCCGGCTGCGCAGGATCGAGGCCGCCGAAGCCCTCATCCGAGAGACCTGCGAGATCCGGCAGGTCCGCGTGCGCTACCACGAGGGGGACGTGGCCCGCATCGAGGTCGCGCCTGCAGCGCGCGGGAGCGTGCTGGCGCATGCTGACGAGATCACCGCCGAGCTCAAGGAGCTCGGGTTCACGTTCGTCGCCTTGGATCTGCTGGGGTACCGGAGTGGGGCGATGAACGAGTCCATCGGTGACAGCTAACCCCGGATCACGGAGTCCACCAAGGACCACGAAGACCACGAAGCGGTTCTCATGGTTCTTCATGAAGGTCCTTCGTGTCCTTTGAGGACCTTCGTGCCCTTCGTGATCGAGGTCGTCGTTCGGTTCGCTCAATCCCAGCTCGGTAGCACGTCTTGCTCGAAGACCTCTACCACAGCATCCAAGCCCAGCTTGGCCACCTCATCCACGCCCTCACCGGTCTCGCAGCTCATGGCTGGACGCGTGCCGGTGGTCTCGAGGTCGCTCTTGTTCTCGACCACGATCAGCGGCACGTCCTGGAAGCTCGCTTCCACCTCTTCGAGCAGCCGCAGCTGGGCCTCGAGGGGGTAACCGCAGTGCCCGCTGGGGTCGAGCATGAAGAGGATCGCGTCAGCCACGTGCGTGAGGGCGAGGATGGCTTGGCGCTCGATGTCGTTGCGCTCGTCGAGGGGTCGGTCGAGCAGGCCAGGGGTGTCCATGATCTGGACGTTGTGGCGCCGATGCTCGGTGTTGCCGAGCGAGACGCCCTTGGTCGTGAAGGGGTAGGGGGCGATCTCAGGCGTGGCCCGCGTGACATGCTCCAAGAAGCTAGATTTGCCTACGTTGGGGAAGCCGGCCACGACCAGGGTCGGGCGGTCGAGCTGGACGGTTGGGAGCCCGGCGAGTTCGTAGCGGGCCTTCTCGAGGTAGGCGAGCTCGTCGGAGACCTGGTGGACCACGCTGGCCATGCGGCCGTAGGCTTGCTTGCGCGCCTTGGTGCGCTCGTGGTCGTTGTCCACCTTGCGGATCATGCGCTCGGTCTCCGAGCGCATGGCTTGGATCTGCTTGCGCGCCCAGTCCACAGCCCCCAGGCTGTGCTTGAGCTCGTCCATGCCGACGAGCACGTCTGCCAGGTCCCGGTAGAACGGGTGCAGGTCCTCCATGGAGGGGAAGTTGCGCACGACCCGGTGGAGACGGGACTCGAGCGTGCGCGCGGCGGTGCCAACGCGTGCGAGCTCCCGGTTCTTGCCCCGCTGGCCAGGCGCGCCCTTGGGCGAGGAGGCCTTGCGCCCGCGGCGGAAGGCCATGTCCACCAGGTCCTCGGACTGGGGCACGGTCATGAGCCGTGAGAAATCCACTGCCCCCTTGTCGCTGACGACGCGAGGGCGTTGCTTGCGGGCCACGTTCCAACTTACACGCACGCCATATTTAACCCCTGGCCGGGCCGAGGGTCCGCGGCTTGGCCGCGATGGATCGCGGCGGGCGGTCGGGCACGACTTGGGCGGGTTCCATCTCCAGTTCGCCGGCGCGGTGCGCTAAACCCGACCAAGTAGTGCTATATGGGGCCCTACCCATCCGTCGGTATGTCCTCGTACGACGCCTTCGTGGAATCCGACAAGTTCCGACGGGCCGTGTTCACCGAGATCGTCGCCGGCGAGTCCGACCCCGCGCGTATCACCAAGAAGCACCGTCTGATCCGTCCTGCCGTTGACCGGGCCTTGGATGACCTCGTGGACCATGGCCTCATCGAGCAGGAGGGGGGCGGTTACGTGCTCACCGAGGACGGGGAGCGTTACGAGGCCGAGCGCAAGAAGCGGGAGCTCTCGTCATGACGGAGGCCCTGGAAGCCTCGAACAAGGTTCCGCGTCCCGACCAGCGCGAGCTGCTCAAGCGCATCGCTGCTGCGGGTGGGATCAACGGGTTCGTGCCCACGTCCAGCGGGGAGCTGGCCGACCAGCTCGATGTGAGCCAGCAGACGGCCTCCCGCTGGATCCTATCGCTCTTGGACGACGATATGCTCCAGCGACGCCTTGGGAGCCGGGGCCAACAGATCCGGTTGACCAAGCAGGGTGTCGACATCCTGGCCGCCGAGCTCCACGAGCTCGAGGTCATCTTCGACCGGGCTGAGAAGGTCACCTTCAGCGGCCGCGTCACGGAAGGCGACGGCGAGGGCGCCTACTACATGAGCCAACCCTTCTACAAGGAAGGCTTCGAGGCGCTCTTCGGTTTCGTACCCTACCCAGGCACGCTCAACCTGCGATTGTCTGGATCCGAGCTGGAGACCCTGCGCGCGCTGCGCACCCGCGAGGCCCTGGAGATCCCCCAGGTGAAGACCGAGGAGCGCACCTTCGGCGGGGTCACGAGCTTCCCGGCCACGCTCTCGAACCTCGACGTCGGCGTGATCTTCCCTCACCGAACACGCCACGAGGACGTGCTCGAGATCATCGCACCAGTCTGCTTGCGCAAGGAGCTCAGCCTGGTGGACGGTGACACGCTTACCGTCCAGGTGGAGGCCCGCCCCGAAAGAAAGACCTATCACCCGAGAGAGTCATCATTCACATAAGATGCCCCGGGTCAAGGTGATCTCGGAACCAGCCGACCTCGTCCCCCTGCTACGAGCGTTCGATTCCGAGGTGAAACGCCAGGTCTTCCAGGATCTGGCCAACGACTGGACGAGCCAGTCCACCATCAAGGAGAACTACGGCGACGAGGGCATCGAGACCCTCGGCCTGCTCGAGAAGGCGCACCTCGTGGAGACCCGCTGGTCCCCGGGCGAGGGGAGCCCGGAGAAAGCCTACCGGTCCTTCTACACCGCCTTCCACCTGAACACCTCAAGCCCCGTGAGCGAGATCGCGGATCTGCTCCACGTGGCTGTCATGGAGCCGGCCAAGTTCCGGGAACTCGAGGGCGAGATCGTGGCCATGGCCGATGGCTCCGGCGTCTCCATGCGCCTGGCCCAAGAGAAGCTCAGCGTGACCCAGGCGATCCTGAAGGGCTTGGTCAAGCGGAGCGCGAAGCTCGAGGTCAAGGGCCACCAGATCGTCCTGCGGGAGTGAAGGGCCTGACCGAGGTCACGGTTTTGCGCTTGGGTCACCGCCCCCGGCGGGACAAGCGGTTGACCACGCACGTCTGCCTCACAGCCCGCGCCTTCGGTGCCCGTCGCATCCTGCTGGATGCCCCGGACAAGACCATCGTCTCTACGGTGGAGGACGTGACCGAGCGGTTCGGTGGCCCTTTCGACATCGAGGTGCGCGAGGCGTGGCGCAAGGTCATCGCCGACCACCCCGGTCCGTCCATGCATCTCACCATGTACGGCCAGCCCCACACCGAGGTGGTCGCCGAGCTCGACAGCCCGGAGGAGCTCTTGATCGTGCTGGGGGCCGAGAAGGTGCCCCGCGAGGTCTACGACCTGGCCACCTACAACGTCTCGGTGGGCAACCAGCCCCACAGCGAGGTGGCCGCCCTGGCCGCCGTGATGCTCGAGGTGCTCGGCCCGGGCCCGCTCACCCAGAAGCGAACCGGTGCGGAGTTGCGCATCGAGCCCAGCAAGCGGGGCAAACAGGTCGAGAGCGCGGATTGAGGCCGCCGTTCGTGGACGTTGCCTGGGCCCAGGTTGCCCACAGGGACCCCGAGACCTAGGGCACAGGTCCGAAGGGGCACTGGCCGGCCATTGAAATACCTCGGGCGCGCAGGTTAGGCATGGAGCCGACCCGATGACCCAGATTCCTGAAGAGGTTCGTAAGATCGTGCAAGCAGAGATGGGTGAAGACGAGCTGACCATCCTGGAGAACCTCGCGGAGATGGGATCAGCCACGGACACCGATCTCGCCGAACTGCTGGACACCCGCACCAGCACGATCCGCAAGGCGCTCTACCAGCTCTACGAGCAGCGCATCGCGGACTACGAGGAGAACAGGGATCCATCCAACGGCTGGCTGACGTTCGTCTGGTCCTACACCCCTGAGCAGGCCATGCGCTCCCTGGAAGAGGCGAAGCAGGAGGCCGCCCAGGAGATCCAGGCCGAGATCGAGGCCACCGCGAGCCAGGAGCACTTCGTCTGCCCTGAAGGGCACACGCGCCTGGACTTCGCACGAGCCATGGATCTCGAGTTCCACTGCCCCGACTGCGGGCTAGCCATCGAGCCCGAGGACCGCGAACAGCGCGTAGCCCAGCTCGAATCCCAGCTCGCATCGCTCCAAGGGAACCAGGCCGAGGCGTAAGCCGAGGCTCCGACCAGCAAGGCTTCTTGACCCCGAGCCAGGTTGCCCACCCGTGCTCCCGGAGAGATCCAGATGTCTCTTGCTGCTTGAGCAAGCCGGCTGCAGCCCGAGCATCCTCGACCACGTCCAAGCCGTCGCCCGGTTGGCCCTGGCCCTGGCAGACCACGCTCCCACAGCTGACGCAGCACTGGTCGAAGCAGGCGCTCTCCTCCATGATATCGGCCGGAGCCGGGACCACGGCATCGACCACGTTCCCGCTGGGATCGAGATCCTGACCGCCCAGGGCATCGATGAGCGGGTCATCGACGTCGTCGCGTGCCACATGGGTGCTGGCATCGCTCAAGCCCAAGCCGAGGCTTGGGGCTGGCCGCAGCGCCGCTACGAGCCTGAGAGCCTGGAGGAGCGCATCGTGGCCCACGCCGACAACCTCACGTTCGCCACGAGCTACCGGCAGCTGGAAGACGTGGTCGCCAAGCTCGAGCGCAAAGGGCTCAAGGAGCTCATCCCCCGGATGCGTGGGCTCCACGAGGGGCTCGAAGGAGCGCTGGGGATCGATCCAGACACTGTCGCTGCTCGCTTGGCCCGAGCGCGCTGAGCCGTCGGGGTCGAGCGCTCACTCGTCGGCCTTGGCCAGTCCAAGCCGCTTCTTGAAGAGGAAGGCGAGGTTCTTCCAGCCGTCGCCCCAGGTGTCCAGCTTGACCTCGCCGATCCGCGGCCGGTACGGGATGCCCACTTCGGTCGCCAAGACACCGTCGTTGCGGAACGCCTCGATCTTGATCTCCTCTGAGAGGGGCATGCCGTCGTCGGTCAGGGTCAACGCGTCCAGGACCTCGCGCTTGAACACCCACATGCCTGACTGGCTGTCCTTGAAGGTCGTGAAGAAGAGCACCTTGCAACCCGTGGAGAGCACCCAGTTCCCGAACTTGTGCTTGAAGCTCATCGCCCCGGGCTCGATCTCGGCGAACCGGTTGGTCGTGATGAAGTCGAGCTCCTCGCGGTCCAGGCGATCGATCAGCTCTGGGGTAAGCTCGAACGGGTAGGTGCCGTCGGCATCGCCGGTGACGATGAGATCGCCCTTGGCCTCGGCGAACCCGGTCTTGTAGGCGCGACCGTACCCTTTGCGCTGCTCCAGGATCACGCGTGCTCCCCAATCTTCTGCGATCTCGCGGGTCCGGTCGGTCGAAGCCCCATCGATGATGAGGACCTCGACATCCATGCCGGCCTCCTCGAGGGCCTTGAGGGGGATCGTGTCGAGGGTCGGCCCGATGGCCTCCTCCTCGTTGAGCGTCGGGATCACGAACGAGACCGTTCGGGGCACATGCTCCCCACAGCACAGCCGCGCTTAAGCGTTGGCGTCATGGCCTTCAGGGCCCTCATCCCTGGAGTCCAAGGTATCGTTCTGGCCGGATCCTACGTCATCGTCCTGGCTCCCCGGCCAGCCCTCCTCGCCGATGTACGCGTAGAGGTAGCCGGCGGCTGCCGCGGAGAGCCTGGCCAGGCCCCAGAAGTGGAACTGGGCGTCCAGCATGGAACGGAAGCTGTACCGTTGCCAGAGGCGGCCGTGCTTGAGGGTGAGCTGCTTGCGCCCGTACCCGTTCCAGAACGCCTGCTCGAAGAACGCCCTGAAGGAGTCCCGGGCGCGGTGGTAGACGATGGCCTCGGGGTTGGCGCCGATCTTGTAGCCTGCCTCTACGGCGCGGAAGTTCAGGTCGATGTCCTCAGCCGTCACGAACCAGTCGTCGAAGCCGCCGGCTTCCAGGAAGGCTTCCCGGTTGTAGGCGAGGTTGCAGGAGGGGTAGGTCACGTCCACCCCTCGGCGCTCGAGCTCCACGCGCTGGAGGTTCTCGAAGGCCCAGTAGCCGATGTCGATGGTGCGTCCGGCCACGATGGGGTTGCTCTCGTACCCCTCACGCAGGCGCTGGGCCCAGAAGGGGTTGGCGATGCAGTCGCCATCGATGAAAGCGACCACCTCGCTGTCTGTGTGCTCGACGGCGTGGTTGCGGCACTCACCGCGCCGTCCAGGCTTCTGGATCGCATGAAGCCCGTCCCACGTCTCCTGGTAGGCCAGAAGGCGCTCCCAGGTCCCGTCGGTGGACTCGGCATCGACGACCACGACATCGAACGGTTCCTGCTGGGCTTTCAGCGAATCCAGCAGGTCGTCGATGTTCTTGGCCTCGTTGTAGACGGTGACGATGGCCGTGATGGGGACAGGCGCCACGCCCCGCCACCCGAGCCGACGGGGATAGGGCTTGCGGTAAGACCCGTGCCGTTCCCGGCTGGCGCTTGTATGCCTCGTCGGGTCAAGTCTCCCGGTTCAGGAACTCGAGCCACTGGCGCGGGTGAACAAGGCTCTTGGCCAGCGTGATGTCCTCGTCGGTGATCTCACCGAGCCAGCGGCCCAAGAGCACGAAGACGCCAAGGGAGAGGGGGCCGGCCGCGAGGAGATGGAAGATCCGGAAGCCGTCCAGCGGGAACGCTTGGGCCACGAGCCAGAGGACACCGGTCGTGATCGCGAACATGATGGGGTGCTTCCAGATGGGTGGGAACTCGACGCCGGCGTGGATGCGGGCGGCGTGTAGCACAGCACCCATGCCCACGAGCAGGGAGAGCGCGGATCCGAGCGCCGCACCCAGGGCCTTGAGCCCGAAGGCCGGCACCCCGAAGACCGAGTCGGGTACGAGCACGAGGGAGAGCACGATGTTGGCTGCCACGCTGGCCACGGCTGCCTTCGTGATCTCCTCGGGTTTGTTGACGCCGCCGACCTTGGTCGAGAGCATCATGCGGATGGACTGGATGTAGGCGCCGATGGCTAACACGACGAGCACGGGCCAAGCGTCCAGGAAATCATCCGACAGGAGCACGTGGATGATGCCCTTTGGCATCGCCACCGTGATGGCCACGATGGGGAGAAGAACCAGCGAGATCCCGCGGATCGTGGCTTGCACCGTCTCCGGGGTGGTGCGCCCTTCGGCATGGAGCCGAGAGTACACGGGGAAGAGCGAGGTCCCCAACGCCCCTGCCAGGGCGGGCAGGAACGCGATGTAGCGCTGGGGTGCGAAGTAGGCGCCCACCTCGTTGGAGCCCCAGAAGAACTGCAGGATGACCGTGTCGATGCTCGCCGACACGGAGAAGATGGCCGACGTCAGGAACATGGGCACCGCGAATCGGCTGTAGCTCTTCACCATGCCACGCGACGGCCGACCGAAGCGTTCGCGCAGGATCAGGGCGACCGAGACGAAGGCCAGCGCGGCTGCCCCGAGCACGTAGGCTGTACCCAATCCCAGGGCGTTGCGGGCGCCGCTGGTCAAGGGCTCCAGGCCGTTGAAGGCGACCCAGATGGTGGCCGCGCCCTTCACCACGTGCTCGGTGGAGAGGATGATCTGACCAAGCACGATGTTGCCACGGCCCTCGAAGGTCCGTCTCGCGAACTCCCCGATGGCGTTGAGCACCTGGTAGGTGACGATCAGCTCGAGGACCGTCACATGCATGGGGGTCTGGAAGCCCTGGCCGAACACCTCGGTCCACACGAGAACGCTTCCGAGCGCCAGGGCCAC
Source organism: uncultured Thermoplasmatales archaeon (assembly GCA_964396185.1). Classification (GTDB taxonomy): domain Archaea; phylum Thermoplasmatota; class SW-10-69-26; order SW-10-69-26; family SW-10-69-26; genus CAYNEI01. The sequence continues at coordinate 17,350 of CAYNEI010000043.1, forward strand.
CATGGTGAGCGTCGCAGCCAGCTTGAGCAGCAGGAAGGTGGACAAGCACTCCTCTGCGTTCTCCCCCTCGCTGAGCCGCTTCACGTGGGCCTGGTCGAAGGCTCGCTGGACGACCTGGAAGATGCCGACGAAGTAGACGGCGAACCCGATGACCCCAAGGTGGAACTTCGCACCAGGCATCTGGCGCGCGACGAAGAAGATGCCCGCGGCCCCCGAGACCGCGCCCAGAGCATGCTGGGCGAAAGCCACGACGGCGTTGCGAGCATGCCTGGACATCTCGAAGGGGGCACGGAGCCCCCGGTGTTCAACGTTGCGAACGGTGCCGCCCCATCCTTGGCCTACGAAACATTGAAACGATAGACCGGTTTTGCCTCGGCGTCCGGGGTGTGGGCGTGGTTCTCACGAACGTCAAAGGGGTTGGAGGGTCGGCTTCTCGTAAGCTCAAGCGAGCCGGCATCGAGACCATCGAGGAGCTCGCCGAGCTGGACCTCCGCAAGAAGGAGGTCGACGGGCTCTCCACGGAGAACCTTGCCCAGCTCAGAGACAACGCCAGCCGGTTCCTACAGGCCCAGCGCACCGGGGATCTCTCGCTGGTCGAAGGGCTTGGGCCCAGTGCTCGCAAGAAGCTCTTCGAGGCCGGCGTCAAGGACATCCACGCGCTCGCTGAGCTCGACTTGCGCAAGCAGACCGTGAACGGGCTCTCGACGAACCACCTGCAGAAGCTCAAGCGCAACGCCCGCTACCTGCTCCCCTAACCGCTCGCCTGGCAGCTCGCCTGCCGTGCTACCGCGGTTCGTCGCTCGCGGGAAGAATACCCTTATCCTGGGAGCCCGGCATGGCTCGTCCATGGAGTTCGAGCTCACCGACGAACAGCGATCCA
>CAYNEI010000044.1:0-17958 GCA_964396185.1 uncultured Thermoplasmatales archaeon
ATGGGGCGACTACGAACCCATGTACCGCGCCTACCTGGAGGCCGTCGCGCGTGGTTGACCGAGAACGGGTCCTCGTACACTTGGACACCGCCGAGCGGCGAGCGGGCCAGATCGGATCTTGGACCGCGAGCGAGGCTGGGACGTTCTTGGAGGATGAGCTCACGAGTAACGCTGTCGAGCGAGCCCTGCAGGTTGCCATCGAAGCTCTCTGGGATGCGGGATACCTCTTCATGAGCGGGCTGCGACTCGGCATCCCGAAAGACGAGACGTCGATGCCCGCTCGCCTCGTCGAGGGAGGCGTCCTCACGGACGCGGAGGCCGAACTCCTCGACGACCTCCGTGGGTTCCGCAACGTACTCGTGCACCGGTACGGTGTGCTCGATCGCGAGAAGGTTCACGCCCACGCCCTGGACGCACCCGAGGATATCGCGCGACTGGCCGACGCGATGAGACGTGCGCTCTCCGAGCTTGACTGAGCGTCGCGCCGCTCGTTCCAGCTACGTCTAGCGCACCGGAGGCGCGCTTCCAGAGCGAAACCGGCGTGGTCCTACCGTGCAGAGCCAGCGGTTTGGCCGAACCGCTACGCTGTGGGTGTGGTTCGGCCGCTCGCGGCCTCCGCTAACGCGCCGAGCCCGCGACCCGCTCGACCTCGTCCTTCTTGGACACAGCGAAGCTGTCGGGCGAGCCCTTGGCCGCCTTGAGCAGCTCATCGCAGATGCACTCCGCGATGGGCTTGCTGTTCTTGTAGGTCGACTGGATGATGCCCTTGGTCAGGTTGCGTAGCGCCCAGTCCACGCGGCGCGATGGCGCGGTGTCCACGGCCTTGGGGACCGAGATACCACCGTAGCGCAGGCGCGTGACCTCCTCGCGGGGGGCTGCGTTCTGCAGCGCGTCCACGAGGACCTGGAGCGGGTTCTGGTCGGTGCGCTCGTTGATGAGCGTGAAGGCGTCCTCGACGGACCGGATCGCCTTGGTCTTCTTGCCGGTGTACCGGCCGGTGCGCATGAGCTGGTTCGTGAACCGCTCGACGAGGTTGAGGTCTGACTTGCCGAACCATCGGTTGGCGTGACGCCCACCGCTGTGCACGGCGAGGTGGCCGCCGAGGTTCACGTAGCGAGCCAGGCCCTTGTCGTTGATGGTGACCTCGCTGGGGTCCCAGCGGTCGAACATGAAGCCGCCGATGTCCGAGCCAGGGGCATCGGGACCGGTCTCGACGATGGGCTCTTCGATGGCCGACTCCTCGTCGGCCTCGGTCTCCGTTGATGCTTGCTCGTCAGCCATGGGATTCACCGCATCGGCTTCTCCTTCTTGCCGAGCACGAGCTCACGGAGAGCTACGCCGTTGACCTTGACGACCTTGAACCGGACGCCGGGCAGGTCACCGTACGAACGGCCCATACGGCCGCCGATGCCCTCGATGAGCACCTCGTCGTGTTCGTCGATGAAGTTGATCGCGCCGTCACCGACCGCGAACGCGGTCACCTGACGGCCGTTCTTGATGAGCTGGACCTTGACGCACTTCCGGATGGCGGAGTTGGGCTGCTTGGCCTCGATACCCACCTTCTCGATGACGATGCCTCGACCTTGCGGGGCACCTTCCAGTGGGTCCGCCTTCTCCTTGAGCTTCTCGACGCGTCGCTTGTAGCGTCGATCCGACCAGCGGAACTTCTTCCGCTCGTTCTTCTGTTTCCGGCCGGCGTTCAATCCGTTGCCCATCGTGCTCACCCGTGCCCCAGGAGAGCGCGAAGCCCTCCGCAGGGTGTGGTAGCCGTCGCCAAAGGGCCTCTGGTATATGAACGTGATGGCGCGTGCTGCGGTCGGGCGCGCTACGGCTCGGCGCGCCGCGGCGCGTCGATGGACGGTGGTTGGCGGGTGGGTGCATCGGCGCCGACCGCCACCGAGCGTGAGGGGGAACGCTCAAGACCCCCTGGGGAGGGGTATATCATCCTTGTGCTGAGCGCCTATTCATGTCGTTGTCCGAACCGCTTCAGAGGGCGCCTCGCTCGCGCTTGCAAGCGGGTGCAAGCCGGTAAGCTGTTGGGCCTCGGCTGCATGCCAGGCCTGTGGCACCCTCGCGGATCTCCTTGCCAGCCAACCGGTGGGCCAGGCTGGCCATCCGGCATGGGTTGGCCATCGCCGTGGCCGTGGTGCTCGTGCTCCTGCTTGGGACAAGGCCCGGGGCAGGGTTCGGGCACGACTTCCCGCCCCGCCACTGGAACCCGGTGCTGGGCCGCGCCAGCCTTGCCCTGCTCGCCATCACCCTCTTGCTCGGCCCGCTTGTGCGCGTGCAACCCAGGCTGGCCCCGGTGCTCAGGGTGCGTCGTGAGCTCGGGGCCTGGTCGGCGATCCTGGCCATCGCCCATGTGGTGTTCGTGCTCGACGAGTACGCCGGCTGGACGCTTGCGTCCCTGTGGGAGCGCTTCGACGGCACCGCGTTCTCAGCGGATGCCGGGCTGGCCATGGCCAACATCGTGGGCACCGTCGCCCTGGGCTATGGCCTGGTGCTGCTGGCCACGAGCAACGATCTCGCCCAGCGCTGGCTCGGCCCACGCTGGAAGCGCCTGCAGCGAACCGCCACGACCTTCTTCGCACTGACCGTCATCCACACGATCTTCTTCCTCTTCCTCGACACCTTCCCCAGAGGCGGTTTCAGAGGCCTTGGCGGGCCGTATCACGGGTTCCGGTGGGTGCTCATCGGCTTGGTCGCCATGGTGGTGGTGATCCGCACGGTGGCCTTCTGGCTCCCCAAGCGGCCATCCGCGCGAGCCAGCGTGGAAGACGAAGAGCCGGACGAGCCGGACGAGCCGGACGAGCCGGACGAGCCGGGCTAGCTGGGATCGCCGAACGAGCTGAGCGTCAGCACCGGGCCCTCATCCGTGCTCATCCACGAGGCGCTGCGCACGCTTCGTACAGCTGGGGAAGCGTTCTGCCAACCCGGTCTCCAGGAATGCCTCGATCTCCTCGAGCCGTTCGCGCGTGCGCTTGGCGGCGTGCTCCTCGTTCATGGGCACGTTGCCCTGGATCTTCTCGTTCCCCTCCCGCCAGCCCTCGGGGAAGTACCACCACTTGTACCAGCGTGCCCCCGCCCGCCAGAGCAACCAGCCAAGCCACGTGCACGCAGGCGGCACATCGGCTGTGAGCTGGGCCAGGCTCTCCGGGTGCCCATCGCAGGAGAGCATCACGTACGAGCCAGGGCCCAGAACCTCACGTCCCAGCCGCTCGAAGAGCGCGACCTGCTCGCCCTCGTCCAGCCGAGCGGCGTCTGGGCCTGGATCGAAGCGCACCTCAAGCCAAGGATGCCGCCAGGCCCCTGCTGGGTTGGTCCGCCCGTCGAGCACGTGCCAAGCCGCCCCCTTGCGCTCCGCGCGCATCCGCACCGGGAACGGTCGGTGGCCATCCGTGTCGAGCTCGACGGCGAGCTCGAGCCCGCCGTCCATGGAGCCCGCCAGCCGGTCCAGGGGAAGAAGCACGCGCGGTGAGACCGTCAGGGCGCCTTCAAGGCTGCGGCTTGCAGATCCTCCCAGGGGCCCCCGCCGCTCCCACCAGGGACTCGCCCGCCGCGTCCTTTATAGGCCATGCACGTATCCGTGGCCGATACCATGACCAAGGTCACGGTCAGCATCATCAAGTGCGACGTCGGGGGCTGGCCCGGCCACAGCACGGTCCACCCGGACCTCATGACGACCGCCCACGGGATCCTCGAGAAGGGTCAGGGCGCGGGGACGATCAACGACTTCCACGTCACCCACGTGGGCGATGATCTCGACCTCATCATGACCCACACGAACGGCACGGACAACGAGGACGTGCACGCCCTGGCCTACGAGGCCTTCGAGCAGGCCACCGAGGTTGCGCGCGAGCTAGGCCTCTACGGTGCCGGCCAGGACCTTCTCTCCGATGCCTTCAGCGGCAACGTTCGAGGCATGGGGCCCGGCGTGGCTGAGATGACGTTCACCAAGCGCACCAGCGAGCCCATCCTGGCCTTCCTGATGGACAAGACCGAGCCCGGCGCGTTCAACCTGCCCATCTACCGCATGTTCGCGGATCCGTTCTCGACAGCTGGTCTCGTCATCGATCCCAACCTCAGCCTCGGTTTCCGCTTCGAGGTTTGGGACATCAAGGAGCACACGCGCGTCTTCCTTGAGACCCCCGAGGACTCCTACAAGCTGCTGGCACTCATCGGCGCCAAGGAGCGCTTCGTCGTCAAGCGCGTCTTCCCGAAGGAGGCCCACAAGCTACCCTCCGATGAGCCCGTCGTGGCCGTGAGCACCGAGAAGCTCGTGGACGTGGCCGGCGAGTACGTGGGCAAGGACGACCCAGTCGCGCTCGTGCGCGCCCAGAGCGGCCTGCCCGCCGTCGGCGAGGTCCTGGAGCCCTGGGCCTTCCCACACCTGGTCAGCGGCTGGATGCGCGGCAGCCACAACGGCCCCATCATGCCCGTGGCCGTCAAGGACTCCACCTGCACCCGCTTCGATGGACCCCCGCGCGTCTGCGGGCTCGGCTTCAACCTCTCCCAGAAGCTGGATCTCGTGGGCCCGGTGGACCACTTCGACGACCCGGCCTACGAGAACGCGCGCCAGAAGGCCCGCGACATCACGGACTACATGCGCCAGCACGGGCCCTTCGAACCCCACCGCCTCCCGCTCGAGGAGATGGAGTACACGACCCTGCCCGGCATCTTGGACAGCCTCCAGGACGCCTGGGCCCCCATCGACGACGGCTACGAGATGGCCCAGAACGTCGTGGTCGGGGAAGTCGAGTGAGAAACCGGCCTATTCGAGCCGGTTCTCACTCGATCGAACGAACCGGCATAACAACCCGACTCGCCCGGATCTGACGCCAGTCGGAGCCGTGGCGCTGGCGTCCAGACGCGCAAGTCGCACCGGGACCCAGCGCCCGGCTCTCGTTTACGAGCCTGGAATCCTCGAATTCCACAGTCGTTCTTATTTAGTATCTATAAAGGGGAGAGAACTGAAACTATCGTTCGTTCGAAGCAAATTATTCGTACCCCTCACCTCATGACCATGCCGCCCCCAGGGGACTGGGCTCCAAGGAGATGTTACGATGACCGATGAACACGTGGATCGCGCGAACCGGCTTGCTGACGTGGGGGTCGAACTCGGAGGGTTGAGACGCGAGCTTGAGCGCCAGAAGCAGCAAGGAGCTCCTGTCGGGCGCTGGATCCCGATCGTCGAACGGTTGAGCGGAGAGCTCCAGAAACGAGTCGCCGCCTTGGCCGGCAGGAGGCTGTACAACGTGACCCTCGCCTACGAGGGCATCGTGGCCGAAGACGAGGAGGAAGCCATCCAGGAGGCCGAGGCTGGCTATGGGCCGCTTGTCGAGCGCCGTGCCCGGCTCACCTACGATCCAGCAGAACTCGAGGACAGCGCCGACGTCCGCGTCGTGGAAGAGCAGCCCCCGAAGCCCACCCTCTCCCCAGGGGATGGTGCCCCTACCGTGGATCTCGAAAGCTTCCTACCGCTGCTCGACGAGGTGGCGCTTGACCCTGCGACCGGCGAGACCGTGCTCCCGGACTACGTTTTGATCAGCCACGAGCTCTACGAGAGCATCGTGCCGAGCCAGGCCGTCAGGATGCACCAGCCACGCGACGAGCTGCCGTTCTTCAACTTCACGCTCCGGGTCCTCCCCCGAGCAGAACTCGAGCGTATCGCTGGTCGGGAGACCGACCTGATCGCCTTCGACAGACGGCGGACGCTCGAAGAAACGGTGGAGGAGTGGGCTGGACCTGATGATGCCTGGGAGGGAGCCGTCCAGGGGATTATTGAGCCCTGATACCGGCGGGCGGGCGGAGGCGCAACGCGCACACAGACCTGCTAGGGCAGTTGTTCCGGTTACCCCTCGAGTCAACCTATGAGTCCTAGGCGGCCTTGTCCAGCAGTCATGGACGCCCGCCCAGGCCCAGTGACACAAGTTAGAAGTATGTGACACATGCTCTTCCAGAGCGTGGCCAAGGACGTCACCGTCAAGGCACGCGTGGACGAGGAGCTGGCAGCACAGGTCGACCGATGGGCTCGCGTCCACGACGTGGACCGTTCCGAGGCCATCCGCATCGCTCTGCGCCGGCTCCTGGAGGATGAAGAGGAGCGGCAGCGCAAGATCGAGGAGATCCGTGCGGAGTTCGAGGAGTACGCGAAGACGGGGATCTTCGACGAGCCCGAGGACGATTCGTGGAAGGCTTCGGGTGGTTGGTGATGGAACTCATCCTCGACACGAACGCTCTCTGGAACCGCGCACTTCTCGAAACGCTCGCGCGCATCCACGAAGACGAGCCGGGGCCATCAGGCGAGGTATCGGCTGTGATCCCGGCGATCGCGTTCGCCGAGCGGCTCCGGCAAGTCTACGGCGACGAGGACCGCGAGCCCGCCCTCAGAGGGGCCATCGAGGACTCCGGTGCCCGGATCGAACCGTTCACGGCCGCCACCGCCGAGCGTCTCGCGAAAAGCACCGACGAAGGGATCGACTGGCACGCCCACGCGCGCGACTACCTCATCGCGGCCCACGTCCACGGCGAACGCGTCGGCGTCACCCGCGACAGGGGCCCGGCTTGGGAGGGGGTGGCCACCATCACGCCGGACCAGGCAGCCAAGCTCGTCCAAGCGATGAGCGGTGGCTGAGGGTGTCGAGTCCGAGTTCCTTTCGCTCTTATCCAAACTCGTACTCGACGCATAACGAGAAGATCGCGCGCGCCGCCCTTCGGGGGTTGCGCGCGCTCTTCTCGCTTTCACCCGAACGCTTCCGCTCGATCTTCCGATTGTCCCGAGCGGAAGCGCTCGGGCTCAGGTCGTGGAATACGAGTTCTCTATCCAACTACCCGTACTCGTATTCCACGCCCTTCCCACCAGGCGGGTGGTCCCACTCGGTGGCCGCCATGATGGCGCACGTGCCGCACTCGATGCACGGCTGGGTGTCCAGGGCCACGACCTTCTTCTCCGAGCCGTTGGTCTTGACGGTCTCGAAGCGGTAGCAGCCTCGGCTGGAGTCCCGGTCGCTCACCGGGCAGGTGGTCACGGCCAGGCCCGAGTGCTCGGGCTGAGCAGACACGAGCCGGATGTGGGGGTTGCCCACGGCGGTGTCGTAGTCGAGATCACCGATCCGATCGTCCAGCGAGCGCGGCTGGAACACGACGCCGGTCTTGGGTCCCTGGACGGGCTCTCCCACCTCTTCGGCGATGACGGCGGGGAGCGTGGCGTACGAGAACCGGATGTCTGGTGCCGCGCCTGCCAGCCCGGGGCTGTTGAGCGCGTTGTGGATGCGCTTCTGACCCCAGCCGGAGCGGATGATGGCACGTCCGAGCCAGGATCGGGTGAAGAACTCCAGGATCCCGTTGACCAGGTTGTTCTCGGCGGTGGCCTTGGCGAACTTGTAGGCACCTGGCTGGACCGCCTTGGGCACGTAGCTCTGCTTGAGCGCGGCCGCGTAGCGCTGCCCGGCTTGCGTGGGCTTGCCATCGCTTTTGGCCTGGGCGTACGAGCGCGCGGCCAGGATGCCTGCACTGATGCCGAGGTTCATGCCCTTGATGATGGGGCCCTGGGCTTGCAGCTGGCCAGCGGCGTCACCGATGGCCAGCATGTTGTCCTTGTAGGGTTGCTTGACGACCATCTTCTTGCCGTCGGGGATGAGCTTGGCCGAGTACTCGGCCTCCTCGCCCTCCTCGCCGACCCACTGCTGGACGAGCGGGTGCTCGAGCAGGCGGTCCATGAGGCGGTGCGGCTCGATCTTCCCGTTGGCCAGGGCGTCCAGATGGAACACGGTGCCGATGCTCAGGGTCTCGTCGTTCGTGTAGAGGAAACCCCCACCTCGTACACCGTCGAAGATGTTGCCTGCGAAGAGGTGGGCTGCACCCTCGTGCTCGCCGATACCGAAGTTCTCCTCCAGGGTCTCCCTGGGGAGATCGACCACGACTTTGGCTCCCTGGAACCACTCTTCGGGGTGCTGCCAGCCGCGCAGGCCGGCCTTGCGCACCATCTCGCTGGTGGCCCCGTCGGCTGCGATGACGAGATCGGCGGTGATGGGGTCGAGCTCGGTGGTCTCGACGCCCACGATGCGGCCATCTCGGAACAGCGGGCCCTTGACCCGGATGTCCGTGAGCAGGCCACCACCGTTCTCGCGCGCCGCGCGGTGCACTTGCTCGCCCATCCATCGGTCGAACTTGGCCCGCAGCACAGCATAGCTCCACTTGTGCTCGTGGAGGTGGAGCTCGGTGAGGTCGTAGGTCTTGACCTTCTCGCCGGCCAGGCAGTGGAAGTGGTAGGTGTCGATGGGGCGCTCCACGGGCGCTTCATCTGCGAAGCCGGGGAACAGGTGGTCGAGGTTGTAGGGCGTGTTCGTCTGCCCGTAGAGGATCCCGCCGGTGGCGTTCTTGGATCCAGGGAACTTACCTCGCTCCAGCACGAGCGTTTCGACGCCTTGGTTGGTCAGCTCCATGGCCGCTGCCAGCCCCGCGGGGCCAGCGCCGACGACCACAGCCTCGTAGTGTTCGCTCACTTCTTGTCCCCCTTGAACTTCTCGATGAGCTCAGCGAGTTTCGGGAGCACCTCGAAGAGGTCCCCCTTGATGAAGACGTCCGAGAAGTCCTTGATCGGGGCCTCCTCGTCCGTGTTGACGGTCACGATGAACTCGCTCTGGTCCATGCCGGTCTTGTGCTGGATGGCCCCGCTGATGCCAGCCGCGATGTAGACCTCGGGTTCGACGACTTGGCCGGTCTCGCCGATCTGGCGCTCCTCGGCCACGTACTGCTCGACGCTGCCGTCGATCTCGTAGCTGGCTGTGATGACACCCCGGGAGAGGCCGAGATCGCCCTCGACGGCGCGGGCGAGGTCCAGGCCGATCTTGATGCCCTTGGACGGATCATCGTTGATGCCGCGGCCCACGGCCACGACCACATCGTACTGGGTGAGGTCGACGCCGCTGTCCAGCTTGCGCCGGTTCTTGACCACGACCTTCGTGTCTCGCTCGGCGAGCTGGACCGGGATGTTCAGGATGCGTCCCTGCCCGATGCGCGAGCGGTCCGGTGGCGCGATCTCGAAGCTCCCGGGGATCACCGAGCAGCACTGCGGGTGGAAATCGCGGTCCTGGTTGTCCAGGCAGAGGATCGTGGAATGCTCGAACCCGCTGAAGTCCGGGCGCACCATGTGGAGGATGCGCTCGAAGACGTGGGGCTCGCTGCCGGTCTTGAACGGATGCTTGATCTCGACATCCTCGATGTAGAGCTCGTCGCAGTCAGAGGCCAGCCCTGTGTCCAAGGTGCCGGCCACGGTGGCGGACAGGTCGCGCCCGTTGTAGGTGGCGGGGAAGAGGAAGTAGCGGGGCTTCTCGTAGTCCTTGTAATCGTCGTTCATTGTGGCGGCGTGACTGACCACCGTGGTGGCCGGCCAGAGCCGGAACGGCTCGAGCTGGTCGTCCTCGGCCACATACGCGATGTCGGCGCCGTGGGTGAGGCACTCAGCGCCCAGGGCAGGGGCATCGTGACCCAGCACGACGGCCACGACGCTCTCGTCGGTGTCGTACTCCTCGTTGTACGTGTCCATGAGTGCCCGGGCCTTGCCGAGCATCTCCAGCGAGACGTCCAGCAGCTTCCCGTCGCGCGTCTCGCAGAACACCCACATGTCCCGGTAGGTTCCTTGGCTCATGCCAGGCCACCCCGGTCGATGATGAGCTTGGCGACCTCGGCGAGCTCCTCAGGGTCATCCCCGTCGTAGAAGGTGGGCTCCCGCTCTGCCGGTGGCTTCGGGATGGGATCGACCGAGCGCACGATGGTGGGCGAGCCTTTGAGGCCGACCTTCTCAGGGTCGACGCCTAGCGCGGCCACGTCCCAGGTCGTCAGGTGGTCGTCGTAGGACTCGACCTTGGCTTCCTGCTCCTCGAGCAGATCACGCAGGGCCAGGCGCTCGCTAGCCAGCTTGTAGGACTCCTCGTACTCGGGGTCCATGACGAGGAAGGCAGGGATCGGGCCCTCGCACTCCTCGATCTCGTTGTAGAGGATGCGGTCGGCCTCGAAGCTGCCTTCCTCCGGGTGGGCGGTGAGCCCCCGGACGTGGGTGACGATGGGCCGGTCCAACAAGAGCGCGGTTTGGGGCCCGGTCTGTCCGGTCTCCCCGTCTGCTGTCTTGAAGCCGGCGATGACGAACTCTGGGTCGCCGATCTTGCGGATGCCGGCTGCCAGCGCGAAGGCGGTCGCCCACGTGTCGGCGCCGGCCAGCTTGGCATCGGAGAGCAGGTAGAGCTCGTCGCCCACGAACGCCATGGCTTCGGCCAGGACGCTACCGTAGTTCGGTGGTCCCATCGAGATGATGTGGACCGTGCCGTTGTGCTTGACCTTCAACTCGCGCGCGCAGCGGAGGGCGAAATGGTCGTTCGGGTTCAACACCGTGGGCGTTGCTCCACGGTTGAGGGTGTTGTCCTCTTTGAACTGGACCTTGCCCTCGCGGAAATCTGGCACGCCCTTGACGAGAACCACGATGTCCATGAGGCGTCGGCGCGCGATGCAAGATACCCCTTAAAAAGGCTCCCCATGCGTGGGCAGCCTACGAGGGTACGCCCTCGAAGGGGGACAGGGCGGGTCCAGGGGCTTCCCCGCAGAACCCTTCGCCGTCGGCTTGCGTCCCGTCCAGGGTCGTGTAGGTGCAGAACTCCATCCAGTACGCCGTGGGTTCCGGCACCGGGCTCTCGGCCGTGCAGCGACCCCAAGGATCGCCGGGCTGGCCAGGCACGGTGCATACCGCTTCGGCGCCGTTGCAGTGCGCGATGGCGGTGGAGCCGGGCGGTCCGTACCAGTCGACCGTAGCGCGGTTCTGGCATGCCATGGGCACGGTGGTGCGAGGCCCGCCGATCCAGGCGCACCCGGCATCGTTGATATCAGACCCCTTGTCGAGGACTTGGCACGCCTCGAAGCTCCCCGGCCGGATGTCGGTGGTGGCCTGTCCGAAGAGCAGACGGCTCGGCGTGGCGGTGGCTCCGGAGTACACGGCAAGCGGGCTTGGAGCGAGCTGGGACACGCCCCCGTGGCACCGCGGGATGCTCAGCGAGAGCTGCAGGCGATCGCCTAGCTCGAAGGTCTCCTCCGCGTCGAACAGGACGGGGATGTCTTTGAGCCATGGGCCGCCTGGCACGACGTTGTCCAGGGCGCCCTCCCCGGTTCCGACAGAGGAGACCTCGCCGGTCTCGGCATCCACATGGTCCACCTGGGCGAAGACGTCCAAGCCGCCGCATCGCGTGATGATGAGCTCCATATCGGTTCCGGCCCAGATCTCGATGTAGGCAGCCGAGAGCGTCTCAGGGGAAGCGAACGGGTCGCTGGTGTACACGGCGGTCTCACCATCCTCGACGACATGGACGTGCGGGACGACCCCGTCGGGCGGCGTCTCCGAGAGCCCATCGTCACCCGAGAGGTAGAGAGCTCCCTCCGTGAGCTCCACCACGGGGCCCTTCTGGATGAAATCGCCCGGGATGGTCTCCAGGGCCGGGGCGCTGGATGGGTCCGGTAGCCCGTCCCAGTTCTGGGCGAGCTGGACGGCTTCCATGGCGTCCACGAGCCCATGGCCTGCAGCGAAGTTCGCAGCCGAGAACGGGTTCGTTGGATCAGCGCGCACGAACGGGATCGGGCACGAATCTCCCGCCTCGCGCGGCATCTCGTAGGCGGTGGTCTCCAGGATGTGCTCGACCTCGGCCGGGGTCAAGGAGGGATTGGCCTGCAGCACAAGCGCGACGACACCTGCAGCGTGCCCAGCGCTGGCTGACGTGCCGGAGACCTGGACGTAGGCCCGGCGCTCAGCAGGACCCGGCGCGGGGACGTGGGTCTCCGGGTCCAGGAAGAGCGGTTGAGGGGTCCAGACGTCGTCACCAGGGGCGATCAGATCCGGCCATGTGGCCGGGTCGAAGGCGTTGCCCCGGCTTGAGAAACTCTTGGTGCAGTCGTCGCGCCCCCCGATCTCCTGATCGTCGTTGGCGCCGATCCCGAGCACGCCTGGCGTGGCCAAGCGCGCCTCGGCCGAGACCCGGTTGATCAGGCCCACGCCGCCTTCGTTGCCGGCCGCGAAGACGACGACGAAGCCCTGCTCGGCCAGCGTCTCGGCGAGTTGCAGGTGGGCTTGGGGCCCGTCGGGTGCATCGCAGGCGGGGTCTGCACAGCTCCACGCGTTGACAACGACCCGGATGGCTGGGTCGAGCGTGGCCCCATGGGAGAGGATCCAGTCGAACGCGATGGCCGGCTGGATCACGGTCGCCTGGGCAGGCGTCGCGTCCGTGGGGCGCCAGGTGGCGAATGTGTAGAGCGGGGCCCCGGGTGCTGCACCTCGGTACTGGCCATCGGAGGCCGTCCCGGCTCCTGCCGTGCTGCCGGCCACGTAGGTCCCGTGGGCCGAGGCCTGCACGGTGTAGCTGCCGGCCTCGTGGACCCCTGCAGGTGTTACGAGGAAGTTGCCGGCCTGCTTGTCCGGGGTGGTGAAGTCGCGATGGGTCCCGTCGAACCCGCTGTCCACGATGGCGATCCCGATGCCGGTTCCATCGATGGTTCGACCCTGGTCGTCGAGCAGCTCTGGGCTGGGCTCGTCGATGACCATGGTCGGTGGTTCGAAGCTGGGATCCCAGACCTCGCGGGCTCGGCTCGCGATGGTCGCCGAGTCCAAGTGGTAAGCCAGCGGCTTGTCCGCGTCCTCGACGAACGTGACGCCGTCGAGCACGCTCAGCGTGCCGACGCCTGCGGCGTCGGCTAGCACGTAGGCGGCTGGGATGCTCTCGAAGGTGTACGAGGGCTGGATGCCGGGGATGTCAGCGAGGCTGGCTGGTACGGCGTCGTCGAACTGGACGATCACGCCGCGCGGCCCCAGCTCGAGCTTCTCCAGGAGACCGTCCTCGATCACCGATGCATCTCGGACCTCGTGCGCGTCCAAGGCGGGATCTAGATCAGCCCCCAGGGTTACGGGGATCACGCTAGCGGTCAAACCGATGGCAAGCAGGATGACGAGGGGAACTCTCAGGTGCAACAGCCTCAACCTCCACACCCCCCAATGAGACAGGAGTATATATCTGCTAAGGTCCATGCGCTCAGAGTCTGGGGAGGGTGCGCGCTCACTCCACAGCCACGTCGTAGCCCGCCTCGTGCAGGATGCGCAGCAACGCGTCCACGTGGTCCGGGCCACGGGTCTCCAGCTCCAGGTGAACGATGGCCTGCTTGAGACCGATCTCGAGCCGGCGGCGGTTGTGGCTGATCTGCGCGATGTTCGCCCGGGTCTCGGCGATTGTGTCCAGCAGCCCCGCCAGCGCTCCTGGTCGATCGGCCAGGGGCACCTCGATGCGCAGGTAGCGCCCGGAGCGGATCAGGCCCCGGTCGATGATGTGCTCAAGCAGGGTCACATCGATGTTCCCTCCACTGAGCACGGCGGCCACCGTCTTGCCCTCCACGTCGACCAAGCCTTCAAGCAGGGCCGCCACCGGGGCAGCCCCGGCTCCCTCGGTGACGGTCTTCTCCCGCTCCAGCAAGTGGAGGATCGAGCGGGCCAGTGCGTCGTCGTCCACGACCACGATCTCGTCTACCAGCGCGCGGGCCATCTCGAAGGCGATGGTGCCGGCCTTGCGCGTGGCTAGGCCATCTGCGATGGTGTCCACCTTGTCCAGGGTTACGAGCTCGCCGGCGGCCAGCGAATCATGCAGCGCGCTGGCACCCTCGGGCTCGACCCCGATCACCTGGGTCTCTGGGCTTCGCCCCTTGACGGCTGCAGCGATCCCGCTGAGCAGGCCTCCGCCGCCGACGCTGACGAGCACCACGTCCACCTCGGGCAGGCTCTCGACGATCTCGAGCCCGATGGTGCCCTGGCCGGCCATGATGGCTGGGTCATCGTAGGGGTGGACGAAGGAGAGGCCGCGGTCGGTCTCGAGCTGCTTGGCGTGCTCGTAGGCCTCGTTGTAGTCCGCGCCTTCCAGGATCACCTCGGCGCCGAGCGCGCGGGTGGCTTCGACCTTGGAGATGGGTGCATCCTCGGGCATGCAGATCACCGCGCGTACGTCCAGCTCGCGGGCGGCCAGGGCCACGCCCTGGGCGTGGTTGCCGGCCGAGGCGGCGATGACGCCAGCCGCCCGCTCGGCGTCTCCCATGCTTGCGATCTTGTTGTACGCCCCCCGCACCTTGAACGCGCCTGTGCGCTGCAAGTTCTCGAGCTTGAGATGCACGCGGCCCCCTGTGGCAGCCGAGAGGCCCTCGGCTTCCACCAAGGGCGTGCGCTTGATGATGCCGCGCTCGAAGGGCTCCGCGAGCACCTCACGGGCATGCTCGACGTCCTTGAGGGTGACGGGGAGGGCCACGAGCCTCCAAGGACCTCGCCTATGAAAAGGCCGCGCCATGCGCCTCGGCCATGGGCCCAGCCACGGGCCCATCAACGGCTGCGGCAACGGCCGCGCGAACGGCGCGCAAGACGGTCGCCGACCGGGGGAGCAACACATTCAGCCCACCCCCACATGAGCCTACATGGTTCCAGGCTCCATCAAGCCGCCTGGATGCCTGACAGCCCAACCGAACCCCTCAAGAAGGAAGCAGAGCCTACGAACGGCGTGGACCTGGAGACCCGGTTCTTCATCAACAAGATCATCGGGATCCTCGGCCTGATCACCGCCGCCATCGGCATCATCGGCGAGTTCGCCGGCTGGTGGAACGACATCGGGATCGTGCTCACCGTGAGCGGCCTCGTGGCCACCCTCTACAGTGCCATGGACACCAACGGCAAGGCGGCGCTGGCTGGCCACGCGACCACCCATGCCAACCTGCGTCTCATGCGCGACGACCAGCGATCCATGCTCGCGAAGCAGGATCGCATGATCGACGGCCTCGACCGCATCGCGACGATCCTCGACGAGCGCCTCCCACCCAGCACCTGAGCAGGGAAGACCGACCCACCACGAAGCCGCGAAGGACACAACGGTGAACCAGAAGAGGCGAACGAGCTGCCCTCCGGTGTGTCGTGGGTCCTTGTGCTCGTTGTGACGTTGTGGTGAGGTTGTGGTTGACTCGGGGGAGCGCGGCCCAGTCGGCTTGACAACCCTTAAAGGAGCCGGCCTGCCTGTGCCCCCTCCATGGCCCAGCGCCCCTCCAAAGAGGAAGCGCTCGACTACCACTCCCGGGACCCTCCGGGCAAGATCGGTGTCGTGCCCACCAAGCCCTCGCGGACCCAGAGCGACCTCTCGCTTGCTTACACGCCAGGCGTGGCTGAACCCTGCCGCGAGATCGCCGAGGATCCTGACCGAGGCTTCCGGTACACGAACCGCGGCAACACCGTGGCCATCGTGACCAACGGCACCGCCGTGCTGGGGCTCGGCGACATCGGGCCGCTGGCCTCCAAGCCGGTCATGGAGGGCAAATCGGTGCTCTTCAAGCGGTTCGGCGACGTCAACGCCCTGGACATCGAGCTCGACGCCGACGACCCCGAGCGCTTCATCGACGTGGTCAAGGCGCTCGAGCCCAGCTTCGGAGGCATCAACCTTGAGGACATCAAGGCCCCGGACTGCTTCATCATCGAGGAGGCCCTGCGCGAGCAACTGGACATCCCGGTCTTCCATGACGACCAACACGGGACCGCCATCATCGCTGGCGCGGCCCTGATCAACGCCCTCGAGCTGGCCGACAAGCCCATCGATGACGTGCGCATCGTCTTCAGCGGGGCGGGTGCCGCGGCGATCGCGTGCGCCGACTTCTTCACCGATCTCGGCGCAGACCCCGACAAGCTGCTCATGTGCGACTCCAGGGGGGTCATCCACGCCGGCAGCGTCGACGAGGTCAACCGGTTCAAGGCACGCTACGCACGCGAGACCGACAAGCGCACCCTGGCCGAAGCCATGGAGGGCGCGGACGTGTTCGTCGGTGTTAGCGTGGGCGGCATCGTGAGCCAGGACATGGTCCGATCCATGGCTGATGACCCCATCGTCATGGCCATGGCCAACCCGGATCCGGAGATCGGCTACGAGGAGGCCCTGGAGGCCAGAAGCGACGTCATCATGGCCACGGGCCGCTCAGACTACCCCAACCAGGTCAACAACGTGCTCGGCTTCCCGTTCATCTTCCGCGGCGCCCTGGACGTACGCGCCCGCACGATCAACACCGAGATGAAGCTGGCAGCCGCCGAGGCGCTTGCCGAGCTGGCGCGCGAGGACGTGCCAGACCACGTCGCGCGCGCCTACGGCCAAGAGCACCTCCACTTCGGCCGCGAGTACCTCATCCCCAAGCCCCTGGACCGCCGCGTGCTGCTCTGGGTGGCCCCTGCTGTGGCACGCGCGGCCATCGGCACAGGCGTGGCACGCAAGGAGCTCGACATCGACGGCTACGTGGAAGCCCTGGAACGCCGGCAGGGCAAGGCTCGCGCCATGATGCGCATCGTGCTCAACAAGGCTCGCAAAGACCCGAAGCGCGTGGTCTTCGCCGAGGGCACCAGCGACACCATCGTGCGCGCCGCCGTACTCCTGCAAGAGGAGGGCTACGCCCACCCCATCCTGTTGGGCAACAAGGAGCGCATCGAGGGGCTGCTGGAGCACTACGGCTTCAGCGCGAAGGTCGAGATCGTCGATCCTGCCACCGACGAGCGCAGGGAGGCTTACGGCGAGCACCTCTACGAGCGGCGCAAGCGCAAGGGCGCAACCCCCAGCGAGGCTCGCCGGCTCGCACGCGATCCCAACTACTTCGGATCCTGCATGGTGGCCGCAGGCGACGCGGACGTCTTCATGAGCGGGCTGACCACCCACTACCCGGACGCCCTGCGCCCTGCCCTGCAGGTCATCGGCACCAGGCCCGACACGCGCAAGGTCAGCGGCTTGTACATGATGACCTTCGAGGACGAGGTGCTCTTCTTCGCAGACACCACGGTCAACATCGATCCCTCCAGCGAGGACCTCGCCGAGATCGCGCTCCAAGCCAGCGAGGTCGCCCGCCGCTTCAACGTCGTCCCCCGGGTCGCCTTGCTCTCGTTCTCCAACTTCGGCTCGACGAAACATCCCCTGGCCTCCAAGGTCCAGCGCGCCGTGGAGCTCATCAAGGAGCGCGACCCCGAGCTCGAGGTCGACGGTGAGATGCAAGCCGACACGGCCGTCGTCGGCGAGATCCTTGAGGACACCTACCCGTTCAGCGAGCTCACCGGGCCAGCCAACGTGCTCATCTTCCCCAACCTGGAAGCCGGTAACATCGCCTACAAGCTCTTGCAGCGCCTGGCCGACGCGGAAGCCACCGGCCCCATCTTGGTGGGCACGGACAAGCCCGTGATGATCGTCCAGCGAGGCGATGCCGTCGAGGAGGTCGTGGACCTGGCGGCCATCGCCGTGGTCGAGGCCCAAGAGAACCACGCTTGACCGGGGCCCGACCATGTCTGGAGATCCCTGCGTCTTCCTTGACCGCGACGGTGTGATCAACCACCGCCGCCTCACGCTGGTGCGCAAGCCAGGTCAGTTGCGCATCGTGGCCGGCGCGCCCGAGGCCATCGCTCGTCTCAACGAGGCGGGCTACCGCGTGGTCGTGGTGACCAACCAGCACCCCGTGGGCCACGGCGTCATCAAGCAGGCCAACCTGGACGCTATCCATGCCACGATCGCGCGCATCGTTGAGGCCGCCGGTGGGCGCATCGACGCGTTCAAGGCGTGCACCCACAGGTTCACCGAACCGTGCACGTGTGGCAAGCCCGAGCCCGGTATGCTCGAGCAGGCAGCCGAGCAGCTCGACCTGGATCGTGAGGCGTGCTGGCTCGTGGGCGACAAGGCCTCGGATATCGAGGCCGGCCGGCGCTTCGGGGCGCGCACGATCTGGATCACGGGCTCCAGGTTCCCCTGGGATCGCCTTCGGCGCCGCCCGAGCGCTGACCACGTCGCCGCGGATCTCCCCGCCGCGGTGGACGTGATCCTTGAGCACCCTTGATCGGCTGGGGCTAACCGGTACGTGCTGGCGGTGCGAACCCTCCTTCAGGCCCGGCCCCGA
>CAYNEI010000045.1:0-1779 GCA_964396185.1 uncultured Thermoplasmatales archaeon
CGGTGGCAGGGCGGGCACCGCTGGGCTGCGGTCGTCCCGCTCGATCACCAGGTCCGTGACCTCTGTGCCGTCACCGGTCCATGCGGCCTCGATGGGTCGTGGATCGGTGAGGCCCACCAGCCCGTAGCCGTCGTGGGGTGGGGCGAGGTTGAACCGCTCGTCCGGGATCACCTCGGTCTCGGGTGGATGGTCCACGGCCACCAGACGCGCCATGTCGAGGTAGTCGATCTCCTCGAGGGCCTCCATGATGCGGACCTCGTAGTACCCGTCCTTGGGCTCCATCCCGTCGATGCGGATGCGCTCGGTGGTGTCCGGCACCATGTACTGATCCTCGGCGTAGAGCCACCCGATGTAGCTGTTGCCGAGCACGTCGCTCACGAACCGGTAGCCCTCGCCGTCCCAGGCGAAGATGAGCGGGCAGCTCGTCTTCGTGCTCGCCCGCTCCTCGATCGTGACTGGCTCCTCGACGGGGGCCAAGCCCAGCACCTGGTTGATACCTCTTGACCAGTGGATCGTGATGACATCCAGCACCGGGCGCTCACCTGCACCGATGTGCACCTCGCCGGTGGGCTGCGCGATCCCGCTGGAGCTCGCCCCGATCCAGTTGGCCTGGAGACGGCCGCGGTCCTCGACCTCCACCAGTGAACCGATGCCAGGCGTGTTGGATTGGTTGCCTTGCAGGCGCAGGGTGAAGCCGAGGTTGCCCAGCTCTTGGGGTGCCCAGCGCTCAAGGCTACCCTCGGGCGTGGTCCAGAGGAGCTCAGGTGCGCCGTCCCCATCCAGATCAGCCACGCCAGCGCTGGTGGCTGCCGGTCCTTGATCGAGCCTGGAGGTGGTGGTCGCGTCCGTGAACGTCCCGTCTCGCTGGTTCTGGAGGTAGACGAGCCGATGTGCCTCGCCGTCGCCCATGGCGCTGAGGAGCAAGAGGTCGTGCCAGCCGTCGCTGTCCAGATCCGCGAAGGCGACAGCGCCGACTGCACCCGAGCTCGCCGTGGACCCCTCGTTTGTGGAGTTGGGAAGAGCGTCCTCGGTGATGTCGGTGAAGCTGCCGTCGTCCTCGTTGCGCAAGATCTGAACCCCGTCAGGGCCGGCCACGGCGAGGTCGAGGTCGCCGTCGTCGTCCAGATCCCCAGTGGTGAGCCCGGGCCCGGCCGGTGCCGCGAGGGTGGTCGCGTCTTGGAGCTCAAGCAACGTGCCGTCGCCCAGGTTGCCGTGAACGTGGAGGGTGCTGGCCTCGGTGGTCCGCACGAGATCGGGGTGGCCGTCGCGATCCACGTCCAGCCACGCGGCCGCCACGGTCGCATCGTCGGTGGCCAAGCCTGCGGTCTCGGCTACGTCCGTGAGCGTGCCGTTGCCGTCGTTCGCGTAGAGCATGTCCGGGCCCCCGGCGCTACCTACGTGGAGGTCCAGGTCGCCGTCGCGGTCGTAGTCGATCCAGGCCACGGTGCGTGCGTCGGTGGCCGCCGTGAGGCCGAGGGCTTCGCCGGCGGGTTCGAAGGTGCCATCGCAGCGGTTGCGGTGGATGCGGTCCAGCTGGGGTTGGCCCTCCTCGTCGGCAGACGTGACCACCGCTAGGTCCAGACAGCCATCGCCATCCACGTCCCCCCAGGCTGCAGCCCTCGAGGCGCTGTCGTGCTCGAAGCCGGTGGCCTCGGCAGCCTGGAGCCCAGCCGCGGGGTCGTTGGTGAAGAGCCGGTCGGGTCCCGGGCAGGCCAGCAGGAGGTCCTGATCTCCGTCGCCGTCCACGTCGCTGAGGGCGAGCTGGTGAGCTGGGGTCGC
>CAYNEI010000045.1:1879-6704 GCA_964396185.1 uncultured Thermoplasmatales archaeon
CGTCCAGGCAACCAGCTCCCAGCTCACCCATGGAGGCGTAGCTCGGAGGGCGAGGTGGTGGATCTGGGACCGGGAACCTGGGCTCCGCCTCATCGTCCTCGCCGGGTCCCGGGTCCACGCACCCGGCCAGGGCGGTGGTGACCAGCAGCAAGGCGACGACAGCGGTTCGGCGGGGGTGCAACATCGCTTCCTCCGTGGCTGGGGTCTCGGGTTCCAGCCCGTGCTCAGAACCCAAGCCCGCGCTCATAGCGCTTCCCATCCGCTCATCGCGCCGCAGGCGCGAATCCGAGGCGCTCCCGGTCAACGCCAGCGGCGCCAGCGCGATCCCCTGACCCTCCCAGAGAGCGACAGGGGGAACGTTATAAGCGCTCAAGGGTGCATCGGGTCACGAGGAGTCAAGCTTGGGTGCCGCGGCGTGGTTCAACAACATCCGCCTCCCGAGCTTCTTGGCTGGGCCGCGACTCCAGGTCGCCAACCTGCTGACCTTCTACATCGTGGTCTACTGGACCATCGACTTCCCGAACCCTGTCGAGCGCGTAGCCGCCTCTGTGGCCCTGGCCCTCGTGCTCGACCTGGTCTCCTCGCGCATCCACTACGGGGGCTGGCGGGTCCCCTGGGGCTCCATGATCGCGGTCATGGGCGCCTGGCTCGTGCTCGACGGCCACGGCTGGCTCCCCTACCTTGGCCTCCCAGTGCTCACGGTGGCCGCCCGCCACCTGATCCGGTTCCGAGCCAGCCACCTGTTCAACGCCAACAACCTGGCCATGTGCGTGCTCTTGCTCGTGGGCATCGCTCGCGTGGGCGTGAACGACTGGGGGGCAGCCCCCCAGACGTTGGGCCTCATGGTCCTCTTCGGGGTCGTGGCTACCTCGCGCGTCAAGCGCCTGGACCTGGCGTTGATGTACCTGGCCTTCTCCTTTACGACCTACTACGCCATCGCGACCTCGCAGGGCTGGGGGATGGCCACCGTGTTCATGTGGTCGCTCTCCCCGGTCCAGGTCATGATCGGCTTCTTCGCTGTGACCGACCCCGCCACGAGCCCGTCGGACAGCCGGCTCAAGAAGGCGATCTTCGCCCTGCTCGTGGTCCTGGTCGGCGTACCAGCCACCCTGGCCGGTCGCGTGGAGGCGCCCATCTTCGCGCTGCTCGTCGTGGCCCCCCAGCGCCACCTCATCGACGAGGCCGTGGACCACTTCCGCCCGGCGCTGCGCCGGCTGATCACCCGGTCCCCGGACCCAGCCGAGGCCGTGGGGGGTGAGGGGCCGTGAACAAGGGCGCCTGGTTGGCCGTGGGCCTGGCAGGCGTGCTCGTCTTCAACGCCGTCTACGCCTTCACGGTCCCCGAGGCCCTCCACGCGCTCACCCCCGCCATGCCGTTGGGCTACATGGAAGCCGAGAGCCCGAGCACACCGGCAGGCACCACCTTCACCAGCATCACAGAGGCCACGGGCATCCACCACACCCGCCACGAATGGACCGGCGGTGATCTACCCTACCCAGCGGTCATCACAGGTGGGCTGGCAGCCGGCGATGTGGACGGCAACGGCTTCACAGACCTCTACTTCCCACCCGGCGGGCCCGGGCTGGGCGCCCACCTCTACCTCAACCAGGGCAACTGGACCTTCACGGATGCCACGCACCCCAGCGGTCTCTCCCATCGCGGATGGGGTGCTGGCGCGGTCTTCGGGGACTACGACAACGACGGGGACGAGGATCTCTACGTTCTCATCGACCACCTGGGCGTGCTCTACGAGAACGACGGCACCGGCGTCTTCAAGGACGTCACCCAACAGGCTGGCCTGAGCTTGGAGGAGGACTGCCGCGGCACGCTGTGCCAACCCTCCAGCGCCGCCTGGGTGGACCACGACCGGGACGGGGACCTGGACCTCTTCATCGTGAACAACCTCGACTGGCGCGACCCCGAGCTCCACACCTCCGGCCAAGACTACTCGTCCCTGATCCACTTCGCCCGCCCCCTGCGCTCCATGCTCT
Source organism: uncultured Thermoplasmatales archaeon (assembly GCA_964396185.1). GTDB lineage: Archaea > Thermoplasmatota > SW-10-69-26 > SW-10-69-26 > SW-10-69-26 > CAYNEI01. The sequence continues at coordinate 3,871 of CAYNEI010000045.1, forward strand.
ACGAGAACCAGGGCAACGGCACCTTCGACGACATCACGCGACCCGCGCGCGCCTGGGACACGGGCAAGGGCCTGGGCGTGACCCCGGTGGACATGGACCGCGACGGCTGGCCGGACCTGCTCACCGCCAACGACGTCACCAGAAACGCGTACTTCTACAACCGCGGCGACTGCCGCTTCCGGGATCTGGCCCGCAAGGTCGACCTCGACGAGAAGAAGACGAGCATGGGCATCCAGGCGGACGATCTCACAGGGGATGGCCGACCGGACGTGATCATCAGCAACTTCCGGGGCCAGTCCCTCTCCCTGCTCCTCCACCAGGGCGATGGCACCTTCTCGTATGCCACCCAGGAGCGCGGCCTGGGCGCCTCCTGGCGAGGCACCGGCTGGGGGGTCCAAGCCTTCGACTACGACCTGGATGGCTGGCTGGACGTCACCATGGCCGTGGGCCGCGCGGTCCCCCTGGATCCCCACGAGCGCGACGTGGACAACGTGCTCTTCCCCGAGCTCAAGCAGAACGCCGAGGATCAGCTCTACCGCAACCTGGGCGATGGGTTCTTCGCCGAGGCCACAGCCACCGCAGGTGCGTTCAGCGACCTGAACAACACGCGCGGCCTGCTTGCCGTGGACCTGGATCGAGACGGAGATCTGGACATCGTGCGTGTCAACGTCCAGGGCCAACCCGCCGAGGTCCTGGAGAACCGGCTGGACAACGACCACGGCTATCTTTCCCTGGACCTCGTCGGCACCCTCTCGAACCGGGACGGCTACGGCGCCCGGCTCACAGCCGAGACCCCCACTGGGCACACCATCGAGCGGCAGTGGGTCTCGGCTGCCGGCTACCAGACCGGGCTACCGGATCGGTGGATCATCGGTCTCGGCGAGGCCCAGGAGGCCCAGGTGACGATCCACTGGCCCTCTGGCATCGTCCAAGACCTCGGCATCGTCGAGGCCGGCGAGCACACCATCGAGGAGCCCGTCAAGGCCGACCCCCCGGTTCAGCCCTGCTCGACCAAGAGCCTCTGGTCTGGGGTCAAATCACTCATCAAGGCGCTGGTGCCATCCGGCCAGACCACCACGAGCTCCTCGACCACCGTGGCGTTGCCCAACCCGAAGTGAACCACGGGTTCGCTCTGGCTCATGAACCCGGCCGCTGATTTGAGCGTGGCCATGTGAACGCCCTCGGGGGTGTGTGCCTCGATGCGCGCCCCGTAGGGGATCGCGGCCTCGCCCTCCCGGGGCTGCAGCTCGATCTGGAGCCAGTGGTTGCCGTTGTCCACGTCGTTGCGAAGCAGGTGCAGAGGCTCCTCTCGGGCGGTGACCACCATGTCGAGGTCCCCGTCCTGGTCGTAGTCGAGCAGCGCTGTGGCCCGGGTGTCCCCGATGAGGTCCACGCCGAGCTCGGAGCCGGTTTCGGTGTACGTGCCATCGCCGTCGTTCACGAAGAACCGGTTGTGCTGGTAGCCCCCTTCGCTGTACTGGAGGCTCGGTAGTGCCTCGTGCATGGGCACGCCCGGCGGAGACGTGTTCGGAAGGTAGTAGAACCGCGTGGAGTCGTTGTAATAGCCGCCCACGCGCTCGAGACCAGCCTCGTCCTCGTCGAAGGTACGTTTGGCGTCGTACATCTTGTCCCAGGGGTCGCCGCTGAAGAAGCCGTTGGTCGAGTAGATGTCGAGATCTCCGTCGTTCTCGTAATCGAAGGCCTCGGCATCCCATCCCCACCCGCCGTCGGCCACGCCGGCTTGCTCACCGATCTCGGTGAACCGGCCTCCGTCGTTCCGGAACAGCACGTTGCCTCGAAGCCCAGGCATGGGGCTGTCCCCGACGTAGATGTTCGTGACGTACATGTCCAGATCCCCGTCCCCGTCGTGGTCGAACCAGTCCGCGCTCATGCCGTGGCGTTGGGAGATGGCGCCGAGTTCGTGGGCCCGATCGGTGAAGTTCCCCGTTCCATCGTTCACGTAGAGCTTGTCGAAGTGGAAGTCGATGGCAACGTAGAGATCCTGGTCGCCATCCTCGTCGAAGTCGGCGAAGGAGCTGGCCAGGGTCCAGAAGGTCCCGTTGATCCCACGCGCCTGGGCCTCCTCGGTGAATGTGCCATCACCGTTGTTCATGTAGAGCCGGTCCAGGTCTCCGTTGTCTGCTGTGGTGAAGGTCTCCGACTCCTTGGTCAGGAAGTTGCCGTACACGCCCACGAAGAGGTCCTGGTAGCCGTCCCCGTCGACGTCGGCCACCGCGGCGTTGAACACTGTGTCCTTGAAGTTCAAGCCCGATGCCTCGCTAACGTCGGTGAAGGCGTCGCCGTCGTTGCGCAGGAGCTTGGACTGGGTGATGAAGTTCCCGATGAACAGGTCCGCGTCGCCGTCGTTGTCGTAGTCGAAGAACACCGGTGCGCGTCCAGGCAGGGGATCCTGGGCGCCCCAGGTCTTGCTGGCCTCCTCGAAGGTGCCATCGCCCTGGTTGAGGTAGAGTGCGTTGGGCCCGGAGTCAGCCACGTAGATGTCGGGCCACCCGTTGTCATCCACATCGGCCACGGCGAGCCCGCCACCCATCTTGGCCCAGGGGGGAGCAGTGTGGGGCAACAGGCCGTCGATCACGTAGTCCAGGCCCGCCTCGCTGTTCACCTCGGTGAAGGGTGTGGCGGGCTCGTCGGTGCCTGTGCATCCAGCCAACAGCCCGGTGCACATGGCCACGGAGAGCAGCAACGCGGATCGGGCGGGCGCCATGGCTCCTCGACCAGAGGACGCCAAGATAAAGGCTCTGACACCACCCCGGGTGGCGCTGTCGCCCAAGGGATGGGATGGGATGGGATGGGATGGGATGGGATGGGATGGG
>CAYNEI010000045.1:6804-17889 GCA_964396185.1 uncultured Thermoplasmatales archaeon
GGGATGGGATGGGATGGGATGGGATGGGATGGGATGGGATGGGTTCAGGTGAGCGACACACCCAGCGCCTGCCCGATCTCCTCGTAGGGATCCTCCGGGAAGGCCAGGGGCGCCACATCGGTGATGCGCTCGACGAACCGCCACTCGGTGATGGCCTCGTCCGGCGCCACGCCCCCCTCGCCTTCCCCCTTCGCCGGGCCGAGCAGGCCCGTGATCACGGTGCAATGGCCGACCTCTCGGTCCTGCTGGAGCACGAGCTCGGCGTCCAGGATCGTGTGGCCCGTCTCTTCGGCGAACTCCCGGACGCCGGCCTCCAGTGGGGACTCGTCGGGCTCGATGTGGCCGCCGGGGATCTCCCAGCCACGTTCGGCGTGCTTCGCCATGACGAAGCGCTCCCGCTGAGCATCCTCGAAGACCACCGCGATGGTGAACGCAGCCTTCTCGCTGGCCACGCAAGGGCATCACGGCCGCGGGCAAAAGGGTTCAGGGCGAAGGTTCGAAGGCCTCAAGCTGGAGCCATCCCCCCGTCAACGTGACCGCGGACAGGTTGCTGTCAGAAAGTGTGACCCGTGCGCGTATCAGGGCCGACCCTGACATGCATGTCACGGCAGCACACGATGTGCAACCAGGCGCTTGCACCCAGCCATATGCGTTGCGGAACTGGCCAAGTTCCCGAGGGGTGAACCACCCATGCCTGAGAACGAAGGACCCGGCCCGGCTCGCGGCGACGTGACCAACCGACCAGGCTCCAGGGAGCAAGCGACCGAGGAGTTCGTTGGCAGCCACGCATCCTCCTGGATCCCTCTCCAACCGCTTGAGCAGTCTCCTCCCGGGGCCATCGCTGTTCGCCTGGGCTCCCGCCGCGTGCTCCGGTGTGCGGCCTGCCAGACCAAAGTGGGCGTGGTCCCGAACCCAGAGGCCGCGGCCCTTGTGGGTGCCAGCTACTGCTCGGGCTGCGCGGCTACGGCGCTCTGACCCGCCGGCTAGCCCGGCTTGGCCGCGGCGGGCTCGATGAGGGGCTCGTCGGCGGCCGGGTAGCTGCCCAGAACCTTGAGCATGGTCGTGACTTGAGCCAGATCAGCCAGGGCAGAACGGACCTCCTCGTCCTCCCGGTGACCCTGGACATCCAGGTGGAAAACGTACTCCCACGGCCGGCCTCGGCTGGGTCGGCTCTCCAGCTTGAGCATGTTCACCTCGTGCTCGGCCAGCGGGGTGAGCGCGCGGTAGAGCGCGCCGGGGCTGTGGTCCGTGGCGAACACGAGGCTGGTCTTGGTCTGCTGCTCATCGGTTCCGCGGCTTGCTGGTGAGCGCTCGAGCACCAAAAAGCGGGTGCGGTTGTGGTGGGCGGTCTGCACATCTTCGGCCAGGATCTCGAGCTCGTGATCCTCGGCGGCCTGCCGGGAGGCCAGCGCCCCCTCGCCTTGCCGCTTCTCCTCGGCGATCATCCTGGCCGCACCAGCGGTGTCGTGGGCCGGGATCGGCTGGATGCCGTGCTCGCGCAGGAAGCCGTCGCACTGGTCCAGGGCCTGGGGGTGGCTGTGCACGCGCTCGATCTCGTCCAGGCGCTGACCCGGCAAAGCGAGCAGGCAGTGCTCGATGGGCATGACCGCCTCGCCGGTAACGAAGAGGTCGTGCTGTCGGAGCAAGTCGTAGGTGCGCACGATGCTGCCGGCCAGGCTGTTCTCGATGGGCACCACGGCGGCGTCGAGCTCCCCCGAGACCAGCCTCGTGAAGACCTCCTCGAGCGACGGGCAGGGCACGGGCTCGGCCTGCGGGAAGACGCCGAGTGCGGTGGCTTCGCTGTAGGCACCGCGCTCGCCCTGGAAACCCACGCGCATGGGCCGGCCAGGGAGCCATCGGGCATCAAGTTTCTGGGGTGTAGGGAAGACCCGCGCGGGCCCGGACCCCCTCCCAGGGATCCGGGCTGCGCGGTAAGCCCTCGGCCAAGCGACTCAGGGGTCAGCCGGCGAGGCTGTCGATGCAGACGCTGACGTCGTCCACGTAGAGCCCACGGTCTGTGTAGAACGAGTCCGAGACGAGCCGGAACCCGAGCTGGATCTCCTCACCCGCGAACGGCGAGAGATCGAAACTGGTCTCCTCCCAGCCACCGATGTACCCAGCCCACGAGGGTGCATATGCCCCGTACGTGCCGTAGAGCGCGCCATCGGTGGGCTCGATCTTCGTGACCGTTGTGCCATCATCGACCTCGACCCAGGCCGCGTCCCCGTACCCGTAGAGGTCGGCCCAGATGTTGGTGGTCAGCGTGACCTCGAGGCCCGGGGGAACCGCCAGCAAGTCGATCACCGGGCTCGTGAGCAGTTGGTCGGTGTTGTACCCGTACCGGGAATCGAGGTCTGTGCCCCAGGCGTTCTGACCGCTGGCCGCGCCGGACGGGCCGTAGGTGGGGGTGCCCAGCTCCCACTCGTCACCGGGACCGCTGTGGCTCCACGCGCCCTCACCGCTCTCCATGTCGTCCTCGAAGACGCAGGAGAGGCTGGCCGAGGTCGTCGGGAGATCAGGGTCCTCGACGGGCCGGTCGATGCACACGCTGACATCATCGACGAAGAGCCCCGCGCGCTCGTAGATCGAGTCCGAGGCGAGCCGGAAGCGGAGCTGGATCTCCTCGCCGGCGAACTCCGTCAGGTTGAACGTGGTCTCGTGCCAGCCGCCCACATTGTAGTGCCAGGCGGGGGAGTGGCTCGAGTACGTCGTGTAGCTTGGCCCGGTTACGGGATGGATCTTGGTCACGGCGGTGCCGTTGTCCACCTCGACCCATGCTGCATCGTTGTAGATGTACGTGTACGACCAGATGTTGGCGCTCATCTCGATCGGGTCCCCGGGCAGCGCGGTTCGCAAGTTGATCGCCGGGCTGGTGAGCACCTGGTCGCTGTTGCTCGAGTACCGGGAGTCTAGGTCTGTACCCCAGGCATTATCGCCGGAGGCAGCGGCGTACACGTAGTAGCTGGGCGTGCCCAGCTCCCACTCATCGCCGGCACCGCTGTGGGTCCACGCGCCCTCGCCGCTCTCCATGTCGTCCTGGAAGACGCAGGAGAGGCTCACGGAGGGCTCGAGGGTTGGGGGCTCGGGGTCCTCGACGGGTCGGTCGATGCAGACGCTGACGTCGTCGACGTAGAGCCCTGCCCGCTGGTAGAGCGAGTCCGAGGCGAGCCGGAAGCGGAGCTGGATCTCCTCCCCGGCGAACTGCGTCAGGTTGAACGTGGTTTCGTGCCAGCCGTTGACGTAGAAGTGCCAGGCGGGGGAGTGGCTCGAGTACGTGTCGTAGCTTGGTCCGGTCACGGGATGGATCTTGGTCACGGTGGTGCCGTCGTCGACCTCGACCCATGCTGCATCGTCGTAGAGGTACGTGTACGACCAGATGTTGGCGCTCATCTCGATGGGGTCGCCCGGGAGCGCGGTTCCCAGGTCGATCATCGGGCTGGTGAGGACCTGGTCGCTGTTGGTTGAGTACACGGAGTCGAGGTCTGTGCCCCAGGCGTTCTGACCGCTGGCCGCACCGGACGGGCCGTAGGTCGGCGTACCGAGCTCCCACTCGTCACCGGGACCGCTGTGCGTCCACGCGCTTTCCCTGGCCTCGAAGTCGTCCTGGAAGACGCAGGAGAGGCTGGTTAAGGTTGTGGGGGGCTCGGGGTCCTCGACGGGCCGGTCGATGCAGACGCTGACGTCGTCGACGAAGAGCCCAGCGCGCTCGTAGATCGGGTCCGAGACGAGTCGGAAGCGGAGCTGGATCTCCTCGCCGGCGAAGGCTGAGAGGTTGAACGCGGTGTCGTGCCAGCCGCCAACGTAGTCGTGCCAGGCGGGCGAGTGGATCGAATCCGTGGTGTAGCTAGGTTCGGTCACGGGCTCGATCTTCGTGATGGCTGTCCCGTCGTCCACCTCGACCCAAGAGGCGTCATCGTACGACGCGTGGTAGGCCCAAATGTTGGTGGTCAGGCTGATCTCGTCGCCCGGCAGGGCTGTGCGCAAGTCGATCGCCGGGCTCGTAAGGACCTGGTCGCTGTTGCTCGAATACCCGGAGCTGAGATCCGTGCCCCAGGCGTTCTCACCGCTGGCCGCGCCGGACGGGCCGTAGGTGGGGGTCCCGAGCTCCCACTCGTCACCGGGACCGCTGTGGGTCCAGCCGCCCTCGCCGCTCTCCATGTCGTCCTGGAAGACGCAGGAGAGGCTGGTTGAGGGGGTTGCCGGCGGGCTGGGAACCTGGCCGGGATCGATGGCGGCCTCCCCGCAGATACTGACATCGTCGATGTACATGCCGGGGTAGGTGACGCTGGAGTCGGTGGCCATCCGGAACCGGAAGGTGACCTCTTCGCCTGCGTATCCGCTGACATCGAAGGTGACGTTCTGCCAGCCACCGTGGTCGCCGCTCCATGCCGCCCCGCCGGGCCGGTACGTGGAGGTGTCGTAGGCGGGGCCTTCTGCCGGGGTAAGCGTGGTCACGCCATCGGAGGTCTGGGCCTCGACCACGCCACCGTCGTAGTAGTTCTCACTGTGGAAGTACAGTGCGAAGGTCAGGTTGATCGATTCGTCTCCTGAGAACCCGCTGAGGTCCACCGGCGGGGGGGAGAGCACCTGGTCGGCGTTGTTGTTGTAATTGGCGTCCAAGTCTGTCCCCCAGGCGTTGTCGCCGCTGGCCGCGCCAGGTGCACCGTTGGTCGGTGTGCCGAGCTCCCACTCGTCCTGGGCGCCACTGTGTGTCCAGTCGCCGACACCGCTCTCCATGTCGTCCTCGAACGCGCAGCGCTCGATCCCGGCATTTCCGAAGTCGGGCAAGTCGCTCGTGACCGTGGGCTCATCCTCGTTGGCCTCCGGGTCGTCGAAGCTCGGTGCGACGCCGCAGGACGCCGCGGTGCGCGCTGCGCTGACGGTCACCTCGACGGTCGCGCTGCCTGCGACCAGGCTTGCGTGGATCAGGCGCACCGACTGCTCGGCCTGCCCGTCCACCACCCGCGTGTTCTGCTCGTTCAGGGTCACGTTGCCCAGCGGGCCCAGTGGGATCGTGGTGTTGACCGGGACGTTAGCGTCCATGGTGGTACCGTCCACGGTGACGCTGGCCAGGCTCGTGCCGTCGGCGCTGGCCGACGCATCGCCCTGGCTGGCCATGGAGCTGGAGGCTGCCGTGAGCAGCCCTGTGGACAGGATCACCTTGTCGCTCGGGTCCCGGATGGTGAAATTGGCGACCTGGGCGATGGCGTTGGCAGTGGCCTCACTATCGCCACCTTGACCTGTGGCCTCTGCGTAAAGGGCGGTGGCTGAGATGTTGTAGCCTGCAACGGGGACCGTGACGTTGGCGACATCATCCGAGCTCCCGATGGGCATGGTCTGTTGGTTGAGGCGGTCGACGATGACGGATGTGCCCGTGGCTGGGTCCTCGACGCGGATGTCCAGGTTGTAGGCCTCCGCGATGACCGCCGACTTGGTGACCGCTCCCGTGAGCTCCTCGAAGGCGACGAGGAGTTCCTCGGTGTTGGCGGGCGCGAAGAAGTGGTCTTCGGTGGGCTCGCTGGCGATGGCCTCCATGGTCGCGTGGTCTGCATCGCTGCCCAGCGCGATGCTGAAGATCTCGATCCCCTGTGCCTTGGCAGCGTCCGCCGAGGCGATGGTGTCCCCGGAGGAGAGGCCGTCCGAGAGCACGATCATGATGGGCCGCGCGCTTGTTCGTCCGTTGTTGGCGAAGTCGTTGACCGAGAGGTCGATGCCGGAGCCGATGTTCGTGCCGCCACCGGCGACCAGGTCCCCGATCTCGCTGATCGTGTGGGCGTGGTCGAACGAGAGCGACTTGTCCAGAGTGGCCGAGCTCGCGAACGAGACCAAGCCGGACTGGTCCTGGGTGGTCATGTTCTCCACCAGGCGGGTTGCCCCGTCCCTGGCGGTCTGGATCTTGTCCCCGTTCATGCTGCCGGAGCGGTCGATCACGAGGCTGACATCCGCCGGCGTGCGCGCAGCACACCCATCCGCGTCAGCTTCATCCTGGGCGCCTGCAGGGACGCTCCCAAGCGAAACCCCTGCCGTCACCATAAGCAGCGCGACCAGGAGAACGCGTTTCATGCGCTCGCCCCCGCGAGCATGGTCCAGACGGTCGGCTGCTGTACGCTACGGCCGGATGCGAATAACCCCAACATAGGCTTCCCAGTGGCCCGCAAAGGGGTCCATCGCTATGGCCTTTGGCAATGACGGGTTGTCGCAAACCGGCGGTGCGTAAAGCGAACCTTCATGTATCCGAAGTTCGTATACATTCTCTGTGACAGATCGGATCCAGTTCCGCGAGGATGAGGACGTCATCGCGTTCGTGGAGTCCCAGGGCATCAACCCGAACATGCTGGCCCGGGAGCTCTTCGAGGCCGAGGTGCGCCGGATGCGGGCAGCGTTCCGGTACCGCAAGATCCGCGAGATGAACATCCGGTTGCCGCGGTCCGGCGCCGAGATGATCCGTGAAGAGCGTGAGTCCCACTGAGCATCCAACGGGTCGTCGTCGATTCCAGCGCCCTGTTAGACAGCGTGGACGATCGGTACCCCGGATGGGGGGAGACCTTCGGGTACATCGATGGAGCATACGCCCTGGAGGCACCGTTCCTGTTGGAGTCGGAGATGGGACAGGTCATCCACCACAAGCACCCGCAGCTGTTCGGCCATGACCCTGACACGCGAACCGAGGCGCTCCACCTCCTCCTGTACGGAATCCGGAGGGTCCCATCAGACGATGCCTCGCGCGCCCGCTGCGCACACCTGGTCGAGACCTTCGGCCTGTCCTACTACGACGCCGAGTTCCTGGAGCTCGCCGCCCGGGACGACACCGGGCTCCTGTTGACACAGGACCAGCGCCTGCTCGATGCGGCCCGCCGACACCTGAGCGCTGAGCGGGCAGCCGACCTGGATGGGGCTGCCGCTCGGATCACCGCCGGGTCGCTGTGAGGTGCACCTCGGGGGGCCGGCCCCACCGTCCTGGCCGTCACCTCAACAACATGACCACAAACGAGGTGACCCCCCTCATCCACCCCAGCCCGACCCCCTCGGAGGCGCTCTATGAACCGAACCATCCCGCTTGTGACCCTGCTGTTGACCAGCGCGCTCGTCGGCTGCCTCGGCGGTGACGACGCCGACCCCATCGACACCCAAGCCAGCGAGCAGAGCGACCTGCCGATCATCGACCTTCCCACCTTCGAGCGCCAGCGCCTGAAGATCGACGTCACGGTGCCCGTCGTGCTCATCGGCTTCCCCGACCAGAGCGTCACGGCGCTCCAGGAGCGCCTGGGTACCCATCGCGTGGACCACGAGGTCTCTGATTTCCAGCAGGCCCTCCCGCCAGACCCGGAGCAGGATCCAGCCGGGCACATCCCGGCCGTGGGCACCATCTGGGATGTGCCGGCGCTGCCCACAGCGGTCTACGACGTCCAGCCCGCACCCGAAGAGCTCGAGGCCCGCCTCGCGCAAGCGCTCCCGGCCTGGGAGCTAGGCAACCAGGGCGACGTGGTGGTCTACGACGCCAACGCGCTGGAGGCCTTCCTGGCCGACACGCTCCCAGCCCACGGGCACGAGCTGGATCCAAACGCGCCCAGCCTTGTGATCACGCATCTGGACGCTCTGGAGGCTCCCCTGCACACCTGGCGCTACGACTTCCCCCACGGCTGGCTCGAGCCCGTCAACTCCTTCGGCGAGCGCACACCCATGCACATCCTGGAGACCTCAGCCACGCTCAACCGGCCCACGCCGGTCTACCACCAGGTCACCGGAGAGCCGTGGGACCCCCACCAAGACAAGCTCGACCCCGTCGAGGATGTCGGTGAGATCGAGCACCTCGTGCGCGAGGCCACCGAGTTCCGACTGCTCCACAGCCCGATTTACCCCCTGCCGCTCACCGAGTGCCACGCCATCACCATGATCCTGGGCGTGCGCCCCACGGGCCTGGGCGAGGCCACGCCCACCTTCGAGAGCGGGGCTGAGCTCTTCCACGCCGACGAGATCGGCCGCGCGTTCCAGAACCTCACAGGCGACACGGTGCACGTGGACGCCAAGGTGCTCGAGCTCCCGGTGGACGACCCGGCACTCGACGCTCTCGCTCGAGGAGAGTTCGCCACGCTGGAAGCCATGCGCGGCTGGCTGGCCATGAACTGGGAGGACTACTGGGTCGAGCACGAGGGGTGCGAGGCCTACCTGAGCCTCGTGTTCGCCGGCGATGCCGCCACGACGCCCACGGCCATCCTCGGCATCGGCACCTACGACCACGACAGGGGCTACCGCATCAGCATCTCTTGGATCAACGACCTCGTCCGGCTGCTGCGCGACCCCGCCAGCCCCACCGGGTTCGTGCTCGGCGGGGATGCGTCCAGCGGCTACAACTGGATCGACTTCCTGTTCACCCACGAGATCGGTCACACGATCGGCGTGCACCACCCGTTCCACAACGGCCGCAAGGAAGGCAGCATCCAGAACGACCACTTCCAGGACACCTGGACGGCCATGAGCTACTCCACCGATGGCCGGGTGATCGACTTCAGCGCACTCGACCAAGCCAACTGGCAACGCAACCGCATGGCCTACCGCTTCGTGGCCGCCGATCAGCTCGGCGAGACCACCAGCGAGCCGTGGAGCCAGGCCCTCGAGCACGCCGGCGCCTACCACTGGGGCACCGCTGATGACCTGCTGGGACCCATGACCGATGGCCAGCGGCCTGGCGGGTCTGGCGAGGGCTCTGAGCCACTGGGCTACCTGCCACCCGAGCTGGTGCTCTTCGAGAGCCCGAGCCTCGGGGCGCATCCCATCGGGCCGCCCCATTGAACAAATCGGATGAACAGCCGATCGACTGAGCTAGGGGAAACCCACATATCGCCTGGAACCGCTCGAGGCCCGTGGACGAGCTGGATGCGGCCATCCTGCGGGAGATGCACCGCGAGCGCGATCTCCTGTGGGGCGGAAGCGATCCTCGCCTGGGCACCTCCGAGATCGCCCGCCGGCTCGGCGTAGACCGCACGACCGTGTGGTCCCGCCTGAAGGCCTGGGACGAGGACGGGTTCCTCGTGCGCCAAGAGGTCGTCCCCAACCCGTCCCTGTTCGGCGCTGGCATCGCCGGAGGAGACATCCGCATCGACGATGCCACCAGCAAGCCCGATGCCCTGGCCTCGCTGAGGCTCGTCGACGGGGTGCTGGCCGGCCTCGACCTCGTGGGCCCCTACGTGATCGTGTTCTACGCGCTGGAGAGCCAAGCCGCCCTGGACCGCTGCACCCGCCTGGTCGGCGAGCTGCCCACCGTGGACGCGGTCTCCATGTGCGTGCCCTTCGAGGCCCCCACAAGCGAGATCGGCCTCACCGACGGGGACTGGCGCATCCTGGAAGCTCTGCGCGGGACGCCCGATGGCCCCCTCAAGGAGGTCGCCGAGCAAGCCGGCATCAGCACGCGCACCCTGCGGCGACGCTACGCCAGGCTGCTGGAGGCCAACGCCGTCTGGTCCTTCCCGGTCCTGGACTTCGCTCGATACCAGGGCGCCGTGATGGCGCGCTTCACCGCCATCCTCGCCGAGTCCGGGGGCACATCCGCGCTCGTGAACGCCTGCCAGCGCGAGCTCGAGCACATGGTGCTCTGGGACGCCCTTGAGAACCTGGCGCCCGCCCTCGACGCCGAGCACCCGTGGGTGGATGTGTTCTGCCACCTCCCTTCGGCCGCCGAGGTGGAGGAGGTGCGAGGGTGGATGCTCGCGCTGGCCGAGGTGGACGACGTCGAGGTGTCCTTCCCCCGGTCGTGGTTCGTCGTCGACACGTGGTTCGACGAGCGCATCCATCGCCACCTCCCCGCCGACGCCTAGGGGGCCAAGCCCACGGGTCAGCGGAGGGTCGCGAGGGTCTGCATGAACCCGTTCTCGATGACGGCGGTGCCATCCTTGGCACGGTTGTGACGCTCGAACACCTCCCGCAGATCCTCGCGCAGGCTCGCCTGGGCGGCAGGGTCCAACCCGTCGAGGGCGCGCACGATGGGCCCCATGTAGGTCGTGAGCACCTCGATCGCGTGGTCGACCGAGCGCCAGTAGGCCCATGTCGAGCGCTCCTGCAGCTGGATCGAGGTGACAGCGTCCCCGAAGAGCTCATCCAGCCCGTCCTCGGTGGCCCACCGTAGCGGGGGATCCACGCCCGGAGGTGGCGGCGCATGTTCGCCCACGGCGGCGAACATGTCGCCGGCCATCGTGCCGGGTCTGGGCCCGGCCAGCGCGATCGTGCCCCCCGGCCGGCACACGCGCGTCATCTCGCGGGCCGATCGTTCCTGATCGGGGGCGAACTGGACGCCGAAGACGGACAACACGACATCGAAGCTGTCGTCGGGGAAGGGTAGATCTTGCGCATCGGCCACCTCGAAGCGGGCTCCCAACCCGCTGGACCGGGCCTGGATCTTGGCGCGCTCCACCAGCTCGGGAACGTAGTCGAGGCCAACGACCTCGCAGTACCGGCGCGCGGCCACCAGAGCCGCGGTGCCGCTGCCGCAGGCCACATCCAGCACGCGCTGACCTGGGCGCGGATCTGCTGCCTCGCACACAGCCTCGGCGATGGCTACGTTCTGGCGGGCGATCTCGTGGAAGTCGCCGGTGGCCCAGACCTTTTGCTGCTCCCGGGTGAGGGCATGGGCATCGGGGGCGATGTCCTGGCTCATCCTCGCTCCTCCGATGCTCCCGCCCCGGCGTGCGCATCGGGGCCGGCCTGTCCGGCGGTGGGAAGGCCGAAGGTCCCGCCCTCGTCGACAGCGTGGTAGGTCTGCTCGCTGACGCCCCCGAGCGCCTCCTCCAGGTGGGATCGCAGTGCCTCTGCGTCGTCTGTCTGCCACACGCAGAAGGCCTCCAGAGCGTCCTCGAAGGAGACGAACTGCACCAGCTCGTGGCCGGCGGGCGCCTTGGCGACGGCCGTCTCTCCGCGCTGTGCATAGCCTTCCGGGTCCTTGATGTCGTGCCAGATCGCGATGTGCATGGGTCTCACCGACCGGAAGGGCCCCGAAGACCATCATAACCCCTCGTGGGCGCCCATTCGACGGTCCGGACGTTACCCGCCCGCGACGGCCGAAGGGTAACCCAGCAGGCAACGATGCGGCCACCG
>CAYNEI010000046.1:0-8845 GCA_964396185.1 uncultured Thermoplasmatales archaeon
CCGCCACAAACCTCTTCTACCACATTTCCATCGCCCACCCATGGTCGACATCCTCTGCCTGCTCGGATCCGCCTCCGACAAGCCCGTGTCCGACAAGCTCGCCAAGGTCCTCGACGAGTTCGACGTCACCTACCGCATCACCGTGGCCAGCGCCCACCGCACACCGGAGCGGGTCGAGCAACTGCTCGCCGAGACCGACGCCAAGGTGCTCGTCGGCATGGCTGGCCTCTCGGCTGCCCTCCCCGGCGTGATGGCTGCCCAGTCCAGCAAGCCGGTCATCGGCGTGCCGGTGAGCGGCAAGACCCCCTTCGACTCCCTGCTCTCCACGGTCCAGATGCCCCCGGGCGTGCCCGTGGCCTCCGTGGGCGTGGACCGGGGCGACAACGCTGGCTTGCTCGCCGTGCGCATCCTCGCGCTGAGCGACGAGGCCCTGGCCAAGCAGCTCGAGGCCTACAAACAGAAGCAGGCCGCCAAGGTCGCCAGCGACGCCGACGAGCTGGAGCGGTCCTACGAGTAAGCGCCCAGCGAACCGCAAAGTTGCGCACGCAGCACACTTAAACATGGGAGCGTTCTTGCGCGCGCCATGTCCGTAGGGATCCGTGCCCGCGTAGGGCTCGTCTGGGCGCTCGTCCTGCTCCTGGTCGCCGCGCCAGCAACCGTGCTCGCCGGCCAGCATCAGGATGACGATGAGGTCCCCGGGGGCGATGGGGACAACCGAGACGACGCACGCCACCACAACGACTCGCGGGGTCAGGAGAGGGCCGCCCAACAGCAGGACCGGGCTCGTAGCCAGGCCGACCACTGGCAGAACTTGGGGGCCGAGAAGCGTGCGATGGCCCAGGAGCGCGCGGAGCAGGCCCGCCTGTTCAGCCTGTTCGAGTACGCCGATGGCGAGCTCAATGGGACGTTCATGAGCCTCTCCTTCGACGAGGCCGACGGGACCCTCTCCGATGTTCGGGTCCACGACGGCAACGTCACGGCCACCACCTTCACCGAGGTCACCGTCGACCCATTCCAAGCCGATGGTGATCCCCTCGTGGCGGGAGCGGTCTTCCACGCCTTCGCGGACAACCTGACCCTCTCAGCCCACAACAACCCGACCGCCCAGCTCCGCTACACCGCGGGCCAGGCGACCAACGTGACCTTCACCCTGGCCGAGGGCCTCACCCACAACGAGGCCGGCCCAGCCCTCCGGTTCGACACCGCCGAGGGCCCCCACTTCCACATGGTCCTGGGAGATGAGAACAGCACCCTCACCGTGAGCGACGACAACAGCACGGTGGAGGCCTCCCTGGCCCCAGGCGCCAGCCTGTCCGTGCTCACCCACCCGAGCCAAGCCAGCGCGCCTTCGGCCAACCTCCACGAGCGGATCCTGGCCCTGGAGGAGGAGAACCTGGGTGCCGAGATGAGCGTGGTGAACGCCAACGGGACGCCGGCCTCCGAAGTCTCCGAGTACGGTGTCAGCATGCGAGCCACGCGAGCCGACAACGGTACGGTGGAGGCCGAGGTCGAGAGCAACGAGACACGCGGCCGCGCCGTCATCCTCAACGTCGACGAGGCGGACCTCAACGGCTCTGCCCCCGAGGAGATCACCGTCAGCCTGGACGGCCAAGCCATCGAGGCCACGGCCAACGCCCGAACGGTGCTGGAGGCCTCTCCCGGCACTCCTGCCCAGTTCGCCGTCACCGGTTCCGAAGGCGCCCTCCAGGTCACGGTCTTCGTGCCAGGCTTCAGCGTGCACACCCTGACCGTCAGCCAGGACACGGACACGGACACGGACGCGGACACGGACACGGACACCTCCGATGGAGACACGCCCTTCGGCGACGAAGACGACGCATCGGACCCAGATGGTGACGAGGATGCCGACGGGCCCAGCGGCGAAGGAGACGACGCCGACCCCGGGCAGGATGCGCCTGGCCCGGGCTTGCTCGTCGTGGCCCTGGTCGTGGCCGTGAGCGCAGCGCTGCTCGCCAAGCCTCGCGCGGACGGGTAAGGCTATACTCCCTGGGGCCCTCTTCCCTCCATGGCCTTGGGAGGCGTGCCGAGCCGTCGCGCCCTGATCCTCCTAGCCGCGGTGCTGGTCGTGGTGCCGGTCACGGGTGATCTGTCCGCGGGTCCTGAGAGCCCTGAGGCTCCCGAGCTGGACCCAGTTCGGCACCAGGCGCATCCAACCTGCGCGGGCACGCTGCGCCACGGCGCTGCGGATACCGCCACCAGCACGCCCCCGGGCGCCCCCTCCTGGGAGGCGTGCGATGCAGCCATCCGGCCCGGTGCCCAGATGACCCAGCCCTACTCGTGCACCTTCAACTTCCTCTTCACCGACGGTGAAGTGCTCTACATCGGGACAGCGGGCCACTGCACCGAGGAGCTCGGCGAGCGGGTCAGCGCGGCCGGGGTCGGCTCTTTCGGCAGCGTGGTCTACCGGATCAACGAGGGGGGCCCGGACGACTTCGCCCTCATCGAGATCGATGCGGACAAGGCTGAATTGGCCGAGCCCAGGGTGTGCGGGGTCGGTGGTCCCACGGCCACCAACGACGGCCACTACCCGTCAGGCGGAGAGGTCTACGAGTACGGCTGGGGCTTCGCGACCGGGGTCCACCCCGGTTCGCGGGAGCGCGTCCACAGCGTGTTGGACAACTCCACCACGTTCCCTGGATGGAACGGCGCCGGCAGCGGTGGGGACAGCGGTGCGCCCGTGCTCACGGTCACCGGCGAGGCCTACGCCGTGCACACCACCGGCATCACGCCCTTGGCCGGGATCGCGTTGGAAGGAGGCCCCCACATCCAGCACGTGCTGGACTTGACCGGTCAGGCCGGCTTCGAGCTGGAGGTTGTCCAGGGAGCCCCGTTCGAGGGTCTCTGAGACGCAAGACCCATCTACCCCCTCCCTGCATGGCTCCAGCGTGGCTGATCCAGCCTGGCGAACGTGGCTGCTCCGGTACGGTGAGCTCGGCATCAAGAGCCGGCGCGTGCGCAACCGGTTCGTGGCCCGGCTCATCGAGAACATCGAGGACCGGTTCACGCGAGCAGGCGCCACGTGCATCGTCGAGCGTACGTGGGGCCGCATCTACGTCGACACACCCAACGAGGCCGTCGCACGTGACATGGTCGAGCGCACCTTCGGGCTGGTGAGCGGCTCCCCCACCACCGTCGTGGACGGCACCATGGAGGCCATCCTGGACGAGGTGCGCGCCATCACGCCAGGCGTGGTCCAGCCAGGCGACTCGTTCGCCATCCGAGCCCGTCGCACGGGCCAGCACGACTTCCGCTCCATCGACGTGGGCAGGCGCGCTGGCGCGGTGGTGCTTGAGGAGGTCCCGGAGGCCACCGTGGACCTCACCGACCCGGACAAGGAGATCCACGTCGAGGTCCGGGACAACAAGGCCTACGTCTTCACCGAGATCGTCGACGGGCCCGGGGGCTTGCCCATGGGCAGCCAGGGCAAGGTGGTGGTCCCCTTCGAAGGCCCCCGCTCGCCTGCGGCTGCCTGGCTGTGCATGCGCCGCGGCGCCACGGTCCATGCGGTCGTCCCGCCAGGCTGCCAGTCCGTGGTAGAGACGCTCGAGCCCTGGGCGCCAGGCATGGCCTACACCATGCTCGAAGAGCCCGTGGACCGCGATGGCCTGCTGGCCGCGGCCGAGCACCTGGCTGCACGCCTGGGCGCCCAGGCGGTGGCCCTGGACGAGCACGAGCGCTTCAGTCTCCAGGACAACCCGATCCAGCGCCCCATCCTTCGCCCCTTGGCTGGGCTGCCTGGCAAGCGATGGCCGGCTGGGGCTTACAGCGTGGCCAAGCAAGCTGCCGAGCGCCATCCACAAGTCTGCGTCGCCCCAGCTGGGCAGGGGCATGCCCTCGGCGCGGCCCAGGTGCGCAGCGCGCCGACCCAGCGGTTGTAGCGCGCCGGCTCAGCGCGGGTCAGCGGCGCCGCATCTCGACGCCTCGGACAGCCGCCGCTAACCGAACCTGTCCACCCAATCCGCCAGGGTGTCCGTGGGCGTGTAGTGGATCCGGCGGCCCTCCTTATCGTGCTCGAGCAGGCGGTGGTCGTCGAGCTTCGAGATGTGGTAGCGTACCGCAGCCGGTGTCACCTCGAGCTCCTCGGCGATCTCACCCACCGAGACACCCGGGTTGTCGGAGATGATCTCGGCGATGCGCCGCGTGGACTCGTTGCCGAACAGGATCCGGGTGCGGGGGTCGCGCCAGAGGTCCTGGTTCTCCGGCGTGAAGAAGAGGACCTCGTTGTCGCTCGTGCTGGGCTTGCGCACCACCACGCCTGCGCCTTCCAGGCGCTTGAGGTGGAACATCAGGGCGCCCACGCTCAACCCGGTCTTGCGCTGGAGTTGGGTCCAGTTCAGGCCAGGCTCCCGGGAGACGACCTTGTGGATCGTTCGCCGGCGCGGATGATCGAGGGCCTCGCTGCCTTGCTCCGTGGGCGTATCATGCATAGGAAACTGAGGCCTCCTTCGGGGTCTCGAAGAGCTGGCGGACCCAGGGTTCGTCTGCGAGCTCACCCAGGCTGGGGTCGCGCAGGCGCTCGCGAAGCCGCACGGGATCCACGACGCTGAGCTGCTCCCAGGCGTCTCGGGCCTGTTCGGTCTCGCCAGCTCGCCAGGCGGCCAAGCCAGCCAGGTCCAAGAGCTCCGGGTCATCTCCCCCGAGTTGCTCGTTGGCCTTCCCGTAGGCCTCTGCTGCCTCTGCGTGGCGGCCGAGTTCGGTGAGAACCACGGCCATGGCGTACCACGCTTCGGTCACGCTTGGGTAGGCGGAGACCACGCGGGCGTACCAGCCAAGCGCGCCTTCGTAGTCGCGCACGCTGGTGAGCCGGTCGCCGTTGTGCATCCAGGCCTCCACCCGCTGCTCGCGGCGTCGGGCCTTGGCCTCGATGATCCGCTGCTGGATGGGCCCAGCGAACCGGGTCGCCACACCGGTGAGGATCACGACGAGAACCGCAGCGATCCACAGCCAGGTGGACGAGCTCTCCAACGGGGTCTCCGTTTCTGTGGTGACGACCCCCTGGGTCTCACGCACGCTGTAGGTCCCGGTGGGCTGGAGGTGGACCGGGATCGGGGAGTCGTACTGGAGAGCTCCTTGCGCCCGGCCGCCCTGGTCGCCAGCTCGGAGCTTGATCTGGCCCTGGCCATCCAGGTAAAGCGGCGCGTCCTCGAACTCGTAGAGGGCGCTCTCTGTGGCCAGCTTGCCGTCCGCTCGCTCGGCGGTGATGGTGCCATCCACGCCCGCGGTGGCCTCGCGGCCGAGCAGGTCGATCCCGCGTGGTGTGGAGAGCTCGAGATCGCCGCCGAGCACGTGGATCACCGTGACGCGGCTCTCGAAGCGCGAGACCGGTCGCTCGGGGTTGTTCTCCTTGTACCCGGTCCAGTGGTCCCAGGAGCCTTCCCGGTGGTCCACGGCCAGGGTGACGTTGTTCACGAAGAGGTCGAAATCGCCTGCGACCTGGGCTGTCTGCAGCTCGTTGAGCCGGAGCCAGGGGCCGTCGACGTGGTACCAGAAGCCTGGCGGATCTTCGCCGGTGCTCTGGGACTGCTCGCTCCACTCGACCCGGGTGAGATCGGTGTCGTGGACGATGTCCACGAGGGTGAGCCCGTCGTCCGAGCCGGTTGCGCTGGCATGGCTGCCCACGATGGCAAGCAGCTCAGGCGTCGGTTGCAGGCGGCCGAGGTTGATCTCGGCGTCCAGGAACGTGTGGGTGTCGTTGCCGAAGCCGGTGTAGTAGCGGACCTCGTCGCCGTCGACGACGGTCCGGTAGCCCTGCTGCCAGCGCACGTTGATCTCGACGCGGTCCGCGGTCAGCGAGATCTCAGAGCCCGCGAGGTCCGGGGTGCGCAGGTGAAGCACCCCATCCTCGAGGGCCGCGTTCGTCTCGCCGCCCAAGGCAAGTCTCTCCCTGGCATCCAGGGCGCCGGACAAGCTCCCCGCTTGCGCGAGGGCTCCCGGCGCGACCAGGAGCAGGGCGATCAGCGCCCCGGAGATGATGGTCGTTCGTGCTCGCACGTTACCGACCTCCCTACTCCGAGACCTGCAGGAGGTAGGCGTCGCTCATGATCATCTGTTCGCTGTCGACCATCCGGGCGCCCACCGCGTACCAGACCTCGCCGGCGTCGAAGGCGCGCCAGTCGTCCACGTACGTGGCTTCGGTGTTCGCCACCGAGGCGATGAGGTCGAGGTGCATGGGGGTCTCGCCGCGGAAGAGGTAGAACCGCTTCACGTCCTCCGACTCGCCGGCGTAGCGCCAGTCCACGACAGCGCCTAGGCCGTCGAGCACTGGGTCGACGGTGATCATCCCGTTGCCTCTCGCCTCGCCGGTCTCGATGCACGCAGGATCGATGTGGGCCACCGGTGGCAGCACGCTGATGCCGGCGCACGGGCTCTCATGCCCGACGCCGTCTGCGGCCACGGGGGCGATGCTGAGCATCATGAGCAGCCCCGCGGCCAAGAACGTTCGAACGTACGCGCCTCCCTGGATCGTATGGTTCATGTCCGTTCCACCTCCGGTCCCTTCCAACCCTGTCAACGACCTCCCACCGTAGAAAACCGTTGTGCCCCCCGCGGGGGGTGCTACGGTTTGTCAACGGTCGCTGAGCGAGCTGGTCGAGAGGCATAGGGTACCCCTCGATGCAGCCGAAATCGAGGAGAAAGCGGGAGGGAGATCCGGGACCCATCGTCGGTGAGGGAGGCACCTTGGGTCGACGCGGAGGCAATTTGCGTCGTGCGTTGGGAGCAGGGTCCCGGAATCCTCCTGCCCGGTGTGGCAATACACCACATGGATAATAAAATTTCCCACTAGTCCAGTCGATCCAGCATCGCCGCGTAAAGCGCCTCCCGCTCGCCGTCGGCCTCGTTGCGCAGCCGCTGGAGGATGAGCTCCGGTGTCGAGCGCGCCACTTGGCCGATGCGCGGGGTGCGATCTACCACGAGCTGGTTGCTCTCGTCCAGGCCCTTGGCCTCGATGCCGTCGGTGCGGGCCTGCACGTGTTCGAGGATGAAGGGGGCCAGGTGGGTGACGAGCACCGCAGGCGCTTCGCGCGCGTCCAACCGGGCCACCACCTCGGCGATGATCGCACTGGCTGCCTCCAGCTCGGTCATGGCCTCGAGCTCGTCTGCCAGCACCAGCACGCGGTCCTCAGTGAGGAGCACGTCCTCGACGGTGCGCAGGAAGCCCTCGAAGGCGCCAGCGCCCAGCTGGCGAGGGCGTGCGTAATAGGCCAGCCCGTCCAGCACCGGCACCTTGGCGCCCTGAGCCGGGACCGGGAGCCCGAGGTGAGCCAGAAGCGCGATCTGCCCTAGGGTCTCGAGCAGCGTGGTCTTTCCCCCGCTGTTCGCGCCGGTGAGCAGGGCGACCCCGTTCGGGACCGGGTAGTCCACGGGCTCACCCTCCCCCTGAAGCGAGAGATGCAAGGCACCGTTGACCTCGAAGGTCTCCCCCGGCTCGGGCAGGCTCAGGGCCAGCGCCTCGGCGGTCCGGGCCACCGCCTGCCAGGCGTCCAGCTCGATCCCCGCCTCCACCATGGCATCGATGCCCTCCCGGTGCTCACGCACACCCCGCGCTACGCTTTGGGCTGCCCGGAAGCGCTCCAGGGCGACGTCCTGACGTCGCTCGCGCTCAAGCTGGGCCAGGGCACTGTGGTCGAGCTCGATGGGGTAGGCCTCTGTGAAGGGGTCGCTGGCCAGGCCAGTGTGCGCCCGGAAGGCCTTACAGGCTTCCTGATGGGCCTCGTTGACGAGCTGGTCCACGTCCCGGCTGGTGCCTCCCTGGAGAACCTCGAGCACGGCCTTGCCCGAGAGCGTGACCTCCTCGATGCGCTCCTCCACGGTCGCGTTGGCCTCGGCCACGAGCTCTTGCGCGATCTCCTCGAGGTCCAGCTCGCCGAACTGGGGCCCGTCGGTGAGCGCCTCGATGAGCGGGGATGCGTGGTCCTCGGCTTGCAGCAGCGGTGCTAAGCGCGCGAGACTCTCGAGCAGGCGCCGGTTGGCTTCGAGCCAGGCCAGATCCTTCCAGGGGACCGCCTCCCAACCGTGCTTGGCCGGCAGGTGGACCGCGCCAGGCGGCACCTCGTTCATGGTGGGTGCCAGCACCAGGCTGCCCCTGGGGATCGCATCGGCCTGGGTCACGACGTCGACCCACTTGTCCAGCCCCTCCTCATCGATCTCCTCGAGGACCTGGCTCCCTGGCTCGGCCAGGATGGCCACATCCCGCTCGGGCTTGGGTCGGGGTTGGCTGGGGTGCTCGATGGCGCGCAGATGCCCGGCGGTGGCCTCGAGGTCCACGGTCTCGAGCCGCTCGAGCCAGCCTCGCGCGCGCTCCAGGCGTTGCTCGAAGACGTCGGGATCGCGTGTGGGAGCTAGCGTCGAGAGCCGAGCCCGTCCAAGCGAGCTCACCGCTCGGGCCAGGAACGGGGTCAGGGCCTCCTCGGCCACGGCTTCGGCATCCCGGGTCAACAGCCACTCCAGGGCTTCGCCGCGGTGGGCCTGCACGATGCGCACAGCGCGGTCCTGGCTGATGCCGTGGACGCTGGAGAGCGCTGCTACGTCGCCGCGCCCCAAGGCCTGCTCGACCCCTTCAGGTCCACCGAGCTTGCGCTCCAGCCGTCGCAAGAGCTTCGGTCCGATGCCCGGAAGGTCGAGGGCCTCCGACGCCACGGGCTCGGAAGGTGAGCTCCCTCTCTTAACAGGGTCGCATCGAGCCTCGCTTCCAGGAGGGAACACCGAGGCTCACCGCATCAGAGCCGGTCGCGGATCTGTGCCAGGATCCCGGTCTGTTCATCCAGCTTGCCGGTCTGTTCATCCAGCTTGCCGGTCTGTTCATCCAGCTTGCCGGTCTGTTCAT
>CAYNEI010000046.1:8945-17861 GCA_964396185.1 uncultured Thermoplasmatales archaeon
CCGGTCTGCGTGTCGAGCTTCGTACCGTTCGACTGGACAGCTTCCGCGACGGCAGCGACCTGGTGCTTGGAGGACGAGCTATAGAGTGCACCCACGCCTGCTAGGAAGCCGCCCCCGGTCCCGAGGCTCATGAGGATCTCGCCGATGTCGTTCCACCAGCCGAGGAATTCCCCGACGGCGCCCAGGATCGCCAAGCTGAAGAAGCCAGCGGCGAGGATCCACATGAGCCGCTCGAACTGCTCCATCTGCATGGCCCCTGATAGAACGCCCTGGGGTTTCAACCTTCTCCGGCTCGCGTGCACGGTCCTCGTGTCCATCGCGGCCAAGCCGCAAGCCGCTGCGTGCAAGCAAAGAAAGACTTACGAACGCGGCGAGCCGTCGACACGTGCGATGCCGGGGGGACCACACCGAGAGCCAGACGCTCCGACCACGCACGGGAGGCTCCGGGCGTGAGGATCGTCGTGCTCGGGGCTGGCGCCATCGGCTCGCTCTTCGGCGGCCTGCTCGCCCAGGCCCACGACGTCACCCTCGTGGCTCGCGAGCCCCACGTGGAAGCGATCCGCGCGAGCGGGCTCACCATCACAGGCGAGACAGAGCGCCGCGTCAAGCTCCGTGCCACGAGCTCCACCCAGAACCTGGACCCCGCGGATGTCCTCCTGCTCACGGTCAAGGCCCATGCCACCCAGGCAGCCATGCACACCGCCGGGGATGCGCTTGGACCGGAGACCTTCGTGGTGAGCCTCCAGAACGGCCTGGGCAACGTGGAGACCCTCTCCGCCTACACCGACCCAGCCCGCATCATCGCGGCGACCACCAGCCATGGCAGCTTGCTTCGCGCCCCAGGGCACGTCGAGCACACCGGACGTGGCCGCACCGTGCTTGGCCCCATGACCCCACCTGCTCTCCCAGCCCACCATGAGCTGGCCCAGGCGCTCACCGAGGCGGGGCTCAAGACCGAGGTCGCCGACGACATCCAGCCAGAGCTCTGGCAGAAAGCCGCCATCAACGCGGCCATCAACCCCCTCACGGCCATCACAGGCCTCCCCAACGGCGCCTTGCTCGAGCTCCCCGTGCTGCGTGAGCTCATGGAACAGACCGCTCGGGAGGCCGAGGCGGTCGCCCGCGCCGAGGGCGTGGACGTCGAGCAGGATGCCTGGGTGGATGCCGCCCGGCTGGTCGCTGAGCGCACCGCGCGCAACCGCTCCAGCATGCTCCAGGACGTAGAGCGAGGACGGCCGACGGAGATCGACGCCATCTGTGGGCGCATCGCCGAGGCCGGCCAGGCCCACGGCGTCCCCGTGGCGAGGAACCGAACGCTCCACGCCCTGGTCAAGGGCATCGAGGCAACACTCCACTATGACCGGTGAGCCCATGCGCGATCCACCACGGGGGCCGCCTGCATGAGTGCGCTGCGCCAGGCCGGCGTGACCGTCGTGCTCACCACGCTGCTCTTCGGCGGCAAGCTGGTGGCCGCGGTCCTCTCTGACTCCATCGGTGTGGTCTCGACGGCCATCGACTCGGGCCTGGACCTGATCATCAGCCTCACCGTTCTCGTCGGGATCCGCACCGCCCAGCGCCCACCGGACCCGGACCACCCGTACGGCCACGGCAAGTTCGAGAACGTGGCGGGGCTCAGCGAGGCGGGGCTCCTGGCCGCCACCGGGGTCATCGTGGGCTTTCTCGCCATCGAGCGCATCCTCGACCCACCTGAGATCAACGTGGGCCCTGTGGTCATCGGCGTGCTCGTGGTGTCCATGCTCGTGGCTGCTGAGCGGGCCTGGAGCCTGTCCAGAGCCGCGCAGGACCACCGCAGCCCGGCCCTCCAGGTCGACACCTGGCACTACCTCAGCGATCTCATCACCACTGGCGTGGTGCTGATCGGTCTCTACGCCGCCCAGCGCATCGATCCGAGAGCCGACGGTGTGGCCGCGCTCATCGTGGGCGTCTTCATCGTGGCCGGCTCGGTCTACGTGGGTTACCAGGCCGTAGGCGGCCTGGTCGACCGGGTTGAGCCCCGGCTGGTGCTCCGCGTGGAGCGAGCGATCCAGAGCGTCGACGATGTGGAGGGGACCCCCCAGGTGCGCATGCGCGGAGCCGGCCCGGATCTGTTCGTCGACGCCACGGTGGAGGTGCCGCGCTCCATGGGGATCGAGCGCGCCCACGAGGTCATGGACGAGGTCGAGCAAGCCGTCCGGGACGAGCTCGGGGAGGCCGACGTCACGGTCCATGCCGAGCCCGTGCAGGCCAGCGAGTCCATCGTCACGACCCTGGAGGTGCTGGCAAGCCGGGATCCGGCCGTGCTCGGGATCCACGAGATCTTCGTCGACGAGCTCGACGACGGCCTCGTGATCGACTGCCACGTAGAGGTGGACGAGGCGCTCACGCTCCACGAGGCACATACCATCGCCCAGCGCTTCGAAGCCCAGGTCAAGCGGACCGTCCCAGGCGTGGTGGGCATGCGAACCCACATCGAGCCCATGCCGACCGCCCCACGCGTGGGCCAGGACGTCACAGCCACCTTCGACGAGCTCGTCGAGCGCATCGAGGCCTCCATCCAGCCGCCCTTCGACTCCTTGGGCGGGATCTCGGTCAAGCGAGTGGCCGGCCGGCTCGAGGTCGTCGTGAGCGTGACCATGGAGGGCAGCATGCCCCTGGAGCGAGCCCACGAGGCCAGCGAGCGCTTCGAGCACCGGCTCATGGGCAAGCTGCCTGAGGTGGATCGGATCGTTGTCCATGTCGAGCCAGCGCCGTAGGCGCGGGCGAGAGAGGACGAGCGCCGTCCCGTGGCCCGGACCACGAAGCGCACAAGGGGCGCAATGGGCCACCAAGCATGTTGACCGTGGTCTCTTTGTGGCCCTTGGTGTCCTCCGTGGTCGTCGTGGTTCGACCCCAGACACAGCGTCAAGCCACGACGGCCATGGCTTCTTGGGTCACTCCAACACGCTGGGTGCGGCCGACGCGTTCCCGGGTCACGACACCGGCCTCCTCGAGCTTCTTGAGGTGCCAGCTGATCAACGCGGGTGAGTAGCCAAGGGCATCGGCAGCGTCGCTCTGGTTCGCGCCGGGGTGGGCGGCGAAGTAGGTGGCGATCTCGAGGGCCTTCTCGTTCTCCAGGGCCGGCAGGATCGTGCGAGCCTCCGGGCTCACCTGGCCTGGCAGGAAGAAGCAGCGCTTGCCGCTGGCATCGGTGCTGGTGATCAGCCCGCCCTCCTCGAGCTTGTCGAGGTGGTGGAGCAGCGTGCCCCAGCTGGCCTCCATCCGGCGCGCGAGCTCGGAGAGGTGGACACCGGGGTCGTCCCGGATGATCTCGTAGAGATCCGCGCGCATGGGGTGCTCGAGCAGCTCATCGGGCTGGATGCGCGAGTACAGGGGAGCCAGCAGGGGGGCCAGCTTGAGGTAGCGCCACGCCTTGGTGTACCAGGCAGCAGCGCCCGCAGCGCCAGCCCCGGCAGCGGTGCCGGTCCCGGCGATGATCTGGCCGCGCGTGCTCTCCGGCCATGCATCCACGGTGGCGTGGAAGAGGTCGGCTACGAGACCACCGATGGCCCCGGCCAGCCACACCGAGCCGTCGCCGGTGGCGCGCGCGGTGACCGAGACACCCTTGGCCAGGTGCGTGGCGAGGAAGACGGCGCTGGTCGCGATGGCCGAGCCCGTCCAGACCGCCCCACTGGCGATCTGGCTGCCAGCCCAGCTCGTGGCGAGCCAGGCGTGCACGCCGGTCCAAGCGATACCGCTCCAAACGGCGGTGGCACCCGTGGCGATGGCGGACGCGGTCCAGACCACTGCATCGCCGATGGCACGGCCAGTGGCGACCAAGCCGGAGCCGATGGCAGCGGCGGTGGCGCTCAAGGCGGCACCCGTAGCTTGGGCTGCAGCGGCCAGGGCTTGGCCTACGGCGGCGAAAGCGTCGCCGACGTGGTCCAGGACGCCGGGCTCGGCTTCACCCTCCAAGCCGGCCTCGTCGGCGGCCTGGGTGAGCTCCTCCACCGCTCCGAGCTCGCCGGTTACATCCTCGGCCTGGGTCACCACGTCCCCCTCTGCAGAGGCAGCGGTGACGCCGGCCAAGAGCAGCAACGCGGCGAAGCCCACGAGGATGGGACGAGCCAAGCTGGAGCCGGTCATCAGCGAACAGGGCGTTTGGTGGTTAAAAGAGGTTGTGGATGGACCATTAGACGGTACCCATCCAACTCGTCATGAACAGCCGCATAGCCCCTCTCATCTGTCGATCTGACGGCAGACCCTGTGTCTCCCATCCATCCGTCCGAACGGCTTCCGGGAGCTCGCCATGACCCCGCGGCGCCCGTGCCGGCGGCCCGCGCCCGTGCCTCGTCGAGATACGCTCATATACGAGGCCTCATCTTGGCCAGGTGATGCACCTGTTCACCCGGGATGCTGACGGGAAGCTCGACACGCCGCTCTCCATCTGGTTCGGGCTGGCCTTCATCGGAACCGCGGTGCTCTTCGACGCGGCCAACATCGGTCCGGGTGGCCTCGGCTTCGGCTGGGAGATCGGCATGAACGCTTTCTTCTTGGTCACCGGGCTTACCGTGCTCATCCCGGGGCTGCTCTTGACCCTGCTCCCACGCTCGGAGTGAGGACACAACAACGCTTTTCACCCTCGAGCCCCCCTGGCCAGCCATGACCCGTGGGAGGCTCCTCGTTCTCAGCCTGGCCCTCTTGACCACCACGCTTGCTGGCTGCATCGGCACCGGTGACGACCCCCTCACCGAGCAGTCCATCCTCGACGACGGGGTAACCTACGACACCTCGCGAGGCTTCTCCGTGCCCAACGCGCCAGCCCTCTACGAGGTGCTGCCTGGCTACAAGGCCTGGGCTGAAAGCTACGATGGCGTGGAGATCGGCCTGGGCATCTTCCACCCGGACATCGACGGCTGCGACTGGTCAGCCGACGAGCAGCGAGAGGAGTGCCAGCTCCCTGTGGTCATGGATGCTGGCCCCTACTACCTCGATGCCGTGCACCAGGACCGCGTGCACCCGCCCACCATCGAGTGGCTCGTGCCGCGCGGCTACCACGTCGTCCAGATGAGCCTGCGAGGCACCGGCGAGTCCGGTGGCTGCTACGAGTTCAAGAACCCCGACGACATCCAGGATGTCTCAGCCATCATCGACCACCTGGCCGGGCAGTCGTGGACCAACGGGAACGTCGGCATGATCGGGCGCAGCTACGACGGCACCGGCGCCTGGGCGGGAGCGGCCAGCGGCAACGCGCACCTAAAGACGATCCTGCCCATCAGCGGGGCCGTCGACGGGCCCGGCCTCTACTACAAGAACGGGACGGCCGAGCAGCGAGGCTTCGCCCAGCCCACGGGCTACTACCTCTCCGCCTACGGCCTGGCCGCAGGCGACCCGACCTACCGGGTCCCGGCGTGGCTGAACACCGCTTGTCCCGAGATCATCGACGACTGGACCAAGGGCCCCATGGCAGCAGCCACCGGGGACGCCTCGGACCCGTACTGGCAGGCCCGGGACTGGACCGGTGACATCCTGGAGAACTACGAGGGCAGCGCCTGGGTGGTCCACGGCATGCAGGACTGGAACGTCAACCCGAGCCAGGCCGTCCCCTTCACCAAGGAGATGCGCGAGGCCGGCATCGAGACGCGAGCCTGGCTGGGTCAGTGGGCCCATGCCTTCCCGGACTTCCCCAACGAGCACCCCAACGTGCGCTGGGACTTCGCCGACCAGGTGCTCGAGTGGTTCGACTACTACCTGAAGGACGAGGGAGAGCAGCCGTGGCTCGGCGTCGAGGTAGAGGATTCCCTGTTCAACTGGCGAAAGGAGGAGAGCTTCCCGCCGCCGGACGTGAACTGGACCACCTTCGAGTTCCACGGCGAGCCCATCGCGATGGACCAGCCCACGACGTGGACAAGCGAGCCTCTGGAGCAGGACCTGCGCCTTTCGGGGCTCCCCCAGCTGCACCTCGAAGCCATCCCCACCACGCCCACCGGCGGCCACGTCTTCGCCGAGCTCTACGACCGCTTCCCCGACGGACCCTCGGTGCGCATCGGATGGGGTGCGATCAACCTCCAGTACCACGCCGGCGGGAACACGGATCCCGCCGTGCTCACGCCCTTCGACCCGGTCATCGCCCAGATGCAATTCGAGCCCATGGACGCCCACGTGGGCGAGGGCCACCAGCTCCACCTCGTCATCCACAAGGACGGCGTCGAGGACATCGTGGAGAGCCCGGACCCATCCCCTGTGCTCATCGGGCAATCGACGCTGAGGCTGCCGGCGATCGAACGCGCCGACACCGTCGAGGCCACCGGACCCTCCAAGGCGCAACCAACCCTTGTGCCGGCGACACCTTCATAGCCAACCACGCCCGCTCAGAGGTATGAACGGGAGGAGCAAGCTCGTCTGGACCCTCGCCTTGGTGCTCGTCGCACCTGCCCTTGCAGGATGCATCGGGGACACCGGCGAAGAGAGCGGTCTCGAGCCGGCGTCGAGAGAGGACCTGCCCACAGGGGCCGAGGCGCTCTGGGAGAGCCCGGAGAGCACGCCCCACCCCGCCTTCGTCTTCCCCACCTACACGCATGTGCCAGCCGACGCGCCGGCGTGGTGGCAGCCCATCGAACCCCGGGAGCTGCCGGAGACGATCTCGTCCATCGAGCACTTGGCCACGGACCCCGTCGATGGCAACGCAGGCGCGGGGATCGCCATCTTCGGCCAGCTCGCCATCGTGCCCGGCTGGGTGCTCCCGGGGTCCAGCGAGGTCACGCCCACACTCATCTTCGACATCAGCGACCCATCGAGCCCGGTCGAGATCGGTGAGCTCGAGCTCGGTATGGCCGCCCGCGACACGGCCACGATCGCCTACCCCGACGGGCGTCTGGCCGTGGCCTTCGCCACGGACGCTGGCCTCATCCCGGTCTGGAACATCACCGACCCGACCAGCCCCCAGGAGCTCACGATCCTCGAACCGAGCACGAACAGCCACAACGTCGCCGTCGTCCCCGGCACGCCGATCCTCTACAACGCGAACTCCATGGGCGGGGGCGCCTTCCGCGCATCCGCCGTGCTCGGCGGCGGCAACACCGACGCCGTGACCGAGATCTACGACCTCACGGATCCCCGGGAGCCCGAGCTCGTGCAAGCGTTCGCCAACGGCTACGGCTGCCACGACATCACGTTCTTCATCGACGAAGCCAGCGAGAAGTACCGAGCCTACTGCGCCGGGCTGGAGGTGACCCAGATCTGGGACATCGCCGACCCGCTGGAACCGGAGATCGTCACGAACGTGCCCTTCCACCACGGGGATCCGGACCTCCCGGCCACCGGCGTGCCCGTGGTTAGCTTCAGCCACCTGGCCATGGTCAACAAGGATGCCAGCGTGCTCATCGTCGGGGACGAGACCGGTGCCGGCGTGG
Source organism: uncultured Thermoplasmatales archaeon (assembly GCA_964396185.1). Taxonomy (GTDB): domain Archaea; phylum Thermoplasmatota; class SW-10-69-26; order SW-10-69-26; family SW-10-69-26; genus CAYNEI01. Next base: position 16,334 of record CAYNEI010000046.1, read on the forward strand.
CCAGCTACCCGGGCTGCGACGCCTACATCGAGCAGGGTGGCCAGAGCCTCTCCGGGCCCTCCGGCAACCTCTGGTTCTACGACATCACGGACGAGCCGAACCCCGAGCTGCTCTCCTGGATCTCGCCTCCGGCTCCCTACGCGGACAACCCGCCACCCGAAGAGGGCGAGCTGCCCGTAGCACCGTGCACGGCCCACTTCGGCAAGATCGTGCCGGACCCGGACCAGGACCTCGTGGCCGTCGGCTTCTACGGTGCCGGCGTCGTGCTCGTGGACTTCACGGACCCAGCCAACCCGCTCATCGTGGACCAGTGGATCAACGACCAGACGAACGTCTGGGACGTCTGGTACTACCAGGGCTACCTCTTCACCGGGGACTTCAACAGCGGCATGGACGTTCTCACGCTACGTTAGCCCCTGCGACACCAACCGCGACCAGGGCAGGGATAGAGGAAGATGGGGGCCAACCTGGCCCCCGTCTTGAGCCAGGTGTGGCTCACGCCATGGGCTCTTCCAGGGCGCTCTGCAGCGGCTCGCCGTCGGAGGCGTCGTAGGGGTCCTCGATCCGGCGGACCTTGGCGTTCTCTGGCGCCTCGATCCCGATCTGGACGTCGACCTCCTGGCCGCCGTGGGCCTCGGCGACCGGTTCGCCGGCCGCCTCGATGCGACCGATGCGAGCCTCGATCTCCCCGTCAGAGCCTTCGAACAGGACCCTGTCGCCTTCGCGCAGCACGCCCTCGTCCAGGCGGATGCGCGCGCGACCCTGGTTCGGGTCTCGGGCGATCACGGTCCCGATGGTTTTCTCTCGGGCCATGGGGATGAGGTTCTGTTGGCTCGCCTTGTCAAGCTTGCCGCAGGCCTTTTCAGGGGGGCTTGCCCCCCACCCTCGGCCCCTGGGGTTTTGCTCACTCCTCCCAGAACATCAGGCTGTAACCGTTCGGGTCGACGAGCGCGAAGTACGTCCCCATCTGCTCGTCCTCGGTGAGCGGGGTCTCCACCTCGGCGTTGGTGGCCTGAGCCTTCTCCCAGACGGCTGCGAGATCGGGCAGGGTGAAGCTCACGATCACGCCGGAGCCCAGAGGCGTGCTGACCCACTCCTGGAACTCCGGGTCCTCGTTGGCTGCGATCTCGCCGAGGCTGAGGGGCGCGCCCTCCAGGTCCAGCTGGGCGTAGATGAGGTGGCCGTTCTCGGCCTCGTGGCGCTCCTGGGTCTTGAAGCCGAGCCCCTCGTAGAAGCTGATGGACTCGGCGGCATCGTTGACGTTGAGGTAGACGGTTGTCGTGGCCATGGCGAAGGCAACGGGCGGCTCTCCCTAAAGGTTCGCCTCGGCCCCTCGACTGGGAACGCCGCCGCGCGGGTAGGAGTAACAACCTGACGTCGACGGTCGTAGGCACCGGGTTTCAGCCTAGCCGGCAGAGCGAACGCATATCTCCTCTAGCGGCTTTCGAGGCGTCTCGCTGGGCGCGACATCCAGCAGGAGGCTTGGACATGACACGACGAACTGCCACAGTAGCCAGTCTAGCGTTTA
>CAYNEI010000047.1:0-17517 GCA_964396185.1 uncultured Thermoplasmatales archaeon
CTACCTCGCTCGGGCGCCTGGCGTGACGTTCCTGTTCGAATCCTCCGGGCCTGTTCTATCGCTACAGCCACCTGGCTCCCCAACCCCGCCCAGACTCGGGGAACGGCCAGGACTTGACCTTCACGCCCTCGGCGAAACGAACCCGCCAGCCGAGCCCAAGACCGTGCGGGTGCAGTTCGAGGACAGCTCCGCCGACGTGGTGATACAGCCGGGCGCCCGCCTTCCCGGCCATGTGAATTACCTGCTCGGAGACGACGCGTCTGCCTGGGTTACTCACGTCCCGATCCATGAGGAGATCCGCTACGTGGACCTGTGGCTCGGCATCGATCTTACTTACGCCAGCCACGACGGCTCGATGAAGGGCACGTACCTCGTCTCAGCGGATGCGGACGCCGCGGACATCCGGTGGCACTACGAGAACGCAACGGATGTGCGGCTTACGCCCGCGGGAGACCTTGAGATCGATCCCGGCGACGGGTTCGCCCCCGTCGTGGAGCGGGCCCCCATCGCCTGGCAGGATGATGAAGAACGGACACCCGTTCCCGTCAGCTTCCGCATCCACGACGATGGAAGCATCGGGTTCGAGCTGGGCGCCTTCGACTCTGAGAAGGGGCTCGTCATCGATCCCACGATCGACTACCTGCACGTGTTCGGGGGACCCGATGGCTTCGACATCGTCGACCGCGTCGCCGTTGACGAGGCAGGCAACGCGTTCGTCGTCGGCCACACGTCCTCGCGGCTGTTCCCCACCAACGATGCGATGCAGGAGGACAAGGCAGGTGGGATCAGCGATCTGTTCATCGTGAAGATGCGCGAGGACGGGGAGGGCTTCCACTATGCCACCTACCTGGGGGGCGAGGACCTCGACAACGCCTACGGACTGGCGGTGGACGATGCGGGCCACGCCTACGTGTCGGGATCGTCTCGATCGCCCGACTTCCCGACCACGCCCGGCGCCTACCAGGAGTCCTGGATCGGCAAGAGCGAGCGTTGTGGCAACTTCGATTGCACCGACGGGATCGTCGCCAAGCTCGCTCCGGACGGGGCCTCGCTCGTGTTCTCCACGTTCATCGGCGGCTCGCTGGAGGAGCAGGTTCGCGACGTCTCTGTGGCAGCCGATGGCACCGTGTACGCTGGCGGCCTCACCTTCTCGCGGGATTTCCCCACCACGGAAGGCGCGTTCCAGCCTGAGCTGGCTGGCGGCGGGGACGCGTGGGTTGCACGCCTGGAAAGCGACGGGAGCGAGCTCGTGTTCTCGACGTACGTGGGGGGCAGTGGGCGGGATATGGGCTGGGCAGGCGTAACCGTCGATCCCGACGGCAACGCGATCGTCTTGGGGAGCACGAACTCCCAGGATCTTGCGACGGATGCAGCCCTCCAGGAGGAGTCTGCAGGGGGCACCGATCTCTTCCTCGCCAAGATCGCGCCCGATGGCCGAACGGCCCCGTTCGTCACCTACCTCGGCGGGAGCTCGACGGAGACGCCCACCCAGGTGCTCACAGACGCCGTCGGCGACATCTTCCTCACCGGGTACACTGCCTCGCCCGATTTCCCGACCCACGGCGGCGTACAGGCAGGCCACGGAGGATCCTACGACGCGTTCGCAACGAAGATCTCTGGGGACGGTTCGACCATCCTCTTCTCGACGCTGTTGGGTGGAAGCAACACCGAGTTCGCGACAGGCATCGCGCTGGCCGGGGACGGGTCCATCTACCTCTCGGGCTCGACCGAGTCCACCGATTTCCCCGTACACCACCCTACGCAACCCGAGCACGGTGGTGCCTACGACGCGTTCCTCGCCAAGATCGACCCCCAGGGAAGCCTCACGTATGCAACGTGGATCGGTGGGGATGGCCGTGATTTCGGCAGCGGGGTGGCAGTGGACGCTGACGGACGAGCCTACCTCGGGGGCCAGACGGCATCCATCTTCTTCCCCTCGGCACAGGACTTCGACCCGCTGGATGCGCGCGTCCCACCTCTCATCGAACCCGACGCGTTCCTCGCGCGGGTGCTCGACACGGTGGTCGAGTAAGTCCGCTTACTCGTCGGCCCCGATCACGTTGAGGCCAGCGGGGGTCTGCGTCGTGTACATCAAGGTGGAGACATCCGTGCCCCCCTCCGTGGCGCTTAGCCCCACGACGAACAGACGCTCTCCTGTCGGCCCGATCCCCACCGCATGGGCAGCATCATCGGCGCCCCCATCGTAGCGGGCCGTCCACACGGTCTCCCCCGTCGAGGCATCGTAGGCGATGGTAAGTTGGTCCCCCGCCTCGCCTGCCACGGCGACCGTACCCGTTGCGTAGACGTGCTCGCCAGAGGGCGAGATGGCCAGATCGTCACCGCTCTCGCGTTCCACTGGCACACCCTGGTGCACGTTCGCCCAGAGCGGCTGGCCCGTGCTGGCGTCGAAAGCAACCGTTTGCACCTGGGCAGGGACGAGAGGCCGCACCAGGCCGAAGAGGGAGGGCGCGCTGGGACTGCGCTGGCCGGTGGTGTACAGCACGTCCCCCTGGGGTCCCACGCGGAAGGCACCAAGTTCATCTGCGGCACCGCTGTCGTAGTCCACCGCCCACGCCTGATCGCCCGTGTCTGCTCGATAGGCGGCAAGCGTGTAACTCGGGCCCGTTGAACCCCCCTCGCTCGCGGTTGCCACGAACACTTGCTCGCCCCCTGGTGCAACATCGATGTAGGCCGTGTAGTCCCGGTTCCAGCCGTGGGCATGGGCCCGCCAAACCTCCTCGCCTGTCGCGGCATCGTAGGCGATCGTGGCTGGGTCCCCGTCCATGATGCCGGTGACGTAGACCGTCTGGCTATCCGGGGAGACAGCCACGCTAGTCCCATCGTCGGACCCGGCCGAGGTGGCGTGGGCCGCCCACGCTTGCTCCCCAGTGGCCGCGTCGTAGGCCACCGTGGCGTACCGGGTCGAGCCGGATGTCTCTCCGCCGCCCGTCACGTACACCCTTTCCCCGTCCGGGGATACGGCCATGGCTCGGGGGATATCCCAGCCGCCCGCGTCGTCGTACTCATCGAACCAGGCGACCTCGCCAGAGTCCGCATCGAACGCCACAGTCCCGTAGTCGTAGCTATCCTCCCCCAGACCCATCACCGTCACATAGACCCGCTGACCGTCCGGATCGATGGCGGAGGCCATTGGCACATCGATCCCGTCGCCCGAGCCTCCGTGGGTCGCGTTCCAGCGCTCTTCCCCAGAGGACGTATCCCGTGCGCTGATCAACGTATCCGTGCCCTGCGGTTGTGCTTGGCCGTACCCGATGGCATAGACGGTCTGGCCGTCAGGGTCGAGCTCGACCATGGTGCCGAGGTCGCTGCCGCCTGTCGGGCCATCGGAGAGCGCGGCCCAGCTCTCGCACTTGAACGTGAAGCGAGACTCCGAGACATCGCAAGCCTGGGATCCGAGATCGCCCACCTGCCCCGTGTGGCCGATCCCCGCGCTCGCCGGAGCCAGGACCAGCGCCACGAGAACCGCGATCCTCCCCCAAAGCCACCGACTCCCGTCGCGCTCCCTCCACCTGCGTTGCTCCATGTAAGGCCTCCCACACCGTGTCGCCCGGTTCTGACAGCTCGAACCGAGGACCCGATATCGACGAGCATCCACACGCCGAGGCAGGCAAGAAGCTTCCGGTGCCCCCTAGAGAGAAGCAAGCCACCGCTGCCGCCCGCTCCTCGCAGCCGGGCCGTGCCACCTGGACGCCTAGCTGAACTCGTTGACGAAGATCACCGCGCCCGCCACCACCGAGAGGACACCGAGCACCGTCTGGGCTGTGGTGGACGTGATCGGTGTGAGCTCGAGCATGATCGCCGCGCCGAGCAGGATCAGCACGATGGCCACCGCCGGCCACGCCTTCGCTCGCGCTTGTTCGAAAGTGCTTCCCATCCAAACCAACCAGGGAGCCCGGTGCCTTGAGGGTTCCGGAACGCGCCGAGGGCTTCAACACGAAGACCACGAAGATCCTATCCAGTCGCTGGGTGGAATGCGTGTGCTTCGTGTTCAGTCTGCACGGCACGACGAGGCGGTCAGTTCTGCGCGGCGGCCACGCGCTTGTTGCCGCAGGCGTTGCAGACGTAGACAGCACCTGGCTCGTCCTCGTCCTCGAACTTGAACTTGTTCTCCGAGGCAGGGATGATCTTGCCGCAGTCGGCGCATCGAAGCATCGATGCCCGCTTAGCCGTGTCGAGTCGATAAGCTTAACCCATCTCGGTGGGGGTTCGAGGCGTTGGCCTCCAACGGTGGCGACCCGAACGGCAGGCGCCAAGCACCCGACTGGGTCCCTGAGCCTGTCGCACGAGTCGTGGCGCGAAGCTGGGACTGGCTGGTGATCGGTGCACTGGCCGTGTGGATGTTCACCGTCCGCATGCGCACCTTCGAGAAGTTCAACGACGAGAACGGCGTGCTCTTCATGGACACCGATACCTACTACCACGCCCGCCACGTCCTCTACACCGTCGAGAACTTCCCATCCACCCTGGGCTACGATGCCCTCACCCAGTACCCCATCGGCACGGACCCCGGCCAGTTCGGCACGCTTTTCGACCAGATCGCAGCCGCGCTGGCCTGGATCGTCGGCTGGGTCGTGGACAGCGGCGCTCCCACCGAGGACACCGTTCTGGCCGTCCTCACAGCCTACCCCGCCATCATCTCAGCGCTCATCCTCATCCCACTCTACCTGCTTGCGCGCGACCTCTTCGGCAAGGGCCCGGGCATCTTCGCCGCCCTGGTGCTGGCGCTGTTCTCGGGCTCTTTCCTGTTCCGCGGGTTGGCTGCCGTCCCAGACCACCACATGATGGAGGCGCTGTTCTCCACCGTGGTCATCTATGCGACCTACCGGACCGTCACGGCCTGGGAGGCCACCGGCATCACGCTCGACCAGGTCCACGACGACCCCGGGTCGGTGTTCGCACCGGGCCACCGCCGGGCGCTGGGCACGTCCCTGTTCGGCGCGCTGGCGTTCTGGGCGTACTTCGCCGCCTGGCCGCCGGCGGTCATGTTCGTCGGCATCGTGGGCGCCTGGATCTTGATCGACGGGGTCTTCGAGCACGTGAGAGGCCGTGATCCCGCCCCGGTGTTGGCCACGGGCGTGGCCATGTTCCTGCCGGTGTCCGCGCTCATGGTCCCGTACGCTCTCGGCAGCCCCACAGGTGGCTTCTCCGCGCTGAACTACACCTGGATGCAGCCCTTCAGCGCGCTGGCCGTGGCCATCGCGTCGCTCGCCTTGGGTGCGATGGTCCACACATGGACCCGACGGGACTGGCCCCGCTGGAGCCTCCCGCTCGGCGCGTTGGCCGCTGGCCTCGTTGGCTTGGCGGGCCTCCGGCTGCTGTTGCCTGGGTTGATCGGCAACCTGCTCTCAGGTGCGAGCTGGGTCACCGGCATCGGGGTGAACCGGACCCGGCTGACCATCAGCGAGGCCCAGGCCATGACCGTGGGCGAGGTGGCTGGCCAGTTCAGCCTGCTAATGATCACGGCGTTCATCGGGTTCGCCCTCGTGCTCATCAGCGCGCTGCGGGGCCAACGCCGCTCGGACACGCTGCTCGTGATCTGGAGCGTGCTCGCGTTGCGAGCCACGCTGACCCAGTCCCGCTTCCTCTACTACCTCGCCATCGTGGTCGCCGTGCTCAACGGCGAGTTCGCTCACCGCCTCCACCGTGGCCTCTCCCGGCTCATCGTGACCGAGCCAGGGTCCACGCGCAAACAAAAACGGCGCCGCTCCAGCGACCCCGAGCGCGTGCCCCCGCGCTGGACCGCGATCGCCGTCGCGGTGCTCTTGGCCCTCCCGGCGCTCCCGTTGACCCTGCAGGACGACTGCCGAGGCGACAACCCGCATGCATGGGCCAGCGCTGGCTGCTTCGGTCCAGGCGAAGAGAGGCTTTGGCGCAGCCAGCTCATCTGGCTCGAAGAGAACACGCCGCCGATCCCCCTCTCGCTCTCCACCCAGTACGACGCTCCTCCCAAGGGGGAGCGGTTCGACTACCCGCCAGGAACCTACGGGATCCTGTCGTGGTGGGACTACGGGCACCAGATCGAGTTCGACGGCCGCCGGCCGCCGATCGCGAACCCGTTCCAGCAGAACGCGCCCCTGGCCTCCATCATCTTCACCGCACCCAACGAGACGGCGGCCCTCTCGGTGCTGGACACCTACCTGGGCGAGGGCAACGACGCCCGCTACCTCATGATCGACGACGCCATGGTGGCCTCCAAGTTCGCGGCCATCACGATCTGGGCCGAGGACCACGGGCCATGGGGCGACACGTGGCAACGCTACAACCAGGGGGCTCGCGCGACGGTTGCCTTCGAGGGCGTGGGCGAGGCGGAGGTCCAGGTCATCGGCGAAGCCATCGAGAGCCTCTTCCTCATCGATGTCTACCACAACGATGCCGACGGCATGGAGCACTTCCGCCTGGTCAACGAGGCCAACCAGTTCTCCTGGATCGGGAACCGCATCCGGGCACAAGGCGACGGGTTCCAGTTCCTTGCGTACAACGACATCCTCACGCGGATGAGCGCCCAGGACGCCCGCAGCCAGCTCGCGCCGTTCACAGCGCCGGGCGAGGATCCCCTGAACTTCCACAGCGCAGGCCAGGCGATCCCCATCAACGAGCGCCAGTTCTGGTATGATGTGCGCGTTGCCTCCGCGCTCAAGACCTACGAGCGCGTCGAAGGCGCGACGCTCACCGGCACGGCCACGCCAGGCGCGGACATCGTGGCCGAGGTCGAGCTCATGGTCGATCAAACCGGCCGCGTGTTCACCTACGAGCAGGCCACCACCGCGGGCCCCGACGGCGCCTTCGAGCTCACGGTCCCGTACAGCACCGTGGCCTACAGGGACCTCCTGGAGGGGGGCACGAACACGGACGTGCGAGCCACAGGCCCCTACATCGTCCAGGCAGGGGATCAGCAAGGCCGCGTGCATGTGCCCGACCCGGTGGTGCTCGACGGTGGCGAGATCCTGGTAGAGCTGGGCTAGGATCCTCGCATCCGGAGGCCAGCCCCCAACAACGCCAGGTAGGCACCTGCCCACACCAAGCCGGTCCCGGGCAGGATCCGGATCCCCATGGAGATGGCGTCCACCTCGCCGTGCACGTGGTGTGGTGGTGCGGCGTTGGCCACGGCCCAGGTCCGGTTCCCGTGGGCCACGGCGATGGACAGCGGGGTGCTGGTATCAGCGTTGTGGGCCACGTCTTCCTGCCAAAGCCGCGTGATGGGCGAGGCCTGCGGCACGTAGCCCCCGCGGCCGGTGAGCCCGGCGTTGCGGCTGTGCTCGAGCTCCAAGGTCTCCTCGGAGACGAACACGCCGTTCTTGCGCACGTGGATGGTCGCGGTCAACCGCTCGGCGCGCTCGTCCTCGTTGGCATCGATGGCCTCGCCGCTCACCAGCTCGACCTCGTAGGCGCCCACGGTGCGTGGCTCGCCCCGGACCAGTGGATCGTCCTGCGGGAAGGCGACCAAGGTGGAGGCGTAGCCTGAGAGCGCCACGCCCAGCACCGTGACCACGAGGCCCACGTGGATCAACGGGACCCCGGCCTTGCGCACGCTCGGCCGGGGTCCCGCCACGCCACCCCAAGCGATGGCCAGGGAGCCAACCGCGAGCAGGGCACCCAGGGCGTACCCGACGCCCAGCACGCCGGCCACCCCTCCCAGCCACCAGGGCGCGCGGGTGCGCGCTTCCAGCATGGGGGAGAGCAGGGTGATGGTCCCTGCAGCCAAGCCCACGGGCACGTACCAGGCCGGCCAGCCGTAGCTCGTGCCTGCCAGCAGGATGCTGCCGGGCCAAGCCCAGTGCACGATGGCCAGCACGCCGCTGGCGACCAGGAGCACGCCACGAGCCACCCCTCGCTTGTCCGCTCCCGGATGAGCCCGCTGGACCATCAGCCAGGCCGGGCCCGCAGCACTGACCAGGCAGATGGGCACCGCGGCCCACGCCCAGGATCCGAGCCACACACGAAGGGCGAGGCCGAGCACGAGCGCACCTCCGGCCCATAGACCGGTTCGGGGCCAGCGGCCCGGCAGGAACGCCGTGGCGATCAGCGCCAGGATGGCGCCAGCGAGGAACGGGGCGCGGGCCTCGAAGACGCTGGCATCGTACCCGTTGACACCGAGCACGAGCAGCACGAGGGTGGCCACCAGGGTGAGCGAGAGGAGCACGGCGGCCAGGGTCAGCTGGCCGGGCCGGGTGCGCGGCGAGGTGGAGGCCTCCGTCTCGGAGGCGGCCAGGGCGACGATGAGCGGGGCCGCGGCGAGCACCATGAGCCCGGCGATGCCCACCAGCGGCTCGCCCAAGCCCAGGCCGAGCAAGAGGGCGTGGAGCAGGCCCACGGTCCCCTCTGGGGCGAGCAGGCCGGCCAGGCCGATGCCTGCGTAAACCAAGGCCAGGCCATGGTAGACCACCTCGGACCGCTGGCCCTCCACCCGTCGTGCGTGCACCGCCCATACGCCAGCCATGGTCACGCCAAGGGCCAAGATGAGCAAGCCCGTGGCGAAGCCGGCTTGCCAGCTCTCGGCCACCGCGATGCCCAGGCGCGCGCCGGGATCGTCGAGGGCCACCGAGGCGCCGGTGGGCAGGAAGGCATGCACGCTGGACCAAAGCCCCGAGCGCGTCACGAACGTGGCGAACACGATGAGCACGAGCCCACCGGCGGCGGCCACGGGCGCGAGCAGCCCCAGCTCACCCCGGTTGGCCCGCGCGTGCAGGAACACAGTCAAGGAGAGCAACGGGAGCAGGTTCCCGATCTCCACCGGATCCCACACCCAGTACCCGCCGAAGCTCAGCACCTCGTAGGCCCACAGCGCCCCGAGCGTCATGGCGGAGAGCAGCGCCAGCCAGGCGGGTCGGGCCCAGCGCAGGGCGGCCTGCTCGTAGCGCTGGCCCGTGAAGAGGTGGGTGATCGCGTAGGCGAAGGGGAGGGCGGCCAGGCCGTAGCCGAGGAACTGGATCCACGGGTGGATGGCCATGTACGGGCTCTCGAGCAAGGGGTTCAACCCCTCGCCCTGGGGGCGCACGTCCGTGGGGCTCACCGGCGAGCTGGCTTGCACGAACCGGTCCTCGATGAGGCCGTACGAGGGCGTGGCTGCCCCGAGATCGAGGACCACGGGTGCTACGAGCAGCAGCGTGGCGATGATGAGCAACGTGGCCCGCACGGGGGGCCAGAGCCCAGGCTCAGCCCACCGGGACTCGATCACCGTGGCCGCGAGCACGATCCAGGCCCAGAGCAACAGCGTCCCTGCGGGCCCACCCCAGAGGCCAGCCAGGCGCAGCCACCAGGGGTAGGCTTGGTCGATGTGCTGCCAGACGTAGTAGAACTCCAGCGTGCCGGCCAGGAGCGAGACGGCCAGGATGCCCAGTGGAAGGCTCACGAGGGCCAGCGCCCAGCGGGTCGCGCGCCTGGCGGCTCCATCCAGCCCCGGGCGGACGACGGCCAGGCTGGCCAGGATGGCTGCCACGCCACTGGCCGCCAGGGCGAGCCAGACGGCCACCGTCAGCTCGGTCAAGCCTCGGCCTCCGAGAGGAGCCCCTCGATGACGCCGACGACGCGGTCGTGGTTGGCCACGCCGGTCTCAACGTGCACGATGGTGCCCTCGGGGTCCACGATCACCTCGGTGGAGAGCGCGCCCACGCCGTACGAGCGGGCCACGCTGCCGTCCTGGTCGACGGCCACCGGCCACGTCACGCCGTTGTCCCGGATGAAGCTCTCCAGCTGGGATGCCTGATCCAGCGAGGACACATCGATGCTCACGATCTGGACCTTGGAGCCGAACTGGTCCTCCAGGGCGCGCAGGTGGCGCGTGTTCTCGATGCAGCTCGGGCACCAGGTTGCGAAGAACTCCAGGACCACGGGTTGGCCAAGCAAGTCGTCCAGGGAGATGTGCTCCCCGTGGACCGTGGTGAGATCGAAGGCTGGCGCGCGGCGCACGCCCTCCGGCGGTGCACGGATGTCGGTGACGCGGATGTAGACGTCGTAGCTCGCGCCAGCCCGGGGGTCGTTGCCGTCCACGACGAACCGGTCGCCGTTGGCCTCGACCACGGTCAGGAACGTGTCGAGCGAGGCGATGTGGACCTGGTCGCCCTGCTCGGCCTGGTGGGAGACGTGGAGGTGTGTGTCGTTGAACCCCACGAGCTCGCTCTCGAACAGGCAGAACCGCTCGTTGCACCAGGAGGGCGCCTCCACGCTTGCCCCGATGTCGCCCTCGTCCGGCTCAAGCCGCGCTGAGGCGTTGTCCAGGCGCGTCACGTTCCAGCTCCGCCCATAGGCCTCCGCGGTCTCGACGATGCGCGGGAGCGCCCCCTCGCGGGCATGGGCCTCCACGAGCTCCGGGCTCCCGAGCCCGAAGGCGAGAACGCCCTGGCTCACGGTCCAGCCACCCTCTCGCACGCCCATGAACACAGGGAGAAGGCCCTCCGGGACCGCCTTGGCACCCGCCCAACCGTCGGGAAGATCCGCAGGCACGCTGGTGGCAACGACGTACTCGCGAAGCGCCGGGGGGCACCCTGCGTTGGGATCCGCGCCCAGGTCCACGCCGCAGGCTTCCTCCATGGATCGACCCGCCAGATCCTCTGGGAGCACGACACCATCCCGATCCAACACCACCAGCTCAGCGCGCACCAGGTCCCCCTGGCGGGCGGTCAACACCGTGGATGGCTCGCTCAGGCAGCCAGCCAGGGCTGGGGTGAGCGCCAAGAGCACCAACAGGCCAACGGGAACGCGCACGATGGGCACGGACGAAGCGACTCCTTCAAGAACGTTCCTCGATTATCCTCTAAGCAGATGGCCGTGGCCGAGCTCTGGGATCGCGCCGTCGCAGGTCTCTACCGCTACGTGTTGGAGCCTGCAGGGCTGAGCCCAAGCGATGTCGGGTGGTTCGCCGATCGGATCCCCCAGTTCATCCTCATCCTGGTCCTCTTCTTCGTGGTCTCCAAGGGGCTGCTATGGTTGCTGGACAAGACGGTCCTCTCCCCACGACGCGTCGACCCGATGCTCGGGCAACTGCTCGACCAGCTCCTGCTCTTCCTGTTCATGTTCATCGGGCTCGCCGTGGCGATGCTCGTCTTCGGCGTCAACGTCTTCAACCTCGCGCTCACCCTGGGTCTCGTGGGTGCAGCACTGGCCCTGGGCCTCCAGAACACGGTGGCCAACATCATGGGCGGCATCTCGCTGGTCAGCGACCGCCCGTTCGAGGTGGGCGATCGCGTGCAGATCGGCGAGTTCTGGGGGGATGTCGAGGAGATCGGGCTACGGTCCACCCGCATCCTCACGGTCCGCCGAGAGTACGTGATCATCCCGAACCGCCTCATGGACGAACGGGAGATCTGGAACTACACGAAGCGCTACCCAGAGCTCCGGCTCGACGTCGAGGTGCAGATTAGCTACGACAGCAGCCTCGAGATCGCCAAGGAGATCCTGCTGGACGCGGCCCGCGCCAACGCCCAGGTGCTCTCCTTCCCGAAGCCCCGCATCGTGCTCCAGGGCTTCCACGACAGCGGCATGAACCTCGAGCTCCAGTGCTACATCGCGGATGCCCGGGACCGCTACCCCATCGCCAGCGCGTTGCGCGAGGCCATCAAGGAGGCCTTCGACCGCGACGGCATCGAGATCCCGTTCCCCTACCGGACCCTGGTCTACAAGAAGGATCTCCCCACCCCACGCCAGAGCGCCGAGGACGCCCCAGACGCAGCTGGCATGTTGGGTCCCCGGCGCATCCTCATCGCCACCGCCGGGTCCACGCCCGCTCTCAAGAAGGCTGAGACCATCGTGGACGTCGCCGAGGACCTCGGCGCTGACCTGGTCGTCGCCTACATCGTGCCCCGGGCCAGCATCGTGACGCGCAGGGAAGGCGAGCGAGCCGCTGACATCTTCCAAGCCACCGCCCGCGACCGGGGCGTCAACGTCAAGCTCGTCATCGAGGAAGGCGACGTCGTGAACAGCATCGCCAACGTCGTGGACAACGAAGGCTGCGGGGCCGTGCTGATCGGTGCCCCCCGAGGACCGGTGCTCATGGCCTGGAAGAGCGCGGACGTCGAGGAACGCCTTAGGCGAACCCTCTCGGTCCCCCTGGTCGTGATCCCCCCGGACCTCGAGATCGACCCGACCGAGATCGAGCAAGCCCGCCGTGCCCTGGATGCCCTCGCACCCCGCAGCGACACCGAGCCCGCGCCAGGGGGAGCCCCTTGACGCCAGACCCCCTCCTCGCGGTCACGGCCGTCGAACACGACTACGGGCAAGGCCCGGTGCTCGACATCCCCACCCTCGAGATCCCGCCCGGCCGCATCCACCTCCAAGGCCCCAACGGTGCAGGCAAGACCACGCTGCTGCGCATCCTGGCCACGCTCATCACGCCCACCCGAGGCCACATCACGCTCGACGGCCTCGACCTCCACACCCACGGCCTCCAAGCCCGCGCCCAGATCGGCTACGCCGGTCACACCCCGAGCCTGCATGAGGCGCTCACCCCCAGAGAGAACATCGCCCTACACGCGCGCCTCCACCGCCTGGAGCCCGCGCGAGCTCAGGCGTCCCTGGATGCCTGGCAGCTCGAGACCATCGCAGACACGCCCGTGGACCAGCTCAGCCAAGGCCAACGCCAGCGCACCGATCTGGCCCGCGCCACCCTCCACGAACCCCGCCTGCTGCTGCTCGACGAGCCCACGGCCAACCTCGACGAGACCGCCACGCGCCTGCTCGCCGAGGCCATCGAGCGCAGCGACCCGACCCTCGTGCTCATCGCAGCCCACCGCGATCCGGGCCTCGAGACCACGCGCCAGATCGAGCTCGACCACGGCCAGCTCCAGGGAGCCACGGCATGATCACGACGCTGGCCCGAGACCACCTGGCTTGGCTGGCCCGCTCCCGCACCCTCACCGTCACCGCGCTGCTCACGGGTGCAGCCGTGGCCCTGGTCGCGCTGATCACGCTCCACGACCTCCCGCAACGCACCCTGGCCACCAGCGCGACCCTCTGGCTCGTGGCCACCCTGGCAGGGTTGACCACCGCCGCGCGTCTGCTCGCAGCCGAACAGGGCACCGGTGGCCTGCGCGCGCTCATGCTGGCCCCGGTGGACCGCCGAGACCTCTTCCTCGCCCGCGCCCTCACGAGCACGCTGGTGGTGCTCGTGCTCGCCGCGTTCACCTGGCTACTCCTGCTCCTCGTCTTCCCGGATCTCACCACCCTGGCCACGCCGGTCATCGCACCCGCCCTGGCCGCTGGCGCGCTCGGCCTCGGGAGCATCGGGGCCTTGACCGGGTGGGCAGCGCTCTCCAGCCGAGGCGGCGAGCTCGTGGGGCTGCTTTTGGCCGTCCCCATCGCTGCCCCGCTGGTCATCGCGTGCCTGCATGCCACCGAACACGCCCTCGCCACGGGCAACGCCTTGGACCCAAGCCTTACCTTCGCAGCGGGCTATGCTGCCGCCGTGGGCGCTGCCAGCTACCTCGTCTCCGGCCACGTCACGGAGGTCCCCTGATGCGACCAGCTCAGCGGGCCCTGGCCGCCAGCCTCCCCGGACTGCTCGTCGGCGGAGCCATCGCCTTGAGCCCAGACCCTGCCGGGCCCTGGGTCTACGAGCTCGGCCAACGCCTGCTCTACATCCACGTCCCCCTGGCCTGGGTCGCGTATCTCGGCTTCGCCATCAGCGCTGTCGCCGCGCTTGCCGTGCTCCGGAAGGGATCCAGGCGTGCCGGCCGGGTCATGCGCGCAAGCAACGAGGCGACCACCATCGCCGGGACCGCCGCGCTGCTCACGGGGCTGGCCTGGAGCTACGAGTTCACCTTCGAGCCCATCTCGGACCCCAAGGTCCTCTCCACCCTGGTGCTCACCGCGGCCCTGGCCGGACTCTGGCACCTGGCCAACACGACCCCGCCCCCGCGCCGCGATCCCGTCGTGGCCGCCGTGACGCTCGTGGCCTTCGCGGCCGTCCCAGCCAGCTACTTCGCCAGTCGGCTCACCACCCCCCACCCGGACTTCCTCACAGACACGACCCTCTCGGCAGAGATGGGCTGGCTCCTGCTGGCCGCCACGGCAGGCTTCACCCTGCTCCACCTGCTCATCGTTCGCACCCGCACCCGCCAGCTCTCGCTCATGGAGGCACGCGCATGGTGAGCCCCCAGATCCTGCTCGGCCTGGCCGTGGCCACGCCTCTCGTGCTCATCGGCCTCTACCTGGTCCACCTGGACCGCCAGCTCGACGAGCTCGAGCACGCCGCCCCCGCCGATCCCTCATCCGAGCCCCAGCCCGGCGAGCCGGCTGATGAGAAGTGACTTAAACGACGTCTGGTGTGGCCAGCGCGGGAGACCATGGCCGCCCGGGCAGAAGGACCACATGCAGAGGGGCTCCTCGGCACCCACCGGAAAGACAACTGGTGGGTCTCACCGCTCCTCGTCGCGATCGGCTTCACAGCGTTCATCATCTACTCGACATGGGCGGCCTACGTCGGCCGGAACTTCGAGGTGCTGCCTGAAGCAGCGAACAGCGTCGGCAACCACCTGCTCTCACCGTTCTACTCCCCATGTCTTGGCCAGGGCTGCAGCGGGCCGTTCGTCATCCCGTTCCTTGAGAACATCCCCATCAGCGCGGCCTTCTGGATCCTCTGGGCCCCGCTGGGTTTCCGAGCCACGTGCTACTACTACCGCAAGGCCTACTACCGCGCCTACTTCCTGAGCCCAGCGGCATGCAGCGTCGAGAAAGGGGACAGGGGCTACCAAGGCGAGCGAGCCTTCCCGTTCATCCTACAGAACCTCCATCGCTACTTCCTGCCCTTCGCGCTCCTGCTCGTCTTGTTCCTAAGCTACGATGCGCTGTTGGCCTTCAACTTCAAGGAGGCCGGCGATGCCCTCATCGGCGCCGGGAACACGGGCTTCGGCGTCAGCGTGGGCACCCTCGTGCTCACGGCCAACGTCGTGTTCCTGGCCGGCTACACCTTCGGCTGCCACTCGCTTCGCCACGTCATCGGCGGGCGGCTGGACTGTCTGACCTGTCCTCGCGGCCCCAGCCTGGCCCACGAGGGCTGGAAGGGCGTCTCCTGGTTCAACGGGCGCCACATGTTCTGGGCTTGGGTCTCGTTGTTCTGGGTCGGGTTCACCGACCTCTACGTGCGCCTGGTCGCCAGCGGCATCATCACTGATGTGAGGTTGATCTGAATGGCTCAAGAGCGATCGTACACCGAGCAGACCTACGACGTGCTCGTCGTCGGCGCTGGCGGGGCTGGCCTGCGCGCTGGCATCCAAGCCGCCGAGCAAGGCGCGAGCACAGCCGTGGTCACCAAGAGCCTGCTGGGCAAGGCGCACACCGTCATGGCCGAAGGCGGCTGTGCAGCCGCGCTGAGCAACGTCGACGAGCGCGACAACTGGGCCGTCCACTTCCGCGACACGGTGCGCGGCAGCAAGCTGCTCAACGACTGGCGCATGGCCGAGCTCCACGCCAAAGAAGCCCCCCAGCGCGTGCGCGAGCTCGAGCAGTGGGGTGCTGTCTTCGACCGCAACCCGGATGGCTGGATCAACCAACGGCCCTTCGGCGGCCACGAGTACCCACGCCTGGCCCACGTCGGCGACCGCACAGGCCTGGAACTCATCCGCACCCTCCAAGACAAGGCCAGCCACACCGAGGGCCTGGACGTCTTCGCCGAGACCACGGTGAGCAAGCTGTTCAAGCACGGCGACAAGATCAGCGGGGCGCTGGCATACGACCGCGCCACCGGCGAGCTCATCCTGTTCCGCGCCAAGAGCGTCATCCTGGCCTGCGGCGGCATCGGGAAGGCCTACAAGATCACCTCCAACTCCTGGGAGTACACCGGGGACGGTGTCGCGCTGGCCTACGAGGCCGGTGCTGAGCTCATGGACATGGAGTTCGTCCAGTTCCACCCCACAGGCATGATCTGGCCGCCCAGCGTGCGCGGCATCCTGGTCACCGAGGGTGTGCGCGGCGAGGGCGGCATCCTTCGCAACAGCGAGGGCACGCGGTTCATGTTCGACTACGTGCCCGAGATGTTCCAGGGCGAGTACGCGGAGTCCGAGGACGAGGTGCTCGACTGGCTCGACGGCGACAAGGAGGCCCGACGCCCGCCGGAGCTGCTCACCCGCGATGTCGTCGCCCGGTCGATCCGAAGCGAGGTGCAAGCCGGACGGGGCAGCCCGCGCGGAGGCGCGTTCCTCGACATCAGCTGGCGCGACGACGAGTACATCATGCGCAAGCTGCCAAGTATGGTCCACCAGTTCAAGGAGCTCGCCGGTGTCGACATCACCAAGGAGCCCATGGAGGTCGGACCCACCATGCACTACCACATGGGGGGCGTGCGCGTGGACCCCGAGACCGAGATGACCCGCGTGCCGGGCCTGTTCGCTTGCGGCGAGACCGCTGCCGGCCTCCACGGAGCCAACCGTCTTGGAGGCAACAGCCTCTCGGATCTGATCGTCTTCGGTAAACGCGCAGGCGAACACGCGGCCACGTACGCCGCCGAACGCGACGAGCAGCCCACCATCGACGACGCCCAGGTCGAGGCCGCCGTCGACGAGCTTCTGGCGCCCCTCGAACGTGAGGACGGCGAGAACCCGTACGAGCTCCACGAGCAGCTCCAGGATGTCATGGACCAGGGTGTCAACATGATCCGGCAAGCCGACGATCTCGAGCAAGCCATCGAGGGTCTTGAGGCCCTGCAGGCCAAGGCGGTCAACGTGACCGCCGAGGGCTCGCGCGTCTACAACCCGGGCTGGCACCGCGCCATCCACATGCCCAACATGCTTGTGGCCAGCGAGGCCGTGGCCCGTGCTGCGCTGATGCGCGAGGAGTCCCGCGGCGCTCACACCCGTGACGACTTCCCCGAGGCCAGCGACGCGTGGGGTGCTAAGAACATCATCATCCGCAAGGGCGAACAGGGCATGGAGCTCACCACCGAGCCCATGCCCGAGCGACCCCCGGAGATCGAGGAGATCATCCAGAGCCCCGCCGAGACCGTTTCAGAGAAGTTCGGCGCGAAGGAGGTGGTGCCACGATGAGCACGACGCGCCAAGAGGCCGAGCAGCAAGCCGCAGCCACCCCATCAGAAGCATCACCCGGCAAGCGCGCGTTCAAGATCTACCGTGGTGATCCGGAGGGTGGCGACTGGGAGACCTTCGAGATCGACCTCGAGCCTGGCTGGGTCGTGCTGGACGCGATCCACCACATCCAAGCCACCCAGGCACCCGACCTGGCCGTGCGCTGGAACTGCAAGGCCGGCAAGTGCGGCTCGTGCAGCGCCGAGGTCAACGGCTACCCGAAGCTCACGTGCATGACGCGCATCGAGGAGCTCCCGGACGGCCCGGTGCACGTCTCCCCGGTCAAGACCTTCCCGCTCGTCAAGGACCTGGTCACCGACGTCTCCTGGAACTACGAGCAGAACCAGGCCATCCAGCCCTTCACGCCGCGCCCCTTCACCGAGGAGGAGGCCGCCAAGGGCGAGTTCAAGCTCAACCAGGCTGATCTGGACCGCGTCCAGGAGTTCCGCAAGTGCATCGAGTGCTTCCTGTGCCAGGACGTCTGCCA
>CAYNEI010000048.1:0-15057 GCA_964396185.1 uncultured Thermoplasmatales archaeon
CCCCCTCCAGCTCGGCCATGGCCTGCTCCAGGCGCGAGCGGGTCGGGTTGTCGGTCCGGGAGTACTCGTACCCCTGATGCTCCCCAGGCCTCTTCTGCGCGAACGTGGTGGAGAGGTGGATCGGGGGCACCACGGCGCCCGTCTCCGGGTCAGGGTGGCTGCCAGCGTGGACGTAACGGCTCCGACGACGCATGAAGGCGCATGGAGTTCGCCTTCAAAAGCCGGTGGGTGAACCCAGCCGCAACGTTCTTCATCCACCACCCCATGCTCAAGTCAACTTGAGAAAACTCAAGGAGACTTCACCATGAAGGGAGCTTGGCTCACCATCCTGCTTATGGGACTGTTCATGACCGCTCTGGCCCCTGTCGGCACCACGGATAGCCACCCGGACGAGCCCGTCACCGCGGAGGTCACCCTGCGTGTGGCGCCCACAGGGTTCGTCGTACCAGGCCACTGGGCGACCGGGACCGAGGCCGTCTGGCTCGTCGACCCCGTGGAGCAGACCGCGTTCAACGCAGAGGACGGCATCGCTGGCTGCCAGCTGACCGTCCCAGATCTCGACGAGAACGGGACCGTCATGGCTGTCGAGGTCCTCGACCACGCCGCTGCGGTGGGCTGCATCAGCGGGTGGCAGGGCGAGCTCGGGTCGTTCGGGTTCTTCGTCACCGAGGTCGACGGCCTCGAGCAAGTCGCCGAGCCCAGCACCAGCATCCCGGCCCTCTGGTGGTTCATCCAGAAGAACGGACACGCCGCACCCGTGGGTGTCTCCAGCCTTGGGATGCAAGACGGTAGCACCCTCTCGTTCGTCTACTACGCTGGCATCTGAGCATGGATCCTCGCCTGCTCCTCGTCGCGGCCCTCATCGCCCCCGCGGTCCTGGTGAGTCCACCTGCTGGCGCCACCCACGACGAAGCGAGCCTCCCCCTCTCCCATGCCGACGTGTCGACCCACCAGGGCCTGGCCTGGCTTGCAGGCTACGTGGACGACGACGGCTGCGCCCACTCGATGTACGCTGCGGGCTGCCGGACGGAGCTCACGAAGTGGTACGCGATCACGGCGGCGCATGCTGGGCTCGACCCAACACGCTGGCCCACCGCCGAGGCGAGCGTGCTCGGCTGGCTGCTCGACCACGCCGACGACCTGGACGATGAGGTCCTCACCCGGTGCGACCCGGACGAGGAGGACTGCAGGCGCTACCGCGTGCTCAGCCTGGCCAAGAGCGTGCTTGCCTTCCGCTCCGCTGGGCTCGACCCCCGCGAGATCCCCCTGGCCGGGGACGACCATCGGGACACGGTCGAGGAGCTCCTTGACACCTACGAGGGCGGCGAGTTCGGACGTCCCGATGCGGTCAACGACGACATCTGGGCGCTTCTAGCCCTCAACAGTGTCGGGTACGCGGGAGATGAGGTGCAAGGCGCCATCGCGAGGACCGAGGGCGCGCAAGGTGCTGATGGGGGTGTGAGCCATACACAGGGCCAGCTGCCGGACGTGGACACCACGAGCTCAGCCGTCTGGGCGCTGGCCCCCCACGACCGCACCGCGTTCCTCGACCGCGCCCGGGGGTTCCTGGCCGACAGCCAGCTGACCGAGGGCGACACGCGTGGCTGCTGGCCACACCGCAAGCTCGGGCTTGACCCCGTGGCGAACACGGAGTCCACGGCGTGGGCGCTCCAAGCGGTGGCTGGCCTGGACGAGGACCCCCTCGCCTGGTCGATCGATGGTCAGGGTCCGATCGACTGTGTCCTGGCCAACCAGAACGAGGATGGTGGGTTCGGCCACACCCGGTCGAGCGGGTCGGGGCAGGTCGAGAGCTACCAAGCCGTGATCGCCCTGGCCTGGGCCCCCTACGGCGCGCGGACCCAGCCCGCCAGCACGCACACCATCGAGCAGCAAGCCACGGTGGGCGAGGAGCACGAAGCAGTCATCCCGGGGGGCTTCATCCGGGTCGGCGAGCAGGCCCGCCAGGCGCTGGCTTGGACGCCGAGCGAGGAGACGACGCGAACCTTCCACGGCTGGCGCACCGACCCCATCATCCAGCGCGTCGAGCTCGTGGTCACCGCCGAGGAGCGCACCCGCTCCCGCTCGTCAGCCAGCAGCGGGAGCCCCTCGGATCCGGTGCATCCGCCGACGCTCTCGCTGGATGCGCCAGCCACCGCCGAGCGCAACCGTTCCACGACGGTCCAGCTCGCCGCCGAGCCCGCCGATGCACCTGTCACAGGCCTCAAGGTCGATTGGGGCGACGGCCACGTCACGGACTGGTCGGCCGCCGAGCAGCCCAGCCACACCTACCGGTCCTTGGGCCCGGTCACGCTTCAAGCCTGGGCAAGGGACGCCGACGGCGACGTCTCGGATGCCGTCTCCGCGGACCTCCTCATCGAGGACGCCCGACCCATCCTCGAGATCCACGCGCCAGCCGCTGTTCCCCGGCACACGTCTTTCGAGCTCACCGCAGATGCCCAGGACCCCGACGGCCCACCGCCGAGGGTCACCTGGCGCCTCGGCGAGCACGCCTGGACCGGGATGAGCGCCAACGCCACCGTGGCAGCACCCGGTGAGCACCGGCTCGAAGCCACCGCCGTGGACGAGGCGGGCAACGAGGTGCACGCCCAGGCAACGATCGTGGCCACCAACGCTGCCCCAACGAACCTGACGATCCACCCGACCCAGCTCCCGGCCAACGAGACAACGGTGGTGCAAGCCAACGCCACGGACCCCGACAGCGACCCCCTCACCTTCACCTGGTTGGCCCAGGGCAACCGCTCCTGGGGGCGCCAGCTCCACGTCACCACCGGCCCGCCAGGCGAGCTCACCCTCACCCTCAACGTTACCGACGCTCACGGTGGCTGGGCTCTTGGAGAGCTGAGCGTTGCCGTGGTCGACACGCCTGCTCCCTCCGAGCCGGCTGAACTCAAGGTCCAGACGAGCCAGGAATCCCCCCAGGATCCGTCCCCCTCCAAGGGGATCGAGACACCGCGCCCGGGCACCCCGCGAGTCGAGCTCACGCACGTGATCCACGGCCAGCCGGGTGTGCCCACGCTGGTCCAGGGCAGGGCCCACCAGGCCAACGGGTCCATCACGGCCGTCGCGCTCTCCATGGGCCAGAGCGTCCCGGTGAGAGGACAGGAGAGCTGGCAGGCCCTCGTGCCCGCCCTGCCCAACGGCACCTACGAGATCGCGGCCCGAGCCGCAGGAACGCAGGGCGCGTGGGGCCCATGGACCACCGCCACCCTCATCGTCGAGCAGCCCAGCGAGCCCCGAGATGAACCTCTCTCCTTGCTCGAGGCTCCCAAGCAAGGGGATGCCCGCGGGACGCCTTTGGGCCTCTTGGTCCCGTTGGTTGCGCTGATCCTGGCCGCCAGGAGGAGGGATCCGTGAACCGGCCTTTGGCGGTGCTGCTGCTCGCCGTGCTCGTGGTGCCGGGCTGCATCACCTTCGACGGTCCGAGCGACGTGGAGGTACGCGTGCTCGTGACCACCGATGTGGGGACCACCGTGCTCACCGACGAGCGCGTCCAGCTCCCCACCGGTTCCACGGTCCTGGATGCGCTCCGGGAGGTCGCCGTGGTGGAGACGAGCTACGGTGGCGGGTTCGTGGAGGCCATCGATGGTCGCTCCAGCGGGTACCCCGACGAGCGTCTCGACTGGTTCTACCACGTGGACGCCTCCCTGGCCACCGTGGGCGCGGCCGGCAACGAGCTCGACCATGGGGACGTGGTGGCCTGGGACCACCGGCCCTGGAACCGCACCGTAGCTCTGCCCTTCCTGCTCACGGGTCTGGACAGCTGGCCCAGCCCGCCGCTGGCTTCTGAGATCCAGGGACCCAGTGCGCTCGAGGCGGTGGAAGGGGACGGGCGCCTGTTCGCCCGCGCGGCCGGGGAGGCGCTCGTGCTGCTGGATGCCTGGGGCGTGGGCAGCCAGCGCCTGGAGCCGCCGTGGCTGCTCGTCCACGCCTGGCCCTCTGGCAACGGCTCGCTGGGCTGGCTCACCGTGGCCAGCAACCCAGCGGCCCACGAGCTCCTCGAACGGCTTGACGGCCACGCGCCAACCGGCGTCGGCATCGCGCTCACGCCATCGTCTGCGCTGGAGGTGCCCGCCTCGTGAGCGCGCCTGCACGCTGGGTGCTCCCTGCCGGCGGCGCGCTTGCCCTGACAGCCATGCTGCTCACCCACCCCCTGGCCATCCTGGCCTGCCTGGGGCTCACGGCCTGGCTCGTCCTGGCCACCGGCGTCCACAAACGATCCCCGTTCCTGCTCCGCGGCGCTGCCGGCCTGGCCGTGGCGGTGCTCCTCTTCAACACCCTGCTCTCCTGGAACGGATCCACGGTGCTCTACCGCGCCCCCTTCCGCATCGCGCTCCTCGGCCGCCCGCTGATCACCGCTGAGGCCATGGCGTGGGGTGCGATGGCCGGCGGCCAGCTCGCCGCCACCGTGCTCGCCCTCGGCGCGGCCACCCTGGCCGCACCCCCCGAGGCCCTCCACCGCGGCATGGCCAAGCTCGGTGCACCCCGCTCTGTCGCGCATGCCGCCGGGCTCGCGCTGCGCCTGGTCCCGGACACGACGAGGGATGCCCGGGCCATGCGCCAGGCGCTTCGAGTCCGCGGTGTCTCCACGGACGGCGTGCGGGGCGCTTCGCGCGTGCTCGTGCCGCTGACCGCGCGCGCCCTGGACCGCGCCCAGCTCGCCGAGGAGGCGCTCACCCTGCGCGGCTACGACCCGAGCGCACCAGGCCGCGCCAGGGGCGCGCTGCCTGCAACAGCGCTGTTCGCGTTGGCTGGCGGGGTGTTCTCGACAGCGGTGGCCATCTGGGGCCCAGGCAGGCCGGGCTACTACCCAGTGGTCGATGTGCCGCTGGATCCGGCAAGCCTCGTGTGGCTGGGCCTGGCACTTGCGGTCCCGGCCGCTCTCGTGTGGGGGGTGGCGGCATGCTCGAGATGAGCGGCGTCTCGTTCGCCCACCACGGCCGACCCCCGTGCCTGGAGGGCATCGATCTCACCGTGGACCCTGGCCAGGCCGTGGTCCTCGAGGGGGCCTCCGGGGCTGGCAAGTCCACGCTGCTGCGCCTGGCCTGCGGGCTCATCCCCCGCGCGCAAGGCGGCCGCCTGGAAGGCCGGATCACCCTCTCCGGCGACCTGGTACCCACCCTCCCCATCGCCGAGCTGCCCGGACGGATCGGATGGGTCCCCCAGGATCCCGAGACCGGGTTCGTGGCGCGCACCGTGAGCGCAGAGCTCGATGGCGTGCTCACGAACCTCGGCTGGGCTGGCCGGACCCGCCGGCTGCGGCTGGACGAGGTGCTCCACGCCTTCAGCCTCGAGCCCCTGGCCGAGCGCGAGGTGGCCACGCTCAGCGGAGGGGAGGCCGCCCGGCTGGCCCTGGCCGCGGCCATCGTCGGCGAGCCGGAGCTCCTCGTGCTCGACGAGCCCCTGGCCCAGCTCGACGCCGAACAGCGGGACCGCATCACCGGCCTGCTCCGAGGCCTGCGCGCAGGCGGGCTGGCCGTGCTGGCTGCCAGCCACCGACCGGACGCGCTCTCCAAGATCGACCCTCGCGTGCTCCAGCTCCCAGCCGGTACCCCGCCCGTCCAGCTCACCCCGCCCAGCCCACCCCCGCGGCCACCCCCTGGCGATGGGGACCCGTTGCTCGTGCTCGAACACGCTCTCCACGCCTACGACGAGGCCTGCACCTTGGAACCCATCGAGCTGGCGGTCCGGCCTGGCGAGGTGGTCGCCCTCACCGGCGCCAACGGGTCCGGCAAGACGACCGCCCTCCACCTGGCCGCTGGCATCCTGGAACCCACGGACGGCACCGTTGAGCTGCTTGGCACACCCCCCCACACGCTGGCCCCTCCAGCGCTTGCCAGCCGGCTGGGGATCTGCTTCCAGCATCCAGCCTGGCACATCACCCAGGACACGGTTGCCCAGGAGATCGCCGTGACCAGCCGAGCGGTCGGCCAACCGGTGGACCCCCGCGCATGGGCCGATCGCCTGGGCTTGGCCGGCGCCCTGGACGCCCACCCATGGGATCTCTCAGGTGGCGAGCGCCAGCGCCTGGCCGTGGCCACGGCGGCAGCCCACCAGCCCCCGGTGCTCCTGCTCGACGAACCCACCCGAGGGCTTGATCCAGCCAACCTCGCCCGGTTCCAAGCGCTGCTCGCGCAGCGTGTGACCCAAGGCCTGGCCACGGTCATCGCGACCCACCACACCGAGCTGGCCGAGCTCGCCCACCGCAGCGTGCGGCTCGGAGCCCCGAGGGCGGAGTCGGTACCGGAGCTGCTCCCAGAGGTGGTCGTGTGAACCAAACCAGATCACGGAGGGCTCCAAGGGGCCTCCAAGGGCACGATGGAAGGGGATCTTATACTTATTATAACCATTATAATCTCTCCTTCGTGCTCTTCGTGTCTTCTTCGTGCCCTTCGTGGTCGAGCTCGGAGGTCGTCGCGTGAACCCTACACGCACCATCGCGTTGGGAGCCACCATGGGCACGCTGGCCGCCCTCTCCCGCATCCCGTTCGCTCCCATCCCGAACGTCCAGCCCGCCTCGGCGCTGATCATCCTGGCCGGCGCTGTCTTCGGCTGGCGGGTGGGTGCGCTCAGCGGCACCGTGCTGCCGCTGCTCTCCAACACCGTGCTCGGCCACGGTCCCTGGACCCTCTTCCAGATCCTGGGCTGGGCGGGCATGGGGGTGGGCGCCAGCCTGCTCGGCCGGGAGCCGAAGCGCTGGCTGCTGGTCGGCTACGGTGTGATAGCCGGGCTGGCCTACGGTGTGCTCATGGACGGCTGGATCTGGCTGGCCAGCGTGCGGCCCCTGGCCTGGCACACCCTGCTCGGCGTGCTGGCACAAGGCGTCCCCTTCAACGTAGCGCACGCTGCAGGCAACGGGATCATCCTGGCCGCCATCGGACCAAGGCTGGCCACGCTGATGCGGAGAGCAGAGCTCAGGCGACGCGTCGAACCTTACGACCTGGAGACGACCGCGGCCTGATCACGAAGGGCAACAAGAGGCTCGAAGGGCACCAAGGACCCACCGATGGCTTGATCCGACAGCCTGAACAGAGAGAGCTCTTCGTGCCCTTGGTGGCCCCTTGGTGCCCTTCGTGATCTAGGTCCGCCGAGGTCAGAAAACGGTGTTCTTCGTCTCGACCTTCACATGCTTGGGCTTGGTGATGTTCTCGGGCTCCCACTCCCAGACGCGGCGGACGTCGTTGAGGTTGATCAGGCAGTCCTTCAACCGGATGAGCTCGCCGACCTTCTGCTCGGTGAAGACACCGTGGTCGGTGAAGCGCTTGCCGATCACACCGGTGTTGAGCACGACCTCCTCCCATCCTCGGGAGTTGATCGTCGAGCCCTCCTCCACGTCGTGGAGTTTGAGCCAGCTTTCGTCGAACTTGCCTACGGTGCCTTTGAACGAGCGGTCGTCGCCCATGACGAGGACGACGCGCTTGCCCTGGAGGCGCTCGAGCATCTCGATGAGCATGGAACCGGCCTTGCCGGAGCTTGCGTTCACGAGGGACATGCGGGCGCCAAGCCACCTCTTCTATAAAAGTCTATGGGCTCAGACTCGTCACGGGTCCAGCGCCTCCAGCTCCCTGGCCAAATCCTGGATCGAGTAGCTCGAGCGGTACCCGTGGTGGACGAGGTACTGCTCCATCTCCCAGAGCGTCAAGCCTGCACGGTCGGCGGCCTCGGAGAGGGTTACCCGGCCCGCCCGGTAGGCCTGGGCTGCATGCTCCCGCGCGATCTCCTCGAACCCACGCTGGATCAGCTTGCGCATGGTGGTCGAACGGTCGTCACCCTCAGCCCGGCTCAGCTCCTCGATCTTCTTCAGGAGGTCCTCTGGCAGGCGGACGCCTACAGCCTCCCCCATCAGGCCACCTCCATGCGCACCTTGTCGAGGACCGCCTGGGAGAACCAGCCGACCCGCTCGAGAACATCGAGCCCGCGGTCGACCTTCTCATGGCCGATCGCCCCCCGTTTATGCAGCCCAAGCAGGATGGCCGGGGTACCGACGCACTGGACGCCGAGGATCTCTTGCTTGGATCGGACATTGTCGTCGTCCGTTGCCAACCGATCGATCCCCTCCTGCCAGCACAGAGCGATCGCGTGGGCCTCGCCCCCGCGGACACTGAGCTTGTCGAGTTCGTCAAGGTCTTCTTGGGCCGCAGGTGCTAGGTCCACCACATGGAGATCCCCCTCATCGAGATGCCGCTCCACGACCACGGCATCGGGGTAGCCCTTCTCTTTGCCGGCCAAGACCTCGTCTCGGACCCGGGGCGGGACCTTGATCGGTCCGAACACCTGGCAACTGGTCCCAAGGAGCGCCATCTTAGCCAGATGGATCAGGACCATCGCGTCCTTGACAAGCACGCGTATCACATTGTGCACGATGTGATATAGCGTTTGCCGTGGCTCAACAGCGACCCCGCGGAGAGCCCCAGTCACGGCACGCACGGACTCGTCGTCGCTGGGATGTCCACCACGACGTACTCCTCCAGGCTGGAGCCGGTGCCCTCCACGCTGAGCCAGACGATCGCAGCGATCACGGTGCCGTCGTCGTCGAGGATGAGGCCGTCGTCGGTGCCGTCAGCGTTCGGGTCGAGGCCCGCGCACGTGTACATCTCGGCCCCGTCGTGGGAGTAGAGGTTGTCCCCGCTGGGGGTCGTGTACATGTCGGTCCCTGCCATGTCGGTGACGAAGTGCACCTGCTCGCTCCTCGGCGATGGTGTGGCCTTGCCGGCCAGGGTCGCGTTGAGATCCAGGCTGAGTTGGTGCGCGCTCTGGAACTGGCTGGCCAGATAGCCGTCCAGGTGGGCTTGGACCGAGGCTGCCGTATCGTACTGGCTGACGAGCTCGAAGAAGTCGATGGAGCGGTCCCGGGTGTTCAGGAAGAGGTCCACCAGGGGTGAGTGCTCGATCTCCGTGAGCTGGGTGTTGGCTCGGTCGAAGGCGGTGAAGGCGCCGATGGCCACGATGGCGGTGGCAGCCAGCAGGAACCCGGCCAAGAGGAGCATCTGTCCCCCGTCTGGCACAGCGTGCGCCGAGGTGCGTTGCCGGGGGGTTCGGTTGGCTTTCATGGGTCCCACTCACTTCTCCCTCGTCGGGTCATCCGCCCAGCAGGAACCGGAAGACCACGTAGGCGATGATGGTCATGGCGAAGGCGTGCTTGAGGCCGGCCACGGGCTTGCCCTCCTCCATGGATCCAGCCACGAACCCGCCGCCGAGGCCCTGGATGACGCTGGCGTGGAAGAAGAGGGTGCGGAACATCTGCATGTCGAACTCCTTGAAGGTGACCGACCCGATGCTCACGCCCTCGGCTCCGGCCACCGCCTTGGAGACCTCCGGCATGAACTTGACGTTCAGGATGGCGATGACGCCAAGGAACACGAAGAAGGCGATGTAGATGATCATCACGTAGATCTGCATCCCGCCCTTGCGCTCGGCGTCGATCATCTGGATCTCGCGGGCGTCGTCGGCCGCGGCGGTGAGCACGTCCATGACGTCGCCCCCGCTCTTGCTGGCCTCGTTGACCAGGCTCACGGTCCGGTTGACCAGCGGGGTGTCCACCCGCTCGGCGAAGGACTCGAGGGCGTCCTCGAAGCTGACCCCCCACTCGATCTGGGCGGCCATCTTCTGGATCTCCGGGGTGAGCGCCCCGTAGTTGCCCTTGCTGGACGTGATGACGGCCTGGGTAAGGGTCATGCCGGTGCGCTGGCTCTCGGCCAAGTCGCGTAGGAACTCGGGCAGGCGCTTGTCGATGGCCTGGATCCGCTTGCGCTCCCGGTTGTGGAGGTAGCCTGCAGGCCCGATGCCGATGAGGACAGCGAACACGAAGAAGTCGGTGGAGTGCTTGGACTCCAGGCTCATGCTCCCGATGCTTGTGAGCTGGCCGGCCATGACGAGCAGCCCGAGCAGGGCGAGCACGAAGGCGATGGTGCCCGAGAAGCCGAGCACCGTGAGGCGCAGGACCTCTTGGGGCGTGTACTTCTTCTCGAAGGTGACCTGCTCGGTGGGCACCGTGCTGAACTGGCGGGTGCGGAAGTACACGGCGAGCAGGCCCACCAAGAGGAGCATGCCCATGGCCAAGAGGCCCAGGAAGGCGGCGTTGCGACCCTGGGGGCTGTCCGTGAACCCGAAGTTGACCCCGCCGAGCATGACCGCGGAGAGCAGGCCGATCACGCCGAGCACGAAGGCGCCGGCGGCGATGTACACGTAGAGCAGGGAGCTCTCGAGATCGGTCTCGCTGTACTCGTCGTGCTCTGACTTCTCCGGGATCAGTCCCTCGAGCACGGGCACGGGGTAGAGGCCGCGTGCGAGCACGAAGACGCTGGCCGCCAGGATGGCGGCGTAGTTGAACAGGAGCCCGGTGCCGGTCTCGGTGACCGGTCCGCTCATGATGCCCAGGTCGACCAGGAGGCTGAAGAAGACGCTGGCCGCCAGGATGCTGATGCTGACCGCGGAGACGGCTCGGCGCACGGCGTCGTGCTTGTCGTAGCTTCGAAGGCGAGCGCGCACGAGGTTGACCCCGGCCATGGCGATGAGCATCGCACCCATGGCAGGGCGGCCGAGGTCGAGGAGCTCGAGCAGGCTGGTGCTGCTGGTGAGCGCGGCCCAGAAGGCCAGCAGGGTCAACAGGAGGGCCAGCCCACCGGAGATGAGCGGCGCCAGGGCGAGCAGCTTGAGCTGCTCCTTGCGGTCTTGCGCGCTGCCGAGGTCCTCCTCGAGCTCCTCTGGGAGGGCTCGGCGCAG
Source organism: uncultured Thermoplasmatales archaeon (assembly GCA_964396185.1). Classification (GTDB taxonomy): domain Archaea; phylum Thermoplasmatota; class SW-10-69-26; order SW-10-69-26; family SW-10-69-26; genus CAYNEI01. Next base: position 10,741 of record CAYNEI010000048.1, read on the forward strand.
CCGGCTGGCCGCGTGGGTGGAGACGGTCAGGACCATGGCCGCCAGCAAGGTCGTCGCGACGGCGGCGGCTGTCAGATCCAGCAGGAAGAGCACAGCGCCTGCCAGCGCGAGCACGATGACCGTGCCGTTGCCGGCCAATGCGAGCAAGCGCATGATCTGGCGCGAGCTCTCGGTATCGCCCCGCTCGAGCCACCGGCCGAACTCGCCCAGCTTGGGCACGCCTGCGAAGTGGTGGGACTCGATCCAAGCGCCGACGCCTGCCAGGGCGAGGATGTAGGGCGCTTGCCAGGGTTGGCCGGGTGGCAGGCCCGTGGCCAGGTAGAGGGCGATGAAGGTGAAGAAGCCCAGGATCGAGGCCCCCACGATGCGCCGGTTGGGGTTGGGGGGTTGCTCGAGCAGGAGGTGGCCCTGGGTGGCCAGGAGCACGCCGGTGCCGAGCAAGGCGGTGAACGGGCCCGTGACCGTCGCGAAGTTCTCAGCCAGGTAGAGGGGTACCGAGCCGAGGTAGGTGACCTCGCTGATGCGGGCGAACACCGCGGCAGCCAGGAGGAGCACCACGAGCGCGCTGAGCACCGTGGTCGCGACCCCCACGGCGTACCCGGGCCCCGTGGCGCGTTGCGCATCCTCTGTCTCGGCTTCCCAGTGGTCCGGACGCACGGTGTAGAGGGCAGCGCCCAGGCCGATGAAGCCGAGCACCGCCAGCAGTGGGGACCAGGGGTCGCCGAGGGGGGCCGCGCTGGCCAGGCCAGCCACGATGGCTGTGATGGCGGATCCGGTGGAGATCTGGTTGAGCTGTCGCGTATCCATGGGTCACACCTTCGGGGAGATGGCTGCCAGGCCGTAGGCGAAGCCTCCGTTGGCCACGGGCAGCAGGAGGTAGACGATCATCTGGAGCAGGCGCGGGTCCGAGCCTCCCAGCATGCTCATGATGGCCATCATGACGATCAGGAACAGGGGGCCAGCCACGACGGCGGTGACGTAGGTCTCAGCCATGAGGCCCATGACCTCGACGAACTGCTTCTGCTGCTGGCGGTTCTCGAACGCGTAGCGCTCGGCCTTGCTGCTGAAGTAGCTCTTGAGGTCCCCGCCGCTGGTCACGGTGGTGATGGCACCCTGCATGACCTCGCCGAACCGCTCGCTCGGGCTGCGTCGGCTGGCGCGGTCCATGGCCTCGACGATGTCGATGCCGAGGAGCAGGTCCTTGGCGATGGCCCTTGCCTCGGTGGCCATCTCACCGTAGATCGGCTGTCCAGCCAGGGACTCGAAGATGACGTGGACCGGCACCCCTGCCGAGGCCATGGCTGCGATGTAGTTGAGCCCGTAGGGGAGGTGGACGTCGATGTCCTTGGCCCGGGCCTTGGCCTTGGACTTCGGGGACGTGATGATGATGAGGTAGACCGCCAGCGCGAGCACGGCGGGGGTGGCCATCAGGCCGACCACGGCCATGGGGTGCCCGGCGGAGATGCCGAGCACCGGCAGGAGCACGAGGCCTGCGAAGGCGCTGAGCAGGGCGGCGACCAGGAAGGTGAGGATGGTGGAGGAGAGCGCGGACGCGATGTAGGCCTCCGAGCGCACAGGGATGCGGGCCTTGCGCAGGTCGTGGGCCAGCTCGTCGTCGTCGAGGTGGCGTGCGCTGAACGCGCCGAAGATGCGGTAGCTGGTCCGCTGGAACCCGGTCAGCGTCAAGCGATCACGTCCATGCCTCGTCCTCTTCGTCTTCTTCGTCTTCTTCGGCCTCTTCGTCGGCCTCGTCCGCGTCTAGGTCGTCCGGTTCGGACTCGGCATCGGGCTCGGCCTCAAGCTCCGTTTCGAGTTCCTCGCCGAGATCCGTGTCGAGCTGCTCGCCGACATCCTCGTCGAGGTCCTCGTCGAGACCTCCGTCGAGCGCCGCACCGAGGTCCTCCTCCAGTTCCCCATCGAGGTCCTCGTCGAACCCTTCGTCGAACTCCGCAGCGAGGTTCCCATCGAGGTCCCCATCGATCTCCCCGTCAGCGTCCATGTGGACATCCACGTCGACATCCACATCGGCATCGATACCGGGGTAGCTGGGATCCTCGAATGGGTCGAGCTCATCGTCCTCGTCGACGCCGGCCAGGGCGCCGGCTTCCAGGGCTTCCACAGCCTCCTCGGGCAGGATCCCTAGGTCACTGTCGTCCGATGGGAGGGGGTCGCCCGCGCCAGCGTGGCTGGCGGCCAGGGCATCTTCGTCTGTGAAGTCGCCCTCGTCGAGCAGATCGTCGAGCAGGGCCTCCTCGTCACCCCGGGCTTCCTCGAGACCCAGGTCGACCTTGACCTGGTGCACGGTCTTCTCGGGCTCGGTGTAGTACGACTGCACGACCTTGGCCACGGCCTTGTAGTCCCGGACCTCGTTGTCGCGCATCCACTCGATGATGAGCGTGCGGTTCTCCATCTCGGCCTCGAGCTCGGGCCGGGAGATGTTGTTCTCCTTCTGGATCCGCTCGAGCACGTAGCTGATGCCGCTGCCCTCGAACTCGTCCGTGGTGGGATCCCACGCGAACACCTCGTTGGTCAGCAGCTCCTTGGTGTTGGGGTCCATGCCCACGAGCTCCACCAATTCCTTGGTGCGGCGGACACGCTTGCCACCGATCCGGGTCTGGATCTGGATGGCCACGATGTCCAGGGCCTCGAGCAGGGGGCGCGGGATGTTGATGGGCTCCCCCTCGAGCCGGTGGATGACCGAGCTCACCGAGTCGGCGTGCATGGTGCCGTAGGCGGCGTGGCCCGTGGCCATGGCCTGGAAAAGCACAGTGGCCTCCTCGCCACGCACCTCGCCTACGGTGATGTACTCGGGGCGCTGCCGGAGGGCGGCCTTGAGCAGCTGGAACATGTCGATCTCGCCGGCCTGGTGGCCCCGGTCGTCCCGGGGACCGAACCCGCTGCGGGTGGTGCCCGGGATCCAGTTGGGGTGCGGGAGGTTGAGCTCGCGCGTATCCTCGATGCTCACGATCTTCATCTGGGGCGGGATGAACAGGAGCACCGCGTTGAGCGCGGTGGTCTTCCCTGAGGCGGTCCCGCCGGCGATCATCATGCTGGCCCCGTGCTGGATGGCCATCCAGAAGTAGGCGAGCATCTCCGGGCTCATGGTCCCGAAGCGGATCAGGTCCGGTGGCGTGAAGGGCTCGTCCCGGAACTTCCGGATCGTGAACGTGGACCCGCTGGCGGTCACCTCGCGCGCCAGGGTCGCGTTCAGACGCGAGCCGTCTGGCAGCCGGGCATCCAGCAGGGGATCGGCGATGCTGATGTGCTTGCCCGAGCGCTGGGCGAGCTTGATGACGAAGGAGTCCAGCTCGGTGTCCTCCTCGTACACGACGGTGGAGGCCATGGACTCGTACTTGCGGTGGTACAGGAAGATCGGGATGTCTGCACCATCGCACGAGATGTCCTCGATCATCGTGTCGCGCATGATGATGTCGAGCTTGCCGAAGCCCAGGAAGTCCCGGACCACGTAGTACGTCAGACGCATGCGAGCGGACTCATCGACCTCGATGGAGTAGTCGTGGATGACCTGGTCGGTGAGCTCGATGAGCATCGCCTCGGCCTCCTCGTTCGAGAGCCGGGAGAGGCCAACGTCCAGGACATCGATGATCGTCTCCTCGATGAACTCGAGGATCTTCTCTTCGCGGTCCGAGAGCTCGGGCTCGATGACCTCGTAGAGGTACTGGTGATCGTCCTCGTCGTAGGAGATGCGGACGTAGCCGTAGGGCTCGTAGACCGGGTAGATCTCGACCTCCCGCCGGCTGCTCTCCTCCTCGAAGTGCTCGGCCAGGCGGGCATCCAGATCACCCTCGCTTTCCTCGAGCTCATCCGGCTCAGTGTCCAGCGCGGCTGCGATCTGCTCCGGGGAGGCCTGGGCCAACCCGTCCTCTTCCGCGAGCTCCGGGTCAGCGAGCTCGGCGTCCAGGTTGGAGGCCTCCATGCCCTCGAGGGCCTCAGCTCCCAGGGCGCCGTAGTCGTCCTCAGGCTCGTTCGTGGGTGTGGGTTCTGCAGCGTCGAACGGCTCCTCGAACCCGGTGAACTCGCCGTCCAGGGAGTCCTCAAGCGGTGGCTGTTCGGCCGCTGGAGCCTCGTCGGCCTCGTCGAGGTCGAGGGGCTCGTGCTCGGTGGTGGGCGCCGCAGCGGACGCCTCGGCGGGCTCGGCCTCCGGAGAGGACCAGGGGTCAGCCTCCTCCGGCGTCTCTTCGGGCGTCCACGGGTCAGCCTCCTCAGGCGTCTCTTCGGGCGTCCACGGGTCAGCCTCCTCCGGCGTCTCTTGGGGCCCCCACGGGTCCGGGTCCTCCGAGGTCTCCTCGAACGTCG
>CAYNEI010000048.1:15157-17408 GCA_964396185.1 uncultured Thermoplasmatales archaeon
GGCGTCTCTTGGGGCCCCCACGGGTCCGGGTCCTCCGAGGTCTCCTCGAACGTCGAGGAGGGTGGGTCGCCAGGGGCATCGGGGGAGGTGAGCAGGGAGTCCAGGGCGTCACGGTCCAGGCCTTGGAAGGCCGAGGCGGCCTCGGTGGCCGGATCGTGATCCTCGGCACCGGTGAGACCTGGCTCGGTCCCGTCGGGCTCGAAGACCACCTCAGAGCCATCCAGGTGCACGCCAACGCCGTCACCGAAGTCCTGCTCGAGGCCCAGCTCAGAGAGGTAGCTCTCCTGGACCCGATCCGGCACCTCGGCCCAGATGGCGGCGACGTCGGCCTCCTGGATATGGGCGGGATCCGGGTAGATGTCCATCTCGGCGAGGTCCTGCAGGAAGCGGTCGAAGGGTACAGTTTGCATCATGACACCTGGTTTGCTGGCTCTAGGACGATCCTTGGTTCGGCCGTTGGTTCTGCCGTGCGCTCATATTTAACTCGAACGGCAGCGGCCGAGGAGTGGAAGGACCCTTCCAAGTCGAAGGACCCCTCCACCAACTCGCAGACCACGTCCCCGGACCCGTCGACAACGGGCTCGTGGGTCGTGAGGTTCGAGAGGGGGACGGTCGTGTTGAGCGCTGCATCGTCCGTGATCACGAAGACCTCGGGCTGAGTCTCACAGTCCGGGGCTTGCGGGGTGGTCATCCGGATGGACACGTTGTACGAGCGGACGTGCTGGTTGGCCGGGAGCTCGTAGGTGAGGTTGTAAGAGGCGTTGGGCGCGGTCTGACCCACGCGCGCGGCTCGCTCGATGAGCGATGCGGTGACCTGGGCGACCTCCTTGACCTCGATGCTGGCGGCGATCTCGGAGCCGGTCTCCTGGGTGTCCACCAGGACATCCAGGGAGAAGGTGAGGGCAACGGCGCCCAGGGCGAACATGAAGATGTAGGCGACGACCTCGCTCACGCCGTCGTCTCGGGCGAGGAGGTGGTAGAGGCGTGGGCGATCGGTCATCTGCTTTGCACCTCCAGCGTGATCAGCGTCTCCACGAGGGTCACGGAGAGCTGGGGCGAGGCCCCGGTGAGGCTGTTGATGTCGCGGTAGGCCAGGGGTTCGTGCTCGTCGCCGCCTGGGTTGCACATGACGGTGTAGCTGTAGCCCAGGGTATCGTCGGCCAGGCGCCCGGTTGGGTTGGTGCAGTCCTCACCGATCCAGGCCGCCTGGAGGTCGATCGGCGGGTAGAGGGTCACGCGTTCGACATCCCCGTGGCTGAACCGGGCGTGGTTGCCGCCGCTGGACAGGAGGACCTCGGTGGTGGTGCGCCCGGCCACCGTGGCCGAACCGTCGAACTTGACGATGCGCACGAAGATGGACTCCGACCCGTCGCCCTTGACAGAGGGGCCGCGGATGCGTGGGGTGTTGTGGAACACGGTGCCACCATCCTCGTCGGCGACGATCGCGGAGCTCTCGTAGAGCACCCGGCTATCCGAGGTCGCCGAGCGCCACTCCACCGCACCGGCATCCACGAACCAAACACGAGCGATGGGTGGCACGCTGTCCGGGTCGCCCTCGAAGAACAGGAGCTCGATGGTCTCCCCGGACAGGGGCACCCCGAGCTCGATCACCGCGGTGGTATCCTCGGCCACGTTCGTGGAGGAGGCCCCATCCAGGGTGACTGACGTAGCCTCATCATCGGCGCCGTCCCAGACCGTGGCCGTCGCCTCGAGCCCGGTGAGGTCCTCGCCTGCGTTGTACAGGGTGAACGTCTGGTCCCCGTCGGAGAAACTGTGGAACTGCAACGCGTACTCCTTCCCTCCGGGATCTCGTCGATCGGCGGTGATCAGCCAGAGGTGCCCGTCGTCGTCCAGGCTGAGCGACCCGCGGGCCATGGAGACCTGCCAAACCGGTGCAGAGCCTGCTGGCGCACCGCTGATCAGCGATGAGACCGCGGCATCCAGATCACCCATGAACCGGACCATGGCGTCGGACTCCTGGGAGGACTGGACGCGATCGAGGGCCGGGCCACCGCTCATCAACACGATGGTGATCGCTGCCAGAGCGATCGACGTGATCAGGATGAACCCGATCACGCTGTCGGCGGCTTGGTCATCTACCCTCGACCACGACGTCACACCTGGACCTCGTTGCCATCTTGGCCCACCGATCGCATATAAGAGCACGGGGTGTTCCCCAGGGGAACATCCCCCTTCCACGCGGTCTGGGACCCGTCTTCTCCCGTCCGCAAGGTCACCCTATACCTAGCTT
>CAYNEI010000049.1:0-17099 GCA_964396185.1 uncultured Thermoplasmatales archaeon
GGAGGTTGAACTGAGCCAGGCGCTGAGTGATCCGCTTGAAAGTCTTGGGATCGATGCCCGCCTGGTCACGAACGGCGCTGTAGGACTGCGGCGAGCCGCGCTCGAGGAGGTAGAGCACCCGCTTGGCACGGGGCTTGGCGAAGGTGTAGGCCAGAGGGTTCTCCGTGTGCCGCATGGTGACATAACGTCATCTTCACGCAGATATAAGTCTTTTCTCACTTCCCCATGGATGGCGGCGGTGTTCCAAGGAGCCTGTTCTCCGCGCAGGACGGCCTGTTTCGCTGGCTTTTGACCGGAAAAGCCCGCGTGGTGCCTGAGGATGGGCGCGAGGCGTGCATGTGGCCGCGCAAGAGCATGCGCTTCGCTGCACGGCCCCGGCCGTCCTCAACAGTGCGCCCGTCGCCCGTCGGCGTGGGGCTCCCGACGTGGCGCCCCCCATCTTGGCTCCGGCCGGACAGCTCGCGCAGGGGCCGGACGCCTTGATGAAGGGGGCGGCACGCTCCCCACGCCAGAGGGTGCGGGCGCGCACCAGGGACGGACGGGGTCGAGGCCCCGGTCGGGGCCCCCATCCCTCAACAGGGGTCCGGAGCCCGAGGCGCCCCGAAAGCTATCAAGGCTCCCCGCGTCGGTTACACCATGCCAAGATCGACGATCCTGTTCATGGACGCACTGGGGGTTGGTCGGCTGTGGGACCCGGTCAGCACACGCCGGCTCTCGCATGTCAAACGGGTCCTGCAGCGGGTCGTCCACATGGCGCTCGATGAGGTGGGTGAAGACGGCGTCACAGAAGGTCTACTGTTCTCGGACTCCGTCGCGGTCCTGTGTGAGTCCCCAGCCACAGCCGCGGCGTTGGGTGCGGAAATGTTCCGCCAAGCTTTCCTCTACACCAACGATCGCCTAGACGATCCCGTCTGGGTCAGGGGTGTTCTTGTTGCTGCGTACAATCAGAAAGGCCTCCTCATACCACATGATCTGGAGGCGCCGAAGTTCCATAAACTCGCGCTCCCATCGCGCCTAACCGATGCATACGTGCTGGAAGGAACCCACGTTCCAGGGATGCGGTTGATGCTCGGACGGAAGCCAGGCAGTTGGCCTTCGCAACCGGGCTACGCAGTTCCTGCGGAGGCAGACCTGGGATCCCCGGTGGCTTCCCTCGCCCAGGGGTATGACGCCGCGGGGGAATACCTGACAGAGGATGTGGTGTGGCCATTGGTTGGTTCCGACGACCGGTGGCACGACCTCCAGGAAGAATTGGCGCGCCGGGAACCTGAGGAAGACGAGGGCAAGGCTCGGAACCATTGGGAAGCCACACGCGGGGTCTTCGAGGTTGCCGAGACGTTGCGGGGTCAGGATTAGCGGCTCCGTATAGGTGCCGTATCAAAGTAATGCCATGGAAATAGGTGGCCCACCACCATGGAGGGGGAAGCGTACATGGCGAACGCCAGGCTTGCTAGGCATTACGTCCGGTTTCCTTCGGTATCGCCAGCAGCTCGCTCAGCGAGTCGGACTCGCTCCTCCGCCCACGGGGCTGCGTCGATGGCATAGGAAAGGACCACCCTCGTGATGTGTGTCAACCGGCTGACGTCGATGTCTACTGGTGGAATCGCATCGTGGAGATCCGCGTTCCTCGCGTCATAGACCTCCTTGAGGAACTCGTCGGTATCCGTGGACTCCTCCCCCAATTCAGATAGGAGCTTGACCGTGCGACTTCTGATCTTCGGACCCTTGGGGGACTCTTTGTGTTCGAGTAGCAAACGCTCGAGACCGCTGAATTGATCCCGGATGGAGTCAATCTCGTTTGGCTGACGGACCGCTCGCTTGAACCGTCCCATCGCGATGCGAAGGTCATCGTCGTCCCAGGCATCCCGAACACGACTCCACATGCCGGCAAGGTCTGCCATCGTTGGCGCATCGATCTCGGCAATCTCACCCGCAAAGTAGTGCTGGTGGGGGCGGGCAGGTTGGCACGGCGGGTCGGCTCCGTTGCGCATGCTATCGGGCGCCCAGAACTCCGGCGTCCACCCCCACCAACAGGTGAGCGCGTTCCCTCCAACCGCCAGGGCCACGGCCACAAGAATTTGGTCTCGAATCTGGTGGGCCTTCTGCACCTGGCTGTCGGCGGGGACATCGGGGAACCGAGGGTCCGCGCCTTGGGGAAGCGTCACCTCGAGCCTCCAGCCACAATGGCGGAGTTCTCCGATGGTGGGTCCGAAGCCGTCCTCCGACAACTCCGAGTGGAAATCACCCCGCTCGTGGAAGGGAAGAGAAACGAGTCGCACATCGTCTGCAAGCCGTACGTCATGGACGACGTCTTGGGGCGCCGGCGGGGCACTGGTGTTCGAGAGGAGCCACCAGAATCGCCATCGTGGGACGTTGGGCTCAACGAGCGCCTTCAGCCTGTTGATCATGTCGACCGCCTCCTCCTCAGGCTGACCGCCTGCCACGACTGCCTCAACACCCCGGACGAGAAGAGGCGCCAAGAAATCCCGTTCAAATCCACCACTCTTTCGTTGAAGCGCCAATTCGACCGCGCGCTCCAGGTCATCCTGCCAGCGCCCTGCGAGGTGGTTGGTTAGCAGGGGCAGGCGGGACGCCAATACCTCGTACGCCGAGGAACATCGCGCGAGCGCGACAAGTTCATCGACGTGACCTCGGGCGTCTATGTAGGCCACATCCTGGCCATAGCTGGCGTTAGGGGCGATCACCAGGCGCTTTCTCGTTTCAATCCATGCGGGCTTTCCGTTCCCATCCCTTGGCATGCCGCCGATGACGTCTCGCAGTATGCGCGCCAGCCCAAGCTCGATTTGACGCCAGTCCCCTTCAGTGAAGGGGTCCGTTCCGCCCGGCATGGTTTTGTCCACTGTAATCCCGCTCTCCTAAGCCGGATGAGGGTTCCAGGCAAATCTACCCTGCGTCGGGTTACGTGGTTTCCGTCGCGGAATCACCGGCTGGCGGGGGCCTGACCCAGGACGCTGCAGCCGCCGACGCAACCTACGCCGATTCACCGGCGCCCGCCACTCGCGCCGGCCCCGTGTAGCTGCCCCACAGCTCGTCATCGCCGGGCTCGTCCGGGTAGAGCGCCTCCTCGTCGACGTTCGCCCGGGCCTCGGCGGCGAGCCGCTCGTAGACGGCCCGGCGCTCGGCCCGCTTGGTCTGCTTGTACTCCCAGCGCAGCAGCTTCACGATCGAGTCCCGGTGGCCGAACTGGTAGCGGTAGACGCTGCCGGACAGGCGCGAGCGGACGCACACGTGGATGCCGCCCTCGGGGGCGCGCTCAAGCCAGTGCCGCGAGCCGGTGGCCTTGATCGCGTCGTAGACCTCGTGCTCGCGCCGGGTGCGAAGCGCGGGGCCGCAGAACGGCTTCTCGACCCGCTCCATCGAGTAGTCCTCGGCTGGCGGCTGGCCCCACTGGTCGGGCATCATGTGCCAGGTGGGCTCGCCGGGCGACGGGTCCGCGACACGCAGCTCCGGGCGCTCGTCGATCAGGCGCTCGACGGTGGCCTCGAGGCCCGTCTTGCTCGGCTGCTCGCGCGGGGCCGTGGTCTGCTGCTGGGCACACGTCTGGGTTGCTGCCATGGCCTACTCCCGCGAGCCGAGGCCGACCCGCAGCGATGCGGTGGGGGCGGCCGTCCCCCCTTATGGCCCCCGCCTGGGGAGCGCAGGTGGAGAGCGGGCCGCGGGGCGGGCGGCCTTAAGGGGTTGCGGCTCGCACATCGGCCTGGCAGCAACCCAGACGACGCCGCGCAGCAGACAGGTCAAGCGCGGGCGGCCGGGATCGGACGGGCTGGGCAGCACCGGCGGGCGACTGGCGCAGGCGGCCGGAGGGATCACGCGGACCCGGCGCGGGACGGAGGCCCACGTGGGGGGGCGGCCCGACCGGTGGGGCGGGCAGCGGCCGAGGTGGGCAGGGAGCGGCTCGAGAAGCGGGGGACGGCCCCGCGGGGCAGCCCGGCGCGGGCCCCGGGCAGCGACGCGGCGTAGGGCCACCGGCGGGTAATGGCTCGGGACAGTGCTCGAGGGCGGCTTGTCGGTGCGGCCGGTCGCGCGGGGTGGGCAACGGCTATGGGCCGGTTCGGCGGCCGGGACGGGCAGGGGCTGCTGCGGGGCAGGTACAAGCAGTGGCAGGGGGCCGTGTGCCGGACCTCGTCGGCGCCTGGGCATCACAGCCCGGGCGGGACAGGGACGAGGGGCATGAGCGTAGGCGAGCCCGGTGCGGGGGAGTTGCAACCGTCCCGGGATGGAGCTGGGCTAACCGAGCGTGAGACGTGAGGTGGACTGGCTCGGAACGAGGAAGTGGTTCAGACCCGAGGTCGCTTGGCTGGTGGATGGTTACGGCCGAGAGCGCCGCCAGGCACGGGGAAGCCCGTCACTACTCATCCTCTTCATCGTCCTCGTCGTCCTCAGGTTCGGGTTCCTCGTACCACTGCTCGATGAACGTGGTCCCCATCCACGCGCTAAGGCGTTTGTCGAACGCCTTGCGCGCTGAGGTCGAATCGACGGGTTTGGGGAACTCCAACCGGTCGCGGCTGTTGGTCCATCGTCCGTACTCCTGCAGGTCCGAGGCGGCCTGCTCGAGGAGCCGCTTGATCGTCTTGCTCATCTCGCGCTTGGCGCTCGGTTGGAAGGAGTCGGCAAGGTCACCCAACAAGAGCTCGGTCGCCTCGAGAGCGGAGAGTGGGTCGCCCGCGGCCGCGCGTTGCTTCAAGAGGCCGCCCAAGGGCATCCGGAGTTCCTGGGGGTCCGATTCAGGCAGCCCCAGCAGCGAGTAGTTCGGAGGCGGGCGGAGGAACCCTGTCCAGTCCTCCAAGCTCGCCCGGAGCTCTTGATCGTCGACGGAGGCCAGGTGCTTGTCGAAGGGCGGGGAGACGTTGATCGCGTTGATGTCGCGCGGGAAATCACGCAACGCTCGGTTCGGTGTCAGATAGAAGGGCGCTGAACCCGGCTCCCGTTCCTGATCCCCTCCATGCAAGCTGCGTAGGTAGGGTGTCAGGCCCGCGTCGACGTACTTGCGCAGGGCCTCGGTGTCCTTGTGCGGCGAGAACGACAGCTCGCAGATGACGAACCGGTCGGGGGACACGCCGAGGATGTCGGGAGTGGTCTCGTTGTCGAGCTTCGGCTCAAGCGTGAAGTCGCGGTAGCCAGCGGCGTGGAAGGGTCCCTCGTCGGCTGTGTTCTTATCGAAGAGCGCGATCGATCTGCGCCAGAGGGCTAGCCGGTGCTCAGCCTGGCGTTGTGGGTTCTCAGGCAAAGATCTTGGCTCCCTCGTAGAAAAGATCGGTCCTCCCTGCGAGCCTCTTCGCGGACACGGTCATGAAACGAGGGGCCGCGTTCATGCATCCCTTCCTCTCGGTCACCAAGTACGCGTACTCCGGTGCGACATCGAGGTGGACGAGCTGCTTGGTGTGAAGGTCGACACCGGAGTATCGGTGCAGCTCGTCGTCCACTTCGTAGCGCTGCATCCACAGCTTGGTTTTGCCTTGACCTGCCTGGACCATCTGCTGGAAACGATCGAGTTTGATCTCCGTCTTGAACACGAACTCCACGGGCCTGGCCGACTTCTCGCGCCGGTCCTCCATCACCTTGAGCTCCTTCGCGTACGCCTCGCCGACCTCCCGGATGAGGCCCAGGATCTCCTCGGGATCCTCGCTTGCGTTCACTGTGATGGCCCCCCCAGAGTAGAGCTCGATGAGCGCGCCCGAGGCCTGGGTATCCGGGTTCTCGCTCTCGCGCCCCATCCGCATGGAGGTCTTGGAGAAGAGGTCGGAGGCCTGCTCAAGGAAGGCACGGTGTGGGTCTGCGAGCTCTGGACCGACCCAGAACTTGGCGGAGAACCGTGGGCGAGAGCTGCGGTCAGGGACGAGCGCGTCATGGAAGAAGATGCGGAAGCCGCGGTTCTCGTAGCCGGCGGTCCGTTGGATGCGCTCCATGAACCCCTCGGCTAGCCAGACACGGTCGACGCCACGCTGGTTGAGCAGCGTCTTCTTGAGCACCTGGTTGGTTCGTTTCCTGGTGCCGAAGGTGTAGGCGTACCAGATCCGTGACCCGGAGGTGTCCAACCACACGTGGTCGCCTTGGTCGTGGTCCAGCCAGACGTTGAGGTCGTTGCCCAAGCTCCTCCAGCCGTTGTTCGGTGAGGGGCCTGGGGAGAACTCGGGGTTCACCTCCAGCCAGAATACCTTCAGGTGGCCTTGCGCCGGTTCGTGGCGCTCCAGGGCTTCCTGGTTGGCTGTGAGGCGACGGTCAATGGCTGCGAACAGCTCTTGACGCGTGGTTGGGTATGAAGGCATCCTAGGTCCTCTGGCGTGCGCGGTCACGCGGTAGGGTTCTTTCCTTATATAGGCGGCTGGCCCGGCATATAGTAGTGGAGTCCACGGTATAAAAGTGGAGTGAGACGGTCCTACGTCCGACCGGCCCGACTCGAGCTACACGCCCTGTAACAGGCGAAACGGGGATCATGCCAACTGCTCCCTAACCGGTGATGATCAGGCTGAGAACGACGCTCGCGGCGATTAGGCCGATAACAAGCTGCCACGCCTGATCTGCGGGGTCCCGGGCCATCGGCACGGCTGGCACCGACCACAGCAGCCACCAGGCGGCCTCGAACCCAGCCAGGATCTGGCTCAACGGGTCCACTCGACCACCCGGAACCGGCCCAGCTCGTACTCGCAGACGAGCTGCCGGTCGATCGCTGCGTCCAACGCGGCGTCCACCCGGCGCTCCTGCCACCCTGCACCGACGAGCAGCTCGTGGACCTGCTCCCAGGCCCCGTACCCCGCGGCCACCGCCGACTGGACGATCTCGCTGTCCTCCACGGCCAGGGAGAGCACGGCGAGCTGCGCCTCCAGCGGGAACTGGGATGAACAGGGCTCGCCCATCAGGCTCCCTCCTGACCACCGCGCAACTCGTCAAGCCAGGCCTCTGCCAGTCCCATGGCCTCAGCGACCGAGAGCTCCCGTAGGCCCTCCCCATCGGCCCGGCTGGCAACGTGGCGGCAGTCCACGTTCTCGAAGTGGTCCCCCCGGCCGATCCAGAGGTTCAGGTAAACCCCGTTGACCGTGACCAGCGCCCACGCCTCCTCGTCGTGGCCGACGATGGGTCCGTGCTCGAGGACCACGTGGAGGTTCACGCTCGTGCACCACCGTAGACGTGCTGGCTGATCAGCTGACTGGCTCGGGCCTTCGTGCAGTCCTCTGGCACCCCGATGCCGCGGTCCTTGAGCACCGCCAGCTGGCGGGGCGTGGCGGGATCCTCGCCCGTCACCCACTCCTCGGGGGGTCGTTCATCCGCCGGGACAGCTTCGCCCGCTGCCAGCTCCTCGTCCAGGGACATCCCGCCCTCGTTGTCATCGAGCGCGTCATGCGGCTCCACAGGCTCCCCGTACCCGGGATCATCCGGACCGACCGTCTGGTCCTGCTGCCAGTGGAAGATGTGGCGGGTGCACCGCCGAATCGCAATCGCCCGCACTTCGGGGTCCGGGATCTTCTGCCCGAGCAGCCTTCGGATCGGGTTGAAGTGCTCCTCGAGGTACCTGTCCACTAGCTCCAGCTCACGCTCGTTGCCTGTCTGACTCGTCATGTTCATCACCGGGGGCGGGCCGCCCCTCACCCGCTGGGGGCGGCCGCCTCCGGCCACTTGCAAGGGTTTCTGTATGGCGACCCGGTATCGGAGCGCCACAATAGCCCGTGGCGTTTACAGGCAGAGAACCCACAGGGGGAGGTTGATGTCTTTAAGGAGCTTTGAGTTGGATGCTCATGGAGGAGTCGGGGCGGGACGGGCCGGACGCGGACGGGCGAGAGGGCGGCGCCGGACAGAAACCTAAGCGTGGGGCACCGGATACCGCTGAGGATGACCCTGGGCTCTTAGCTAGTGACCAACCACTGCAGAATCCAGACAACGACGCGTTGGGCCACGCGCCGTTCGCAAGGAACCTCGCGTCCTCCATTGAAAAGATGGCCCCCCCAGAGGGAATTGTCGTAGCGCTCAACGGCCCCTGGGGGTCGGGGAAGACTTCGATCCTCAACTTCACGCGGGAGGTCCTGCGTGAGCAAGATGGAGAATCACCAGTCGTTGTCGAGTTCAACCCTTGGTGGTTCACCGGCGAGGAGGATCTGGCGCTCCACTTCTTTCGAGAACTTCGGGCCGAGCTCGATGACCGCGGGGTGCTCTCGAGGAAGGCTTCGAAGGCGATGAAGACGCTCGGGACTTTCCTTGCCGAGGTCCCCGACTGGCGGGCGGGGCTCATTGGAACTCTGTTGAGCGGAGGGGATGATCAGAGCGTCCGTTCACTCAAGGATACGATTGGGGGAGGGCTGGAAGAGAAGCGTCGACGGGTCCTCGTTATCGTTGACGATATCGATCGCCTCGGCCGACAACAGGTTGTTCAGTTGTTCCGTGTGATCAAGGCGATCGGGGATCTCCCGGGCGTCGTCTACCTACTGGCTTTCGATCGCCTCGTGGTTGAGGAAGTGCTAGGGGAGGTTGAGGGCACTTCCGGGAACGAGTACCTTGCAAAGATTGTCCAGGTCTCATTCGATGTTCCCCCTCCGAGCCCGGACGCTCTTAGGCGGATGTTTGCAACACGCATCAATCGGCTCTTCGGCAACGTAGAGGATGAAACCCGCCTCGCGAACCTTTTCCTCGATGGCGTACAAGGCTTCCTCGACCAGCCGAGGGATGTGGTCCGATTGGTCAACCACATCCAGGTGACGTATCCCCCAGCCGACGGTGAGGTGGACGCCATCGATTTCCTCGGGATTGAGTGCATCCGGGTGTTCCAGCCGGATGTTTACGAGAAGATCCGGAAGAACCCAGGGGCCTTTGCAGGGAACACAGGGGGCCCGGGATATGGGGACGACACCCAGCTAGAAAAGTTCCACAACGACTGGCTGGAGAACGTGCCAGATGAGAACAAGGGGCAAGTGAAGGCGATCATGACGAGCCTCTTTCCGCGGCTTGAGGGCGTCTGGGGCAACACGCACTACGGGACGGATTGGCTCTCCACCTGGAGGAAGGACGGTCGCATCGCCAGCCCCGAAGCCTTCCCAGCCTACTTCAGGATGGGTCTCCCGGAGGACCAGGTGGGTCGTCAAGAAATGGCCCGTCTCATCGCCTCACTGGAAGACGCCAACCAGTTCGAGGCCGAACTCAGGAGACTAGCTGAGGAAGCCCTCCCTACTGGCGGGAGCAGACTCTCGATCGCGCTCTCGCGCCTCCAAGACTACACCAAAGAAGAGATCCCCACCGAGCACGTCCCGACCGCACTCTATGTGCTCCTCGATTTGGCCGATGATCTCGACCTCCCCCAGGATCGAGGAGCCGGTGTGATGCGCCGGGGGAACGCATTGCACATCGCCCGCCTCTTCGCCCAACTCGTCCGAAGGTTAGACGGGGAGGCTCGTACCGACGCGGTGACGGAGGCTTTCCAGACCTCTCGCTCGCCGAGCACCCTTGTATCGCTCGTCGTCATGTTGGGTCAACAACACGGCAAGTACACTGACGAGGACCCACTGCCTGAAGATGAGTGGCTTGTTCCTGAGGAGGTCCAAGAGGCGCTGGAAAGCTCAGTGCTCGAAACCGTGAGAGCATCAGCCCAAGCCGGGACCCTCGCCGAAACACCCTCCTTGTCAGCGGTAATCTCGTGGTGGAATCGACACGGGAAAGATGATGAGGTGCGAGACTGGGTCGAAGCGCAGGCACAGACCGACGACGGCGTAGCTCGACTCCTCACGGGGTTCGCCAGCCCGGTCGACCAACAACAGATGGGCGACCGGGTCCCGAAGCGAACGTGGAAACTCGATCCACGCTGGCTAGATGAGTACGTGGAGGTTGACCAACTGGTCCCAGCGGCCAAACGAGTCCTAGAGGATGAAGACCGACCCGTGTTTGAGCGGCGCGCGGCCGAGGCGTTCCTATCTGACTTGGATCGACTCGAGAGAGGGCTCGACCCCCATTCGATCGAGGCTCAGCTCGAGCGGAGTGGGGTGACACTCCCCGACCAGGATAACGATTCCACGTGAAGACCCTGGTTTGACTTTTCCTTCCAGGCCGACGCTCTCTCGCCGTTTCGAATCTGCCCCGATGGCGGGTCGTCGGACCGCAGTATAAGGAATTTGTGGTCAGTATCCGCAAGCACGGTGAGGCCCTTGTGAGCGAGGAAGTCAGTGGTTCGCGGAATCGACGTCAGACCTTCCCCACGCCAGCCACCGGCCCCCCTCGTCGGAGAACCTGATCCCGCCGGCTTGGGGCGGACCGCCTTTGGCAGTTCAGTAGAGGGGCTGCTATTCGATGGGCATTATTGCAGCATTGCTCCCCAAGACCGGATCTACCCTTACGTGAGGCTGCCCGATGCGTCCTTCCCCATCGAAATCTCTCGGGGCGGCGGTGAATGTCACTGCCTCCCCAGCGGGGACGCTAATCCCGGCCTCTAAGGGCGGTAGCCAAGCTCCTGGGCCACCAAGCCAGATATCGCACTCGTCTATCTGTTTTTCTCCATCCATGAGAACGACGCGTTCAATCGAGGTAGGATGTCCGCGAACGTTTGCGATGGAGACCTTGAATGTGCGCATGGGCTCCTCTGGGTCCCGTGTGTCCCATGTGGCTCCCCGCTCCTGAAACTCTGCAGTCCGGTTGAAAAGCTCAGCGTTCGTCAGGTGGCTGTAGTAGACTGCCAGCGTGACAGTCGCGATTGCGGCGACGAGTTGCCCGGTGGCCGATACCCACAGAGGTTCGAGCTGGGCCACCCCGTCCCAAAGCCAGCTAAGGAACTCCCAAATCCACATAAGAAGAAGAGGTCTGCAGCCCCAAATAACGATTTTTAAAGCCCTCTGAGGATGCTGGGGGTTAGATGTCGGCTGGATCGTACTCGAAGGCCCCCCACACCTCGAACCTGTGCGGCCCGTCAGAGAGCACCACCTCGCCGGGTCGGGGAGCCTGTTGCCAGTGGCCGCAGGTCAGCAAGGTCCACATGCGCCCGTCGAGCTCCTCGCCCTCGACGAGATCGCCCCGGCACCCGCAGGTCCGGCAGGTCGCGTGGAAATCCTCGTCGGTCACAACCCCCACCACGTGGCGAAGTGGTCCCCATCCATCGTCTGCCGGTCTTCGGACTCGACATCCCGGGCGGCGCGCTTGGCGGCCCGTTCGATCGCCTCCTCGGCTAGGAACCGCGCGGTCTCCACACAGTCCGGTGTCACCCGGCACCCGGCCCGCTTCAGGATGTCCCGCACTGGGGCCGCGGCCAGCCGAAGCTCAGGCACGGGCAGCCCTCCGCTTGTGCCAGCACTGGTCGCACAGCTTGGGCAGGTCGTCTGTGCCCTCCTGGTAACAGGGCGTCCGGCTGCACTCCGCGCACGACCAGGTCTCCCCCCGACAGCTTCCGCCGTGCGCGCCGTCGCATCCCGGCAACCGCTGGATCCCGTCCTCGAGCTCGAGGACCTTGCAGCAGGAGGCGCACTCCCAGCGGGGATCCCAGCGTTCCTCGTCGACCACGATGTATGCCCCGTGGTCCACCGGCTCCGGCACCCCGTCGTCCCCGACCTCGAAGGTCACGTGCCGATGGACGAGCAGGCTCTTCTCCACCAGCTGGACGCGCTCCCCGCAGCAGGGCGAGCGCAGCTCCACGGTGGTCAAGAGCCCCCACCGTCCGGGTTGAGCACGATGCACCGATCGGCCAGGTGCTCGTCCATGAGCCCTTCACGGACGTCGGCCCCGCAGTGCCCGCACCGCTGCCAGCCCTCGTGCTCAAGCACGACCACCGGCTCAGGCATCACTCCGACCCACCCCCGAGCTTGCGGATGCTCACGTACCCCTTGCGCGTCGTCTTCTCCGACGTGCACGCCTCCAGCACCTCCAGCTCCTTGAGCTGGGCCCGCAGGCGCTGTTCCTCCAGCGTGGGCACCTCCTTCACCGAGATCCCAGCGCCCGCCTCGTCTTGGACGATACCGGCCTCAACGAGCTCCTCGACCAGGTGGGCCAGCGCCGCCGGGTCCTCGACCTTGACCTGGACGTCGTCGAACTGGTACTCGGCCAGGTCCTCGCCTGCCTCCTCCAGCTCCGCGGTCACCCGCTCGAGGTTGAGCACCTCCTTGGTCGACGGCGACGTGTACACCGCCTGGTACGGACCTGCCCGCACCGTGTCGTCGACGGCCGCGTAGATCTCTGCTCGCAGCTGCTTGTACCGCGGCTTGGCTTCCTTCAGGAGCTCAGCCAGGCGACCGGCCTCGGTCAGCTTCGCCAACACCTCCTCGGGCGCCAGCGCGGTCTCCTCGAGCTCGACGACCTCCTTTGGCGGCGTCCACGTCCCAGCCACCATCTCGCGGATCTGCTCGCAGGCCCACGCGTAGCTCGACTCGGCAAGCTCCAGGAACTCGTCGCCCTGGATGTCCAACCGGCCCCAGGCGATGTCTCCGGCGGGCCAGAGATCCATGAGCACCCGCTCCGGGGCGAAGCCGAAGAACTCGGCCGCAGGGATCCACTCGGGTTCCTCGTGCGTGCCCGCGTTGGCCTCGCCGTGCAGACAGCAGTAGGCGTACAGCCCCAGCTGGCGACGGACCTCCTCGAGGCGCTCCTTGCTCATGTCGAACCGATCGGTCGTCTTTAGGTCCCGGATGGCCAGCAGCTCTGGGTCGGCGGCGTCGATGTGCCCGGCAAGGAACAGGTCCAGGCCCTCCACGCGCACCCGCACCGGCGTCTCCCGGAATGGGGCCTGCCCGTACAGAATCCAGTGCAGGAACGTCCCCTTGGCCAACCGACTGCCCTTAGCTTGGGGCACCTCCTCCCCGTTCAACGCCCGGTTCGTGAGGCTGGGATCCCACGTCAGCGTCGAGATGCCAACCTCGCCCTCGTGTCGCCCCGGATGATCCTCTTCAGCCTTCTTGAGCTGGGCCAGCGCCCACGCCGGTGCTACGCCGTTGGCGGCGTCACTCATCGGCGCCCGCCCCCGCCAGCTCCTTCTCCAGCTGCTTGAGCCGCTCGATCTGCTGGCTCGCCGCCGCCTTGCTCTTCGCCACGACGCTCAGGAGCTCGTGCTCATCGTCCGACCCACCGCGAGCCCGGCACCGCTCCTGGAGCTGCTTGATGTAGCTCACCTGACGCTCCGTGGCTGACCCTCCGCCGTCTCCGTTGGCCCCGCTGGCCCGCATAGGTGCAGGGGGATCCCCGCTCTTGCTGGTCTCCACGTGATCTGCATCCACATCCGCGTCCCCGGTGTCCAGCTTGAGCGTCTTGGCGTAGGCGTACTTGGTGACCTGGCTGAGCAGCTGGTAGTGGTGCTTGTCCCCGCTGTCCACCGTCTCCCCGATCCAGTACGAACGGAACCAGCTTGCCCCATCGGTCCAGAGCGTCTCGAGCACCAGAGTCACCAGGTACTGGTCAGCCCCCTGCTGCGACTTGCCCGCGTACTGCTTGAACGTGTCCACCACGCTCTCCAGGCACACCACGCCCGCCTCGGCCAGGGGTACAGCCACGGCGCGCATGACGTCGTCGTAGGTCGCGTACTCGTGGTCCAGGTAGTCGTTGTACCCGTTGCGCTCGACCACCTCGATGTTGGTCCTGGCCTCGCACAGCGCCTTGACGAGCTCCGGGCCCGGCTTGCCCTCCACGTGGCCACCGCGCACGCGGAAGGTGCGCGCCTCGACATCCACCTCGAAGGGTGAACCCGGCTCCGGTTCGTCCAGGGCGGTCCGGACGTGGCTGTCCAGTTCGCCTGCTCCGTTCTCCTTGATCGCTGTCGCTGTCATGATGATCTCACCTTGTTCACGCGGGGGCACCGGCCCCTCGCTCGACCGGGGGCCGGGCTCCCGCTGTCCTCGTCGTTCCCTGGGAGAAGACCTCCGCCCGGCTGGCCATCGCGTAGAAGCTGAGCTTGCCCCGCGGGCTGATGAACACGCCCACCTCGATGCCGCGCTCCCGGCAGTCCCACGCCCACACCAGCGCGTTGTCCGCGTCGGCCGGTCCCAGCTTCACCCAGCCCTCCCTGACCGGGTTGAAGCCGTCCATCCAGAGGTCCAGCACGTCGTCTGTGGCTCTCGTATCGAACACCGTTTCCATCTTCCTGGGGGCGGGGCCCCTCACCCCGCTGGGGGCCCCGCGCCCAGGACCGCGCCGCCAGCCTCATCCGGGACATGCCTCCAGGGGGACCAGCGCCACTCGCTTCGGGGACCGGTGTCGCGAGATCACGATCAACGGTGGTCGACCTTCATCCCGGGCGGCCTCGACGGTGTCCAGTACGAGCCGGGCATGCGGGAGTCGCCGGCCGGCCTCGTGGACCACGAGCCATGGAGGCCCCGGTCCGCCCCGGTCGAAGGGATACGTCCCCTCGCCGTCCCCCACGGTCTTGAGGTGAAGGTACCGGTCCAGCCAGAGGGCCACCCAACGAGCGCTGGGCCCACCCTCGACCTCGAGGTCGTAGAAGATGAGGGGCCAGCGGTTGCGTTGGCGAGCCCGCTTGGTGAGTTCGGAGAGCGCGGCATGGACAGGGTCGGTCTTCCGCCGCTTGTGCTCCAGGTACTCGTCCACGCCGATCCCATCAGCGCTGGTATGCCTGCTGTTCGAACCGGACAGCGGTGTACGCTCGCCGCCGAGTTGCCGGGCGACGGTTCGTTCGGCCTGTTTCCAGGCTTTCTCGGGGCTCAGGCCGGCACCCCCAGGTCGATGTCGGCCTCAAGGGCCACACGCAGGACCGCGTGCTCGAGATGCTCTTGCCCGATCTCGCTGTCGAAGCGATGCTTATGAGCGCAGGCGGTGCACTCGTACATCGAGGAGGACCCGTAGAGGGCCTCGCGGACGACCGCGACCTCGTACCGGAGCTCGGTCTGCTCCCAGACAGCCTCCTCCCAGAGCTGACGGAACCGGTCGGTCTCCTCCTTGGCCCCCCGGAGCTCAGCCTCCAGCTCCTGGATGCGCTTGCGCTCGGGGTGCGCGTCGGCGGTGAAGTACTGGCGGTGGCCGGCGGGGCAGAAGAACTTCTCCCCCGTGCGGCGCAGCCGGCGCTCGACGGCCTCAGGTAGCCAGAACCGGTGGGCGCAGCCTTGGCTGGCGCAGGCGATCTCGCCCATCACGCCTCACCCCGGTCGCCTGAGCTTGCCCGTTCAGCCTCGACCTTGCGAGCCCGCTCCTGGGCTGAGCGGCATCGCTGGAGGGTGCAGTTCTCCTCGTGCTGGCTGAGCCCGGGCTTGCTCTTGGTCCAGTACCGGCACCCGTACTTGCACCGTTGGGACTCCTCGAACTCCTCGGGCGAGGCGCCGTTGCGCGTGCCCATGGCCGCCCGGCCTGGTGGGAGGACCTGGACGCCGAGTGCGGTGCGGACGAGCTGCTCGACGTAGTCACGCATGGCCAGGCCGCGCCGGGCGCAGAGGATGCGCAGGTGGTTCTTGACCTGGCGTGGGAGGCGGATCACGGTGGAGAGCCGGACCTCCTCGCCGAGGTCGTCGGTTTCCGTCATGCGTCCTCCTCGGGCGGGAGCTCGGCGATCACGGGCTCGCGGGTGGTGGTGCAGGTCCACCACCACTCGAAGGCGCCGCCGGCGGCGCGCATGGGGCGCACGAGCCTGCGGAAGACCTGCTCGCCGTGGTCTGTCCCGCAGCGTGGGCAGTCGTTGACCTCGTGGATGCGTTCGCCGGGCTGGCACTTGGGTTGGGCTTCGCTGGTTGTGGGTGTCACTGGATCTCCATCCCCGGTTCGTCGTCGTGGACAGGCTCCTCTCGATCGTCGGGGCGGAGGAGCCTGGAGAGTGATGCGAAGAAGTGGGTCTGCTGTTCGACCAGGCCCTCGAGCAGGCGCTCGGTGTTCTCCGAGCGCCGGGCCATGTGGACGATGCGGTCGGCGTCGTTGGGATCGTCGGTGGGGTGGATCGTGCCCGGCTTGGGCGTGCTGTCGATGGTGGCCAGCTTGCCCTTCTCGTAGCCCTTGTCACGTGACAAGGGGTGGCCGATCACACCGACCTTCGTCTTGCCGGGCGCGTAGACGAGCCGGAACTCGGGCCGGCCGAGCTCACAGCCGTAGTGCTTCTCGAGCAGCGCCATCACGCGCAGCAGCTTGCGCAGACAGAGGCCCTCGGCCATGGCCCGGGTCGGCGCCTCGGCGGCGGCCCGCAGGAGGATGTGCTTGGTGGTGACCTCCAGGTAGACGCCGTGGAAGCCGGGGTCCCACTTGCGGGTCCAGTTCTGCATCTTGGCGGCGTTGGGCAGCCACTCGATCCCGAGCTTCTGGACGGGGACCTTGACCTCGAAGTTGTGGACCTCGACCCGTGGCTCGGGTGGCTCGCCGTTGTGGCGGCCCGGGGCCTTGTCACGGTCACTCGGCCCCCGTGACGCCGATGACAAGGCCTCGTCCGGGTGGTGACCGAGCTCGCGCTTGAGCACCTCGAGGCCCTCGTCGGTCAGCGCGTACCACTTGGCGCTCGTCCCACCGCCCAGGCGCTGGCGCCAGGCCTCGGTCTCGATCGAGTCCTCCTGGATCAGGCCATCTGCGTCGAGCGCGCGGACGTGTCGGCCCACCGCTTGCCGGGTCAGGCCGAGCTCCTCGGCGATGGCCGAGGCATACGAGCGGTAGTAGAGCCGGAGGAGCACCTGGACGCGGGTGTCCGAGAGCTGGCCGCTGGTCAGACGACCACCCCACGGGGCGATGTCAAGGGGGCCTTGTCATCGATGACAAGGGCCCTTGTCGGGGTGCGGTCTGACCAGGAGGGGCGGGGCGTTGTCATCGGTGGTAACGTCCTTGTCTTCGGCGCTGTCGCTGTTCGGTGGGCTGTGCGCTCAGGGTGTCACGGTTCGAGCCAGCCGTTGAGAAGGGCCGTGAGGTGGCTGGCAAGCGCCAGGCACCAGGTTGGCGGGATCCCGAGAATGGCAAGACGGGGGTCGCCGGCGGCCCGGATCAATTGGTCCCTTAATCGGGACAGCTCACGCTCACTGAGCGTGAAAGAGAGAGAAGGAGAGGCCCCCTCGCGGGGGCAGACCGGGAACACTACGCCGTTTTCGCTAGGCTCCGAATTGGGGGGTAGAGCGCTCATTTGCTCTGTACCCCCCCACCTTCCCTCCTGGTAGGGAATTCAAATTCGGGCGGGCCCACTTACTTTCCTTCCTGGTGGAGGGTCATTGTCGAACCCT
>CAYNEI010000050.1:0-9775 GCA_964396185.1 uncultured Thermoplasmatales archaeon
GGGGGGGGTGTGTGAGGAGTGAGGAGACGCGGAGGAGTGCGGGAGGCCGAGGAGTGGGGGGAGAAATGGGCGGAGCCGAGCTCCGCGCGTTCACAGCAACGCCAGACGGCCATCCTGCTCTCCCAATCGATTGCTCGCCAAGAGGCCGTCGATCAACCCCTCCACCCATTCGGCCTCCTCCCCGATCGCCTCGACCACAGCGGTCCGCGTAACAGCCCCTTTCCCCACATGGCTCAGCACTGCAAGCTCGCCGACCTCGCGATCGGCGAGCGCCTCCAATTCATCGAGGATGGGCACGGGGTCGCCGCGCTCGGCGATGGTCTCGAGGGCCCCATGGAATGCCGCACTCCAGGCGACCTCGGAGTGAGCAGACTGCCACTCCATCTCTGAAAGGACGATATCCCAAGGCAGGCCCCGGGCGTAGATGGCATCCATGTCGTCGCGGTCGGCCTCGCGCTCGGTGATGCTCTTGAAGATGAAGATGTCCGACGGGGCCAGTCGGTGGAGGCGCAGCTTCTCAAGTTGGGGTTCCTCCCGTGTCGCGCGTTCGACCATGCCGGGGGAGAGCGAGAGCTTGCGGCACACTTGGCCGACGTAAAGGTCCCAGCGGGGGGCGCCGTCCTTGTCGTAGTAGCGGGAGGCGCCGAGGTCCCTGTAGGCGGGGTCGACTTCGGTGACGATCTTGTAGTCGAGCGCTTCGAGGGCCTGGGCCAGGACGTCGAGGTCGGCGTCGGTGCGCAGCACGAGGTCGATGTCCTTGGTTGCACCCTTGAGGCCAGCATAGCTCATGGCCCCGCCACCGATGAGGTAGGCGTCCACGGGTTCGGTTAGGTGGGCATCCGCGCGGGCGACCTCCTCGCGCAGCCTTCCCAGCGGGTACCGGACGGCCAGGGTTCCACGGGCCCTGGTCTCGATACTGGCCGTGGCCGAGATCTCGTGCACCCGCGGTTCGTCCTCGTTGTCTTGCCTGGTTTGATCGTCCATCAGGCTACTCCGTACTGGTGTCGGTACCGGTTGTGCTCGTCCCAGGGAAGGAACCCTTCGCTGGCCTCGTGGGTTTCGATGTACGCGACGAGGGCACGCGCTTCCGCCTCGAGCCCGTAGATCGCCGCCTTGCGTTCCAAATGCTCGGGCTGTTCCCGCTCGTAGAGAAGCGCGCAGTAGGAGCGATTGATCCTGCTCTCCGGCTCGACCAGGAGCCCCTGCAGGATGGTGTCAGCCGCATCAAGCTCCCGGGTGGCCACGTAGTAGTACGCGGCGCCCCCGATGAACAGCTCGACCCCGTGCTCGGCGAAGGCTGAGAGCGCGCCCAGGTGCACCTCGGGACCCTCGAGGGCGTGGGCGCTGCGTAGCAGCAGCTCGGGGCCGATGTGCCAGACGAGCGTAGACGTGGGGTCGAGTTCGCCCACCCGGTGGTGAGCTTGGACTTGGGCAAGCTCGGCCACGAACTCGCGCAGTTGACCAAGGCGGGGGTTGATGCGCCAACGGCCATCCCGCTTGACGAGCACACCAGCGGATCCAAGGATTTCGACGGTCCTGTAAAGTGTGCTGCGTCCCTTGTCGCAGACCTCGGCTGTGAGTTCGGGGTAGCCCACGCGGTCGAGCACGTGAATCTGCATGGGGCGGTCCCCGTGCAGGATGCTGTCCCAGTCGTCGCGCGGGATGTCGAACAGAAGAGCGCGTGCCAGCCCGGGCAGCACGTTGGACGCGGGGGTCACGACACGCTCGCGGCCCTCCTTGTGGCTCGTCACGATCCCCTTGTCCTCAAGCACTTCCACGGCCTGGTGGGCCGTGCGGTGAGGGAGCCCGTTGGCCTCAGCCAGCGCCTTCACCTCCTTGGGCCTGTCCAGGGAGGCGAGGATGCTGAGTTGGGCCGGTGGACCGGACATAAGTACAGTCTAAGTACCTTTTCTTATAAAGCATTTCATCTATATTGGACTTTTAGGAGGGCTTGCCCTCTCGGTAACTTCGGCCCTCCAAGTAGAATCCCGATAGAGTGGTGGTGGCGATGGCGGGCCTCCGTGGGGGGCTGGCGCCGGGGTGCCACCCTTGAGCACGAAGCGGTCGCCGAGGAACGGGTGCTCGGCCAACGCGGCCAGGAACCCGGCCAACCGGACGGCCTTCTCCAGAGGCCCGATCTGGAAGGGGGTCTGCTCAGCCAGGCGGCGGATCTTGCGGGGCTCGGCTTGGTGGTCAGGCAGCGCGCATCACCTGATCGAGGTTCTCGGGCACCATGAGGTTCCACCGCTTGACGTATCTAGCTTGTCCGGGTCGGGTGCCGAAATAGTCGGTATGTTCGGACAGGTTGGCCTCGAATGAGGAAAGCTGGTCGTCGTCGATGTGCCAGCGCTCCTGGTTGAGCTCAAGCAACAGGCCAGCGCGGTGGTAGAGGTTCTTCTGCCCGACCTTCTCGCACGCCTCGAGGAGACGTTCGGGGCGCAGGTAGGCGAACCCGGCCAGGCTCTTGAGCACCTCCTCCAGCCCGCCGGCCAGGTCCAGGCGCGCAAGGCAGTGGACCGCGGTCCACTCCCGGGAGGCCACCGTGACCGGCTGGTCCTGGATCGAGATGCTCGTCGCTGCGGCATCGATCTCGTCATGGCTCATGATCACCGGTCGGTACCGGATGCCCTCGTGCTCGAGGGGCTGGAACCGGGTGGGCGTGGCCACGTACTTGGCGGAGAACGAGGACTGGGCCACGCCATGGAGTTCGAGACCTGTGTGGAAGGACAACAGGTATGGGTCGGCGAGCTTGCTGGCGACGAGGTAGGGGTTCGGGGGGCTGGGGGATCCGCGCTCGTCCACGGGTACGATGGCATAGAGGCCCCGCCGGAGGCGCTGCAAGTACCCTTTGGATTGGAGACGGGAGAGCTGTTCGATGGTCAGACGCCGGGGCTGGCTTAGGGTGGAGATGGCCTCCTCTGCCGTGAAGACCTGCCGGGCGTAGAGCTCCTCGTACAGGCGCGGGACGGGCGACATCATTACGCTCCTAGTCGAGTTGATTGTAGGATCGACCAACTTCAACGCTTCTATCCGTCATCATCTTCCTTATAGATTACGGGTGAAGGGGAGCTAATTGCGATTGATACCTACTTCAAGCATAAAAGGCGTAATCGTGCCGAGAGGGTAGGAGGGCTGTCGATGCTATCCCGTCAAGAGAAGCCGTATTCCTTCCAGATATCGCGGATCTGTGTGATTGACAACCACTTCTACGAGCCTCCGGTTTGTAAAGCGGTAACGGCTTTCACAATATCGACACGCTTCACCTTGTCCACTCCATCAGGCCCTGCTCCACATGATCCGCCACCAGCGCATGCTCACAGTCGCGTCCCAGGCAGGCTACACGCACATCCGCCTTTCCGACGGAGCCGATATCCCGGTCACCGACGCCGACCTGGAGGCAGAGGCCGGTGAGCTCGATGGGAAGCACAGACGAGCAGCCGGTCGCCTGGTCCGCCACCTGGCGGGCGATGGGGGGTTCGACCAACTCGATCAGGAGAACATGGTCGGTTTGAAGGACTGGGTGCGAGAGAATCTGCCCTAATCTGGCAGGCCAGCGAGAGCGTCAGCGAAGGCGTCGAGGTCCTCCTCCGTATCGCTGTCATAAGCCAGGAGGTCCCCCTCTCCCTCGTCCTGGGGGTGGGCGGTGGACGTCGGACGGGGTTCGGTGGCGGGCTCTGCCATCATCCAGTGTCCTCGCCCGTGGCAACATAAGAGTTCCGCCTAATGCTACGCAACTCCAGGGCCGAGAGACCTTCCGGGAAGCGTGCCTTTTGCCTGCCTCTGCCCGCTTACCACTCCAACGTCCCGTGCTCGACATGCCACAGCGTCCGCTCGCGCGTATCGAGCACGAACGTATCGTCGCGTGGGCCTGACGTCGTGCCGTCCTCGCGCACAACGACCACGCCAGTCGGGTCGCATGGCGGGAGCGACACCACGGTGGTCCCGTCGACAGGCTCGGTCACCTCGTGGCGGTGCATATGACCGTGCAGCACCAGGGCCGGCTCGACCCGCCGAACCACGCGGCAGAGGAAGTCCTCGTCAGCCAGCTCGAAGTGGGGCTGATCATGGAAGACCAGCACGTCAGACCCGAGCAGGTTGGCGGCCGCCTCGGAATCCTCTTCGAGCCAGATCTCGGGGGTCTCGCCGATCCACCAGCCACGCCAGATCAGGTGCTCGTGCGCCTGGCTCTTCTGGATCCGACCCAGGAAGCCGAACGTGAGCCCACCGAACTGGTCGGTCTGGTAGTCCTCGAGCAGCTCGATGTTCTCCCCGAACGCGCGGTCGCGGAGGGTCGGCCACTTCTCGTGGTTCCCGCAGATGAACTTGGTAGGTGTGTTCGTGGGTTGCTGGTAACCCCAGAAATCTCCGACCTGGAGGATCATGTGACAGCCCCTGGCCTGAGCCATCTTGTCTGCAAGCTGGAGGCCCTTGGGGCCATGGAAGTCGCCGGCGACGAGGATCCTCATGCGGGGTTCCGGGCGCGGACGGGTGCCCGGACCATAAGGCCCTGCGGTGGGAGGGGAGCGAAACAGCCGGCACTTGTCTCGACGAGACAAGCGTCTCGGAGAGACACCACGCCCCGGGAACGTCACCGCATGGGCTGTTACGGATGAAGTGGCTGAAGTTGGGTGAGACCCAACTTGCTAGACTAAGACCGTAACAGCGATCTTCCCTAGCACGTACGACGGGTGGATCCCCTCGCAACGTCATCAGGTCCAGCGCATGGGTGCGACAGCTACTGGCTTCAGCGTGCTCTGGGCGAGCGGGCTGAGCACCTTCACCCACCTCATCGCAACCGACATCTACCTCGTACGAGGAGTAGGTGGGTGTGCTCTTCGAACTCCCCGGCTCCGTGCAAGGCGAGGGTCCCACCATGGCGACCCTGGTCGAGACCGCGCAGATCCTCGAACACGCTCGCAGCGAGGCTCCGCTGAGCTTGGCCGAGATCGAGCGCCGCATGGTCACCAAGCGGGCCGGACATGACGACATCCAAGCCTGCATCGAGCTCCTCGAGCAGCTGGGGTTCGTGGTCATGGGGAGCAAGGGCGTCCAGTGGACCCACACCACGAGCGAGGATCTCCGGCGCGCTGCGGCCACGGGTCGCGAGCTCTGACTAGGTGACGGCCCGGCTATTCAAGCCGAACAGGGTGAACATCGACCCAGACCTTGAGGAACAGTATGATGTGGCGAACCTGATCGACGAGGCCATGGCTAAGCGGTTCGGTTCGTCGATCTGAAGGTCCTCAGCCTCCCGTCGCCACATCACGCCTCTGCTTCCAGGATGTGGAGGCCGATCCGGTTGCCTGGAAGGGAGACGATGTGCGGGCGTCCCACGCCTTGTTCTTGAACCTTGAGCAGGCCGATCTCATGCAGGGCTTTCACGTCTTGGCTGACGTTCTTGACGTCCCGATCCAACGCGCGGGACAGGGACCGGATGCCCTCCATCTTCCCGTCGAAGCGCTTCAGCTGGAGTAAGAGTGTGAGCCTCCGGAACGTCAACTCGTCGATCGCGGAGTCGGGGACGATGACCTCTCGCGTGTCCTCCAGCCGCTTGTCCTGCGGTTCATCGGTGTACTCCTCAAGATCGTGCAGGGCGACCTTCGCATCCCAATCGTCCGGGTGCTCATCGACGTACCGCGCCAACTCGGCTTTCGAGCCGTATCGGCCCTGGATCTCTTGAACGAGCTCTCCGGTCGTGGTGTCTCGCTGGATCGTGACTCTCAACTCAGTTCCTCCTCCAGTTCTTTCGTGTCGATGAAACCGTTCCGTTCCAAGTGGGCGCGGATCGCGTCGGCCGCCTCGCCTGGTGTTAGGTCGCGTCGCAGGTCTCGTCGATCGTCCGAGTTGAACCCGCCGACATGCATGTGAGGTTGGCGATCGTGGTGCTTGTTGTCGATCTTGATCGCGGGGTAGCCTGCCAGGATCACCCATCCACCGTCCTCATCGATCTTCACATCCAGCATCCCCACGGGGACGTTCCATCGCGTGAACCCCCGGGGCTTGCGCACACCAGTCTGAGGTCCAAGCAGTATAAGAGGGTGTTGGTGAGTACGCCAACACTTTCAGCGGGCTGCTCGCCGTCCTACATCCTCGCGCAGGTGCCGCGCGGGGTGGGCGTGTTTGAGGTTCTCGTTGACCCAGGATCGGGGAGCGAAGAGTCGGTACCGGAACGGCGGGCCTCGGGCGAGCTTGGAGTCCGGGAAGGGCATGGGCGGGTCGGTCCTGGCAAGGTGGACTTCGAAGTCCCCCTCGTCCCTGCCGTGCTCCGCATGGAGGTGCTCGCCGGCTTCCTGGATCCTTGGGTCTTGGTGGACGAGCAGGACTCGGGCCAGGTCGTCGGGGTCTGGGAGCAGGGATGGAACGCCCTTGAGGTCGACCGAGTTCGGGGTGTGTACGGGATCGCAGGCGAAGATCGATACGCTGTGGTGGAGGCCCTCGATGCGGTCCGCATCGGGGTCGATGGGGACCAGCAGGGCCGGTCCCTTCCAATCGAGCTGTGAGTGCATGTGCAGGGACAGTCCCACGAAGCTGGCCTGAGCCCAGTCGAGCCCTGAGGGCAGGTGATCTCGGTTCTCTCGGCTCTGGAGCCAGCGGTGCAGCCATCCGGCCAGACGCATCGGCGGGCCTCGGAGGGCCAAGGCGTCCGAGAGCTCCTCCTTGCCGGGGACAGCGTAGCTGCCCTGGGCGATCCGGAAGACCAACCCCAGTTGAGAGAGCCGGAAAAGCGCTTTGCTCGCGTCACTGCCGTCTGGGAGCTCTGCCTGCATCTCGTTGAGGGGGATCGCACCCCTCCCGGCGACGGCTGCCACGGCTTCGATCGGCTGGTTCACCATAGGCCTTCGTCACTTCCTAGGAATCACGGAAACGGGGATTTCTCAGTAATCCTGTAGAAAGGTATTTCGGGCTCTATATATTTAATATCTTCGCACCCTGGACATAGGATGATCTTGCTCGCCCGTGAGGCCCGCCTTGGCCTCGACGTCCGGCACATTCAGCCAACCCCCACGAGACCGTTCTTCAGGGCGCGGGACCTGCCGCGCTCGTGGTAGCATTGGATCCTGACTCGACATCCGATGACGAGCGTTTCGCGACCCGTAGCACCGAGCTTGATGAGGAGTCGGCAGCCTCCTGCCGGCAGGTACCAGCGTCAGGCACTTATAGCCGACAGAAGAGTCACGATAGTGTGACCCTCCCGCAGGGTGTGATGAAGGACGTGTTCTCCCGACGAGCCCCAGACGAGCTCTTCCACCTCCTTGCGGATGCCGAGCAGCCCCCTCAGTACACCGAGGCCCGGGATGCGCTGGGGCACCACCCGCAGGAGTTCAAGCGAGCCCTTCGGGCTCTGGAGAAGTGGGGCCTGGTCCAGATCCGGGCGGTCCCTCGCGACAAGCGCCCCGATGACCGGCGCCGCGTCCGGCTGGAGCTCACGGCCTTGGGTCGGGCTGCCGCGCGTCTCCACGCCCGCATCGATCAGGCGTGGCGGGAGATCGCCCAAGACGAGGGCATCGATGTGAACGCCCTGCTGGCCGCATGACTGTCTTCCTGCTCGGACCGATCTGGGAGGCGGTTCAGGCTCTATCGTCTAGTTGTGCTCCATCCCCAGGCGGACTGCTTGGTTGAGCTCTCCCCTCACAAACTCGTTTGTGATGGATACGGAGACAAACGCATTTGTTGTTCATACGGTAACAACCCCCTTTGTTTGCTACTCGATAACAACAAGTAATCGGACGTACATAGAGTGAGCGTGCGAGTCGAGCCGTTGAATGAAAGCTCCATCGAACCGCCCTCTCGCGGGATCTTACAGACGTACCTCAGCCTAGATCCCCCGACGGAGTTCAGCAACAAGAGCCTGGAAGCCAGAGGCATGACATCCGGTCAAGCTCGACAGTTCGCGATCCATGCCACCAGGGATCGTATCGCCGTCCGCATCGATCGTGGGGAGTACATGGCGGTCGATCCATCGATCGCGATCCGGGCGTGGGCCCTTCCGACGTACTACGCCGAACTGCTGTTGCTGCACGATGCACTCACCCGGCTCGAGATCGACCATGCCTTCGCGTGTCTGACCGCGACTGTCGAGACCGACCTCGTCCTCGAGAGACCATGGCCTGTGACGAGGGAGCCGCCTGACGAAGCGGCTCGGAAGATCGATCGTTTCGTCTACAACTACCGATGGGAAGGCAAGGAGACGATCGAAGCCCTCGGGGAGTCCTACAGTGTCCCCACGCTATCTCGGCCTGAGACCGCTCTGCTCCTCGGCTCGACGGGGCTGAGCCGGGAGGTGCTCGCGGCACAAGAGATCGTCGAGGCCAAACCCCCACCGGACGGCCTTGTCCCCGCGTTCAATTCCTTCGGGATAAGTCTCGGTTCCGGGAACACGGAGAGCAGGGAGGTCGACATCCAATTCCCGCGGTTCATCCAGGAGAGAAGGAAGCGGCTGAGCGAGGAGCTCCTTAGGGGCGGTGGCTCGTGACTGCCAGCGGGCGCTTCACAGCCGAGGAACAACTCCAGGCATTGCAACGGATCGCTGCAAAGCTCCGGGGCAGAGGACTCGAGGTCCTTGCGCTTGGGAGCGCGGCCGTCGCGTTGAGGACCGGCCAGCGAGGGTCGGTCACGAAAGACCTCGACCTCCACGCGTTCCCGGTGAAGGACATCCTAGCGTTCCAGGATGCGATCGAAGGCGCGGTGGAAGCCCTCGACGGCCACATGCAGTGGGAGGCTGACGGTTCATCGATCACCGCGCACGTTCCAATCGGCGGCCGTGAGATCCCGGTCGAGTTCGTGCTCGGTCGCGAGGACTTCATCGAGCCCGAGGTCCTCGAGGATGCTGTCGGGGACGCCGAGAAGCGAGAGGGGCTGCTCGTCCCGTCCTGGGAGCACATCGTAGCTATGAAAGCCGAAGCCTGGTTCGACCGCACCGGTCAGGAGAAGCGGAAGTACCTGGAGGATCTCCGAAGTATCGGGGACTGGATGGCGGAGCATGGTCAAGGCATCCGACGGGTCGAGGTCCGTCGCGTTGTCGAGATGCGACCCGATCGCAAGCACCGCGAGATGCTGCTCACGATCGAGAGGATCTTCGCTCGGGTGCTTGAGTAGCGAACGCCTCGATAGGACACGCAGGCCCATGATCGATCCGTCAACCGCGACGGAAATCATCGTACACGCGCACGTTCCACGCTGCGCCGAAGTGCTTGTGCAGCTGCTTCCAGTCCTCGATGGTCCAGCTCGCGTTCACGGGGAGATCGGCTTCCTGCCAGCCCGGGTCGACGTCCCGCCCACCGAACCACCACCTTCATCCCCACAACCCCCTCTTCGCGCGCGAGATGTCGCGCCGCCTCGTGCTCATGCGCCATGCCGCCGCTGCCCGGGCTGCCGATGCCGGTGGCGCGGATCCCGACGACGCCCACGGCCACCCCCCCGACTACCACCGACCCCTCACGGCTGATGGGCGCCGCGATGCGCAGCTCATGGGCGCATGGCTCGGGAAGGCTGCCGGCGTCCCAGACCGCGTGGTCACGAGCCCGGCCGTGCGCGCGGCCGCCACCGCGCACCTGGCCGCCCAGGCCATGGGCTACACCGGCTCGATCCAGGTCGACGAGCGCCTCTACATGGCCGCCCCCGATACCCTGCTCTCCCTTGCCGAGCAGTGGACGCCCGAGGGCATGACGCTCGTGGTGGGCCACAACCCGAGCATGGAGGGCGCGCTTCGCGTCCTGTGCCCCGAGGCCGAGCAGGGGCCCGATGGCAAGCTGTTCCCACCGGCCACCATCGCCGT
>CAYNEI010000050.1:9875-16831 GCA_964396185.1 uncultured Thermoplasmatales archaeon
CGCAGCAGCCACTCGGCCCCCCAGCCGGAGCTCTGGACGACCTCGCCAGTGGGGTCATGGATGCGGTAGCTGCCGCCGTTGGAGGCGTAGTAGCTCACCTCGAACTCCAGCGACTGGGTGTTCTCGGGAACCTCGAAGGTCTCTTCTCGGGTCACGCGTCGGTCGTGGTCGGCGGTGAGCACGACCTCGTGGGTGGCCACATCCCCGGTGAGGCTCTCGGTGGGCGCGGTGAGGACATCGTCGAGGTAGACGGCCAGCGTGTACGAGCACGCACCATCGCACTCGACCACCATCTGCCATGTGCCGGGGTCGGGTTGATGGACCACCAGCGAGGCTAGCGGGGCTTGCTGGCCGCTCTCCTTGCGGCCCACCTGGGCGATCTGGTCGCCCTCGGTGTCCAAGAGGCGCCAGCGGCCGTCGTCTGGGAGATCCAGAGAGCCGAAGATCGTCATGGCCGCGATCCCGGGGTCGACGTTGAAGTCGTGGGTGCGGGTGGCAGGCGTGTCGGTGGAGAAGGTGAAGGTGTTGTCAGCATCCTCGAAGCCGCTGGCGGCTGCATCGAGCTGGTTCAAGCTCGGATCATCGCTCAGGAGGTAGAACGCGACAGCCGCGGCGGCGATCACAGCGATGCCAGCCACGATGGCCAAGGTCTGTTTGCTGGGGGGGTCCATGGGATCACTCCGCGGCCTCGATGGCTCGCTCGTCGGTGGCTTGCTCGCCACTGGCTTGTAGGCCACTGGCCTGCTCACCGTCGGCCTCGTCTCCGTCGCCACCGGGCGGGACGACGGGCGTGATGCCGAAGGCGATCTCGCAGCCCTGCTCGCAGACGTACAGGATCTCCCAGGTGCCAGGCTGGGGCTGGTCCCCGAGATCGATGGAGATCTGGCGCCAGAGCGCCTCGGCGTTGTTCGCCCAGCCGCCCTCCGTCTCGCCGGAGGGGTCGATGAGCTGGATCCCGTACCCAGAGGGGGCATAGACGCTCCAGGAGAGATCGACGGTCTGGGCTCCGTCAGGCACTTCGAACGTCTCGGTCTGCCGCACGCTCCGGTCGTGGTCGCCCGTGATGACGGACTCGTGGCCGGAGACGTCGTCGGCGAGCCGGTCGGCGGGAGGCTCGATGACGTCGTCGAGGTAGATGGCGACGTTGTAGCGGCAGGGGCCCTCGCACTGGACGACGAGCTCCCAGGTGCCAGGCTCGGGTCGGTGGATCGAGGTCCACGAGTTGGCGACCTCGAAGCCGCCGTCCTCGGTGTCGAAGCCGCCACGCTGGTCCCCCTCGGTGTCCAGGATCGCGAAGGCCATGGGATCCGATGTGCTGAACGAGCGCGCGAGGGTCATGGCTGCGATGCCGGGTCCTACCTCGAAGGAGTGGCTGCGCGTGGTCTGGCCATCGGTGGTGCCGACGAACCGGTCGTCAGCGTCCTCGTAGGCGTCTGAGAGCGCGGTGATCTCGCCGGGTTCGGGATCTCCGCCGGCCACATAGAAGACCGTGGCCGCTACCGCGACGACGGCGACCGCAGCAACGACAGCTAGAACGCGTTTCGAAGGTGCCTCCATCTCAACCAGCCGCGGCTAAGAGGTCGTTAGATTTGGCTGTTGGGGTCGCCTGGGAGCGAGATCACGGCTCATCCAGCACCGGGTTCGCGGTCTTGAGCCTCCAGGGCTTCCGTGGCGGCTGTGTCGCGTTCCAGGGCGATGACCGCTGCCACGATGACACCTAGAGCGATCCAGGCGCGCCAGGTTCGTTCAAGCACGGCCAGCCACCCCTGGCTCTGGAACGTGTCGACGAGCTGGTCGAACTGGATGGACGTGAGCTCGCCCACCAGCAGCAAGGCGGCCACGAACACGAGACCGATGTAGCCGAGATGCACCAGGCCCTGCTTGGGAGCCATGGCCAGCGCTCCACCCATGCCGACGACGAGCCCACCGATGTGGGCGGCGTGCGCGATGGGCGCGAGCTGGCTGAACGCGGGCACGGTGAGCACGACGGCCAGGTAGCCCATGAGCGCCACCATGGCTGGCATGGGGAAGCCCAGGATGGCGAGCTGGGTTGTGGGGGCTAGCACCAGGAGCACGCCGAGCAGCCCGAAGATGGCTCCCGAGGCTCCGACGGCCGGGATCGAGCTGGTCATGGTATGCGCGAGCGCGCCGCCGATGCCGCTGGCCATGAACAGCAGCGCGAAGGTGGGGGTGCCGAGCTGGCGCTCCAGGTTGGAGAGCGAGTAGAGGGCCAGCGCGTTGAAGCCCAGGTGCAGGGGCCCGGCATGCGCGAACATGCTCGTGAGCACGCGCCACCACTCGCCGTCGGCCTGGGTCTCTTGGCTCCACCAGACTTGGCTGAGGCTGGCCTCGGTGGGCAGGAAGCCGGTGACCTGCCAGGCCATCCAGGCCATGATGGCTAGAAAGATCCAGGTGGCGATGGGTTGGTCGTGCTCGTCCACGCGTCCTATCCACCCGGGAGGGGTTTGGCCTTTGCGGTGCGAGGTTCGAAGTGTGGCTCGCTCAGGTCTGGCTGGTCATGGGCCGGGGCGTGTAGTCCTCCATGGGGATGGTGGGGAGCAGCAGCTCGGTGCCCTGCTCGCCGCCCCAGATCGTGAGGGTGCCGGGCTTGGTGGGGGTGACCAGGGCCCAGTCGCTGTTCTGGGCGCCGCGGATGACGAGCTCGAGGGTGTGGTTGGCTTCGAAGACGTGCTCGGTCGGCAGGAATGGGAGCTGGGCGCGGATCGTCTCGCCGGGCGGGACGGGGCTGTACTGGTCGTGGCCGTTGCGGTGGGCCAGGTTGGCCATGCCGAAGGTGACCACCCTGCGCTCGCCGTCCCCGACGTCGTAGAGGAAGGCGGCTACATGCGCGTTGTCGGCGCCCTGAAGCGTGGCAGAGAGCGCGATCTTGGCTTGGCCGGCCAGGCTGAAGGGCTCCTGGATCGAGGCTTCCAGCGTGCGCGTCGTGGTGGCCGGGACCTGGCTGAGATCGCCGGTGGGGTCCAGCAGGATCGAACCGCTGGTGTCCGACGGTGTGGGCTCCAGGGCCTCGTCCCCGAAGTTCGGGTAGAGGGTGCGCTTCGACACATCAGCCGGCGGCCAGGTCTCCGCGGTGCGCTGCTGGTCCGTGTTCGTGGTCACCAGCACCGGGTCCAGGGCCTCCAGGCCCAGGGCTTTGCCCTTGACGTACTGGTCCATCCAGGCCAGCATGAGCACCTCGCTGTCAGCACGGACCGGGTGCTGGTGGACCCAGTGACCGAAGACCCCGAGCTTGGGCCCGGGAAGCGGGTTGAACCAGTGGGTGGCCATCTGGCTTTTGACGTTGGTATCCTCGAAGCCTTGCGTGTACATGACCGCGGCTTGGACACCGCTGGCTCCAGTGGTGAAGTTGCGCTCCTCGTAGAAGGCGTCGTAGATGGCGCGCGGGTCGTTGGCCCGCGCGGTCAGCGTGGGATCGCACACGCCGTTGGCCGCGGTGAGCGCACTGGTGACAGGATCGCTCTCGTCGAGCTTGGATTGGACCCCCACGCCGACCTGGTAGGCCACCCCGGGGCTTAGCGCCTGCTCGCCGTTGGGCACGCCGCCGAAGTGCCAGTCGTCGTACGCGTTGTTGACGGGTGCTACGGCGATGATGGCCTTGAGAGCCTCTGGGTTCTCGATGGCGGCTTCGACCGGCGTGGTGCCCACGTAGGATTGGCCGTAGAAGCCGATGTTGCCGTCGCTCCAAGGCTGCTCGGCGGCCCAGTCGACGAGCACGACCTGGTCCTGGGCTTCGTTGGGGCCCCAGACCTCCATGCAGCCGCCGGAGTAGCCGGTGCCGCGCACATCGGCCACGACCACGGCGTAGCCGCGCATGGCCCAGTCCTTGACGAAGTAGGACCACATGGCTGGCTGGCCAGCGAGATGATCGCCAGCGTTGTAGGGGCTGGAGGCCAGGATCACGGGCAGGGGCTCCTCGACGTCAGGCCGGGTGAGCTCGGCGTAGAGGGTCTCGCCGTCGTGGGTGGTGATCTCCACGGGCTCGGTCTCAAGCAAGTCGTGGGTCGGCATGCTGAGCTGGCTGAGATCGAGCTGGGAGGCCGGCCCGTCGATGGGTAGGCTGATCAGATCGATGGTGACGGTGGCATCGGTGGAGGCCCCAGCGGCCGAGACGGTCCAGTTCGTTGGTAGGACGTCCACGGCTGTCAGGCCCGCACAGCTCATGGTGCCCGTGGTGGGCTGCTCCCAGGCCTGGTAGTAGGGGACGTTGCAGCGCCGCCGGTCGGTCTCGGCGTGGGTGAGGCGCACGAACGGGCTGGCATCGTTGCCAAGCTCGGTGGTGGCCCGCACCATGGTGGTCCCTTCAGGGACCTCGAAGTCCTGGTTGAGCGGGAGCTCGATGCTCTCGAAGATCAGCTGTAGGCCCTCGGCGGTCTCGTTGACCACGGCACCGGGCGGGATGTGCTCGAGGGAGAGGGGCACAGCGCCTGGTTCCATCGAGTTCGCTTCCGTCGTCTCGCCGTCGTCGGTCCCGATGCAGCCCGCCAAGGCGGGGGAGAGCAGGATGAACCCAAGCAGGAGCGTCCACGCGCGCATGCGGGGCGCTTGGCTTGGCGGTTCTTAACGTTTCTTGTGGTCCTGCCGGAGGGGTGCAGGAGCGTGCGGCGAGGTGGCACTGGCGGAGGGCGTGGCCAAAAACTTCAAACCAGACGTGCCCATGGCCGGTCCATGAACCCTGCCCCATCGTCCCAAGGGGAAGCCGAGAGCACTGAGGAGACCGGTACCCTTACCGGCCGGTTCCAAGAGGAGCAGGAACTGCTCCGCCGCCACATCCGGATCCTCAAGGTGGTCATGGACAACGAGCCCGTGGGCATCATCAAACTCTCCGAGCTCACCGACTACCCGCAGCACAAGGTCCGCTACAGCCTGCGCGTGCTCGAGCAGGAGGGCCTCATCGAGCCCACCCCCATGGGCGCCAAGGCCACCGAGCGCGTCGAGGCCTTCATCCCCGAGCTCTCCAACCTGCTCGACCAGATGCAGAAGACCGTCGAGGAGCTACGCGCCTCGATCAGCTAGACGAGCAGCTGCGCTCATCGAGGAACTGTGGATCCCAGTCAGCTGTGCGCTTCGACCAGCAGGGCGAGTCGGTCAGCTATGCGACAAGCTGCGCACCACGATGAGTGAAGCGAAGAGCTGCACCCCTCGAGCAGCGAAGCAGCCCAGCGACCGCTGGCTGTAAGCAAGGGGTTCGGGAGGCGGCCAGGCCCGTCGGCGCGAAGGCCTTCAGGACAGGCCGCGGGAAAGGGTTTGGGGGCTGAGCGGACGTGCGGCGCCCTGGCGCCTCCCGTGGAGCCCAAGTAGATGCTTGCATCCTTCAACAAGCGCTTGTCTCTACAGTGACAACCGTGCAGCTTAACACCTGCTCGTGCGGGCGCTGACCGTTTAAGGCCTGCTAGCTTGGGCGATGGACCGTTTCCTCGCGTCCTGGCCCGATGCTGGCGATGGAGACCTGGGTGCCCGTGTAGGCCTCCACCCGCTCGATGAGCTCGATGGGACCATCTGGGAGCTCATCCCACGCAGTGCAGCCCTCGGTGCCATCGAAGGTGCCAGTGATGGCCTCGTAGACGGGTTCCACGCGCGCGAGATCGTGAGAGGAGGGCGGTGGGGTGGTCAGCTGCTCACCGTCGAGCTCGTAGGCGCTAGCCACGAGCACCTCGTCGAGGCCCTCGAGCACGTCCAGCTTGGTGACGGTGAGATCCGTGAGGCCGTTGATCCGGGCCGCCCATCGCAGTGCCACGAGATCGAGCCAACCGACGCGGCGCCGGCGGCCGGTCGTCGTGCCGAACTCGTGACCCTTGGTGGCCAGGTGGTCGGCGGCAGCGTCGTCGATCTCCGTGGGGAAGGGACCATCACCCACTCGGGTCGTGTAGGCCTTGGAGATGCCCCAGACCTGTCCGATGGCCGTGGGTGGCAGCCCGGTCCCGGTGGCCGCGCCACCAGCGCACGTGCTGCTGGAGGTGACGAAGGGGTAGGTCCCGTGGTCGAGGTCGAGCAGGGTGCCCTGCGCGCCCTCCAGGATGACGCGCTCATCGGCCTCCAGGGCTTCAAGCAGGAGCTCGGTGGCGTTGCCGACGTGTGGTGTGATCCGTTCGCGCCAGCTGGCCACCCAGGCCTCCAGCTCCTTGCGCTCCGGCGCATCGATCCCGGCGGCCTGGCACCATTGGCTCAGGCCCGCCACGGCGCGGTCCAGGGTGGCTGGCCCGTGCTCTGGATGGATGAGATCGCCCAGCCGAGCCGAGAAGCGAGCCGCCTTGGATGCATAGGCCGGCCCGATGCCGCGCTTGGTCGTGCCGATGCCAGAGGTGCCCTGCTCGCGGGCGGCATCCAGGCGCCGGTGGGTCGGGAAGACCACGTGCGCGTTGGCGGACACCACGAGCTCGCCGCGCATGGCACCGCTCTCCTGGAGCCCATCGATCTCCGCGACCAACGCTTCTGGGTCGAGCACCACCCCGTTGCCCAGAACCGAGGTGACGCCCTCGCGCAGGATCCCGGATGGCAGCAGGTGAAGCGCGTGCTCGACGCCGTCGATCACCACGGTGTGACCGGCGTTGTTGCCGCCTTGGAACCGCGCGACCACGTCGGCCTGTGCGGCAAGCACGTCCGTGATCTTCCCCTTGCCCTCGTCGCCCCACTGGGCACCGACGATCACCGTGGCCCGGCTCACGTGGAGCGCCAAGGGAGGCTTGGCTTAAATCGTTCTCTCCTGGCGAGGAGACGTGGGGCCCTCGATGGGGAGTGGAACCACGGGGGGCACGGGGAGCACAGAGAGCCACACAGACAGAAGGGGAGACAGGCGCCCCCCATGCCCTCATCGGCGAGCGTCCCCGCGTGCTCGCTGGACGTTGGTTCGTCGCCCTGGGTCCACTGTGGTCCACCGTGCCCCCTGTGCCCCCTGTGGTTGCCCACCCAGATACTGCGAGGTTGGTTGGGTCGTTCCA
>CAYNEI010000051.1:0-16800 GCA_964396185.1 uncultured Thermoplasmatales archaeon
GAGGTGGTCGCATGACCCTCCAAGCCGGCATCCTGGGCGCATCTGGCACGACCGCCGGTGAGCTCCTGCGCTACCTCGCCACCCACTCCGAGGCCGAGGTCACCTGGATCAGCTCGCGCTCGCTCACAGGCCGGCCCGTCACCCAGGCCCACCCCCATCTCTCGGGGTTCGATCGGCTCTCCTTCTCGGATCCCGGCGAGATCCCTGAACTGGACGTCCTCTTCACCGCCACCCCGCACGGCACCACCGGCGAGCGGATGCCCGAGCTCCTTGAGGACGCGGGCACCGTGATCGATCTCTCCAGCGACTTCCGCCTCCGCTCTGCCGAGGGGTACGAGGCGACCTACGGCCAGGCCCACCCCAACCCTGAGCTCTTGGCAAGCGCTGCCTACGGCCTGCCCGAGCTGGAGCGCGAGCGGATCGCGAAGAGCACGCTCATCGCAGGACCAGGTTGTCTGGCCACGGCCAGCATCCTGGCGCTGACCCCCCTGGCCCGGGCTGGTCTGATCGGCGAGGGGCCTGTGGTGCTCGACGGCAAGATCGGCTCCACCGCCGGAGGCACGGGCGGGGGCCGCTGGGGCTCGCACGCCGCGCGCTCGGGTACGGTGCGCCCGTATGCGCCTGTGGGCCACCGCCACGAGGCTGAGATCCAGCAAGCCTGCTTCCCCGGCGGGGAGCACCCGCTGTGGTTCAGCGCGCACGCCACGGACATGACCCGGGGCATCCTCATGACCGCTCACATCCCCTTGACCGAGGCCACCGACCGGCGCGCCCTCCACCGCACCCTGCTGGAGGCCTACCAGGGTGAGCCCTTCGTCGACGTGCTCCCGGGACGCCCAGGACCGGGAGGCGTGCCCGAGCCACGGTTCGTGGCTGGCACCAACCGCGCCCAGATCGCCGCCATGCCCCGCAAGGACGACCAGTCGGCAGTCGTGCTCTGCGCCATCGACAACCTCGGCAAGGGCGCGGCCGGCAGCGCGATCCAATCCATGAACATCCGGCACG
This sequence comes from uncultured Thermoplasmatales archaeon, assembly GCA_964396185.1. Lineage (GTDB taxonomy): Archaea > Thermoplasmatota > SW-10-69-26 > SW-10-69-26 > SW-10-69-26 > CAYNEI01. The sequence continues at coordinate 1,006 of CAYNEI010000051.1, forward strand.
GCCTCGACGAGACCGCTGGCCTCGACCAGGTGGCGGCCTTCCCATGACCGACCACAGCTCCGAGCTGACCACCCCCGATACAACGGGGTCGGTGATCGTGGCCAAGGTGGGCGGCTCCATCGCGGACCGCTGCCAGCCCCTGCTCGCCGAACTCGCCACCCAGGATGACGCGGTCCTGGTCCACGGCTTCGGGCCCCAGACCACACAGCGCTGCCAGGCCCTGGGCATCGAGCACCGGGTGCTCACGAGCCCGTCTGGACGCACGAGCCGCTTCACCGGCGAGGCCGTGCTCGAGGCCATGCAAGCCGCGGCAGCCGAGCTGGCAGGTGGGCTGGCCCACCAGCTCGCAGATGCGGGGGCCCAGGTGGCTCGCATCGACGGCGACCAAGGCGTGCTCGAAGCCCAGGCCAAGCCAGCACTGCGCCACGTCACCGATGACGGCCGCACGCTCATCGTGCGAGGCAACCGCAGCGGCATGCTCACCCACGTGGACCCTGGCGTGGTCCTGGCCGCCCTGGAACGGGGCGAGCTGCCCCTGGTTACGCCGCTGGCCGCCGACGACGTGGGCCTGGTCAGCGTCGATGGCGACCGCGCGGCTGCTGCGCTAGCCAGCGCGCTGGGTGCCGGAACACTGCTGCTCTTCACCGATGTCAGTCACGTGCTCGATGCCAGCGGCCAACCGATCGATCAGCTCACCCCTGGGGAGGCCCAGGCGCTCATCGAGGAGGGCACGGCCGAGGGAGGCATGGCGCGTAAGCTCACCGCTGCCCAGGAGGCTCTCGAGGGCGGGGTCGAGCGCGTGATCATCACGGACGGGACGCGCGAAGGGGTGCTGGCCCGAGCCCTCAAGGGCGCCGGGACCGAGGTGCGTCCATGAGCAAGCCGAGCGAGGTTGTGCATGGCTTCGGGGTCTTCCCGCACCGGGGCCTCACGCTCACCGGCGGCCGGGGATCCTGGGTCGAGACCGAGGATGGCCAGCGGCTCCTCGACGCCGGCGGAGCCAGCTACGGCACGGGCAACGTGGGCCACGCCCACCCCCGGGTCGTCCAGGCCCTCCAGGGTGGGGCCACCGGCCTCACCCACGCAAGCCAGGTCTTCGCCCACCCGGCGCGCAGCGCGCTGGTCGACCGGCTCCGCGAGCTCGCGGGACCTTGGGCCGGCCGGGTCTTCCTCTCCAACAGCGGGACCGAGGCCGTGGAGTGCGCCATCAAGACCGCGCTCGTCCACACCGGGCGCAACCGGCTGGTCGCCTTCGAGCAGGGCTTCCACGGCCGCACCCTGGGCGCGCTCTCAGCCACCCACAAGCCCCGCTACCGAGCCCCCTTCCACGCACGCATGGGCGAGACGACCTTCGTGCCCTACGGCGACGCCGAGGCGCTGGCTGGCGCCCTCGGCGATGACGTCGCCGCGGTGCTCGTCGAGCCCGTGCAGGGCGAAGGCGGCGTTCGGGTCCCGCCTGAGGGGTTCCTCCCGGCCGTCCAGCGCGCCTGCCGCGAGGCTGGCGCGCTCCTCATCGTAGACGAGGTGCAAACTGGACTGGGACGTACGGGCCATGACCTGGCGATCCACCAGGAAGGGGTCGAGGCTGACCTGGTCTGCCTGGCCAAATCCCTGGCCGGCGGCCTGCCCCTGGGCGCCACCATCGCGCATGAGCGCCTGGACCCCTTGGGCCGAGGTCTGCATGGCACGACCTTCGGCGGCTCGCCGCTGGCCTGCCAGGCAGCCCTCGCCGTGCTCTCCATCCTCGAGGACGAACAGCTCGCCGAGCAAGCCAACCACCTCGGCCAACGCACGCAGGCAGCCATCCAGGATGCCGACCACCCGCTGGTGCGCGAGATGCGCGGCCGGGGCCTCATGCTGGGCATCGAGCTGGGCGCGCGAGCCACGCCCGTGCTCCAAGCCATGCAGCGCGACGGCGTTCTCGCCCTGCCCGGCGGGGATAGCGTCGTCCGCCTGCTCCCACCCCTCGTGATCACCGAGGAGGAGGCCGACAGGATCAGCGAGGCCGTGCTCGACGCGCTGGACACCGTCCAAGCGAGCTACCAGCAGCAAGCCGAGGCGAGCTCATGAGCGCGGTAACAGAGCGGGAAACCACGGAGGGCGTAGGGGACACAGTGGGCCACAGAGACGAGAGGACTCCAGCCGTGATTCCCAGGTCCTTGTGGCCCTCTGTGTCCTCCGTGCCCCCTGTGGTTCACTCCCAGATACGGGTGGTCGCATGAGCCCCACCACGGAGCAGGTGGCCGAGCTCCTGGAGGCGCTCATCACCCAGCCGAGCCCGAGCGGGGAGGAGGGCAAGGCAGCCGAGCTGCTCGTCGAGCACCTGACCGCGTGGGGCCTGGACGCGTGGACCGATGAGATCGGCAACGTGCACGCCTGTCGTGGCCCCCGAGAGGCTGCCCGGGTGGTGCTCTTGGGCCACCTGGACACCGTACCGGGACAGGTGCCCGTCCGATGGGATGGCGACGTGCTCTGGGGTCGGGGCGCGGTGGACGCCAAGGGGCCACTGGTCGCCCACGCGCTGGCCCTGGCCAGCCTCCCCGAGACGGCTGCCTCGGGCATCCGGCTCGTGGCCGCGGTGGGCGAGGAGACCGACAGCCGCGGTGCGCTGCACCTGGTCGAGACCCTGGACGCTCCGGAGGCCGTCGTCATCGCCGAGCCCAACGGGCTGTCCACCGTGGGCCTGGGCTACAAGGGGCGGATCCGGGCGCGCCTGGCAGCGCGCACCGAGCCTGCTCATCCAGGGGCACCGCAGCCGACGGCAAGCGAGCTGCTCATCCAAGCCATCGAGCAGCTGACCGCCTGGAGCGCCAACCCGACCCGGGATCCTGGCTTCGAGGAGACCAGCGTGCGTGTCATGGACGTGGCGAGCCACCGCACGGCGGATCTGGACGAGGCCACCGCGACCCTGGACATCCGGTTGCCTGGTGACGTGCCGGCCGCGGACGAGTTGGAAACGATCCTTGCGGACGGGGTCAGGCTGGCCATCGAGGAGGCCATCCCGGCGGTCACCGCGAGCCCACGCAGCCGGCTAGCCACCGCGCTTCGCGGCGCACTGATCCAGCGAGGCCACGAGCCACGCATGGCGCGCAAGACCGGCTCGAGCGACTGGAACGTGGTGGGGCCTGCGTGGGGGTGCCGGGCGGTGGCCTACGGGCCTGGGGATGCCAGCCTCGACCACACCCCTCACGAGCGGATCGGGCTGGGGGACGTGGTGGAGGCAGCCGAGGTGTTGGTCAATGCACTCCAGCGCATGGGCGCCTGACCGAGGCGATCAGTCGAGCTCGTAGGCAGCGGTGACCAGATCCCACGTGCCTGAGAGGTTATCGGAGGCAAGGGCCGTGAAGACCCGGTCTCCGGTGGGGGAGGCGACCAGCGCGCGACCGCCATCCTGCGAGAGGCCATGGTTGGCGTTCGCGTTCTTCCCGATGTAGCGCGTTGCCCACGCGAGCTCTCCGGTGGCGGCGTCGAGCTCGATGGTGACCGCATCGCTGTCGCGCAGCACGATCGACGTGCTCGTGCCGATGAGGAAGAGCGCGGAGCCATCTGGGGTGAGGGCCACATCCGCGGCGGTGTCGAACTCGTAGGGACCCTGGTAGGTGGTCGTCCACCGCTGCTCACCGGTCCCGGTGTCGTAGGCCAACGCGGCGAAGTCGGTGACGATGGCTCCCTCATCGATGCTGGCCGTGGTGCCTGCCACGAAGAGCGTTGAGCCCGTGGCGTCGAGCACGGCCCCGACCGGGGTGCCCTCCGGGCCCTCCTTGACCCAGTGGACCGCGCCCGTGGAGGTCTCCAAGGCGTGGACGCGGTAGCGGAGACCTTGGCCGGCAGCCACGTCCTGGCGGGCCGAGACCACGAACACGGTCTCCCCTGACGGGTCGACGGTCACCTCGGCCACGCTCATGAGGCCCGAGGGGACGGTGTCCTCGAGGACCCAGAGGGTCTCACCGGTGGTCGCGTCGTAGGCCACGATGGCTTGGCCACCGTCCATCTCACCGGCCACGAAGACACGCTCACCGTCGGGTCCCACGGCCAGGGCTCGGCCGAAGGCGTCGCCGTCCACAGCGTGGAAGCGGGCCCAGTCGACGGTGCCCGTGGCGGGGTCCAGGGCGAGTGTCCCGATGGTGTAGCTGGCTTGCAGGGTGCGGACCACGCCGGTCACGAAAAGCTGGGATCCGTCAGGGGCGAGCTCCAGGGCCCAGGGCAGATCGTGGAAGGTGAAGGCATCGCTGTCCGTGGCCGGCCCATCGTAGCGGAGCAGCCACGTCTCCATGCCGGTGTCGGGATCGAGAGCGAGGATGACGTAGTCCTCATCGCCTGCCTCGTTCTCCGAGGCGACGGCCACGTAGATCGAGCCGTCGGACCCGACGGTGGCTTGGCTGGGGACATCGTAGGCCTCGGCCCCATCGTAACGGTACACCCAGCGCTGCTCGCCGGTGTCGGCCTCGTAGCTCACCACGACGGCGTCCCGGGCGGTGCCGGGACCCACGCTGCTTGCCACGACGTGGACCTTGGAGCCATCCGGGCTCACAAGGATGTCCTGGGGCGTGTCGTACCACGCGCCGGTCCCGTCGTAGCGGGCTGTCCATGCCTCGCAGCTGCGCGCGGGCAGACTGCCGGCGCGGTGGCAGACAGGGTCCTCGGTGGCTTGGAGGGGCTGGGCGAGAACGGGGGTGATGGGTGCGAGCACGAGCCCTGCGAGGAGCAGCGCGTGCAATGGGGTGAGCCTCATGGATGCCTCCAGGATTCTACATGCTCAGTGAGCATATAGCGTTTGCCGGGTCACTGCAGCAAGTGCGCCAAGAGCGCCATCTGGCTCCACATCCGGTTCTCGGCCTCGTCCAGGATCACGCTTTGAGGTCCATGGGCCACCTCGTAGCTGGCCTCGTGGCCCCAGTGGCCGGGCAGGCAGTGGAGGAAGGCCGCGCCGGGCAGCGCATGCACCATGAGCGCCTCGTCCACGGTGTACCCGTCGAAATCCGCGATCCGCTGGGCTTGCTCGGCCTCGTCGCCCATGCTGATCCACGTGTCCGTGGCCACGGCATGAGCGCCGTCGACGGCCTCGGTGGGGTGGTGGGTGATGAGCACGCTGCCGCCTTTGGCCTGGGCGATCTGCTCGGCCTTGGCCACGATGTCCGGGTCGGGCCCGTAGCCGGGTGGGGTGGCGACGTGGACGTGCATGCCGGCGATGGCACAGCCGAGCAGGTAGCTGTGGCACATGTTGTTCCCATCACCCACGTAGGCCAGGGTCTTGCCTGCAAGCAAGCCTGCCCCCTGGCTTGTGAGGTGCTCCTGCAAGCTGGTGAGGTCTGCGAGGACCTGGCAGGGGTGCTCGAGGGGGGTGAGCGCGTTGATCACGGGCACGGGTGCGTGCTCGGCCATGGCCTGGACGGAGGCGTGGTCGTCGGCGCGGTAGACGATGGCGTCCGCGTAGCGGGCCAGCACGAGCGCGGTGTCCTGGATGGATTCGCCGCGGCTCATCTGGCTGGACTCGCTGTCCAGCACCGTGCTGATGCCACCCAGGCGCTGGATGCCCACGTCGAAGCTGATGCGGGTGCGCGTGCTGTTCTTCTCGAAGATCGTGACCACGGTCTTGCCAGCCAGCAGCTCGGGGAGCTTGCCCTTGGCTGCCTGGGCTTTGAGCTGGAGGGCTTGCTGGATCAGCAGCTCCAGGTGGCCGTCGAGATCACACATGGAGAGCAGGTCGCTCGGCGGAGCCGCTCGGGTATCGAGCTGGACGAGCGGCCCCTGAGCAGCGAGCGTGGTGCTGGCCACTTAGACCCCCTCCAGGATGTCGGCGACCAGGAGCTTGGCCGGTTGCTCGAGCAGGTCCAGGGGGGCGCTGGTCTCCTGGTGGGCGCGTTGGCACGCCTGCTCCAGGGTGCCCTGCTTCTCATCGAAGGCCTCCAGAGCGTCGACCAGGACCACCGGGCCAGGACCACCGAGGGTCTCGCGCGCCGTCGGCTCGCCGGTGAGCGCATCGTGCACGAGCACCGCGTGGTCATCTGTGAGCTCGCTGGCCTCGATGGCCTCCACGAGGGATGCTCCCTCCTCGAGCTGGGCGAAGATGCCGGCCAGGGTGCCGTAGGCCTGGCGGAACGGAACGCCAGCCTGGACCAGCACCTCGACGGCATCGGTGCTGCGGATGCTGGGCTCGTGCCAGGCGGAAGGCACGTGGGTGGGGTCGATCGAGACCCCATCGACCACGCCGCCGAGCACGCCGAGGGTCTCGATGGCCACGGTGAGCGAGTCGGTCAAGCACGGCTTGGTCGCCTGGAGGTCGCGGTGGTAGCCAAGCCCTAGGCCAGCCACGAGGCTGGTGACCTGGACCATGGGCGCGCTGAGCCCCTTGCCATGGGCGCGCACGAGCTCGAGGGCGTCCGGGTTGCGCTTGTGCGGCATGAGGCTTGAGCCGGTGGTGTAGGCGGGCGGGAGGCTGAGGCTCCCGTCGTCTGCGAGCTCGATGAGGTCCGTGGCCAGCGAGGCGGCGGCCAGGCCAGCCAGGCTGGCGAGCTGGGTGGCATGGATCGTGCCATCCCGGCTGCTCGTGGCGAGCAAGGCGTTGCGCGGGGGTGCGAGGCCGAGCAGGTTCGCGGTCAGCGCGGGGTCCAGGGGCAGCGTGGAGCCGGCCACGGCTCCGCTGCCCAGCGGGCTCTCGTCGAGGTGGTCGGCAGCGTCCAGGGCGAGGCTGGCCAGGTCCTGGAAGCGGATCGCGTGGGCGTGGAGGAGCAGGCCCAGGGTGGCGGGTTGGGCGTCCTGGCCGTGGGTCTTGGCGACCCAGGGCGTGGTCGTGTGGGCATGAGCCGTCTCGGCGAGGCTGCCGGCCACCGACAAGGCCGCACCAGCCAGATCCACCAGCCCCAGGCGCGTGTAGAGGACGAGATCCAGGGCGACCTGGTCGTTGCGGGAGCGGCCGGTGTGGAGCTTGTCGGCCACGGGGCCGATGTTCTCCTTGAGCTGGGCCTCGACGTTCATGTGGACATCCTCGAGGCCAGGGTCCAGGGTGAGCTCGCCAGCCTGGGCCTTGGTGCCCAGGGCTTGGAGGCCATCGATGAGGTCGAGGGCTTCGTCGTCTGTGATCAGCCCAGCGTGGAGCAGGCCGAGGGTGTGGGCGATGGAGCCGGCGAGGTCCAGCAGCACGAAGGGCTCGTCGTCTGTGGTGGTCTCGCCGTAGGCGATGAGGGGATCGGCAGGGGGGGTGCCGGTGCGTGCCTGCCATACCGTGGGTGGCCTCGACACCTCATGCACCCCCCTGCGTTGGTTGAACGAGGGGCCCGTTGCCGGGCCCGTCGCTTGTGGCTTCCGCGGTGGCCTCAGTGGTGGCCTCCGCCGCCTGCTTCGAGGACCCCGCGGAGGTGGTTTGGCCGTGGACCTTGGCGTTGGTGACCAACGGCAGGCTCCAGAGCTGGATGAAGCCGCTGGCGGCGTCGTGGTCGAAGCCGTCCTCGGGCCCGTAGGTGGCCAGGCCCTCGTCGTAAAGGCTCACCGGGCTCTCGCGGCTCGTGACCGTGAGCGAGCCCTTGTAGGCCTCCAGGGTCACGGTCCCGGTGACCGGCGCGTTGGCCTGGGCGAAGAAGGCCTGGAGGGCCTGGGTGAGCGGGCTGTACCAGAGGCCGTCGTAGGTGAGCTGGCTGAACTGCTGCTCGAGGTGGGTCTTGGCCTGCGCGACGTCCTTGGTCAGGGTGAGCTGCTCGAGGGCCTGCTTGGCGGCCAGGATGGTGACGGCGGCTGGGGCCTCGTAGAGCTCGCGGCTCTTGATGCCGACCAAGCGGTTCTCGATGTGGTCGATGCGGCCGATCCCATGCCCCCCGGCGAGGGTGTTGAGCTGGGCGATCAGCGCGTCCAGCGGGAGGGCTTGGCCGTCCAGCGCCACCGGGAGGCCGTGCTCGAAGGTAAGCGTGATGCTGGCCGGCTCGTCGGGGGCGTGCTTAGGCGAGGTCGTCCACGCGAAGGCGCTCTCGGGGGGCGCGATGGTGGGGTCCTCGAGCACGCCGCCCTCGATGGAGCGTCCCCAGAGGTTCTCGTCGGTGGAGAAGGCGTCCTCGGTGAGCTCTGGCAGCTCGAGGTCGTGCTCTGCTGCGTAGGCCAGCGCCTCGTCGCGCGTCATGGCATCCGTGCGCTGAGGCGCAAGCACGGTGAGGCTGGGATCCAGCGCGTGGATGCTGGCCTCGAGGCGGACCTGGTCGTTGCCCTTGCCTGTGCAGCCGTGCGCGATGGCATCGGCACCCACTTCGTGGGCGGCCTCCACGAGGACCTTGGCGATGTAGGGGCGGGCCAGGGCGGTGGCCAGGGGGTAGGCGTGCTCGTAGAGGGCGTTGGCTTGGATGGCTGGCGCGACGTAGCCGTGCACGAAGCTGGCTTGGTCGCCGGCCACCAGGCAGGCCTCGGCGCCGTTGGCCAGGGCGCGCTCTTGGGCTTGCTCGACCTCGTTGCTGGCTTGCCCCAGATCGACCAGAACGCAGGTGACTTCGGCGTTGTGGACCTGGCCGAGCCAGTGGGTGACCACCGAGGTGTCCAGCCCTCCAGAGTAGGCGAGAACGATGTGTTCAGGCATCTTGAACCTGGAGCGACAGGGGGTGCACTTGAGGATGACGACCCGCCTAAGACGCAACTTGGCAGAGATGTCTCATACAAGACATTATGGCGGATGAGCCGCTTCTGGCCACTGTGGCAGCAAGCGGCTCATCCTCCATCGCCCAACGGGTGCGCTGGTACATCGACGCCCACCCCGTGGTCCGGGATGCGCTGGCCATGGGCATCGTGAACCTGTCAGCGCTCACGCGCAAGATCATGGACGAGGAGGGGATCGCGAGCCGGGAGGCCGTGCTGGCTGCGTGCCGGCGCTACGAGGACCACCGGGAGCGTCCGGACTACGAGGCCGGCATCCGGCGCATCCTCTCCAGATCCAAGCTCGAGGTGCGCACCCACATGAGCGTGATCACAGCGCGCCCGAGCTGGGAGTCGCTGGCCAAGCTGCGCGAGGCCATGGAAGCGGCTCGTGGCCGGGATGTGCCCCTGCATGTTATCCAGGGCAGCGAGTCGCTCACCATCATCACGGACGAGGGGTTCGAGGAGGAGCTCACAGGCATCCTGGGCCGCAGCCAGATCCTCAACGTGCACGAGGACCTCGTCGAGGTCAACCTCAGAAGCCCGGACGTGATCGAGGAGGTGCCCGGCATCCTGAGCTTCGTGGCCAGCACGCTCAGCGAGCGGGGCATCAACTTCATCGACGTGATCAGCTGCTACAAGGACAACATGTTCATCATCGAGGAGGGCGACCTGTTCACCACGTTCGAGGCGCTCAACCGGCTCATCGGCGAGAAGGCCTGAGGTTCGCGTAGACTGTGACGCTAGCCGACCGGCCCTCCGGCCTCCGGGATGGGCGTGTCGAGCAACAGCGGCCCCGCATCCAGGCGAGCCACCATGCCGACGCTGTTCTCCTCGGCGGAGAAGGTGTCGTACTCGGGTCCATCGCAGCCCTCGTGGCAGACGTCCACCAGCGCGCTGAAGATCTGACCCGTCGTGGGGTCGATCTCGATGTCGAGGAAGTCGTACATGCCGCCCTCGTCCCCGAAGCACCGCCCGGAGCACGGGCCGCGCTTGACGGGCTCGTCGAGGGGGTTGGCCACCGTGACCGCGAAGGCGGGGTCGTCGGTGTGGGCGTCCAGGCTCACGCCGATGTAGGCGTTCCAGGTGGCGTTGCGAACGAGGCCTGGGTGGATGAAGCAGTCGGGGTCGCGCTGGTCGTTGCAGTCGTCCACCGTCTCGAAGGCGTCCCAGCCCTGCTCGACCTCGGTGCCGATGAACTGGAAGGCAAGGTGCCCTTCGCTCCCGGCGACGAGGCTGGGGAGCTTGGCCGCTGTCACGCCAGGCGGGGTGACGTCCATGGGCTCAGACCAGCTCTGGCCGTCGTCCATGCTCTTGGCGAGGTAGACGCTGGTGGCGTCGTTGGCGACCCAGAAGGCGTACGCGTTGCCTTCCAGATCTGTGGCGATGCTGATGTCGTGGTCGGCCGGGTCGTGGGTCGGGTCCTCGCTGAGCGAGACCAGCTCCCAGGATGCTGCGTAGGTGTCGCTGACGGCCACCGTGGGGACCCCGCAGTAGTCGCGGCCCAGGTAGACCGTGCCCGTTGCCAAGCTCGCGTGGCCGTGACCGTGGAGCCCGCCGCAGAGATCGCCTTCGAGGTTCACGCCGGGGTAGACCGGCGTGGTCTGGGCCCATGTGGCGCCACCGTCCGGGCTGACGTAGCAGGCGGAATCGTAGATCTGGTTCGTGCAGAGGTAGGCCTGGTGGGGGTAGGCGGGTGTGCCACCAGCCGGGTGGGGCCCGGCGAAAAGCGTGGGGTGGTCGTTGGGCACCGTGTTGCAGGCCCACGGGTTCGTGACCCAGCTCTCACCGTCGTCGTCCGAGAAACTGATCTTGTTGCAGACCACCGAAGGGCCCATGTCCATGGCGTAGACCCGGCTTGTGGCAGGGTCGACGTAGACGTAGGGGTCCGCGGAGTCGTAGTGCGTCTCTTGGCCGGCGATGTGGGGTGAGAAGTTCTCCCAGGTCTCGCCGCCGTCCATGCTTCGCATGTAGAACGTGCGCGGTGCGCCACCGCCAGCCGGCGGGGGTGGGAACTCGGAGTCCCAGTCGATGGCGGCGTAGAAGATCGCGCCGGTGCGCGTGATGCCCAGGGTCGGCTCGCCGCTGACCCGGTCCACGACCTCGAGCACCGAGAAGGTAGGGAGCTCGCCAGGGAACTGGTCGGGGTCGGTGAGGTTGCCGGTGGCATCCAGGACCCACTGGGTCGCAGAGTCAGCCCCGTCGATGGGGTCTCTCACAGCCGTCTGCTCGATGCTGTCCTCGTTCGAGCCGATGCAGCCCGCGAGCGCGGGTCCGGCCACGAGCAGCAGAGCGATCCAAAGCGTCCCGTGCCTCATGGGCCTGGGTGGGCGTTCTGGAAGAAAAGCGTTCGGGTGCCCCAGCGACAACCGCTCACCACAACGTCACAAGGGACACAACGACCCAGGGATGAGCGACCCTCATCCGCACGTGTCGGTCCGCTACCCCGCTACCCGTTGTGATCTTCGCGTCGTTGTGGTGAGCGATTCGAGCGGGGCAGGGTCCCCCCGAGCACGATGCCGGCGGCGAGCAACACCAAGTTCTTGACGACGAACTCGCCCTCGGTGGTCAAGAGTAGGGGGTTGGCGCCCTGGAAGGCCACGTGAGGGAGGAGGATCGGGACCAGCAGGGTGCCGCCCATCTGGAGCCAGAAGAGGGCGAGCACGAGGCGCATGAGCTTGCCTGCCATCAAGCCGAGACCCACCGCAACCTCGGCCAGGCCGAGGCCGAGGACCAGTGGCTCGGGTTCGATCCATGGGATGGTGTCGGTCACGAGACCCGTGACCGGGCTGCGGCCGACGAGCTTGAGGGCGCCGAACCAGACGAAGACCGTCCCAAGCGCGATGCGGAGCACCGTGGTCCCGTGAGCCTCCATCCACGCCACGGCTCGCGCGTCTGCTTCGCGGAGGGTGTCGGGGATGGAGATCACAGGGAACCCACGTGACTAGGGACTGCTTCGCTCTCTAGACCTGGGGGCGGGGGTCTGCGGTGGCCTGCGGGTCAGCTCGCGGTAGCCGTGCCTCGCGTGGGGTCGGTCAGCTTGGTTGGTGAGAGGTGCCCGTTGGAGGCTTCCTCTTGCTTGTCGTCCGAGGTGCCGTTGCACCGGATGATCTCGGACCAGATCACGGAGCCGTCCTCGCTGTGGACGATCACGTGGCCTGGGCCGTGCTCTCTGGCGAAGAGGCGCGCGGCGCGCAAGGCGGTCTCTTGGTCGGCGTGTCGGCTGTAGAAGGTTTCCGCGCCGGCTCGCCGGACCATCCAACGTTCGCCGTCGGGCACGACTTTCCAGCTTCTATGTTCGCTCAACGATGTCACCACCCTCTTCCTCGGAGGGTCTTGGTCAAGAGGGTTCAGGCACGAACCTCGTTGTCAGCGCTTGCTCGTGGGCGAGACGGCTAGGTGGCCTCAACCACGGCCGAAGCGGTGATGTGCAGGGCGTCGATCAAGTGGTCCCCCTGGACCACGATGGGTGGCGCCAGGCGGACGACGCGATCCCCTGCTTGGCCCACGAGCACGCCTTCAGCCTGGCACGCTGAGACCACCTGGCCGGCCTCGGGCTCGTCCAGCGGGATGCCCAGCAGCAACCCAAGGCCGCGCACCGGCACGTCGTGGTCGTCCTCGAGGATCTCGCGGGCCAGTTGGCCCAGAACACGAGCGCGGTCGCCCAGCTGCTCGTCGATGTACACGTCGAGAACGGCGTTGGCCGCAGCGCAGGCCACCGGGTTGCCGCCGAAGGTGCAGCCATGGCTGCCGGGTCCCATGCGCTCGGCCAGGCCCGGGCGGGCCAGGGTCGCGCCCACCGGGAGCCCACCACCCAGCGCCTTGGCCAGCGTGATCACATCCGGCCGGTGGCCGTAATGCTCGTGCGCGAAGAGCGCGCCTGTGCGGCCGAGCCCGGTCTGCACCTCGTCGGCCACGAGCACGGCGTCGTGCTCGCGGGTCAGCTGACCCAGGGCGACGGCCGTCTCCTCTGGCATGGGCTGGATGCCCCCCTCGCCCTGGATGTACTCGGCGAACACGGCGACCACGTCCAGTTCGTGGAAGGCCTCCTCCAGGGCGGCAGGATCGTCGTAGGGGACGTGGAGGATGCCCCCCGGGAGCGGGTGGAAGCCCTCGTGCTTGCCGGGCTGACCCGTAAGCGCCAGGGAGCCCATGGTGCGGCCGTGGAAGCTGCCCTCGAAGGCGAGCACGACGCCGTCCGGGCGGTCGGTGGCGTGGGCATGGCGACGCGCGAGCTTGAGCGCGAGCTCGTTGGCCTCCGACCCGCTGTTGACGAGAGCGGCCTGGTAGCCCCCGGAGAGCTTGGAGAGGCGTTGGGCCAGGCGAAGCGCGGGTGGCGTGGCGTAGAGGTTGGAGACGTGGCCGAGAGTCGTGATCTGGTCGTGGACAGCCTGGACCACAGCCGGGTGGGCGTGGCCGAGGATGTTCACGGCCAGGCCAGCGAGCAGGTCGGTGTACCACCTGCCCTGAGCATCCTTGACCTTGGCCCCGTGCCCTTCGACCAGGCAGAGCTCTGGGGTGCCATAGATGGGCATGTGGGTGGCCTGCCACGTCGCCTGGTGATCCATCAAGCGATCACCCCTATCTGGGGCTGGACCACGAAGGTCTCCAAGGACACCACGGGCCACCAAGACCTAGGGGTCTCTCTTTGTGGCTGGATCGTAATCGTGGTTCCCTTGTGGCCCTTTGCGCCCCTTGTGGTCCCACCCCCGATACCGCCGGTCATGCAACCACCTTGCGGCCCTGGACGATTGTGCCCTCCGCTTCTCCCACCGATACCCCGGTCAGGCTTCCGGGTTCGATGGGTCCGATGAGCACCTTACCCACCCCAGATCTTAGGGCGTCCAGGGCGGCGTTGAGCTTGGGCACCATGCCGCCGTGGGCCTGGCCGGAGCGGATGAGCGAGCGGGCCTGGCCGGGATCGATGTGGTCGATGGGCTGGCCTGAGGCGTCCAGCACGCCGGCCACGTCCGTGGCCAACAGCAGGGCATCCGCGGCCAGGGCCGAAGCGATGGCCCCGGCGCCCTCGTCCCCGTTCACGTTCAACGGCCCCTGGGCATCCATGCCCACCGGGGTCACCACGGGCACGGGCCCGTCCACCGGGCCTGGCAGGCCCAGGGCATCGAAGCCTTTCACGGTGCCCACACGGCCGAGCAGTGGAGCGCCGTCGAGGTGCTTGACCTGGGCGCTGAGCCGACCCTGGCGGCCCGCGATGTGGACGGCAGGTACGCCGCGGCGGGTGAGCTGGGCGGCCAGTTCCATGCCCAGCGCGTCCATCTCGGAGAGCACGATCTCGGCAGCCTGAGGCGGGGTCACGCGCAGGCCATGGTGGCGCTCCTCGGGTACGCCAGCCTCGGTGAGCGCGCGGGTGAGCTGGGGCCCGCCTCCGTGCACGACCACGGGCCGCGCACCTGCATCTCGGGCTTGGGTGAGCTCGGATGCCAGGAGGTCGAGGGTGGCTGGGTCGTCGAGCAGTTTGCCGGAGAGCTTGATGGTGAGGGTGGTCATGGGATCACGTCGAGTAGGCGCTGTTGAACTGGACGTACTCCTGGGTGAGATCACAACCCCAGGCCTCGGCCCCCTCGTCGCCCACGGCGAGGTCCACGTTGATCGTGACCTGGTCCCCCTGCAAGGCCTCGAGGCCCTCGGGTGGGCCACCGTTGAGCAGGGGTTGGCCTTGGGTGAGGATCTTGAGCTGGTGGGGTCCATGGTGGAAGCGGAGGCTGACCCCGCCGGGGTCGAGCTGGGCGCCGGTGGCGCCGATGGCGGCCAGCACGCGGCCCCAGTTGGGGTCCTCGCCGTGGATGGCGGCCTTCACGAGGTTGGACGAGGCCACCGCCCGGGCGGCTGCCCGTGCCTCCTCGACGCTGGCGGCCCCCGTGACCTGGACCTCGATGAGCTTGGTGGCCCCCTCGCCATCAGCGGCGATCATCCTGGCCAGGTGCTTGCAGACCTGTCCGAGCGCGTCAGCGAAGGCCTCGTAGGCTGGGCTGCCGGGCTCGATGGGGGGCCCGCCGGCGGCCCCGTTGGCCAGCACGGCGACCATGTCGTTGGTGGACTCGTCCCCGTCGACGCTGATCTGGTTGAAGCTGGCGTCCACCGTCTCTTGCAGCAGCGGCTGCAGGTGCTCGGATCCGATGGGGGCATCCGTGGCCACGAAGCAGAGCATGGTCCCCATGTTCGGGTGGATCATCCCGCTGCCCTTGGCGATCGCCCCCAGGTGGAACGCGCGCTCACCGGCCTGGGCGATGGCCGCCACCTGCTTGGTGTGGCTGTCCGTGGTGGTGATGGCCTCAGCGGCCTCGCCCCCAGTGGCTTGGTCGAGCTTGCCGGCGCACTGCTCGATGCCCCGGTTCACCTTGCCCATGTCCAGGGGGTGGCCGATGATGCCGGTGCTGGCCACGAGCACCTGGTGGAGCTCCAGGCCGAGGGCGTGTGCGGTCTTACCGGCCATGGCGCGGGCATCGGCCATGCCCTGGGGCCCGGTGCAGGCGTTGGCGTTGGCTGAGTTGCACACGATGGCCTGGATCTCGCCTTGGGCGAGGTGCTCGCGGCTCACGTGGACGGGTGCCGCGGCGAAGGCGTTGCGGGTGAACACGGCCGCCGTGGATGCGGGGTGCTGGCTGACGATGATGGCCAGGTCGCGCTGCTTGTAGCGCAGACCGCAGTGGACCCCCTGGGCTTGGAAGCCGGGGACGTCGAGCAGGCCGCCGGTGGGGAGCAGGCGGGCGTGGACCAGGGGGGTCTCGAGCTGGCTCACGGTGCCACCCCCAGAGTGGGCAGGCCCGTGGTCTCGGGCAAGCCCAGGGCGAGGTTGAGGTTCTGGATCGCCTGGCCAGCACCTCCCTTGACGAGGTTGTCGATGGCTCCCCTGGCCACGATGAGCCCCGTGGTCGGGTCCAGCGAGACGGCCACGTGGCAGAGGTTGGAGCCTTTGAGCGGGCCCGTGGCTGGCTCGTCGACCACGTGGACGAAGGGGGAGCCAGCGTAGGCCTTCTCGTAGCGGGCCTGGAGCTCGTCGGCCTCGACGCCAGGCTGCGCGGGAGCGTAGCTGGTGGTCAGCAAACCGCGGTTCTGGGGGACCAGGTGCGGGGTGAAGCGCACGGGGTGCCCCCCAGCGAGGCCACCTTGGATCTCGGCGGTGTGGTCGTGGCCAAGCACCTTGTAGGCGCGCACGGACTCGTTGGT
>CAYNEI010000052.1:0-1848 GCA_964396185.1 uncultured Thermoplasmatales archaeon
GGAACCTCTTCGCCCCCCACTACATGGAGATGGTCAAGCACCGCGCCTACGACGAGGACGCCGGCACGATCCACACGCTCCACGAGGTCTTGCTGGGCACCGTCCAGCTCTTGGCCCCCATCTCGCCCATCGTGGCCTACAAGCTCTACAGCGAGCTGGAGGGCGGCGACGTCCACGCCACCACCTTCCCGGATCCCCTGGACGGAGCCGACGAAGGCCTGGCCGAGCTCACCGAGCAGGTGACCGGGTTCAACAGCCACGTCTGGGGCGAGAAGAAGGACCAGGGCATCAGCCTGCGCGACGGGATCAGCGGGATCCCCGTGCCCGAGGAGCTCGTGGCGCTCACCGAGGACCTGGTGGCCATGCACGGGCTCGAGGACGCGTGAGCCTCCCGGACCCGAGAGGCCCGAACCCGCCGAGCCCAAGGGTCATGGGAACGGTTAGATTCATCACCCTTGTGCATAATGCGGGGGTGAGGCGACCCGTATGGAGGCCCACCCACGCAACCGTATCCTACCCGTATTGCTCGCGATCGCGCTGCTGCCCTTGATCCCAGCAGCCGACAGTACTGCCACCCCCACGGAGCCCATGGTGATCGTGGGCGAGGAGGTGTGGGCGGACGAGGATCGCGTGGTCAACGAGCACGTGGTCGTCGCGCCAGGCGCCACGCTCACGATCCGGAACAGTGTGCTCAACTGGCAAGCCGGCGAGTTCTGCACACCCGGGCGTATCAACGGCATGTACTGCGCAGGAGAGATCCAGGTCCAGCCCGGTGGCACGCTCGTCATCGAGGACAGCACCATCACGAGCACGAGCGATGACGTGACGGACTGGCCGCTCATCGAGGTCTTCGGTGATCTCCAGGCTACCGGGAACACGTTCCACCGCGTGGTGGGCGTGCTGGTGCAAGGCAACGCTGCCACTGGTCACATCGTGGACAACACGGTGGACCACGCCTTCACCGGGATCAACGTCTGGCGGGGCGCCAGCGCGCTGGTCCAGGGGAACCACATCCGAGATGTTGGCACCGGGCTCTCCGCGCAAGACGCCTCCCCCGTGCTGCGAGGGAACGTCCTCGAGGACATATCCGGCTTCGGGATCCGGGTCCAGCAGTCCATCGTCGGTGACAAGATCTACGTGACGAACCCGTTGATCGAGGGGAACCTCTTCAACAACGCAAGCCAGGGCGTCTTCAGCGACACCGGGGCGGGCATGGTGGTCCGTGACAACACCTTCGTCGACCACCGCTTCCACGCGATCAACGTGCGGGTCCCGACCCAGGACTTCATGCTCCAGCAGGCCCCGCTTGCCATCGAGGGGAACCGGTTCGTCGACAACCACCGGGTCCTGGACATCAACACCGTGGACGGCGTGCTCCCCAAGGGGGACTTCGTGGTCGAGATGCACGGCAATGCCATCGTGGGCACCACCTGCAACCACATCAACGCCGACGAGGCGGTCACCGCAGCCCTTACCATCGATGCTACCGGCAACTGGTGGGGGACCGCGGACGGCCCCCAGGACCCCAGTCCCGAGGAGTTCTGCGAGGCCTTCGACGGGGACGCCGAGATCCGCATCGAGCCATGGCTGGAGAGCGAGCCCGCCCTCGACGCGCCACCTGTCCCGTGAGCTTGCTCCTCGCGTAGCGCGCACTGGACCTGGGCCGGGACCGGTCCCTTCACAAGGGAGCCCGGCTCTCCAGGGCGCGCTTCCTGGAGCTGACCCCATGGATCCAGCCGCCCACCGCCTCCCCGAGACCACGCGCCCGACCCACTACGACCTCCACCTCACTGCCTCCATGGAGCGCGACACCTTCGACGGCGAGGTGACCATCGAGCTCGAGCTCAC
>CAYNEI010000052.1:1948-8091 GCA_964396185.1 uncultured Thermoplasmatales archaeon
GGTGATGAGGCCTGCCTGGTCACCCAGTGCGAGGCCACGGACGCGCGAGCCATCCTCCCCTGCTTCGACGAGCCCGCCTTCAAGGCCACCTGGGCCTGGACCATCACCACCGAGCCCGGCCTCCAGGTGCTGGCCAACGCGCCCATGGCCACCCAAGCACCAGCGGAGAGCACCACGACCTGGCGCTTCGAGGCCACCCGGCCCATGGCCAGCTATTTGATCGCGTGCGCCATCGGCGCCTTCCAAGCCACGCCCGAGCTCGAGATGGATGGCACCCCCTTCCAGGTCTGGGCGCTGGGCGGTCGGGAGAAGCTGGGCGTGCACGCGCGCGACTTCGCCGCGCGACTGCTGCCGTGGTTCGAGGACTACTTCGACGAGCCCTACCCCTACCAGAAGTACGACCAGGTCGCGGTGCCCAGCTTCAGCTTCGGGGCTATGGAGAACGTTGGCCTCGTGGTCTTCCGCAGCTCCCTGCTCCTCGTCGACCCCGGGAACGCGTCCTGGGACCAGTTGCGCAACGTGGACCGCGTGGTGGCCCACGAGTTCGCCCACATGTGGTTCGGGAACCTGGTCACCATGGCGTGGTGGGACGATCTGTGGCTCAACGAAGCCTTCGCCGAGTGGATCGCTCATAAGGCCGTGGATGCCCTGGAACCCGGCCACCAGGTCTGGACCACCTTCCAGCGTCGCACGGATGCAGCCATGGAGACCGACGCGCTGGCCGCCACCCACCCCATCTACCACCCCGTCGAGACGCCAGCCGAAGCCATGGAGATGTTCGATGCCATCACCTACGGCAAGGGCTCAGCCGTCATGCGCATGCTCGAGGCCTTCCTGGGCGAGCGCGCCTTCCGCGACGGGCTGCGCACCTACATCGAAGCCTTCGCTGAGGACAACGCCCGAGGCGAGGACCTCTGGGAGCACTTGGCCCAGGCCAGCGAGCACCCGGTCCAGGAGATCATGGAGGCCTGGATCACGACCCCCGGCCACCCACGCATCCATGTCGGCATCGCCGACCAAGAGCCTGGTAGCGCGACCCTGGAGCTCTCCCAGACCCGCCACCGCTCTACCCCCAACGCCCAGCCCGAGGGCACCACGTGGGCGATCCCACTCGTGCTCCGCTACGCCGACGAGGCCGGCGTCCACGAGCACCGCCACCTGCTCACCGAAGCGATCGGGAGCCTGGAGCTCGAGACCGACGGCGATCTCCGCTGGGTCCACGGCAACGCCGACGGGCTCGGCTTCTACCGCGTCGACCACGCCCCCGAGCTCCGCGCGGGCTTGCTGGAGGCCGCGGATGCGCTGACCCCCGTGGAGCGAACGAGCCTCCTGCGCGACGAGTGGGGCCTGGTAGAAGCCGGCCAGCGCGACGTGATCACGTTCCTCGAGCTGCTCGACATCCTGGCCACCGGCGTTGACCACCACGCCGTGGTCGAGCACACTGCGGCGCGCACCCGCGCGCTCGAACGCATGCTCGAGGGCATGGATGGCGAGCGAGGCGAGGCGGCCCTCGAGGGCCTGCGCGCCTGGACCAAGGAGCGCTTCCTAGGCGGCTTCCAGGAGCTCGGACCCCGAAGCCAGGGGGACGAGGACCCAGCCACGCGCAAGCGGCGCGGCACCCTGCTCGCTGCGCTGGCCAGCATCGCCCAGCACGAGGACGCTATGGACGCCGCCGAGGCTATCGCGGCCGACGAGCGCGCCGACCCGAACCGCGTGGAGGGCGACCTGGCCGATCCCGCGGTCACCGCCCGGGCCCAACTCGGCGATGCCAGCACGTTCGAGGAGCACGTGCGCATCTACCGCGAGCGACGCGACGGCGAGGCCACGCCCCAGCAGGCCGACCGCTACCTCTTCAGCCTCGTGGCCGCCCGAGGGCCCGAGCTCGTCGAGGCCACCCTGGAGCTCTGCTTCGATGGCACCGTGCCCAAGCAGAGCGTCGGCCCCATGCTCACCCGCATGCTCCACGAGCCCCATGCCCAGGAGCTGGCCTGGCAAGCCATCGAGGATCGCTGGGACTGGATCCGCGAGAACCTAGGCGATGCCTGGACCACCCGCATCGTGGAGGCCACCGGTCAGCTGCCGCCAGAGACAGGCGAGCAAGCCACCGCGTTCCTGGAAGCCAACCTGGATGGGATCGCCCAGGAGGCCTTCTCCCGGGCCCGCGAGCAGCTCGTGCAGAACGCCGAGCTCCGGGAGCGCATCCTGGACGACGTGGCTGGGTGGTTCGAAGAGAGGACAACCTAGATCACGAAGGGCACGAAGGGATCTCCAAGGGCTCGAAGGCCGGACAAGAAGAGGTTACTTGGTCTCTTGGTGCCCTTCGTGGACCCTTCGTGGACCCTTCGTGCCCTCTGTGATCGAGGTTCCCGGCCAGCGCCAGGGAACGGGCTAGCCGCGGGCCGCGCGGACCTCGGCCGGCCACAGCACCCGGTAGCGACGGCCCGTACCGCGACCCTCGCCTTCCACCAATCCCTCCTCCTGCAGCAGCTGAAGACGTCGGGTGACCGTCTGCCGGCTCTTGTCCAGGAAGAAGCGCTCGACATCACGGGGGCGGAACGATTCCACCCCGTGGACGTAGCACCACTCGAGCAGCTCCTCTCCATCCCTAGGGACCGTCGAGGGGATCAGCTGGATCCGGGTGGCAAGCAGGGTGGTTCGCCTGTAGCCGCCGACGACGGCCTGGCCGAAGTAGCTCACCCAAGCCGCCAGCCGCCCCTGATCGGCGGCGTTGAGGGATCGGTAGTACTCCTCCCTGTCCTGGTTGATGGAATCATCCACGGGGCAATACCGGATGTTCTCGAGCCCGCCGTTCGCAAGGGCGAGTAACGTGAGCAAGCGTCCGATGCGCCCGTTCCCGTCGCCGAAGGGATGGATGCGCTGGAACTCGTGGAAGAAGAGCGCGGCCCGGCACACGAGTGGTAGCTCCCTGGAAGGCCCGTGGAGCCAGTCGACCAGGGCCTCGAGATCCTGCTCCACCTCGTCGGGCGGCGTGGTCTGGAGGGTGCCGTAGGGTCCATGGATCACGTTCGGGACCTGCTTGAACCGTCCTGGTGCGGCGTCGTTGTGAAGCGGGACGCGGCGGAAGTAGTCACGGTGGAGGTCCCGGATGAACTCGATGTCGAGATGGATCGGGGTGGGTCCCAGGTGTTCGTCTGTGAGGGTGAAGTAGTTGAGCACCTCGATATCGGAAGGCGTGATCTCCCCCTTGGCCGTGATGTCGGCCTCGTGCTGGTCGTAGAGCCTCTCGACGCGCTCGAGCTCGATGGGGCCCGAGTCCAGGTTCGTGGTCCCCCAGGAGTTGCGCACGAGCGCGTACCGGTAGAGCGTCTCGCGGACCCGATCGCTGATGACCTCGATGGGGAGCTCCTGATCCAGCGTTCGTGCCCGCTCATCATGGAGCACGTGACCTTCCGACGGGATGAACTCGATCATGACCCGATTCAATGACTCATTTCACCTATCTTCTATTTATAAGTTTGGTAAATATGGGGCAATCCATCGACCGCGCCGACGGCTACCGGTTAGTCTCTCAGATCGGGAAGCATGAAACGCCCGGCTGAGGCCCGGTGGACCCTTACCCCACCAGGCCGAGGGGATCGAGCGCCGGGTCCTGGAGCTGTGGCCAGGTGGCCAGCTCGACCGTGAGATCGGTGTGCTCGTGCAAGTAGGCCAGCGCGGGCTCGAGGTTGAGCACGCCGGTCGTGGTGCCCTGGGCGGTCGTCACGATCCCGAGGGCTGACCCATCTCCAGTGATCACCGGGCTCCCGGAATCCCCCGCGAGGGTGGGTGCAGGGAAGAGGACCCGGGTCTTCCAAGCCCCCTTCTCGGTCACAACCCCCTCGCGGTCGTCCCCGGCGTGGACGTCGTCCCGGCCACCGTCGCGCATCACGGAGTTGCCGTAGGTGAGCGCGATCATGCCAGCATCGACATCGCCGGCGAGATTGGTCGGGCCGCCCCACGTGCGCAGCGCCGGGTGGACATGGTCGCGATCCTCGGGGTGGATGCGGAAGAGAGCGAGGTCGTTGGCGATGCCGGCCTCGTCCGTGGTGGCGATCCCGGCGCTCACCTTCTCTGTGCAGATCTCGCTCTCGTCCATGGTCCCCCAGGAGCAGTAGGCCAGCAGCCCCCGGACGTCGCCAGAGAGCCGGAGCTCGTCGCCCAGGCGCATCCCATCCACGCAGTGGCTGGCCGCACCGATGTAGAGCGTCGCGTTGCCTGGGCTCGTGAAGACGAAGTTGACCGTGCACGTGACGATCGTGCCCCCCTCCGGGTCTACGTCGGCAGGGAAGAGCTTGTCCCCCGGGCGCAGCAGGGCCTCTTCCAAGCTGGGCCACGGGGGTGCACCCGGTCCATCACCGGGGTCCACCGCATCCCCGGCTCCAGGCGCTCTCTCGGCCGGCTCTTGACCGGCGTTCTCGGCCCCGAGGCACCCACTGGCCAGGAGCAGCCCGGCGACGAGCAGCGCGGTCCATCGCATGGTCCGGGAGGCCCGGTTGGGACTACGTCCGTTGTGGTGACGGCGTTGAAGACCGGTCAACGAGCTGCCCACAACAGCTAAGAGCCCCCGCCGGAACTCCAGCTCGATGCGCTCCTGGATCGTCTTGCTCCTCATCACGCCTGCGTTCATCGGCTGTATCGGCTCAGACGATGCTGATCCCCTCGAACAAGCAGGCTTGGCCGGGTCCCCAGCCGGGGAGGCCATCGCCGCCTACCGTCCCGGCGGCGAGAGTGTGCCCCTCGACGCCCTGGACACGATCGGTGAGACCGTGACCGAGCTCACGGGCTTCGGTGGAGCTGAGCCCACCATGGGCATCACCGAGAGCGGCACCATCGTGGCCACTGCTGGCGACCACCTCATCCGCAGCCAGGATGAGGGTGCGAGCTGGGAGAGCGTCTACCAGATCGGCCTCGAGCAAGACGAGGGTCTGCCGACGGACTCCGTGTACCGCTCCTGGGACCCCTGGGTCCACGTCGACGAGATCACCGACACGATCTACATGGACCCCATGTTCCCGCCGTTGGCGTGCACCGAGCTTTCCTGGAGCACCGACGACGGCGACTCCTGGATGACCAACCCCGCCGTGTGCCACCCCCCACCTATGGACCACCAGAAGCTCTTCACCGCGCTTCCCGGCCCGGAGGCCTCACCCCAGGCGGGCGTGCTCCACGCGACCGTGCTCTACCAGTGCTACAACCAGCTCCTCGCCACCGAGTGCGCGGTGAGCTACGACGGGGGCCTCAGCTGGCCGGTCACCCAACCCGTGGCCGACCAGTTGCAGGGGCCCTGCGGGGGGATCAACGGGCCCGGTGCCGGAAGCCCAGACGGCGTGGCCGTGGTCCCCATCACGAGCGGCTGCGACGAGCTCACCATCGCGTATACCCTGGACAGCGGGCTCTCCTGGGAGCTCATGGAGACCCCGGACGGTCCAGGCCTATCGAGCATCGACCCGGAGCTCATGTTCGACGAGGAAGGCAACCTCTACGCCATCTGGCGCGGCGACGACCAGGCCATGTACCTGGCCCGCACCCCGGATCTCGGGGACACGTGGGCCGGCCCCTGGAAGATCAGCCCGCCCGGCGTGCAGACCACCATGTTCCACGCGCTTAGCACCGGAGCACCCGGCCAGGTCGGCATGGCCTTCCTGGGTACCAAGGACACCCCCGATGGACCCAACGGCGCCCCCGAGGGCACCCTCTGGCACCTCTACGTTGTGACCACGAGCGATGGCTTGGCGAGCGCACCCACGTTCACGAGCTACCAAGTCACGCCCGACGATGATCCCGCCCAGGTGGGCCGGATCTGCACCGGCGGCATCGGTTGCGACGGTGGCCGGAACCTGCTCGAGTTCATCGACACCGCGATCCACCCCGACGGCAGCCTGCACGTGATCTACACGGACGGCTGCACCGAGGAGTGCCAGGATGGCCCCGACGGCGTGGGCCAGAGCAGCGCGAGGGATGTGGCCTGGGCCCAGCTCAGCGGCGTGAACCTGCTGGACGCACCGGCCACGAGCTAGCCCGGTCGCCGGCCGCGAAGAGCGCGCCCAGCGAACCCCGGGCTGCTTGGAGTGGGGTGTTGCCGGCCATCAGCGATCCCGCGCGTCATCGGCCGAAGGCCTCAAGGGGGTTGAGGGCAGGCCGGC
>CAYNEI010000052.1:8191-9889 GCA_964396185.1 uncultured Thermoplasmatales archaeon
GTCACCACTCCAGGGTTTCCTGGATCCCCTCAGCGATCAGGTTCGTGTCGGGCATGTAGGCTTGCTCGCGGGCCAACAGCGGCGTGATGACATCTGGTGCGGTGATCCGCTTGACGGGTGCTTCCAGGTGGAGGATGGCTTCGTCCATGATGCGCGCGCTGATCTCGCTGGCCGGGCCCAGGGTTCGATGGGCCTCTTGCACGATGACGCAGCGGCCGGTGCGCTTGACCGAGTCCAGGATCGTCTCCGAGTCCATAGGCGAGATCGTGGGCAGATCGATGAGATCGACACTCACACCCTCCAGCTTGGCGACCACCTGCTCGGTCCGGTGGAACATATGACCCCAGGACACGACGGTGAGATCGTCACCCTCTTGGACGACCTCGGCCTTCCCGAGCTCGGGCAGCTCGTCCGTGTCCTCGTCCGGGATCTCCTCGCGGTACTTGCGGTAGAGCGCCTTGGGCTCCATGAAGACCACCGGGTCCGGGCTGCGGATGCTGGCCTTCAGGTACTCCCAGGCCTTGTACGGGGAGCGGGGGATGACCGTGGTCAGGCCCGGTGTGTGGGCCCAGTAGGTCTCCCTGGACTCGCTGTGGTGCTCGAGCGCCCGCACCCCGGCGCCCATGGGCATCCGGATCGTGATGGGCATGTTCCAGTGGCCCTGGGTGCGCTTGCGGAAGCGCGCGATGTGGGACTCGATGTGGTGGAAGGCCTGGTAGCTGAAGCCCGAGAACTGAAGCTCGGGCACGGGCACCATGCCGTTGATCGCCAGTCCCACGGAGCATCCGATGATGCCGGTCTCGGCCAGAGGCGTGTCCACCACGCGGTCCTCGCCGTACTTGTCCAAGAGGCCCTTGGTGGCTCTGAAGATGCCCTCGTCCTCACCCACGTCCTCGCCGAGCACCATGACGTGCTCGTCGCGCTCCATCTCTTGATCCAGCGCGTGCGGGATCGCTTCGACCATCGTGAGTTCAGCCATCTTGGTCACCCCTCGTGGTCCCCCCAGACCTCGTGCCGGTTCCAGAACTCGGTCCACTCCTCCTTCTGGCGGGCGAGGTAGGCGGGCATCTCCTCGTAGTGGTAGTCGAACATCGCCGCTGGGTCGCCGAGCTCCTCGGCGCGGGCCTCGAAGGCGTCCACGGCCTCCTGGACCTCCTCGAGCGCGGCTTGCTTCCACGCTTCATCGGTCTCTTCATCCAGCAGGCCCTTGTTGGTCATGTACGAGCGGAACCGGTCGATGGGGTCGCGCTCTCGCCACGGTTCGACCTCCTCTTCGGTTCGGTACTGGGTGGGGTCGTCTGCCGTGGTGTGGACGTTCATCCGGTAGGTGAGCGCCTCGATGAGCGTCGGGCCATCCCCAGCGCGGGCGCGCTCGACGGCTTCCTTGGCGACCTTGTAGACGCCCAGGATGTCGTTGCCATCCACCTGGATGCCAGGCATCTCGTAGGCGATGGCCTTCTGGGCCAGGGTCTTGGACTTCGTCTGGCGCTCCCGGGGCACGCTGATGGCCCACTGGTTGTTCTGGCACACGAAGACGCACGGTGCGCCGAAGACGGCCGCGAAGTTGAGCCCCTCGTGGAAGTCGCCCTCGCTGGTGGCACCGTCCCCGAAGTAGGCCATGGAGACCTCGCTCTTGCCCTGGAGCTTGCTGGCCCACGCCACGCCAGCCGCGTGGCAGATCTGGCTGGCCACGGGGAT
>CAYNEI010000052.1:9989-12122 GCA_964396185.1 uncultured Thermoplasmatales archaeon
TCCAGCTTGCCGTGCTCGTCCAAGACCTGGACGTACTCGACGGTCTGGGGCTCGTAGGCCTTCTTGGTTGGCACTAAGCGCCACCTCCTTCCAGGCGCACGGGTGAGCCTGCAAGGCCCGATCCCACCAACTCCGGGCGTTGTGCAGCGTACATGGTGGCACTGCAATAGCTCATCAGGATAAGGGTTGTCGTTCCATGGGTGGTCATCCTCCAACCTGGGGCCCCATACCGAGCGTAGGAACGGTTTTATCCGATCAGCGCCACCCCTCGCGGGTGTCCCTCGTGCACCTTGCCGTCCTGGCCACGTTGCTGACCGCCTCGGTCGGGTGCCTGGGCACGGATGGGGCCGCCGTCGAGCCCACAGGCCAGCTCGAGGAGACCGAGCCCGTAGCCTCCCCACCCCGACCCGAGCTCGTCCAGCCCCGGTTCCTGGACCCTGTGCTCCTGGGCCAGGTCTGCTGCGGCGGTGCAGAGCCGAACGTGGCCGTTGGGCCAACCGGTGAGATCTACGTGAGCTCGACCGGTGCGCTCTGGCGCAGCGACGACGGTGGAGAGAGCTACCAGAGCCTCAACGAGGAGCGGTGCCGCGTTGGCGGGAGCCTGGTGGCCTGCCTGGTGAACTTCGAGCGCCACCCCAGCCTCGACGGTGCCGGGGACACGGACATCGTCGTCACCCCAGATGGAGCGGTCCACTGGCTCGCGCTCTACGGGGACGGGGGCGTGGTCCCGTACCAGGTCTCCACGGATGCTGGGGCCACGTTCTCCCAACCCGTGGACCTCGCGACGGTGGACCAAGCCGACCGAGAGTGGTTGGCTGGCCGTGACGATGGTCGCCTCTACGCCACATGGCGTGAGAACGGTGAGGAGGATCGCATCGTCTTCCGCCGATCCCTGGATGGGGGAGAGACCTGGTCCCGAGGGGTCGCCATCGCCGAGGACGACCTCCAGGGACCCATCGCTGTGGATCCCACCGGGCCCCGCATCTACACCCCGTACGCGAGCTACAGCTACGACGGTTCCATCCGGATCGCGCGCTCCCTGGACGACGGGACCACTTGGGAGAGCGTGCTGGCTGTTCCCCCGGACGGCGTGGACCGCTCCGAGAGGGAGGCGAACCCCACCTACCTCTTCCCCGTGGCCGCCGTCGACCAGGCAGGAACGGTCTACCTGGTGTGGTCCAACGACGCCGACGGCGGGCTAGCCCAGGGTGCCAAGGAGCTCGCCGTGCCCTCCGTCTGGCTCGTGAAGAGCCAAGACCACGGCGCCACGTGGAGCCAGCCCGAACAGATGAGCCCGCCAGGGAAGGCAGCCATCTTCCCATGGATCGAGGCGGGTGCTGAGGGACGCGTCGCTGTGGCCTGGTACGAGAACGTCCTCGGCCTCCCGAACGAGGCCCTCCCGGACCTCTGGAACGTCCAGCTCGTGCAGAGCGTGGACGCCGACAAGCAGGGCCCGACGTTCGTGGGCGGCCAGGCCAACGACGAACCGTTCCACATCGGCGCGATCTGCACAAGCGGAGGAGGCTGCGCTTTCCAGGACACCTCGATCCGCTACAAGGACCGCACGATGCTCGACTTCTTCGAGCTCGCCCTCACGCCTGAGGGGCTCCCCGTGGTCGCGTGGGCTGCGGATGGATCCCAGGCCAGGGACGTGGTACGCGTGTTCGCCGGCGGCGTCGCCGAGGGAACCCCGATGTTCGGTTAACTCCGAGCCCACAAGGCTCTTCTACCCCGCCACCCACTGCGAAGCTGAGGCTCGACCGTGCAAGGCACCAAGCGGATCTTGACCCCCCTGTTCGTTCTCACACTCCTGACCGCTGGCTGCCTGGGTAGCTCCCCGGCCGAGGAGCCCCTCGAACCCGCCGCCCTGGATACCGCCGAACTCCCCGCGGGGATCCCCTCGCCCGAGGAGCTCGAACAGCGATCCATCGAGCAGGCACCGGAATGGCGCTTGGGCGAATGGTGGACCTTCGAGGTCGACGCCATGCTGACCGGGGACATCTACGAGGCGACCGTCGTGGTCGCGGGCGCCCGCGACGGCGAGATCCTGCTCGGCATGCCCGAGGAGAGCTTCGACGATCGAGCCATGGTCGTCCACTTCCCCCCCACCGGTCCCGTCCAGCGCGAGGACCT
>CAYNEI010000052.1:12222-16393 GCA_964396185.1 uncultured Thermoplasmatales archaeon
CGACCACGGCTTCGGCTACGAGGGCAGCGTCATCGTGCCCGACGACCCCACGCTCGCGATCTTCGAGGGCCGGGCTGTGGGCGCGCTGGACATCAACACCCTGCCTGTGCCAGGTGCGCCGGTCATGGAGGTCGACGTGGCTGAGGGCCGGGACTCCATGAGCCTCGGCTTCATCCTCGGTGAGATCGTCGTGGATGGCCAGGGCGCCTACCGGGCCGTGGCCACCGCCCCCGATGGCTCCAGCTACGAGCAGACCCTGCTCCCCACCGACGGGAAAGCTGCTGTTGTGGGCGCCACCCATGTCGAGGATCCTGCTGGGACGTGGACGCTGGAGTTCGAGGCCCTGGGTACCGGGGGAGCCCTCGTGGAGGCCGTCGCGTACAACTCGTTGCGCTTCGAGCTCGGGTCCCCGGGCTGAAGACCACGGGCGGATGCCCACAACGCTCATCTACCCCCCCGCCCACTGCGAGGCTGAGGCTTGACCGTGCGAGGAACCCTGCTCATCCTGGCCACCCTGCTCGTCCCTGCAGCCGCCATCGCGGGCGCGACCCCCGTCGAAGAGACGGTCCCATCCACCCTGGAGCTCACCGCCCCAGGCTCCAACGACCCCTGGGCGCGCGAGCTCGTGCGGACGTTGCCCCAGGCCACCACGGTCAACGACCAGGACGGCGACAAGCTCTTCGACGACCTTGAGGCGGCCTGGCTCCAAGACCCCCTGGCCCGGCTGCCCACCATCGTCGTCTTCCAGCACGACGTGGACCCCGAAGCTGGCCTTGCCCAAGCCCAGGCCATCGGCGGACCCATCCAAGCCAGCCACGTCTTCCACATCATCCCCGGCTTCGCAGCCGAGTTGAGCCTCGACCAGGCAGAGCGCATCGCCCAGCTCGACGCGGTCCGCCAGCTCGAACTCGACCACCCCGCCAGCCTGGAGCTGGACACCGCCACGGTCTTCATGGGCGTGGACAAGGTCCAAGAAGAGCTCGGCGTCACCGGCGACCGGGACGGCAACGAGACGAACTTCACCAAGGACGACGTGACCATCGCGGTCCTGGACACCGGCTTCCACGGCGGTCACGCTGATCTGGACGACGGCAAGATCATCCACTTCAACGACTGCGCTGGCGACGAGACCGAAGCCTACGACTCAGGCACCCACGGCACGCACGTGGCCAGCATCGCGGCCGGCACAGGTGATGGCGATCCCGCCTACACCGGCGTGGCCCCCGGTGCAGCCATCGTGGGCATCAAGATCAGCGGGGAAGGCTGCAGCGCCACCTCCGATGCCATCGCCGGCTACGAATGGATCGTCGAGCACAAGGACCACTACGGCATCGACGTCTCCACCATCAGCTTCGGCTTCGGCACCGCCACGGACGGCACCACGGCCCTGGAGATGGCCGTCGACGAGGTCTGGGAGGCTGGTGTCGTGAACTTCAAAAGCACCGGCAACAGCGGCCCCGAACGCCGCACCATCACGGTGCCCGCCGCTAGCCGAGGCATCCTGGCCACGGGCGCCATGCTCGACCCCGGCTCCACGTTCGGCCAGACCTTGAGCCTGGACGGGCTCGGGGTCAACGCCGGGTTCCAGCTGGCGACGTTCTCCAGCCGCGGCCCCACCACGGACGGGCGCGTCAAGCCGGACATCACAGCTCCCGGCGTCTCCATCGAGGCTGCGGATGCCAACACGGACGACGGCTACGTGAGCTTCAGCGGCACGAGCATGGCCAGCCCCTTCGCAGCCGGCGTGGCCGCCCTCGTGCTGGACGCCAACCCAGCGCTCAGCCCCGACGAGGTGCGCAGCGTGCTCACAAGCACCACCGAGGACTGGGGCATCGGTGGACCAGACGTGGACTACGGCTGGGGGCGCCTCCAGGCAGCCACCGCCGTGAGCGAGGCCCGGGCACGTGCCAACCTGGACACCAACCTCACCTCACCCGTGATCCCCTTCCACGAGGTCCGAGCAGGCACCTTCTCAGCAGACCCGACCGTCCCCGTCACCGACATGGCTGTCGCCGAGATCGACGTCGAGGACACCACCCACCCCTTCGCTGTGACCGCCATCGCGGAGGGCAAGCTCGTCGAGATCCTCGTCGAGGACCCCTCTGGGGACCTGGTGGCTAGCTTCTCGCCGCTGAACCCCGCAGGCCGACAGCACGTGGTCAGCTTCGAGGCCGACGAGACCGGCACACACACGATCCGCATGATCGGCGAACCCGGCGCGGCCTGGGTCGTGGACGTCACCCACGGAACCGCTGGCGGCGTGCCCATCGAGCTGCCCACAGGCATCGGGATCGAGCAGATCGTCCCTGCCACGGCAGACGCGAACAACGAGACCCCGCTGGGCATCGGTGTCGTGTTGGCTGGCCTGATGCTGGCAGCGATCGGTCTCAAGCGCCGCGGCTGATCCGCGCGAGCCTAGCGGCCGCCGGACGGAAGGGCTTGGCTTAGTTCCACTTCGCGTCCACCGGCACCTCGGCCAGCACAGGCTCGCGCTCGTGGAGCTCCTCGAAGAAGTAGTACGCGATGAGCGCAGCCGCGAAGGCTAAGCCCATGGAGATCAAGCGCTTCTTCCAGAGCAGGGGACCCAGTAGGAATAGGCCCATGGCCACCGCTTGCCCGTGCTCGCCCTTCCAGGCGCGCTCGCCCACGGCGAACCCACCGATCACCGCATCGAACGCCTTGGTCAGGGCTTTGAGCTTCATGGTTCCAACCTTAGGACGTCGCGGCATAAAAACCACCCTCCTCGGTCCCGTCCACCGCTCTCCCACGAGGCCAGGCCACCAGCGACCTGAGCGAGCCGCGGCGTCCTACGAACTCCACGTGGAAGTCTGTGAGCACCTCGTGCACCACCCGCTCGGCCCCGTCCGTGGCCACAAGGAACACCCAGCGCGACCGGCGCCGTGACGAGCCAGGCCGAAGCGGGACGGCGAACACCTCCACCCGGGCCTGGTCGTAAGCCGCTCCAAGCTCGATCTCCAAGCACTCTGCCCACTGGCCAGCGATCAGCGCGTCCATGGGCTTCCACGCGGCTCCCACCTCATCCCATCGAAGGCCGGGGCTGGCCGAAACTGAAACGACTTGACGTCAGCAAGCTGGACCGTTGATGGCTCCACAGTGCACGAAAAGAGCTGCCTGGAGGCATCGTCGATGAGCGAACCCTGTACGGCAACGGTTAAATGGGGCTCCCGGGAACGGGGGAGTCCCATGGCTGCAACGGGTCGGATCACCGGTGCCAGCACCCTCATGGTCGTCTCCTGGCTCGAGCAGCGCCACGGCTCCACACTGGTCGACAGGCTCTTCGATCGCCTCCGCCAGGACCGCGGCCAGTCCGTCCAGCGCCAGGACCTCTCCATGCGCGGGACCGTGGACTACGGCCTCCACACCACCGTGCTCGAGGAGGTCGCCGCCCTCACGGACGCCAGCGAGGAGGACCTGCGCGCCATCGGCCATCAGGCGGCCATGCAGGTCGAACAGGTCGTGCCGGGCGCGGGCCTGATGCTCAAGTTCGCATCCCCCAAGCGCCTGCTCAAGCACGCCGATCGGCTCTGGAGCACCTACGCCGACTTCGGCGGCGTCGAGGTGCTCCACGTCGACAAGCGCTCAGCTCGGCTGCGCATCCACGGCTTCGACACCCACGACCACTTCTGCCGCACCCTGGAGGGCCTCTTCGAGGGCCTTCTCGACCGTGTGGGCGCCTCCGAGATCCGCGTGCGCGAGGTCAGCCACGACGGGGCTGAAGGGTGCATCTTCGAAGGCACCTGGTCCTGAGCTCGAGTACGGCGAGGACGACAACCTCAACACGGAGACACGGAGCCACGGAGCGAACGGAGGCGAACCAAAATCCCGGTTGGCTGAGGAGCCCAAAGGGACCGTGGGCATCAACAGGGGTGCAGCGTACCGGCATGTTCCCTTCCCTCCGCCTCTATGATCTAGCGTCCCCCACCCGTCCCCTCCGCGTCTTCACCGATTGACCCTTCCCGTCCGTTCTCCCCGTGGATCCGTGTGGATCTCTCTCCTTGTCTCCCTCCTCCACGACTGAACCTCCACCCACTCCCCGTCCCATCTCCCTGCACCCATCCTCCGTGTTCCTTCCCGTTCTCCGTTCCCTCCGTGTCTCCGTCTGCCCGAGCAAGCTCGGGCGCCCGCTGCACCGCGAACGGCGGTGCATCGG
>CAYNEI010000053.1:0-16288 GCA_964396185.1 uncultured Thermoplasmatales archaeon
AGCACCCGCTGCTCGGGATCCAGCTCCTCGCGCTGGAGGATCGTGAACAGCGTCGGGCGACCGGCACCGTTGACCACGAGGGTCACCAGGCCCGCCAGCAAGGCGATGTCGAAGGCCCAGCCCCCGACGAACCCTAGATCGAACTTGACCACGAAGATCGCGGTCGCCATGACCACAGAGAGCACCGCCGAGGAGAACCGGGTGAGCACGCCTGTAAGGATCGCGAAGCCACCGAAGAACTCGGCGACCCCGACGAGCAGGGCGGCAGCGCCGGGCAGGGGGATGCCCCATCCGTCGAACATGGCTTGTGTGCCAGAAAGGTCGGTCAGTTTGTTCCATCCGTACACGATGAAGACAAGGGCGAGGCCAAGGCGAAGGGGATAGAGGGCGTAGCTCTGGGAGGTGTCAGCCGAGCGATCTTCTGCCATCGGCTTTGGGTTGCCCTCGCGGTATATGGGCTTGACCTTCAAGGGCTCGAGCTGCCCGGCTCCTCGAAGTACCACGTGGCACCGGGTTGACGTCCCACCCAGAGGGTGTAGGCGGCGAACAGCGTACCGAGGGGGACAAGCGGGATGTTCACCACAGCGAGAGCCGTGGTGGCTCGCTGGCTCCAGGAGCGCTGCCGGAGAACACCGGCTCCGGCAGCCAGGCTCACCACCGCGAAGACCAGCGCGTAGACTGCTGCGAGCGACACGAGCCAGAGCGGGAAGGGGTCGCCCACCCAGCCCGGCGGGTCAAGGGGCTCGAGCAGGGCGGGGATCACGGCGAAGACCAGCAGGAGCTTGGCGACCAGGGCAGCCAAGAACCCGCTGGACAGGGCGATGAGCCCGATCACGTGGAAGTGCGACTCGACGAAGGTGTCGCTGGTCATCTTACCCCGGGAGCAGCCCCCAAGCGGGCTCCAGGACGTAGAGCCCGGTGAACATGTCGGGCACGACCAAGTAGCCCCGGTCGTCGAAGGCGCCACCCCAGACACGCGGGATGGCCATATCCCCCGTCGGGTTGATGGTGGGGGCCAGCGCCGGCGGGGTCTCGTGGGGCTGGTAGAAGCCCAGGGTGACCGGGTCCTCCTGGCGCTCTTGGGTGGAGATGTCGAAGACCCAGGTGCCGGCATGGTTCCAGGCCACCGAGACCTGGCCGTAGGGCGTGATGTCGATGTTGTGAGGGCTGAAGCGGTAGTTCGTCCAGGGAGGAAGGTCGCTGACCGGGAGCGTCCACTCGCTCAGCACCTCCGGTTGGGCTGGGTCCGTGATGTCCAAGATCGTGAAGACCGGTGGCGGGCTCCCGTCCAGGGTGCCTCCCTGGTCCTGGAAGATCTCGTCCCCGACCACCAGGATCGCGCGGCCATCGAGGAGCTGGTCGGCGGCGCGCTGCTGGTGCCAGCCAGCCACCTCTGGCCCTTGCTCGACCAGCACGCTGGGGTTCGTGGGATCGTTGATCTCGAAGATCGCGAACGTGCCGCCCGCGGTGGTGTAGAGCAGCCGGTCGCCGGTGACGGGGTGCTCGTGCACGTAGGCATCGTGCCCGCCGGGCACCTCGGCCACGATGCTGAGGCTCTCCTCGACGCCCTGGCTCGGGTCGAAGGCGACGATCTCCACCCCGTTCGTGAAGATGTGGTCCGTGCCGTTGATCTCGGTCGTGAAGAGGTTGTGCGTGGCCACGCCCCCCAGGAACCCGGCGAGGGCTGGCTGGCGGGGGTCGGTGATGTCGTAGGCCACGAGCCCGCTCGTCTGCTCGCTGGCCTCGGGGCTGACACCCTCCGGGAACCCGGCTAGGCAGTCGCCCAGGCGGCCCTCGGCTGGGGCCGTATCGCCAGGCTGGCAGCCGAAGAAGAGGGTGCGCCCGTCCTGGCTGATCCGCGCATCGTAGTCTGCTCCCGCCGATGGGATGAACGACAGCGGCTCAGGCGCTGCGGGGTCGGCGATGTCCACGAGCACCACGCCGCTATCCCCTCGGTAGGTCGCCACCGCAGCCAGCGTCCCGTGGATGTCGATCTCGGTCCAGCCCCCCTGCTTGGTCTCCGGCGTGATGTCCGCCAGGCTGTCGTGGCCCACCAGGGTGAGCCCAACGGCCTGGGCATGGCTCTCGGGGTTCTGGTGGTCGGGGTGCATGACCGGGAGCATATCCATGAGATCCTCGGCCGGCGGCTCGGGGACGAAAGCCGTCTCGTGGGTCGGATCGTCCGGCGATGGAGCCGACGGATCGGTCCCGTCCTCGCTGCCGATGCAGCCGGCCAGGGCAACGGTCACCAACGCAAGGGCGAGGAGGAGCGGGAGGGAGCGGTGCATGGGCTTCGCCGGCCCAGCGAGGCAAGGGGTGCTAAGCTTTTGCGGTGGTTGCCCGAAGCGTTCATACGCTCCCCACCGCTCCCCAGCGACGTTGGTCTCGACACCGTGGGCGATCGCCGCGCTGGGCGGCCGGGTGGCCCTGCTCGGCTACGAGCGCATCATCACCAAGGAGCTCACCACCGAGCGCACCCCCCTGGGTGCAGCCTTCCTCTTCTTCGCCATCGGCACCGTGCTCTGGCTCCCAGCGCTCTTCTGGACCGGGCTGCCCGACCCCCGCGTGCTCTTGTACGCCTCCGGGGTGAGCCTCGTCTACGCTGCCGCCTTCTTCCTGTACGTGGGCGCGCTGGCCCGCAGCGATGCCAGCATCGTGGGCCCCCTCTACCACACCAGCATCCTCGTGGTCATCCTGCTCGCCTTCCTGCTCCTCGACGAGGCCGTCACACCGTTGCGCGTGGCCGGCGGCGTGCTGCTGCTCTACGGCGCCTCCCTGCTCCGGCGCACCGGCTCGCCCCTGGCCGTCGTCTCGAGCTTCAAGGCGCTCTTCGAGGATCCCGGGGCGCGCATGATGATCCTGGGCTCGCTGCTGCTCGGCGCGGGCCGCATCGTGGACAAGTGGATCGTCTCCAGCTTCGCCACGGACGTCGCTCTCGGCGAGCTGGCCCCCACCGCCTCGTACGCCATCATCCAGAACCTCTTCATCGCCACCTGGATGCTGTTGGTACTGGCGGCCACCGGTCGCCTGGCAGCGACCAAGGACCTCCTGGTCGAGCGACCGAAAACCGCGTTCGTTGCCGGAGCCATCAACCTCACCAGCTACCTCTTCCTGCTGGTCAGCTTCACGGGCCTGGATGCCAGCATCGCCGAGCCCGCGAGCTCGGTAAGCATGGTGGTCACCGTGGTCCTGGCAGGCCTCTTCCTGGGCGAGCCCTGGCGGGACCGGCTACCCGGCGCGCTGGTCATGGTGCTGGGCGCGTGGCTGCTCTTCCTCTAACCAGGACTCAACAGTCCGGGTTTCCCACGGTCAGCCTCAGACGCATGTCGACATCCCGCTGTCCCGCGTCGATCGAAGCGGTCAGCGTGTACTCGCCACCTTCGAGATCCCCGAGGGTCTCGGCCGGGTTCCAATCCCCTGCATTCGGGCTCTCTCCGCTCCAGACCTCGGTGCCGTTGCGCTCAAGGACCAAGCGCATCGTACCCGCGCCGAAGGCCGTGGCATCGACCCGCGCGGTCAACGGTCCATCTGTGAGGGTCTCATTGGCGACGAGACTCTCGGTGGGTGTGATCGTCCCGCTCCGCTCTGCGACACGGCAGATGTCCGTGACGGTTGTCCCACCAGTCCCTTCGCCTCCGTCGCGCGGACGCTCGTCGTCGTCGACAGGGTCATCCGTCGTGCCCAGACAGCCCGTGGCTCCAACTCCCAACAGGATCATGGTCAACAAGATGGCTCGCATGGCGCTCCCTCCTCTCCGGGGAACCATGCTCGATGCTGAAAAGCTTGGTGGGGTTTCAGGGGGACCTCCACAACGCTCTTGACCCGGCCCGGCTCTGGGGGCGCTATGCATGGGAGGATCGCGCTGGTCCTGGCTGCGATGATGCTGTTCATCCCCCTGGCCACAGCGCAAGTTGGCGACTCCGGGCCGGCTGGGATCCACCTGGCCTTCGGCGCGGATGCCTCGACCGAGATGACCGTGAGCTGGCTGGGTCCAGCAGACGCGACAGCGCGGGTCGAGTACGGGATCGACGAGCCGGATGTGAACAGCGTCGATGGAGAGCCGACAACGCCGATCGGCAGCTCACAGGCCGCCTACGTCGCCCGGATCACCGGGCTCGAGCCAGCCACCACCTACCTCTACAGGGTGGTCATGACCAGCGGCACCTCCGAGGAGCACGCGTTCACCACGGCCCCGGAGCCGGGATCCCGCTCCGAGGTCACCATCACCGCGTTCGCTGACCACGGCACCGTGCACCCTGCCAACACGCGCGCCGACGGCGACAACCCCATGCGCGTGCTCGAGCAGGCCGCGGCCATGGATCCGACATTCCACCTCCACGCCGGGGACACGAGCTACGCCGAGGGCGACCCCTTCCAATGGAACCTCTACTTCGACCAGATCGAACCCCTGGCCAGCAAGGCCCCCTACATGGCCGTGCCCGGGAACCACGAGCGCGAGGGCGCCCAGGGCTTCCACCAGTACGATACCCGCTTCCACCCGCCTGAGGCCGAGGACGGCCGATGGTGGGCCTTCCAGCACGGCGACATCCTGGTCCTCGGCCTGGCCAGCGAGCGGGCCTGCATGTCCAGCCCCGTCTCCACTGCAACCCTCAACGCCGACGAAGCCGACGACTGCGAGACCAGCGAGCCTGTCGAAGCATACCCCCCGCAGCTTGAGTGGTTCGAGCAGACCCTGGAGGCTGCAGCCGACGACCCGACGATCCGCTGGCGCATCGTGCTCACCCACCACCTCTTCTGGTCGTCGAGCGTGCATGCCGGCGCTAGAGGCCTCGTCGAGCACTACATGCCGCTGATGGACGAGCACGGCGTCGACGTCGTGGTCCAGGGCCACGACCACGTCTACGAGCGTACCAAGCTGCTCGCCGACGGTGAGCTCAGCGAGACCGGCATCCTGTACCTCACCAACGGGGCTGCCGGCTCGGGCAACTACGATTGGGCCGGCGACGAGCCCGACTTCACCGCCGCCCGGGACAACGAGCACTACGGCACGCTTGTGCTCGAGATCAACGGCGACCAGCTCGACGGCCGGTTCGTGGCGCTGGATGGCACGGTCATCGACAGCTTCCGAGCCGTCAGCGCCGAGGAGGGGGGCGTGCGCATGGTGGACGGCAACGCGAGCGCCGATCAGGGCGCGGCCCACGAGGCGCCAGGCGAGAGCGACGACATGCCCTTACCGCTCGCGATCACGGTGCTCGCCCTGGTCGGCGCGGTGGCGCTGCGGCGGCGAGGGTGAGCACGCCATCCGGGCAACCTAGGAGCCTTCTGACGAGCCACGGTGGCCCATGCGACGTACGTCCCTGAGCGAAGCCATTAGGTCCGTGTACATACACGTACATGGTAGGATGGCGACGAAGACCATCACGATCACCGAGGACGCCTACAACCGCTTGGCCGCCCTCAAAGGGGAGGGGCAGAGTTTCTCCCAGGTCATCCGCCGGATCACCTCGCCAACCTCGCCCCTGGAGCTCTCTGGGATCCTGAGCCCCGAGCAGGGGGAACAGCTGGAGGAGGCCATCGAGCAGACACGTCGCCAGCTCGAGCATGAGGTCGATGAGCGAGCCGAGAGGATGCGGCCATGACCATCGGCGACACCGCTCTCTTCATCGATCTCATGAACCCCGAGCGCCCCCATCACGAGGGTGCGCTCGAGATGGCCGCGCAGCATGAAGAGCTTGGGCGCCCGCTCTACATGACTGCGATCACCCGGTTCGAGCTGTTCAGAGGGAGCGAGCTCTACTTCGAGCCGGTCTCTGAGCGGGTCAAGATCCAGCGCATCCTCGACCGATACCCGACCCTCCCACTGGAAGGCTCATGTGCGGACCGGGGAGGGCGCATCCACGGGGCTCTTGCGCGGGACGGTCAGGCGATCGGTCTCTTCGATGCCCTGATCGCGAGTATCGCGCTCGAGAATGAGCAGGTGCTCGCGACGCGGAACCTCGGCGGGTTCGAGCGCGTGCAGGGGTTGAAGGTGGTCGGGTACTGAGGCCCGCTGCATCCTTGGCCGCGCGGTCACGGCGCGGGGTAGACACTGACCTCATCGTAGCTGGCATCGGCCCCCCCGAGCCCGGCCAGCGCCAGGCCGGGAGCCAGGTCGCCCACGGCCACCTTCGTGCTTGTGTCGAGGCCCAAGCCCTGGAAGACGAAGGCCTCAGCAGCGAAGTCCACACTGACCTCGAGCCGGTCTGCCGGCTCGTCGACCACCAGGCGGACGTGGTGGGGAGTCGCCGTGTTCCACGGTCCGCCGACCGGCGTCTTGGATCCGTCGGGGCCGAGCAGCGCGTACCCGAAGGTGTATGGCTCGGGGCCCACGGCATCGAAGAGGATGGCCCAGTGGACGGTGGGCGAGCTGCCGGGCCCGGAGATGCCAGCGAGCACGGCCTGGCCGATCGGCGGTCGGATCGTGTTCTCTACCTGGCCGGACGCCTCGGCCACGTAACGGCCGTCAATTGCTGGAACATCCCGAGCGATGTAGGCCACGCCTGGCAGGACCTCGGACTCGATCTCCAGCGTGCCGGACTGGCTGAACTGCCCCCGGCGATCGGGCCAGAGGAGGATCCGATCGCCTTCGGTGTCCACCGTGGACCAGCCGTGGTCGCTGGGGCCGTCGCGGAAGGTGAGCTCCTGGCTGCCGTCGGTGGAGTCCCAGCGGGCCTCGTAGCGCTCGGGGGCCGGGTAGCCGGGCGCGATGAAGTCGTCCGGGGCTGCACCAAGACGGCCCTCGTGGGCCTGGGAGAAGGTCCTGAGCTGGACCGGGGCCCCGCCGTCCAGGCTGACCGTGTAGCTTGCCCCCTCGAGCGTCAGGTCGATGCGGTGCCACCGGAACTCCAGGTGGTTGCGCGCCACGGCTTCGGTGCGGATGGTCCCGTCGCTGCGCGCCCCGTCGGTGGCGAACACGTCGATGCCGGTGCCGAACACCACGAGCACTCGGTCGCCCTCCATCGTATCGACGGTAACGAGAGGCTGGAGGACTTGGGGGTCGGCAAGCTGGAAGAAGACGGTGAGGTGGCTGCCGCTGTCCTCTGGTGGAGTGGGATCCTCTAGGCTGTACGATGCCGGGGCATCCCCGAGGTTGGGGAGGTCCGTGGCCTGGACGAACGGCACGGTCGTCAGGAGTAGGGCGGTGAGCAGAATCGGTGTGCGGTTCATGGGTTCGCCTCGGTGTACAAGGCCAAATCGTCGAAGAGGGCGCGGTTGCCCACGGTCGGGAGGAGGCCGCCGAAGACGTCGCCGGCGCCGATGTGGGTACTGGCGCCGAGTTCGCCGGACACCGTCACTGGGGGGCCACCGTCCGTGATGACCGTGATGCAGTCGGCCGCCTCGTCCACGCGGGCCTCGACGGTGTGCCACACGAGGTCGCTCCAGGTGGGAGAGACCTGCGTACGGTGGCCGTCGCCGTCGACGAGGAAGACGGCCCAGTCGTAAGGACTGGGCGGGACGCGGTCCATGACGAGGGACCACTGCACGTCGGGGCTGGTCGCCGTGCCGGACAGGCCGGCGAGGACGGCGAGGCCGACGGGGGTGTCGAGGGGGGTGAAGGACGCGATGGAGGCCTGCATGGTGTAGCTGCCATCGAGGCCGGTGGTGGGGGCGCGCAGGTAGGCGGTGCCGAGGCCGTAGGGCCCGACGACCTCTGCCCGGCCGGGGCTCTGGTGGCCGTTGAGGGAGGTGACGACGCGCACCGCGCCGCCGTCGACGACGGCATCCCAGGATGTGGTCGCGTCGCTGAAGGTCTCGTCGTAGGCCATGCCGCTGTCGTCGACGCGGTGGCGCGTCCACGTGACATCCTCGTAGGGGGCGCCGAGCAAGGGCCGTGGGTCGGGGACCCAAGTCCCGGCGGTGGCGGGCGTGAAGGTGCGGGCCGTCGCGGAGTGCTTCTGGTCGAGGTGCAGCGTGTAGGTGCTCCCGTGCAGGACCACATCGAGGCGGTGCCAGTGGTTGCTGACCGAAACATTGCCCAACTGGATGGCGGGCCGGTCGACGCCGCCGGATGCACCGTCGCTGAGGTACAGGCGGTCGTTGTCCGTGTAGGCGTACAGCACGAGGTCGCCGGCAGCGTCCTGGAGGGCCACCACGGCGGTGGGCACCATGCCGGCGCCGTCCAGGCGGAAGTTGAGCTTGATGTGGTTGCCGTGGACGCCTGGCGCATCGCCGGTGGCCACGGCGCCCAGCTGCAGCGGGCCAGCCAGTGCCAGGGCGGCCAGCAGCCAGCCAACCAGCGCACGGTTCACGGCACCGCCTCCGCGTACACGGCCAGATCGTCGAACTGTCCCACGACGCCCACGTTCGGCCGCTCCTCGAGTTCCTCGAAGGGATCGGCGGTCACGTCGCCAGCGCCGATGCGTTCGACGCTGCCGAGTCCATTGTGAGCGAAGATGAAGGGAGTGCCTCCGTCCACGGTGACGGTGAGTGTTCCAGTCGCCTCGTCCGCGCGCACCACGACACCGTGCCAGAACGTCCGCGTCACGGGGTCCATCACCTGCGTGCGCGTCCCGTCGGCTGCCTGGTAGTGCAGGGTCCATTCATCCGCGTTGTCCTGCGGGTCGGTGCGGGCGATGTCGGTCGGCGTCGGGGCTGCGACGATGGCCCAGTGGACCGCGGGGTAATCAACGGGGCCAGAGAGTCCGGCCAGCACGGCCATTCCGTGGGGGATCAGCCGCGCCCCGTCGGTGTCGAAGGAGGCCTCAGCCAGGAAGGGGCCAGGCGTGGTGGGGACCGGCGCGTGCAGGTAGGTGGCGCCAGGGAACCGGCTCTCGAAGAGCTCCAGGAAGCCCGCACTGTCGTGCCCGCGCAACCCAGCGCGCAGACGGTGGCCACCGTCGAGGTTCACCAGCGCAACATCCTCGTCAACCGTTTCCAGGGGCTCGGGCGGCTCGCCGACCTGGAGGGTCCAGCCACCCAGGCCACTGGCCTCGCTGAAGGTCGTGTCGTAGGCCATGTCGTCGTTGTCCACGCGGACCCGCGTCTGGACGACCTCGACGCCGGGCCCTTCGATGATGCCCTCGGGGTCGGCGGCGGGGCGACCGGTCGTGGTGTCCACGAAGGTTCGGGCGGTCACGGCTGCGCCTTGGTCCACTTGGAGGGTGTACGTGGGTCCGTGGAGGACCACGTCGAGGCGGTGCGGGTTGACGCCGATGGTGGCCCCCGGAACCTCCACCCACGGGCGCTCCCCGTCGTCGTCGATCCCGTCGCTCACGAAGATGCTGTGGACTTGTGCCACGGCATAGAGGATCACCTCGTCATCCGGGGATTCCACCACGAGCACGGACGCCTGTTCGGTCGAGGATGCCGAGACCCGCGTCACGATGTGGGAGCCGTACGGCAGCTCGGGGGCATCGTCCATGTCGGCGGTGGCGATGGTGGCAAGCGGCCCGCCGGCCAAGAGGATGGCCGAAAGGGCGAGCGCGAGGGTCAGGGTTCTGGGTGCCTGGGCGGGGATCATTGCGCCTCCTGCTCGTAGACCGCGAGCTCGTCGTACAGCGCGGCGTTGGAGACGACCGGGCTGATCGACGACCCGACGTTGCCCGCCGCGAGGTGGGTGCTGGTCACCAGCTCGGTGTTGAAGGTGTGCGTCTCCCCGGTGTCCACCGTGACGGTGATGACGTTGTTCAGTTCGTCCACGCGCAGGGTCACGGTGTGCCAGAGCGTGTCTCTCCACGCGGGCGACACCTGCGTCTGCGCGCCGTCTGCCTCGACGAAATGGAGCGCCCACTCGTTGACGGACGCCGTGATGCCGTCCTCGCCCACGGGGAACGGGCGATCCATCAGGATGGCCCAGTGCACCTCTGGGGTCTCAGCGGGCCCGGAGAGCCCCGCGAGGGCTACGTACCCGATGGGTGAGTTGAGGTTGTTGGCGATGGTGACCGCGGCCTCGGCCGCGTAGACACCGTCCAACCCGTCGGTGGGGGCGCGCACGTACGCGGGGCCGAGGCTTGCCCGGCTGAAGACCTCGAGCCGCCCTGGGCTCAAGTGCCCGCTTCGGTCCGCACGCACGTCGATGGCGTCCAGGTCGCCCACAGGCTCCCACGTGGGGGTAGCGGTCATGAAGGTCTCGTCGTGCGCCATGGCGCTGTCGTCGACCCGGTGACCGGCCCAGTCAACCTCGTCGTTCCAGGGGCCCGCAAGCCCACGTGGGTCCTCGATCCACGTGCCTTGCCTGGCCGCAGTGAAGGCCCGCGCGGTGACCGTGTGATCCTGGTTGAGATGCAAAGTGTACGTGTCCCCGTGCAAGACGACGTCGAGGCGGTGCCAGCTCGACCCCAGCCGCGCCCGGTCGAAGGCGAGGGGGGCGTGATCCACGCCGTCCTCGGCCCCGTCGGTGGCGTAGAGCCTGTTGTCATCCGCGTAGGCGTACATGACCAGCGCGCCGGTGGAGTCGTGGATGCCGAGCACGCCTGTCGGGTCGCCGGTGGCGAAAGGCAGGCGGAAATGGACCTTGACGTGGTTGCCGTCGGCCTGCTCGGTGTCCCCGATGGAGTGGGCCGTGACAGGCGCAAGGGGCAGCGTGCCTGACAGGACGATGACCACCATCAGTGCCGTCAGCGATGCCGTGGTCCTTCGCGTACACATCACGGTGTTCCATCTCCTAGGTTGTCGTCGGGTAGACCGCCACGTTGTCGTAGATCACGCTGCCTACATCCAGTGGCCTGAGCGGCAGGACAGGGTCGGCGACGACGTCCCCGGTGGCGATCGACTCGCTCGTCCCGATGCCAAGCCCCTGGAACCGGAAGGCCTGAGTCGCGTCGTCCACGACCACATCGATGCGGTCGGCCGGCTCGTCCACGTGGAGGCGGACACGGTGGTAGGCGAAGTCGAACCAGTTATCGCCGATCTGCGTGCGCTCCCCGTTCGGGCCGACGAAGTACAGCGTCCAGTCGTCGATCAACGTGTTCAGATCATCGGTGGAGGCTGGTGCTCGGTCGAGCACGACGGCCCAGTGGACGCTTGGGTCGTCCACCTCAGGGCCCGAGATGCCGGCCACCAGCGCCTGCGGGTGGGGGAAAAGGGCCGTGTCCGGGAAGGCTGCGGCCTCGGCCACGTAGCGCCCGTCGAAGCCGGTCACGGGCGTCTGGATGTAGCGGACGGTGGGCAGGTGCGTGCTCTCGATCTCGAGGTGGCCGCGGCTGCGGTCCCCAAATCGGTCATCGTGGAGGATGATCGCTTCGCCACTCGGGTCGACGGTCGTCCAGCCGTTGGCGTCCGGACCACTGGTGAAGGTGTGCAGCGTGGCGTGGGGTGCGCTGGTCCAGCGGACCGACGAGATCGCCGGGCTCCGCACGCCCTGGCGTTCCTGGCTCGAGAGGTACGCCTGGAGGTCCGCGCTGAGCTGGCCTGTGGTGGCTGTGAGGACCGTGCGAGCGGTCACCGGCGGGAACTGGTCCACGCTGATCGTGTAGTGGTCACCGTCGAGGGTGACCTCGAAGAGCTGCTCGTGCTGTTGGATGCGACCATGCGGGATCGACGTCGCCGGAGCCTTGAAGAAACGGAGGCTCCCGTCCCCGTCTCGCCCGTCGCTGATCCACAGGCTACCGTAGGCGATCTCGGCGGCCATGACGAGCTCGCCGTCCGGCGTGTCCACCGAGAGGATGGTGCTCCTGGTGCTGGTGGAATCGGGCGAGCGCCCGTGCAGGATGAGGTGGCTGCCCTGGTCGGGGACGGTGGGCGCGGGGACGCTGGTGAAGCTGGTGGCAACGGTCGCGAGAGGCAGGGTGGTCAGTAGCAGGGCCAGGGCGAGCGTGGTTGCAGGTCTCACGGTGCCTCCTGCTCGTAAATGGCCACATCATCGAATCGGGCCACGCCCAGCGGGCTCAGCGTAGCAGCCTCGTGCAAGGGGTCCGGGAACACGTCCCCGATGCCGATGCGCTCAGCCGTGCCGAGATCCTGGCCGCTGAACCGCCACACCGGCCCCCCATCCACGTCGAGCGCGAGCGTGTGCCTGGTCTCATCGACGACCACATGCACGCTGCGCCACGTGAAGCCGGCCGGTGGCGAGACCCTTGTCTGTGTGCCATCCGGCGCTCGGTAGGCCAGCGCCCATTCGTCGAGGTCGGTTTTCTCGACCACCACCGACCACAGCACCGTGGGATCCTCCACAGGGCCGGTGAGCCCGGAGACCAGGGCCATGCCGGCGGGCACCGCGAAGTCGTCAAGCGGTGTGAAGGAGGCCTCGGCGTGGTAGACACCCGTGCCTACGGGGCGCTCGGCCGAGATGTAGGCCAGGGCTTCGGTGGGGAGGCGGCGGATCTGCAGGACGCCGGGGCTCTGGTACCCTTGACGATCGTCTCGCACTTGGATCCGGCCCTCGTCACCCTCCTGGTAGGCCGTGAACCCGGCGTCAAGAAGGGGCCGGGCGAAGGTGGTGTCGTGCGCCATGGCGCTGTCATCCACCCGGGTGCGGTCCCACTGGAGAGGCCCGTCGTCCCAGGGGAGCCCAAGCACGGCGTGAGGGTCGGCCAGGGGTGTGGCCTGCGTGGTGGGGTGGAAGCTGGCGGCGGTCACCGTGTAGGTGCCGTCCAGCTCGACGGTGTACGTGGGGCCGTGGGGGACGACATCCAGTCGGTGGAATGCGCCGCCGATCCCGCGGGGGATCCGGACGTAGATTGGATCGCCGTCGCTGTCCACGCCATCGGTCACGTAGACGTAGCCCTCCGATACCTTGGCGTGCA
Source organism: uncultured Thermoplasmatales archaeon (assembly GCA_964396185.1). Classification (GTDB taxonomy): domain Archaea; phylum Thermoplasmatota; class SW-10-69-26; order SW-10-69-26; family SW-10-69-26; genus CAYNEI01. The sequence goes on from CAYNEI010000053.1 coordinate 12,684, forward strand.
TGACCGGGTTCCCGTCCGGGTCCTCCAGGGCGAGGACGCCGGTGGTCCTGGCAGCGTTACCGCCGAGGGAGAACCGGGTGACGATGTGGTTGCCGAACATGGTCTCCGGGGGCCCCTCCAACGGGTACACGGCCACGTCGTCGTAGTGAGCCGAGCCGAAGCCGCTCATGGAGTCCACTTCGTGCTGCAGGTCCCCAACGGCGAGGTGTGTGGCCAGCGCGAGCCCGCCGTGGTGGAACGTGAACGCCTCCCCCTCGTCCACCCGTAGGATGAGCGTCTCCGTTGCTTCGTCCACGATGGCTTGCACCGTGTGCCACCCGAGGCCCACGGCGGGGCTCACCTGGAGGGGGTCTTCCCCTGAGGCGTGGTAGTAGAACGCCCATCCCACCGCCTCATCGGCATCTGGGGGCGCCCGTTCGGCGACGACGGCCCAGTGGACAGTAGGATCGTCTGGGTCGCCGCTCACGCCTGCCAGGACGGTAGCGCCCGTGAACGTGTGTGGGCTTACGGCGCGCACGGACGCCTCCGCGCCGTACCGGCCCGGCAGGTCGCCCAGGCTCGTGCTGACGTAAGCAACACCCTCGAGGGCGGTGTCCACGTCGAGCAGCCCCATGCTCTCGTGGGCCGTCCAGCCCTCGCGCACGGTGACAGCGCCCCCGGTGACGTGAGGATGCCAAGCGCCTTGCGCGAGCGGGGTCGTGAACGTGGTCTCCATGGAGCCGTCGCCCCAGTCGGTCCGCGTGTGGCTCCAGGCCACCTCCTGGTCGTTCCCATCCAACAGCGGCCGGGGGTCGGCCACGGGCGCGGCCGCCGTGGCCGGCGCCATGGCGCGGGCCGTCACGGTCTCGCGCTGGTCGAGGCTGATCGTGTACGTCTCGCCCTCGAAGACCACGTCCAGGCGGTGACCGGCGGTACCGAGGGATGTCTCCATCTGGAGGATGTCCTCGGTCTGGAAGGAGCCATCGGTCACCTTCAACCGGTTCTGGGACACGTAGGCGAGCATGACGACGTCACCGTGGCTGTCCTCGGCCGCGAACACCGCCGTGGGGGGCCCGTCGCTGTCGCTCAAGTCGAAGTGGGTGACCGCATGGTGGCCAGCGCGCTCCGTGAAGGACAGAGCACCCGGGTTGGAAGGCGCGGGCTCAGCGGTGTGAGACAGCGCGAAGACCGTGGTGAAGGGCAGGGCTGCCATGATCAGGGTGATGAGCAGGGTGGTGGTCCGGTTCATGGCATGGCCTCCTCGTAGAGCGCCACGTCATCGTACCGGTTGAGCCCGCGACCCAAGAGCGTGAGCCCCGGGTAGATATCGCCGAAGCCCACGTGCGTGCTCGAGCCCAGATCCACCTCGAACACCTGCGCGGGCGCGTCGTCCACAGAGATGGTGATCCGGTCGGTGATCTCATCCACCTCGACCTTGACGGTGTGCCAGCCGGGCGTGGACCACGTGGGGGAAACGAGCGTGCGCGCGCCTTCACCGTCCACGAAGAAGAGCGCCCACCGGTTGGCCTGGGTTGAGAGCGGGGCCCGATCCGTCTCGACCGCCCACTGGACCTCCGGATCCTCAGCGTCGCCTGCCAGCCCGGCCAGTGCTGCCATGCGGATGCCAGGCGCGAGGTTGCTTCGTGGCGCGATGGAGGCCTCGGCGCTGTACACGCCGGCCATGCCCGCGGTGGGCGCCCGGAAGTAGGCCAGGTCGAAGAGCGGCTCGTTGGCGATCTCCATGTAGCCGGAGCTCAGATGCCCGCTTCCTGGTCGCCGGTCGGTGTTCTCGGCGTTGCCCACCAGCTCCCAGCCGTCGGCCTGTGGCGGGAACGTCGTGTCGTGGGCCATGGCGCCCTGGTCCACGCGGGGGCGCTCCCAGCCCACCTCGCCGTCCTGGGAGCCTGGGCCCAGGGGGCGGGGGTCGGGCACCAGCGTGCCCTGCGTGGTGTCCACGAACGTGCGTGCCGTGACGGCTCGCAGCTGGTCGAGATGCAGCGTGTACGTCTCGCCGTGGAGGACGACATCCAGGCGGTGCCAGCTCGACCCGATGTTGTCTTCCCCCACCTGCACGTGAGCGCGGTCCGTACCGTCGCTGGCGCCGTCCGTGGCGAACAGCCTGTTCTCGTCGACGTAGGCCAGCATCACGAGGGCGCCCTGGTCGTCCTCGATGGCGAGCACGGTGGTGGGCGCCCAGCTGAACCCCACGCTGAAGTGGATCTTGACGTGGTTGCCGAAGCCCGCAGCCGGTTCGTCGTCGCTCTCAGCGCCCGCCGGGGAGAGCGGAAGCCCGGTCAAGAGCAGGAACACCGCCAGGGCCGCTTTCCTCGGCGATGGGATCATGCGACCACCTCATGGTCAACCGGGTACACCGCGACGTCGTCGAACCGCACACCCCCTCCGGACAGGTCCGGATATGCGGTGTCAACATCCCCCACCGCGGCGGCCGTGCTTGAGGCCAGATCGAGCCCTTGGAACGTCCCTACGGATCCGCCGTCGAAGAGCACCTCGAGGCTGCCCGCATCCTCGTCGACGATCACCCGGACCCAGTGCCAGCTCAGGCCCCGCCACGTGACGAGGTGCGTTCGTTCGCCGTCGGCCGTCTGGAAGTAGAGCGCCCGAGTGTCCTGGGTTGGGTCGGAGAGGGCGAGGTCCTCTAAGGGCGGGAGATCCATGACCAGCGCCCAGTCCACCGTCGGGGCATCAGGCTCACCGTGGACACCGGCCAGCAGAGCCTGGCCGGCGGGTGGGAGCAGGGCGCCGATCATCAGGGACACCTCCAGCGCGTAGTGCGATCCGTAGCCGCCGAGGCTCGTGGTAAGGTAGGCGACGCCCTCATCGCGGCTGGGCCAGATGATCGCGTGGCCGCGGCCCTCGTGCCCGGTGGCATCCGGCTCGAACTCGATCTCGCCGGTGGTCACCACAGGCTGCCAAGGCGAGGTGGGGCCGGGCACGCTGGCGAAGGTCTCCTCGCCGGAGCCGTCGCCCGGGTCGCTGCGCGTACGGCTCAAAAGCGCCTGGGCGTCGGCCGACGGCAGCGCCTGGCCCGGGTGGGCCAGCAAGGCCGCCTCATTTGCAGGGGTGAGCGTGCTGGCCGTCACCCCGTGGATCTGATCGACCAAGAGCGTGTACGTGTCTCCATCGAAGGTGAGGTCGAGGCGGCTCCAGTCCGCGAGCCAGAACCGTCCCACCTGGCGTTCCACGGGCTCCCCGTCGCCATCCACGCCATCGCTGATGTAGAGCCAGGCGTACTGGACATAGGCGTACATGACGAGCTCCCCGTCGCCATCCACGGCCGCCGCCACCGCTGTGTGGTCCGGACCGTTGCGGTCCTCCACCCAGACGTGTGTCACGATATGGTGGCCGGCTTCATGGACCTCGAGCTCTGCCGGGCCTGGCTCGGCGGGTACGATCCCCGTCAGAGACAACCCGGCGGTCAAGGCCAGGATCACCAGGCCTGCGGCTCGCCACGCATCTCGCCTCTCCCTCGGTTGACCTTGCTCCACGTGCCTCGACCTCCCGTCACCCCTGGGAGGCTGGCTCCAGGGAACCCTCCAGCCAGGCGGTATGCGACCCCCTCCCATGGACTAAACAGATACTTAGCTGTTCTCGCGTCGCTGTTGGAA
>CAYNEI010000054.1:0-15701 GCA_964396185.1 uncultured Thermoplasmatales archaeon
GTCGCCTCGAACCCCACGTGGAAGGCACGGTTCGGCCGCCACGGTGCAGCCAACGTGAAGGAGGATGCACCCGCCCAGCTGATCCCGCCCCTGGGCTGGTTGGTGGCTGACAAACTGGCTACCGTGCCGATGCGCCGAAGCCTCTCGGACGCGCCGGACAAACGAGCCAAGGACTTCATCGACGTCTACCATCTCGTGTTCCATAACACCGTCGGCACCCAGCCGCGGGACCTGGTTGACGACGTCCCATCGGAAGCGAGAAGAGCGTCGCTCGACTTCATCGGCGGCGCGAAGAGCACGCGGCCAGAATACGAGGATCAGTTGGTGACTCTTTCCGAGTGGCTGAGCATGTGAGATCGCCGTATACGCGCTGGTCGCTCAAGCCGACGCGCGACCATTGGCGCAAACTATGAGGCCGCGCGCGGCTTAGCTCAACCGTTGGGTGGGCATGATGGTGTCCCTGGAAGATGTCGTCGAGGTTTGCGAGGCGTTCGTCGATCGAGCACGAGGTGTGGCTGCGACGAGCCCCCGAGCCTACCACAGTGGCCTACTGTTCTCCAAGGTCACGCACCACGGGCGCTCGATGTTGACGCTGGCCGAGGACAGACTTGCGGCAGACGTGGCGGGGATCTGCATGCTCGCTCGAGCCATCGTCGAGGCACATGACGCCGCCGCGTATCTATTGGAAACAGGAATCGACGAGGCCGATGCGGAGTTGCGGACGGAGTTATTCTTGCTGAATCACGCGACCGGCCACGGCGCGATCGAGGATGCGCTAGGGACGAACCCGAGCGGCGGCCTCGCAGATGGATTCCGTCAAATGTCGATCGAGAGGCTTGAGGAGAACGCGGCCTTCACCCGGTTGACCAGGAAGCAGAAGCGATCTCTCCTACGCGGGCGGCACCCGTTCGGGCTCTCGGAGCCAACCGACTACTCCGTCCTCGAGCCCCAGGTAGCGCGAGGCCTCTACTCCATGTTCTCTCACAATGTCCATCCGTTCTCCTTGGGCCTCCATCATAAGGGAGGCGGCCACCTGCATCCGGCTGGCAAGGTTAACGCGTTCCGATTGGCCGGGAGCACCGCCAGCCTCTACCTTGCCCACTTCGCGTGGCGCTACTGGACCCTCCGCAGCGCAGCGATCAAGACGTTCACCGACAGGGAGCGGAAAATCATCTCGGACGCGAAGGCTAGTCGGGCGGTTCACGACATCCTAGATGGAATCGCTCGATCTCAGACCTACATGTTTGACGAGTAGCCACCCTACAAATCGCTCGACCCAACGCGCGACCTGCGCAACGTTGATGCAGTCGCGCGCGGGTCAGGTCTAGCGTTAGGCTGCATAGTCTGCAGGGTCTCGGTCATCCATCAACGAGGCTAAGCGGCTGCGCGGATATACTGCTCAAGAAGGAATTGATATGGCTAAGCTCGTGTTCGGCATGAACCAGTCTCTGGACGGCTACGTCGACCACATGGCGTTTGCGCCAAGCCTCACGCTCTTCCGGCACTTCATTGAGGAGGCTCAGGGGCAGGTCGGAAGCATCTACGGTCGTCACATGTATGAGATCATGCGTTACTGGGATGACGATCATCCTGAATGGAATGCAGAGGAACACGCCTTCGCGGCGGCGTGGCGGAAGCAGACGAAATGGGTCGTCTCGCGCACGTTGAAGTCCGTCGGCCCCAACGCCAAGCTCGTTGAGAATGATCTCGAGGGCGCGATTCGCGAGCTGAAGACCGAGCGCGATGGGGAGATCGAAGTCGCTGGCCCGAACCTGGCGCACAGCCTCACCGAACTTGGCCTAATCGATGAGTATCGCATCTATCTGCATCCCGTCGTGCTTGGTCACGGCAAACCGTATTTCGCCGGACCCCGGCCGCCGCTCCGTCTCATGACTCATGACCGGATCGGCGAGGATGTGATCAGGTTGACCTACGTTCCTGCTTGATCTCTTGCATACCCTTCAACCATCGAACACCGCCCGAACCGCCGCCCGATCCACCTTCCCGTTGGCGTTCCGCGGCAACGCCTCCACGAACACGAACCCCCGCGGCAGCTTGGCCTTCGAGAGCAGCTCCCGGCAGTGCTGGGTCAGCTCGGCCTCGGCCACGGCCGGCTCGGTCACCACCGCGGCCACCACGCGCTGGCCCCACTCGGGATCCGGGAGGCCCACCACGGCGGCCTGGCGCACCGCTGGGTGCTCGGCCAGCACGGCCTCGATCTCCACCGGGTCCACGGTCACGCCTCCCGTGACGATGCGTTGCGAGAGCCGGCCGGTCACCCAGAGGTGGCCCGCTTCGTCGAGACGACCCAGATCCCCGGTGTGCAGCCAGCCGTCCTCATCGATGGGGGCGCTCGCTTCGCCGAGATAGCCGGTGGTGAGGGCCGGCGAGCGCGCCAGGATCTCGCCCTCGTCGCTGATGGCCAAATCGACCCCCGCCAGTGCCGGGCCAGCCGTGCCGGGCTTGGCGCGCGTCAGCTCCGGCGGGGCAGTGGCGAGCTGGCTGGCCGCCTCGGTCTGGCCGTAGGTCACCGCGACCGGCCAGCCTGCCTCCAAGGCGCGCTCAAGCAGAGGCGCTGGCGTGGCCGCACCGCCCAGGAGCACCAGCTCCAGGCTCCCAGGTGCCTGCTCACCTTCGCTGGCATCCAGCAGGCGCTCCAGCATCACGGGTACGAGACTCGTGTGCGTGATGCGAGCCTGCTTGATGGCATGGAGGACGGGGCCGGGCTCGAAGCGCGGGCGCGGGATGACCGTGCTGCCCACCACGGCCGCGCGCAGCCAGAGGGCCAGGCCCCCGATGTGGGCGGGGGAGAGCACCGAGAGCCAGCGATCCTCGGGGCTCAAGGCCAGGTGGTCCATGGTGGCCTGGGCATGGGCTTGGTGGCCTTGGTCGGTGAACTGGGCCAGGTTCGGCTGCCCGGTGGTGCCGCTGGTGGCCACGATGGTGTGGGTGGACCCGGCGCTCACGCCGGGGAGCGGTTCATCGGATGCAGGGAGCTGCTCAAGGGTGAGCGCGCGCGTGCCCTGGGTGTGGTCCAGGCTGGCGATGGGGGCCTGCTGGACCACGCGGCTGGCCTGGGTCTCGGTTTCCTGGTTGCACAGCACCAGGCGGGGCCGCAGGCGTGCGAGCACGTTGACGAGCTCCCGGTCGCTCCAGCCAGGGTGGAGCATAGCCAGGCCGGCGCCCGTGCGGGGAACACCGTGGACCACGGCGCCCACTTGAGGGCCGTTGGGCACGAGCGCGGCCACGGTGGAGCCGGGCTGGGCCCCGGCGTCGGCGAGGTGGCGGGCCAGGGTCGTGGCATGGGCGTCTAGCTCCTCGTAACTCCATTTGATGCCACCGGCTTCGATGGCCACGGCTTTGGGCCGGGCCTGGGCTTGGCGGGTCAGCGCGTCGGCCATCCTGGCACGTCCTGGACAAGGGGCCGGGTGAGCCAGGCGCCGTGCCCGGGGGCTGTGGGCACGCTCATGGCTCCGCCCTCGATGCGTTCGTCGAAGCTGGCGGGTTCGTCGAGCAGGAGGTGGCCGGTGGCCAGCCCGCAGGCGTGCTTGAGCGGGCCCAGGGCGGCAGCGGTGTGCAGCGCTCCGGCCCGCGCGATGGCACTGTCGATCGTGCTGGTCACCACCACGGGCACATCATGAGCCTCCGCGATGCGCGCGATCTCCAGGGCCTTGTCGGGCCCGCCGACGACCATGGGCTTGACCACGAGCACATCGGCGGCCTCGGCCTCCACCACGGCCTGGGCGGTGGCGGGGGTGAGCACGGGCTCGTCGGCAGCCACCGGCGCGATGTCCAGCGCGCGTAGGGCGGCCATGGCCTCGAGCTCGCGCGGTGGCAGGGGCTGCTCGACGTACTCGAGCTCGTAAGCGGCCATGGCCTCCAGGTGCTCGGTGGCGGTGGCCAGATCCGGCCACGCGCCGTTGATGTCGATGCGCAAGCGTACACCCTGGCCCGCGGCCTTCCGGACTGAGGCCACGCGTTCGAGGTCTCGCTGGTCGTCCCGGCCGCCCTTGAGCTTGATCGTCTGGAAGCCTGCTTGGACCGCTTGGCTCGCCTGCTCGCCGGCCTGCTCCGGGGTGCCGTCTGGGATCGTGGCGTTGACCGCAACCTGGCTGGCCGGAGCGCGACCGTCCAGATACTCGGTGGCCAAGAGGGTGGCCAGGGGTTGATCGCGGTGCTGGCCGAGCAGATCCATGAGCGCCAGGCTGAGCGCGAAGCGAGCCGTGCGCGCGCGCCGGGTGCCCGGGAGCAGGGTGTCGAGCTGGGCGAGCCCGGTGGCGATGTCCGGTTCGCGTTGCTTGAGCTTCTGGAGCCCGGAGACGAGCACGCGGCTGGCGTGGTGCTCGTTCTCGGTGCGGTTCGAGAGGGGGCTGGCTTCGCCCAGGCCCCGGGCGCCCGTGTCGGCGTCCAGGCGCACGATGAGCCCGCTGCGCCAGGCGTGCTCGGCGGTGGCTGAGACGTAGGGCTGGCTGAGCTCGCAGTCGTAGCGGCCCACCTCCCCGTCCACGAGCTTCAAAGCACCAGCCCCAGGGAGAGCAGCACGCCGTAGACGGCCAGCACGCGGGCCGTGGAGGCCAGCACCGGGTCCAGCTCGCCGTGGGTCTCGAAGGTGAGCACGGACCGCATCGGGCCGAGGGCCACCACGCCGGCGAGCAGGGCCACGAGCGCCCACGGGCTCCATGCGAACCACACGACGCCCACGATCGGCGCAGCCATGGCCAGGGTGAGCAGGCCCACGTACTCGGCCTGGGTGCCCCGCACGCCGAGCAGGACGGCCAGGGTGCGCTTGCCGGCAGCCGTGTCCGTGGGGATGTCGCGCAGGTTGTTGACCACGAGGATGTTCGTGGTGAGCGCCCCGATGCCTGCTCCTGCCACGAGCGTGCCCAGCGACCACTCGAGGGCTTGCACGTAGTAGGTGCCGGCTACGGCCACCAAGCCGAAGAACACGAGGACGAACAGATCACCCAAGCCGTGGTAGCCGAAGGGCCAGGGCCCACCCGTGTAGAGCACGCCGGCAGCCACGGAGGCCACACCGATGACCAAGATGGGCCAGCCGCCGATCCACACCAAGCTCGCGCCCAGCGCCACGGCCAGCGCGAAGGTGGTGACCATCCAGGCCTTCACCTCGCTCGGGCTCACGAGACCGGCCTGGGTGACGCGCAGCTCGCCGGCGCGGTCGTCGTTGTCGGCGCCCTTGACGAAGTCGAAGTAGTCGTTGGCGAAGTTCGTGCCGACCTGGAGGAGCAGCGCGCAGGTCAACGCCACCAGGGCCGGCCAGAGGGAGAAGACGCCTGCCGACCAGGCCAGCGCAGTGCCCACGAGCACTGGTGCTGCTGCCGCGGGCAGCGTGCGAGGCCGGGCAGCGTGGACGAGCACGCCGAAGCGCGTGGCAGGCGCGGTAGGGGTCTCGGTCATGCAGGGTGGCGCGCCCATGGCAGGAGGGGTCAAAAGGGCTTCCCACGGAGCGCGAAGTGCTCTCGGAGCTGGCCAGCCGCGACATCCCCATCTCCTACGACGCTGAGGACCTCGAAGAGGATCTCGGGTCGGGCCTGGGGTGACTGCAGTCAGGACGCAGCAGGGGTACCGTCTGTCCCGACCGGTGACGCGATCGCCGCGGTCAACAGCACGACGGTCCAGTCCGCGCACGTCTGGTACGGGACGCTGACCCCCGTGGTCGCTCGGATCGCCTGCTCGGCCAGGCAAGGCTGTTCGCTGGAGGCGACGGCGGGCCAATCGAGGGTGAACGCGTACGCTCCGGCGCCCTCTCCCCAGAGATGGTACTCCCGCGCCTCATGGCCTTGGACGGCGGGGCCCGTGAAGCCGATCTCGAGGCCATCGTCGTGGGCATCTCCGACCACCACGTACTGAGCCCACAGGGGGTCATCGGCTTGGACCTCGCGCTCGCCCGAGTCGATCTCGCGGTAGCGCAGCGAGTTGAACGGCCCATCCACCACCGTTCGGTCGTCCGAGGCGAAGGCGCCCTCGGTCACGAGCGCTGCCGAGCCCGTGGACTTGGCCAGGATCTCGACCCCATCCTCGCCCAGCACGTCGAACTCCCCGTGCCACCAGCCTTCTGCATCCCCCAGCACGGTGTAGATCCACTCCCCTGGCTCTTGGGCCACCCACCACGTCGAGATGCCCAAGCCCTCGGGGCTGGTCAGGAACGGCACGTGGACCGGGCTTCGCGGGTGGACCACGAGCGAGCCGTCCGAGGGGAGGGTGCCTTGGTGGTGGACCTCGGTCTGCGTGGAGGAGAAGGCCACCGTGCGAGCGGCTGCCCAGAACGGCTCGTCGGGGCTCTCGGCTGGGGCGAGATGGGCCGTCCAGGCGTAGGCGGCGGTGCGGTTGCCGGCCCCCTCTGCGTAGGCGCGTACACCGAACCGGGCTCCCTCGTCGACCTGGATGTGCCAGGCCACGGCGATGGCCTCGCTGCCCTCGGCTCGGTCGACGACGGGTGGAGGGCCTGGATGGGTGGCTGATGCGACGCCGAGCAGGCCTGCTGAGGCCAACAGGAGACAGGCCACCAGGAGGACCGAGCGCTGCGCGTGGTCCCGGGGGGTGGCCTCCATCGGGGCTGGATGGCCGGGGGTCACCTTGAACCCATCGTCACCGCAGCCAGGGGTACTTCTTGAACTCGGGCTCCCGGCCCTCGTTGAAGGCGTTGCGACCCTCTTGGCCCTCCTCGGTCTGGTAGAAGAGCCGGGTCATCTGGCCGGCGAGCACCTGGAGGCCGGTCTGGCCGTCCAGGTCCGCGTTCATGGCGGCCTTGCACGCCGCGATGGCGGTCGGGCTCTTGGTGAGGATCTCGCGGGCCCAGTTCACACCCTCCTGCTCGAGCTCGTCGCGGGGCACGACGTGGTTGACCATGCCCATCTCGTGGGCTTGCTCGGCGGTGTACTGGCGGCATAGGAACCAGATCTCCCGGGCGCGCTTCTGGCCGATCTGGCGAGCCAGGCTGGCCGAGCCGTAGCCGGCATCGAAGCTGCCCACGATGGGGCCGGTCTGGCCGAAGCGTGCACCCTCGGCGGCCAGGGTCAGATCGCAGACGATGTGGAGCACATGACCGCCGCCGATGGCGTAGTCGGGCACGAGCGCGATGACGGGCTTGGGCATCTCGCGCATGGTGCGCTGGAGTTTGAGCACGTTGAGCCGGGGTGCTCCGTCGCTGCCCACATACCCGCTCTCGCCGCGGGCCTTCTGGTCACCGCCGGCGCAGAACGCGTGCACGCCGTCGGTGGGGCTGGGCCCGTTGCCGGTCAAGAGCACGCAGCCGATGGAGCTGTCTTCGTGGGCATCGTCCATGGCTTCCTGCATCTCGAAGAGGGTGTCCGGCCGGAAGGCGTTGCGCACCTCGGGCCGGTTGAACGCGATGCGCGCGATCCCCCCGGCCTTGTGGTACGTGATGTCCTCGTAGGCCTGGACCTCTTCCCATTCGGCGTCGCTCTCCTTGAGTTGTCGCTGGACGTGATCCGCGGTCATCTGGGTCCTCCTTGGGTGTCGCTGTCTCGGGTGGCCGCTTGGACCTGGGCGGTGAGCTCCGCGTGACGCTGGCGGTTCTCCTCCCGGTCGCTGGGCACCTCGAGGATGATGGGGCCCTCGTCGTCGAGGGCGTCCTGGAAGGCCTGGGCGAAGGCGCCCGGGCCCTTCGTTCGCGTGAACGGGATGCTGTGGAGCTCAGCCAGGGTGGCCAGGTCCCGGCCGTGGGGGGTGGCGAAGTGGGGGGTGAAGGCGGGCTCGTGGTCCCGGATGGGTAGCTGGTGGAAGATGGCGCCACCGTCGTTCTGGATGGCCACCAGCACGAGCGGCAGGCCCTCCTCGCGGATGGCTTGCAGGCCGTTGTTGTCGTGGAGCATGGCCAGATCACCGACGACGGCCACGGTGGGTCCGTGGGCCGCTGCGATGCCGGCTGCCGTGCTCACGATGCCGTCGATGCCGCTGGCGCCCCGGTTGGCCAGCACGTGGATCGCCTCGTCGCGGGCGGGCGCGAAGGCGTCCAGGTCCCGGATGGGCATGCTGTTCGACACGAAGAGCGCCCGGTCGCTGGGCAGCCGGTCGACCACGGCGCGCAGGACGGTGGCCTCGAAGGGGTGGCGGGTGAGCTCTTCCTCGATGAGCTCGCCAGCGCGCTGATCACGGGCGCGCCACCCAGCTTCCCAGGCTGGATCAGCGAGCCGGTCCAAGCGGCTGGCCAGCCCAGTGAGCGCGTGAGCCAGATCACAGGCGTGGACGGTGGACGCGGTGGCCAGGTGGTCCGGATGGCGGCCCGGTTCGGCCAGCACCACGGTGGGAACGTCCTGCCAGGCTTGGAGGGTGTGGGAGACGTGCTTGCTTGTTGGCGAGCGGCCCACCCGGAGGACCATGTCCGGGGCCAGGGCCTGGATGGTGGCTGGATCGGAGAGCCAGAGGTCAGCATGCGCCAGGGCGTGGTCCGTTGCACCGGGGGTGAACCGGGCTCCGCTGAGCGGGTCGGCGATGAGTGGGTAGCCCGTGGTCTGGGCGAGCTGGATGGCTGCCGGCCCGGTGGCCTGGGGGTCCAGGGTGGGCCCGGCCACGATCACGCCGCGCGCGTGGGCTTCGAGCTGGTCAGCCAGGGTGTCCAGGCTGGCTGGGTCCATGCGTGGGGTGGGGTGCTGGATGCGGGTGAACGGGGTGGCCCCTGGGCGGCCGTGGGCGGCCAGGGGGTGGGCTTGGGCGAAGCCGTCTGGGATGTCGCCTGGCACGGGGGTGGGTTCCAGGGGCTTGTCGAAGGGGAGGTTGAGGTGAACTGGCCCCGGGGGGTGGCCGGTGGCCTCGGCCACGGCCCGGCAGGCCAGCGCGCGCAAGTGGCGCAGCGCGGGGTCCGTGATGGTGGGTGGGCTGAGCTCGTGGAAGGCGCGCACGTGGTCCCCGAAGAGCTTGACCTGGTCGATGGCCTGGTTGGCATCCTGGCCCCGCAAGCGGGGGGGCCGGTCCGCAGTGAGGGCGATGAGCGGCACATGTGCCTGGTGGGCCTCCACGATGGCGGGGTGGAGGTTGACCGCGGCCGTGCCGCTGGTGGTGATCACGCCCGCCGGTGCCCCCGTGGCCTTGCCGATGCCCAAGGCCATGAAGGAAGCCGAGCGCTCGTCGATGAGGGTGTGGAGTGTGATGGACGGGTGGTCGTGGGCGGCCAGCACGAGCGGGGTCGAGCGCGAGCCAGGGGACAGGGTGATGTGCGCCACGGCGCAGCGGGCGAGCTCGTCGATGAGCGCGGTGGCCCAGAGCTCGTTGCGGTTGGCCCAGGGCATCAGGGCACCTCTGGCACACCCAGGGCCCGGGCCACGGGTTCGAGCTTGAGCCGGGTCTCATCCCACTCGGCTTGGGCCTGGGAGCCGTCGACCAGGCCAGCCCCCGCGAAGAGCCGCCACCGCTGGCCCGTGAGCAGAGCACAGCGCAGGCTGGGGGCGAAGGCCCCGTCGCCGCGGGCATCGAACCAGCCCACGGGCCCGGCGTACCAGCCTCGCTCGAAGGGCTCCAGGCGCGAGAGCAGCTGTCTGGCTGGCTGGGTGGGGGTGCCGCACACGGCTGGCGTGGGGTGGAGCTGCTCGACCACGTCGAGGATGTGCTGGCCCGGCTTGAGGCGCGCATAGATGGATCGCTCAAGGTGCTGGACGCGGTTGAGCCGGAGCACGGCGGTCTCGCGCCCCACCTCGACATGGGCGCTGATGGCCCGGAGGCGCTTGCGCATGTCGTCCACGACGAGCTGGTGCTCGGCGCGGTCCTTGGCGTTGCTGGCCAGGTGCCTTGCCAGGCGCTGGTCCTCGGCCTCGCTTGTGCCCCGGGGCACGCTGCCGGCGACGGCTTGGCCCTCGAAGACCTCGCCACGCACCGTGCCGATGAGCTCCGGGGAGGCGCCGACCAGGACAGCGCCTGGTTCGGGCTCGAAGAGGTGGACCGTGGTCCCCGGGTTCTCGCGGCGGAGGTTGCCGAGCAGCACGGTGGGATCAGGCGGGGATGGGGCGTCCAGGTCGAGGGTGCGGGCGAGCACGGCCTTGGCGAGCTGGCCCTTCTCGATGCGCGCGAGCACCTCGCCGACCGCCTCGTCCCAGGCTCGCCGGGGGCTGGTGCCCGCAAGCGTGGGGATCGCGTGCTCGCTTGGCCCCTTGGGTGGGGGCTGGGCGATGACTTGGAGGGCTTGGTCCAGGGCCTGCTCGGCTAAGCCCTGGCCGGCGCGCCGGCTCTCGCCGGAGGGGATGCGGACCGTGGCGCTGAGCCGGGTGGCCTCCGGCGTGGCGGTGAGCTCGAGGGCCGGGAGCTGGAAGCGCGCGGTCGGGAAGGCCTGCCAGGCCCCGGTGGCCTCGTGCTCCGGGTGGAAGGCCAGGCCACCGTAGAGGCGCGGCGGCGGCCCCTGCTCGTCGGAGGCGATGGAGGCGAGCAGCGCGTCTGCTTTCGCGCGCAGGACCGCGGTCCGCTCGCTGGCGTGTTCCAAGCGCGTGGGTGGCGCGCCAGCATCGCCGTTGAGGCCGCCGTGGCCGTTGACGCCGTTGGCGCTCTTGGTCTCGCCTTGGCGCTGGATCGGGGCTCGCAGCGCGATGGTCGCGGCAGCGCCCACGCCAGCAGACCACGCCTCACCGAGCTCCCAGAACACCCGCGGGACCCCAGGCGCGCGGCGCAGGAAGACCTCAGGCTCGCACGGCTCGACGGTGGTGGTGGCGCGGGCCAACCGGCCCGCCTGCGAGCCCGGCTGGCTCGCACGCGCGCCGACGAGCTCGAGCAGGCGCCTGGGGAGCACAGCGGGCCACCAGGCACACCCTCTAAAAGGCATTCCCACCCACTGCAACGTTGGGGCAGTTGTGCCGTTCAAGGGTGGGAAAGGGGTCCACGACCCTGGCGGGCCGCGGTGGAACGCGAGGATGGAACTTCAAGCGAGTTGCAGCCCGCTTGCATCCATCCAGCGTCGGTCCTACCGCCGCGACCGGTGCAGATGGCGCGGTCGCGGCGGACCGCTGAGGCCTTCTCCGACTCGAACTCGACCGCCGCACGGTAAACGCGGCGATCGAGTCCTCAGCGCTACCCGAGCCGCGCTCCGTTGGGCCGCGCGGCTCGGGGCGCGCAGGAAGCCGATGAGGATCGCACGGCTTCCTGCGAGTACGGCCCGTTCGGCCGTACCGACTGAGCGTCCGCGTCACGGTGTCGACGGACGCTCAGGGCCAAACACCGAGAAGGTCCAGGCTCTTGGAGACGCGGCCGACGGCCAACACCAGGGCCGCGGTTCGGTGGTCGATCTCCTTCTCCTCGGCGATCTGGTGGACCGCGTTGAAGCCCGTGACGATCTTCTCCTCAAGCCGCGTGTTGACCTCCGCCTCGGACCATGGGTAGTCGTTGGAGGCCTGGAGCCACTCGAAGTAGCTGACCGTGACGCCGCCGGCGTTGGCCAGGATGTCCGGGATGACCAGGATGCCCTTCTCGAAGAGCACCTCGTCGGCTGCTGGTGTCGTGGGCCCGTTGGCCGCCTCGCAGATGATCTTGGCTTGGATCCGGTCGGCGTTGTCCTCGTTGATCTGGTCCTCAAGCGCGGCTGGGATGAGCAGATCCACGTCGAGCTCGAGCAGCTCCTCGTTCGTGATCTTCTTGGCGTCCCCGAACCCGACGACGCTGCCGGTCTTCTCCTTGTGCTCGCTGACCGCAGCTGCGTGGAGGCCGGCCTCGTCGTAGATGCCGCCGCTGGAGTCGCTGACCGCGACGACCTTGGCGCCGAGGATCTCCTCGGCCAGCCGAGCCGACCACGAGCCCGCGTTCCCGTAGCCCTGCACGGCCACGGTGGCCTCGCCCGGGTCGATGCCCTTGACCTTGAGAGCCTCGCGGGCAGCGAAGATGCAGCCCCGCGCCGTGGCGGTGGAGCGGCCCAACGAGCCGCCCACCTCGACCGGTTTGCCCGTGACCACGCCGAGGGTGCGCTGGTTGGTGAGCTGGGAGTAGGTGTCCATGATCCAGGCCATCTCCTGGGGCCCCGTGTAGACGTCGGGGGCGGGGATGTCCTTGTCCGGCCCGATGATGGGCGCGATGGAGTGCGTGAAGCGCCGCGTGAGCTTCTCCTTCTCCCTCGGGCTCATCTCCTTCGGGTTGCAGATGATCCCGCCCTTGGCACCACCGAACGGGATGTCGATGACAGCGCACTTCCAGGTCATCCACATGGAGAGCGCCTTGACCTCGTCCATGCTCACTTGCGGGTGGTACCGGATGCCGCCCTTGAACGGCCCGCGGGCGTCGTTGTGCTGGATGCGGAACCCCTCGAACGTCCGGACGATGCCGTCGTCCATGCGCACGGGCACGTTCACGTGTAGGATGGTCTTGTGGGATGAGAGGAAGTTCCGGGTCGACTCATCGAGCTCCAGGATCTCGGACGCGTTGGCAAGCTGCTCCTGAGCCATCTCGTAGGGGTTCACCATGGGCTAGGACCTCCAGGTACGTTGGGGTTGGCCGCGGTAACGGATGGGTCTACTTGAAGGTATCCTGCTTGGCTGGGCGCCCTGCTCTGCAGGCTTGCTCAGAACTGCGGGATCAGCGGGCTGGTCCCGTAGTAGGCCAAGAGCGGGGCCAGGAAGCCGATGAGCGCGCCGCCGTTTAGCGCAGGGAGCCCTGCGTGTGGTTTGCCCTTGAGAACGGCCCACATGAGCACGCCGAAGCCGAGCGTCGCGCCCACCAGCGTGGAGAGCGCAACGAAGAGCTCCGGTGCGAGCCCGGCGGCCTGCTCGACCGTGGCGGTCTGGTCGCGCAGGAAGATCAGCGAGGAGACCACGAGCACGCCTGGGATCACGATGTCGCCCAAACCCATGAACAGGGCGTCGCGGCTCCCGTCGTCCTCGCTTGGCTCGGGAGCGACCCGCCAGGGAGGCTCGTCGATGCGGTCCGGATCCTTGAACCGTGCGCCTTCCAGGAAGCTGTAGCCGCGGACCTTCGGGATGACGAGCATGACCGGCAGACGCAGGTCCATGACCTGGTCGGCCAGGTCGATCATGTGCTTGGTTCGGTAGACGGCGATGAAGTCGTAGACCGCGAAGGCGACGAGCAGGACCAGAGCGGGCACGATGCCGAAGCTGAACCCGAACAGGCCCGTGGCGGCCGCCGCCGTGGCGATCCCAGCCAGGTCCACCACGTACCATTCAGGGTAGTAGTAGAGCAAGCCGACGAGCACGCCGCTGCCGACCAGGCTGGCCCCCAGGCTGGCGGTGAAGGAGACGCCGGGGATCTGCACGAGCATGGGCTGGTAGACGTAGGCCAACGTGAGGAAGACCGCTCCCAGGATGACGTACTGGATGATCTTCTGGAGACCGAGCTTGGCCACGAGCAGGATCGCGAACGTGAACACGATGACGAGCACGAGGTAGAGCAGCGGGTTGGTCGGGTCGTCCGGGTTCTCGAAGGCCGGGGGGATCTCGGTGTGCAGGGCCTCGGCCAACAGCATGGCGAGCAGGATCGTGCCGACGAAGATGACTCCCATGATGACCGCCGAGCGCACGTCCCCGCCACCGATCTCCGGCGGCGCAGCCTCGTCGTTGGCAACCTGCGCGTCGGCTGGCTCTGCCATCTCGCCGCCAGGACCCAGGGCGGACTACTAATCCTTTCCCTTGCGCCGATGCACACCGACCACGGCGCCGGAGAGGCCGAGCAGCAGGAGCAACGAGGCTGCCGCCATGGGGAGCGGGAACGACGTGGTCGGATCTCCGTCTGGCGTCGGGGCGCCGCCGCCGTCGAAGGGGCCCGGGGGCTGGTCGCCTGGCGCCACGGGGGCCAGGTTGTCGATGGACACGTCCTCGACGAGCCGGGTGGCCGACCCACCTGGGCCCTGTGCGTTCACGCGGAGCAAGTAGAGGCCATCCGGGAGGCTGCGGGTGTCCCAGGCCAGTGGCGGCTGGCTCGAGCTGCCCACCTCCGTCCAGGAAGCTCCTCCATCCCGGCTGACCGACACCGTGACCAGGGCCACGCTCTCGCTTGGGGTCCAACTCAGCTCGACGGTCCCCTGCAGCCGGCTCCCTGGCAGAGGCCACTGAAGATCAAGTTGCGGGCTTGCCGCTGGCTCGCCGCCGCCGGTGCTGGTCCACGTGATCACCTCGGACCACTCGCCCGGGTTGCCTTGCTCGTCCACGCCGCGCACCCGGCCCTCCCACGGGCCTGCCGGCTCGCTGGGAGCCTGTGCGCTCGTGCCGTTGACCGGGATCGCGCGCCAGTCCCCCTGACCTGCTGGCCGGGCTTGTGCCTCGTACCAGCCAGCCTCTCCCATGGGCTGCCAGGCCAGCCTCCCAGGCCGATCCGCTGTTGGCTGGCCCGGTGGGGCCGGGCCGACGAGGTCCAAGCTCACGCGCAAGACGTCTGTCCCTTGGGACTGCACGAGGCCCGGGGCCAGATCGCGCTCGAGCTGGGTGGAGAGCTCCACCACCGCCCCGTGACGAAGCGGCAGCAGCCCCTGGGCCAGCTCGCCGTGGAAGACGCGCTGCTCGCCGTCCATGCCGGAGAGGGTGAACGCGACGCGCTGCTGGCCGTCGACCACGAGCCAGGCCCGCTCGTACCCCGACCCGTTGGCCACCGCGAGCCGGGCCAAGAGAGGGTAGCGAGGCGAGAGGGAGCCGTCCTCGTGGGTCAGCGTGGCTGGGCCGGCGGTGAGCTCGAGGCTGGCCTCCCCAAGCCGCGTCGGCGAGGCCAGCACCACGTGGTCCGAGCCGGCCTCGCTGGCCGCACCGAAGGCGCCAGCAAGCGTAGGGTCCAACTCGTAGCGCCTAGCTTGTCCCTCCACCACGAGCTCGAGGGTCACGGTCTCGTCCGAGAAGGGATCCCCGAAGAGCCGTGCGCTCAGCTGGTCCACGACGAGGGCGCGGTCGATGAGCTGGATGGCCGCCAGGCTGGAGCCTCCGGGACGGACATCGAGCACCACGGGGCCGTCCGGGGCTCTAAGGGCCACGCGGTCGGGGTCGCGCGTGTCGCCCTCGAGCACCAGGCCAGGGGTGAGGCTCACCGGGAACGGCGCCGTGTCCCCGGCGAGGCGTGCGCCCGTATCACCGAACAGCGAGACCTGGACAGCCAGGGCCCCGTCTGCTGCCAAGAGACGCGCCCCGGTGGCTCGGCCGTGGCGCCAGGGCCCGTCCACCACGATGGTCGCACCCGGGACCGTCTGCTCCCCGTCAGGCCAGCTCACCGTGCACGCGCCCTGCTCGCACAGGATCCGCGCCAGCACGGTGCCTGAGGGTGCGCGCACCAGCACCCCGTCGACCACGCCCTGCTCTGAGACCACCACGAGCGGGCCCGAGACGGTGAGCTCATGGCCACCGGCGCTGGCGTGGATGTCCGTGTCCCCGATGTGCCAGGGGCCCTCGGGATCGAAGGCACCGCTCGTGGAAGCGTTGGGGCTGGCGGTCGAGGCAAGCAGCAGCGAGCCTGATGGGCCTTCAGGGACCTTCTCGGCCGCTGGTGGGCTCGTGGCATCAGGAGGCTGGAGCGCCGAGGTGCCGCTGACCACGACCAGCGCGATCAACAGCAGGGTCCAGGCTCGCATGCGCGGGGTTCTGGGAGCGCCAGGTCAAGCGGGTTGCGGGAACGGGGGAGGGGCCCGCAGTGGCTAGGGTGGGAGGGGACGTGGGTGCCAGGGGCCCAGAGACCCTTGCAAGCCTTTAAGTCGAGGCCTCGCTACGTTCGGCCACCGTGCGCATCGCCGTCTTGGATCGGGATCGTTGCCAGCCGAAGAAGTGCAA
>CAYNEI010000055.1:0-14903 GCA_964396185.1 uncultured Thermoplasmatales archaeon
CCAGGGGAGCTGGTCCGGCCGGGTGAGGTCGTGAAGCGCTCGCGGTTGCCGTGACCCGTTCACCACAACGGCACAACGGACACAACGGAACCACACCGAACGGCCGGTGTGGGAGGATCACGGGTTCACAGACCTTCGATCCGCCGTCGTCGTTGTGTACGTTGTGACTTTGTGGTTAACGGTAGCGTCCCTGGCGCTGGTACTCCCCGCGCTTGGCCAAGACGTCCGGTGTCCGGCACACACCTGGCGCGCCGGTGACCTGGGGCACGGTGCAGTTGTTGCAGTTCTGGCAGAGCGCCTCGGCCTTCGGCTCGCCGAGCAGGCGGGCAGGCAACTGGGGCTCGGCGTAGAAGGGCCGCGCCATGCCAAGAGCGTCGCAGGCGCCCTCGTCGAGCAGGGTGTCGATCTGTTCTCGGGAGCGGATGCCGCCCTCCAGGAGCACGGGGATGTCCACAGCTTGCTTCGCGCTGCGTGCGAAGGCGGCGTTCCAACCAGGCTCGAAGGGGATCTGCTTGGCTGCGGCTCGGTTGAGGTTCTCGATCAAGCGCCGGCGCCACCAGGATCCGAACGCCTCGTCGTAGCCGTCTTGCCAGCGCTCGTCCTCCCAGCCGATGCGGGGGAAGTGGCCTCGGGCCACGGACTGGTCCCGGGTCACGCCCACGCGCACGGGCACCACGGCATCGATCCCCATCTGCTCGCACAGGCGGCAGATCTGGACACCGTCCTCGATGGAGAGCGCGTTGAACACGAAGCCAGGCGCCTCGGTCTCGGCGGGCACCTTGGTCGTGATGGGGTAGTCAGGCGTGGTGTGGGCTCGGATCTCCTCGACCACGCGCTCCATGAACCGGGCCCGGTCCGCCAGGCTCCGGCCGCCGAAGCTGTCCTTGCGCTTGTTGAACACCGGGCTCCAGAGCTGCTGGAAGATGCTGGCGTTGGCCCCGGCCAAGTGGATGCCGTCGTAGCCGGCGCGGTGGAGCCTGCCGGCCGCGCGCCCGAAGGCCTCGGCCAGGGCCTCCAGGTCGTCCTCGCCCATCACGTGCAGGTTGGGCTCGAAGAGCACCGGGCTCTTCCAGAGGGCCTTGAACCAGAGAGGAGGCTCGCTCACCGCCCACGTGGTCAGGTCCTGGTGGTCCTCTCGGTAGGCGGCGTGCCAGAGCTCCATGCACTGCAGCGCACCGTGGCCGATCTGGCAGAAGAGCTTGGCGCCGGTCTCCTGGATCGCGGAGACCATCGGTGCCAGGGTCCGGACGAACTCGTCGTCGTTGACGCGGGTCAGGCCCGGGGCGGTGCGTCCGCCCTCGGCGGTGACCAGGCAGGCCCCCTGGAAGATGAGCCCCGCTCCGCTCTCGGCCGAGGGGACCAGCTCGCGTTGGAGGATGTCAGGCGCATCGGGTCCGTTGCCGGCGACCTCGAGCACCGGGGCTCGGTAGAGCCGGTTGCGGGCCTGCACGGGCCCGATGCGCAGCGGGTCCTCAAGCGCCGGGGGCACAAGGGGTCAAGGAGGCCTGGGGGGAAAGGGCTGACGCTTCGGCAACGACCAACCTGGAACACGAAGAACACGAGGGAGGCACGAAGAACACGAAGATGGAGGGGACCGACCGGGACCACCCCCGGCTCGCGGGTGAGTGGCAGCTATCCGGCTCATCTTCCGGGATGCCTCTCTATGGGCCTTCGTGCCCTTGGTGGACCCTCGGTGGTCTTCGTGATCTGGGTCCGTCCCGGGTCAGCCGGTGATCGAGTACCCTTCAGGGGCAGGCGCGTTGTAGAACGCCGTGACCAGGTGCGTGAAGTCCTGCTGGAGGAGCACGCACGTCTGGAGGCCTGCGGGTTGGCACTCCCAGCGGGGGTAGACCCGCAGCCACAGCGGCCATCCCTCGTCGAAGAAGGAGTAGCCGCACCACTCGTCCTCGCCGTCCTCGCACTGCTCGATGAAGAAGTCCTGGACCTCCTGGAACTTGGCTTGATCGATCCGGCCGGTCAGGGGGTTGGGGCCCCAGTGGTCGATGAAGCTCCAGTTGCACGTGCTGATGCTTCCGCAGTGGAAGCCCTGTGGGACCATGTCCACCCAGAGCTGATCAGAGAAGCCCCCGGTGCCCGGTTGCCAGTGGGTCTCGATGATGACCGTGTGGACCGGGGCCTCGAGCTCGAAGAAGTGCTCGAAGCGGTCGTTGGTCGCGTTGTTCGCCCGGTCGTTGACGTCCCCGCACACGGGGTAGGAGATGATGCCGCTGGAGATGTTGGCCGGTGGCGGGATGTGGACCCCTGCGGCGAACCCGCATTCGAAGAAGCCGGCGAGCTCGAGCTCCTGGGTGAAGGGTTCCTCGGTGAACCGCTGGGCGAGGATCACATCGACGAAGGCGATGCGGCCTGCCTTGACCTCGGTGTCCTTGGTGGTGGGGACGAAGCCGTCGAGCTCGAAGCTGATGGTGTAGGTGCCGGGTTCGACCTCGCTGAACGCGAACGAGCCATCGGACTCGGTCTCTGTGATCCGGTTGACGCCCAGCAGGGTGACGGTGGCGGCCTCGATGGGCTGGATGGCGCCATCGGTGACGGTGCCCTCGATGCCGCCGAGCGAGGCCGTAACACTGGCGCGGGCCTTCTGGAGGCTCTCACCGCCTGCGTCGTCGTCTCCCCCTAGACAGCCGAGTAGCGCTGGTGTGAGCAGGACCAGGGCCAGGACGTGGATGCGCATCGGTCTTGAGCCCACAAGCGAGCATTTAGCCTTTGTGGCTGGCGTGTTCAGCAGGCCTCTGCGCTTCACCCCGGTCGATGGGGATCACAACGGAGGTTCAGCGGAGAGTCACCAGAGAGCCAACGGAGCGTCAGCTGAGGATCGTCCCCAGCTCGCCGTTCTTCTGGGCGAGCTTGACCTCCTGGGCGATGCGCTGGCCTGTGGAGAGCCCCGGTTGGACGTAGTCGCCGTAGGGGGAGCTCGTGATGAACGGGTTCGTGCCGGCCACGATGCGCGCGCTGATCTCGAAGACGGTGAACTCCAGGTCGTCGGTGATCACGGTCTCCAGGCAGAAGGGGCCCCAGAGGCCACCGAAGTGCTCGTAGGCGTAGTTGACCACATCCGCCCCCATGGTCATCACCTTGGGGAGCAGGCTCTCGCGCAGCACCATGGGCATGTTGCCGGTGACCACGAAGCTCGGGCGCACGCCCATGTGCTCGAGCTCGCGGATCGAGCCGAGCCGGTGGGCCTCGTCGATGGTGGTCTCGTCGCGTCGGTCCACCGAGAGCATCTGGAGGTTGCCGTCGCGCACCGCGTAGCCCTCGGAGGTGAGCGGCGAGTAGAAGTAGTGCATGTAGTAGCGGGTGCCGAGGGTGAACTCCTGGATGTGGATGTCCTCGGGCTCCACGTGGTCCTCGATCTTCTGCAGGAACTCGGGGTAGCTGGTGGCGATGAAGAACCCGCTGCCGCCCTTGGCGCCGTGGTACTTGACGATGACCGGGCGCACGATGTCGCGAGGGTCGTCGAGCACCGGGGGCACGCGCAGGCCGGCTTCGGTGAGCCAGGTGCGCTCCTTGTTGCGGTTGGACTCCCAGTCGAGCACGTGCCGGTTGCCGTACATGGGGACCGGCATGTTCGCGTAGCGGTCCGCGCCCATGTACTCCACGAAACTGCCGTGGGGCACGATGACGGCGTTGCGGGCGATGAGCTCGTCGGCCAGGTCAGCGATCTCGGGCCACGAGTCGGCCACCAGGAACTCGTCAGGCTTGGCACGCGGGAAGGCGTCGTAATGCCTGGGCTCCTCGCCCACGGCGAGCCCGATGGTCTTGAGCCCTTCGCGCCTGGCTCCGTCGAAGATCTGGAGCGACGTGTGCGAACACGCGGTCGCGATGGTCAACTCGCTGTCCTGGTAGTCAGGAAGAACGGATGCAAGGTCGAAGGACACGCCGGACACCTTGCCGCCCGACAACTGGCGGGTGGTATTTCAGGGTAACCCTATATAGGTGTATAATCCTACCATTATCCATGGCGGATGTCGTCGTCGAGGGCAAGATCCTGCGGTGGGGCAACTCGTTCGGGATCCGCATCCGCAAGGACGACCTCGAGGCCCGGGATCTTCACCCCGGCCAGGAGGTACTGGTCCGCATCGAACCGGCGACCACTCGCATCGATCTCGCCGATCTCCCGACGTTCCACAGCGGCCTGGACGACGTCTCCGAGCGCCACGACGCCTACCTGGCAGAGGGGCTCATGGGCGTGCTCGGGTTGCCCCGCGAGGCACGTGACGACATCGACGATGGGGACGAGGAGGCGTGACCCATGGTACGGATCGCGCACACGAGTGCCCTCTACGCGCTCTTCGACGGGGACGACAAGCACCACGATCACGCCCGAGGGCAACTGGCCGATCCCGAGCCCGTGGAGGTCCCGTCCGAGATCGTGGTCGAGACGGTGAACCTGCTAGAGTACCGGTTCGGCTGGGACAGCGCGAAGAGCGCGCTTCGCGCGTTGGTTGGCAAGCCCCACGTCTCCATCGCCGACCAGGTCCCCACGGCCGGGGTGGTCCGCCTCTTCGAGCGCGCCGAGGGCACGCTGAGCCTGGCTGGTGCGGTGGTGGTCCAGACCGCGCAGGCCCTCGGCGCTGAAGCGTGGACGTACGATGGGGAGATCCTGGCGGCGTTAGTGTGACACTGCACTAAGCTTATGTAGGCGCTGCACGCATCCTTCTACGATGGGTGAAGTCAAGACCGCTGGAGAAGGCCGGGTGTCGGGCAACCAAGCATCGATCCCCGCCAACGTCCGCAAGGCGCTTGATATCGAGGATGGGGATGTCCTCCGCTGGCGGATCGTCAGCGGGGAGCTGGAGGTGACCATCGTCAGGCGGCGGACCGGCGTGTTCGACGATTTCGAACCGGGTCGCTCGGAGGAGCCTGTAGATGTCGTCGACGAGCACGATCGCTTCGGGCTGGAGTGAGTTGGGTGGCTCGCAGGGCCCTGGTCGATACGACGGTGCTCTACGCAGCGGGGAACCGCTCGGAAGTGAACCGCCATGCGGACGCGTTGGCCATCGTTCGGGGGGCTGATCATGGGGAACTCCCTGTCCTCGTGGTGCCTGATGTGGTCTTGGTGGAAACGATGAACGGCCTCCATCGCGACGTGGGCGCCCACCATGCCAGCGAGATGCTCCGACGACTTGAGGAGGGGGCGAACTTCCAACTCACGCGTGAGCCTCGGGCGGTCTGGGATCATGGCCTGGAGCTTTTCCGCACCTACGATCGACTCTCCCTCGCCGATGCCATCCAGGTCGCAGCTGCTCGCCATAGCGGGATCACCGCGATCTACAGCTTCGATGCAGGTTTCGATGGCTTCGAGGAACTTACCCGGCTCACGACCGCGGACAACCCCTTCGCCCCGTGAACTTGGGCCCTCCCCTCGCGCGGCGCAGCCGCACACGGCTGGCGAGCCGGGTCCCTGCGGCTCAAGCACCAGGCTCGCTAGCACTTTCACCCACCCCCCGTCCCTCCCCTTACATCTGTTGCCCGACCAACGGGGCCTGTGAGCCCGGAGCAACCTCGCCCTACCGTGCACCCGATCCCGGCCCCGGCTGAACCCATCCCCCGCGGCGCCGACCCAAGCCCCCCGGGCCACGCCGTCGAGCCCATGGAGCTCTGCTTGGAGCTTGTTGGTGATGGCTCGGTGCCAGCCATCCCCCTGGAACCCGGCGAGTTGACGCTTTTGGAAGCCGATCGGGGTGCCGAGGCGATCCGCCAGCGCCTGGTGCTGGCCTGCGCTTCCCAGGGGCGCTCGTGCCTCCACGTCGTCGGGGGCAACCGGCTGGACCCTCTGGGCCTGGCTCGGCGCGCCCAGGCGGCTCGCTTGGATCCCGGCTACGTGCTCGCATCGAGCACCATCGCTCGTGCCTTCACCGCCTACCAGCTCTCCGTGCTCATCGAGGAGACCTTGCCCGAGTTGCTGGCGGGCTCGCACGATGCCGCCTTGGCCATGGTCTCCGATCCCCTGGCGCTCTACACCGACGAGGACGTGCGTCAGCGCGAGGGGCGCATCCTGGCCGAGCGCGCTGCAGGATCGTTGGTCCGCACCGCTCGCGAGCACGAGCGCCCCCTGCTCGTGCTCCAGGCTCCCGTGCCTGGCGGGCGCGACGGGTTGGCCGCATTGCGCGCGGTGGCCAGCCAGCGCGTCGTGATCCGCCATGCCCCTGGCAACCAGGGCCAGAGCCAGAGCCAGAGCCAGGGCCCCTTCACCGTGCTCCTGCCAGAGCGGGGCCAGCGGTTCCTGGTGGCCCGCCGGGGGCCGTGGCAGGCGCGCATCGACCGGTTCGCCCAGGCGGAAGGCCAGGCAAGGGACCGCGGCGACCGACGCGCGCCCGTGCTGCTCGAGCGGGGGCGTGCCCATGGGTAGAACCCTGCCGACGTTCCGGGGCGTGCTCGACCGTCTCGAGCTCGAGTGGAAAGATGTGCGCCGGGCCTTGACCGAGGCCGAGAAGCAGCGCTGGGATGCGCTCTGGCAGCAGGCGCGCCGGCATGCCAGCGCCTCGGGGAACGCGGCCCCCTTGAACCCCATGGAGGCGGTGCTCCTCTCGATCCTGCTGGAGCACGAGAAGCGCTTGGCCGCCCTGGAGCACCAGCTCGCCGCACAGGATGGCGGGAAGGATCGGTAGCGCGGGGGCTCTAGCCTCCTGGACGGGGAGGTCCACCCCCACCTCCATTTATATAGGGTCCACGGGCGAGATGGGGTGTACGGTGACCTGAAAGGTGAGCGTGGTTGGATCTCTTGGCAGCGCCGCGCTTGAAGCGACGGCGTTCACCCTCATCGGCCTCGGCTTGTTCCACGCTCGGCGCCGCTTCGGTATGATCCCGTTCCTGTTCCTCTTCGCCGTGCTGGCTGGCGCGGTGCCCTCGATCCTCCATCTGGCCAGCACCGACGTCGCTGGGTTGGGCGAGTTGGCTCGCAGCCACGCGGTCGTCGTGCCCGTGCTCATCGCGTTCGTGCTGCTCTTGCACCTCGTCCAGGGGTGGCGCAACGCCCAGATCGCCGCGGGCATGTTCCTGTTCGCAGGCGTCTTGGTCTCCGTGAGCGTGCTTGCCGCCCATTCGGTGTCGGCTCTCTCCGGCGATCTATTCGAGGGCTTAAGCGCCACGACCCCACTGCTGGCCATGGCGGTGCTGTGGCTCGCAGCGCTTGCAGCCTCAGGCCTGCTCATCGGCCTCTACCGCATCGCACCCCAGTTCCCGGTCGTCCCGGCGATGCTCGTGGGTGGGCTCACTGGGTTGGGTGCGCACGGTCTGCTGGTGTACGCCCTGGGCTTGGTCGGCATCTCCTTCCCGTTCTCCTCTGGGCTCGCACCGGTGGTCGCCCCCTTGGCCACCGGCTTGTTCCCGTTGACGGTGGTCGGGGTCTACGCGGCCTTCCAGCTCGCCGGTCTCTGGCCGGAGACCCGCCAGCAGCTTATCTCGAATGCTCCCCTCGGCAGCGACTCCCCCCTGAACGAAGCCCTGGACCGACAAGCGCGCTACGAGCTGGCTCGCGAACAGGGACGCAAGGAGGGGGAGGCGTACAAGGAGCTCATCGAGGCCGACGAGCACGGCGCCTACATCTGCGACAAGGGAGGTCGCATCACGTACGCCAACACAGCGCTTGGCCGGATCCTCGAGCAGCCGGACAGCAACCTGGTGGGCGACAACGTGGCCCACCTGTTCGGGCGCTACGACGAGCAGGGGCATCCGCTGTTCGCTCGCTGGGCGATCAAGCCGGGCAGCCACTGCTCCCGCATCTCACTCCCGGACGGTCACGAGCGCGTGGTCGAGGTCACCGTTCGACCCGCAGGCAAGGAGCGGTTCTACGGCCGCGTGCGCGACCGCACCGAGGAGATGCTGCGAGCGCAAGTGGAGGAGCAGAAGGAGCGCGCGGAGTTCTACGTCGAGCTGCTCCGCCACGACATCGGCAACTACGTCACCACGCCGCTCAACTACCTCACGCTGCTCAGCCGCCAGGACGATCTGTCCGAGGATGCCGAGCGCTGGGTGGAGGCCAGCGAGGCAGCCGTGCGGGAGATCGCAGACCTGCTGCGCCGCGTGGACGTGATCAGCGGTGTTGGCGATCTCACCCCCGAACCCATCGATGCTGGAGAGGTCATGGCCTCCGTGGCCGACCGCTTCCAACGCAAGCACCCATCCCTGGGCATCACGCTCGACCTCCCCGATCAGCCGGTGACCGTGCAAGGCACGCCCCTGCTCGAGGAGGTCTTCGTCAACCTCGTGGGCAACGCGGTGCGTCATGCGGGCACCGAGGCCCAGCTCACCCTGGGCGCCAGCCCCGAGGACGGGGCCTGGGTGCTGCGCGTGGACGACGACGGCCCCGGCGTGCCAGACGCCCTCAAGGACAAGGTCTTCGAGCGCTCCATGCGGGACGAGTCCGCCGGCGGGAAGGGGCTCGGCCTGCACATCGTGCGCACCATCGTGGGCGCGCTGGGCGCCGAGGTCTGGGTCACCGACCGGATCGAGGACGACCCTTCCCAAGGCGCTTCGTTCCGCGTCCGGCTCACAGCTGCAGAAGCTCTTGAGCCCTCTTCAGACGGGCTCGCATCCAGTCCGGGTTCGGATACGGCCACGGCTTGATGGTAAGCCTCTTGGGCACGGCGCCAAGAGGACCCATCGGTGAAACACATGGCAAGCTCTGCCCAACGCATGACGGATCAAGGAACCCGTGTCCATGCCAACCGGACCGCCAAGGTCATCGAGCTCATGGGAGCCTCCACGGAGAGCTTCGAGGACGCCGTCGAGCAAGCCCTCTCGGATGCTGCTCAGACCACGCGCGGGATCACAGGCGCCAAAGTCAAGAACATGAGCGTGACGTGCGAGAACGGTGAGATCCTCGAGTATAGGGTCGATCTCAAGGTGGCCTTCGGGATCGAGCGCACCGGCGAAGCGTGAGCCGCTTTCGGGCCCCCTGAAAAAGGGTAGGCCTAAGCCTGGTTAAGCGCACAGGTAGCGCGTGGACGTCTGGACCACGTTCCTGCTCGCCCTTGGCACCGCGTTAGCCACGGGCCTCGGCGTGATCCCCGTTTACGCCATGGGCGTGGGCCCCCGCAGCCTCGGGTTGCTCTGGGGGGTCAGCGCTGGCATGATGGCGGCCATCAGCGTGCTCGATCTCATCCTGCCGGCCATGGACCAGCCTGGCCCGCTGGGGATCGGGGTGGGCGCTGGGATCCTCTTCGTGGCCATCGCGGCCATCTACCTGGAGCACCGCTCCAACAACGGTGGGGACGGGCACGGGCACGCCCACGGCCACCACTTGGCAGGATCGGATCTCAGCTCGCTTAGCCTGCTGCTCTTCCTGGTCTTCACGGTGCACAGTGCACCCGAAGGGGTCGGCATCGGTTCAGCGCTGCGCGAGAGCGCGGCCGTGGGCGTGATCGTGACCCTGGCCATCGCGGTGCACAACATCCCGGAGGGCACAGCCGTAGGCGTGAGCCTGCGAGCCGACGGCGTGCCCCTCTACAAGGCCATGGCTGCCGCCGTGTTCACCAGCCTCCCGCAGCCCTTGCTTGCCCCCCTGGTCTTCCTGGTCGCCGTGGGCCCCTGGCTGCCTGCCGGCATGGGCTTCGCGGGCGGAGCCATGCTCGCACTGGTGGCGCGCGATCTCGTGCCCGAGGGCCTCGAGGAGGACGTGACCAGCTTCCTCGTCGGCGTCCTGTTGGGCATCGGCGTGGCCATCGCGCTCAACCTCGTCTTCCCGGTGCCCACCGGGATCTAGCACGGTCCGGTGCCTACCCGCCGGCAGGGCTTGGTGCCTACCAGCTGGCATGGTAGTATCGGAGACCCCCGCTGGCTACCTTTTCCCCCTCCCGCGTGAACGTGGAGGGTCCCAGGAGGGATCCACGTGCGAGGCTTCGTGTTGGACTGCCATCCGGATCCAGTGAGCAACGAGATGGTCCTCTGGCTCAAGGACCTCGAGACCGGCGAGGTGCTCGCGCACCGGGAGCGTTTCGCTGGCAGCTTCTACGTGGACAGCCGCACCGGCCCCGCGCTGCTCGAGCGCGCCGAGCAGGTGCTCTCCCAGTTCCCCCAGGTGGACCTGGCTCGGGTCCAGCGCCGCCGGGGCCTCGAGGCCCCCTTGACCGAGGTGCTCCAGGCCCGCGTGGGCACCCTGGGGACCTTCCGCCACATCGCATACACCATCGACCGGCTCGGCGAGCACCGGGACCTGGATCTCTTCGATGTGGACCTGCGCCTCTCGCACCAGTTCCTGCTCTCCAAGCAGCTCTTCCCCTTCGCCCATGTGCGCTACGAGCACGGCCAGGTGCGCCTGGACGACGAGCAGTGGGCCCTGGACTACACGCCCCCCGCCCTCGAGCAGGCCTGGCTGAGCGCTACGCCATCGACACCGGCTGGTCGGGTGGCCACCCACGAGGACCCCCTCGAGCAAGCCACGTTCCGGATGGACGGCCAAGCCCACGTGTTGCAAGGGGACGAGGCGACGATCTTGGCCGAGCTCGACGCCCTGCTGGACCGCTTGGACCCGGACGTGCTCTTCACCGAGGACGGGGACCGGTTCCTGATCCGCTACCTCCACCACCGGGCCAACGAAGCCGGCTTCACCCTGACCCTCGGACGCGCCCGGGACCCGCCTGCGCCCCTGCGCAGCGAGCGGTCGTTTTTCACCTACGGCAAGATCTCCTACCAGCCCCGGGTCGAGGTCCTCCACGGACGCATCCACATCGACACGAGCACCTCGTTCTTCCACCAGGAGGCCGGGTTCTGGGGCTTGCTGGACCTCTCACGCATCACGAGCACGCCTATCCAAGAGCTGGCACGCGTGGGGGCTGGCACGGCGGTGACCGCGATCCAGATCGACCGGGCCAAGCGCGAGGACCGACTGGTGCCCTGGAAGAAGAACCGGGTGGAGGATCCGAAGACCGAGCTGGATCTCGTGCGCTCGGACCGGGGCGGGTTCATCTTCGACCCCCAGGTCGGCCTCTTCGACGACGTGGTGGAGCTGGACTTCGCCTCCATGTACCCCAACATCATGGTCTCGCGCAACGTGAGCCCGGAGACCGTGCTCTGCGCGTGCTGCCAGCCTGGCGAGCCTGGGGTGCAGCGCGTGCCCCAGATCGGCACCCACACGTGCAAGCGACCCGGGTTCATCGGCCGCGCGCTGGCCCCCCTGATCGAGCGGCGCGAGGTCTACAAGCGCTGGCGCCACGAGCACCCGGAGCATCGGGAGCGCTACCAGGGAGCCGTGGATGCCATCAAGTGGCTGGCGGTCTGCTCGTTCGGGTACCAGGGGTACAAGAACGCCCGGTTCGGCCGGATCGAGTGCCACGAAGCCATCACCGCGTGGGGGCGCGAGATCCTCTTATCGTGCGGGGAGATCGCTCGCGAGGAAGGCTTCGAGATCATCCATGGGATCGTGGACAGCCTCTGGCTCCAGCGCGTCGAGGCCTGGGCCGACCCGGAGCGTCTGGCTCGCCGGGCCAGCCAGGAGCTGGACATCCCCCTGGAGATCGAGGGCACCTACGACTGGATCGTCTTCCTCCCAACGCGGGCCAGCCACGCGGTGACGGGGTCCACATCTTCAGACGTGAGCGCCTTCGGTGCTCTGAACCGGTTCTACGGCTGTTTCAGTCGACCGCCGGATGCCCCAAGCCGGTCGAATGCGGGCCAGGAGGTCGACTACCTGGACCGCGGACGCCTGAAGGTGCGCGGCGTGGAGCTGCGCCAGCACTCCGCACCGAAGATCGTGGTGCGCGCCCAGGAGGCCGCCCTGCTCCAGCTGGCCCGAGCCACGGA
The DNA here is from genome assembly GCA_964396185.1 of uncultured Thermoplasmatales archaeon. Taxonomy (GTDB): domain Archaea; phylum Thermoplasmatota; class SW-10-69-26; order SW-10-69-26; family SW-10-69-26; genus CAYNEI01. Next base: position 11,761 of record CAYNEI010000055.1, read on the forward strand.
CGGGCCCGGCTTCCGGGAGCGCATCCCGGATGCGCTGGATGCGGTCGAGGAGATCCTGGAGGAGCTGGACGCAGGGCGGGTGGAGCCGAGCGAACTGGTCATCACCAAGCGCGTCTCCCGGGCGCTGGACGACTACCGCGTGCGCACGGACACATGGGCAGCGCTCACCCAGCTCGACGATGCCGGCATCCAGGTCGCGCCCGGCGACTACGTGCGTTTCGTGGTCACCGACGACGAGAGCCGGGAGCCCAGCAAGCGGCTCGTCGAGGCACGGTTGATGGGCAAGCAGCCGGTCGACTACGACCGCGCGTTCTACCGGGAGCAGATCTTCTACGCCCTGGAGAGCCTCCTGCTGCCCTTCGGCTGGGATGCCGGCAAGCTGGAGCAGCGCTTCGATGGCCGCCGGGAGCCGACGCTGTGGGCGTTCGGTTGACCCCACCACCGTCGAGCCGGGCGACCACGAGGGACACCACGGGCACGAGGGAGCGATCGCGAGCGGGCGAGAGGTGGGCGTCCAGAGTGGAAACGACCAGAAAGAGTCACCGAACGGCTTGGAGGAACGACGGACCCACCCGGTCAGCTGGGTGCGTCACCGGCGGCGCTGGGATGCTCGCGCCGGCCAGCACGCGCGCGGAGGGGGTTCCCCCAAGCCGTCCTTGTGCGTCGAGGTTCGGGGCTCGCGGGAAGGATATATGTATCTGTGTATACATACACAGACCCGTGACGAAGACCATCTCCCTGTCCGATGAGGCCTACGAGCTGCTCTCGAGGGCCAAGCGCCCTGGGGAGTCGTTCTCGGACGTGGCGAGCCGGCTTGCTCGCGATGCGGTCCAGCGCCGCCTCTTCGATCGTGAGCTCCGCGTCCAACTCACGGACGAGGAAGTAGAAACCTGGAAGGCCCAGGTCTACAAGACGCGGGACGAGTCGGCCGAGCCCCGGGTGGAGTGGCCATGATCCTGCTTGACACCGATGTCTTGATCGATCTCGTCACCAAGGATGAGGAGACCGTTGTCCTTCTCGAGCGCCTCTGGGAGCAAGGGGAGACCCTTGGGACGACGAGCCTGAACATCGCAGAGATCCTCCGTGGCGCGAACCGGGACCACGCGACCCTCCAGGCGACCCTGGGGATCTTGGCCGGGCTCGCTGAGGTGCCGTTCGGGCCCGGTGCTGCCAAGCGGTTCGGCCAGTTCATGCATCAGCTCGATCGAGCTGGCGCCTCCGTTCCCGTCGTGGATGGGATGATCGCCGCCGTCGCCCTCGAGCAAGGCGGGCGCCTCGTGACCCGGAACCGACGGGGTTTCGAGCGGCTCGCCGGCCTCGAGGTCCTGGTGCCCGGCGCATCCGAGTGACCCCTCTACCGTCTCTACGGTCCCTGCGGTCTCTGCGGTCTCCGTGGTGGATGGCGTCCTCAGAAATCGTCCAGCGTCACCCGCTTTCCTGGGCTTGCCAGGTCCATGAGCTCCATGAAGCGCATGGCGTCCTGGGCGGCTTGCCCCCGAGGGTGGTTGTTGAAGTAGACGAAGGTGCGCGCGCTGCCCGCGGCCTCGACCCGCTCTGCCAGGGCGCGCAGCTCGTCGTCGCGGTAGGTGTAGTCGTAGCGCGCTGAACCGTGGATGCCTGGCGGGTCCTTCTCGAACCAGGTCTGTTCGTTGCGGCCGTGGAACCGGAAGTAGGCCTGCTCGGCGGGGGGTGCTCGCACGATGGTGGTGGCTGGTGAGTCGGTGGCGGCCACAGCCCCGCCCGTGGGCTCGACCAGGGCGCGCAGCTCGTCGAGGTAGCGGTCCTCGTTGTAGGCGGCGTGGCGCACCTCGACGAACAGCGGGGCGGGTGGATCCTCTCGGAGGATCGCCTCGATCCCGGGCTGGATGGTGCGCGGGTCGGCTTGGTGGCTGAACTGGTAGAGAAGGCCCGAGAGCAGCCCGTTGCCCGCGGCTGGCTGCAGGGCCTCGTGGAAGCGCTGGGCGAGACGGCCAGCCTCGTCCAGGTGCCCATCGATCAGGGCCTCGTGGGTGATCACGCGGGGCGCTTTGAACACCGCCGAGGCCAGCTTGGCTTTGGCCATGCGGTGCACGATGGGGGAGAGGTCCTTGGCCGAGGGCAGGTGGTAATGGGTGAAGTTGACCTCCACCGTGGGGAAGCGCTCGGCATAAAAGCCGATCCAGCTCTTCCGATCCAGCGCCTTCGGGTAGAAGGGCCCGACCCAGTCGTCGTAGCTCCATCCGCTGGTGCCCACCAGGATCTCGCGCACGGGTCCCGAAGGGCGCGACCCCATGAACGCTTTTCCCCAGCACGCCCTTGCCGGTGCGTGGAGCTGGACCGCACCGACCGGGCGCTGATCCGCGCCGTGCTCGAGGACGCCTCGCGTTCCCTGCGCGCCCTGGCCGACGAGGCCGGCGTCACCGCGCCCACGGTCTCCGCGCGGCTGGCCAGGCTCGAGGACCTGGGGGTGCTTGGGCCCGTGCGCCGCGAGGTTGATCTGACCCGGCTGGGCCGGCTGGTCCTGGTGCTGGCTGGGCCGGAAGACCAGGAGGACCTGGCCAGCCACGCGCACGTCTTCAAGGTCCATCGCACCCAGCAGAACCGGCTTGTTGCCATGGCGCTTCTCGAGCACGACGACGATCTCGCCGATCTCCACGAGCGCTTCCCCCGAGCCGAGACCCTCGTGCTCACCGAGCAGCTCCACGCCCACGCGCCGAGGTTCACGGGCACGCACATCCAACAGGCGTGCAGCCAGTGCGGCAAGACGGTGGAGGGCGATGAGGGCCTCCAGCTCAAGCTGGGCGGGAGGAGCTACGTGGCGTGTTGCCCCATGTGCGAGCAGGCGCTACGGGAGCGCTACGAGCGGCACGCTGGAGGAACATGACCGTCAGTCGCTCTTGAAGTCCAGATCCAGCGGGTCGGCGGCCTCGAACCCGCAGTGGTCGCACTCGAGGAAGATGCCCACCTCGGTCTCATCCCTGTGGGCTTGACCACCGCACCGTGGACACGTCGCCAAGGCCAAGGACATCATGGTCTGTTCTGTCCTGACGGGTCTTGAACCCTCGCATGGGGCGACCCTTCGGAGCCGACAACGCCTTAACCCCGTCGCCTCTTGGTCCGCCGATGTTCGACGTCGAGGACAACCTGTTCCTCCTCGCTGGGCC
>CAYNEI010000056.1:0-4284 GCA_964396185.1 uncultured Thermoplasmatales archaeon
GCCATGCCGTGTTGACCGGCCATCGGCCTAACCCCTGTACCCTATGCGGTGGACCGGGCCCGCGAGCCGGGTCGGTCCCAGCCGCCCGAGGCGCGTTATCCAGCCAGGTGCTCTGATCCAGCTCACAGACCCGAGACGGTCCACACGAACGGGATCGCGTAGGCATCTCCCAGACCGTAGGGCCAGCTGTTGTGGGTCCCGGCCTCGATCGTGGGCCAGATCGTGGCCACGTCCTGGCCCAAGAGGGGTTCGGGTGGGACGGTCCGGTCCAGCGGGGGAGCAAGGAGGTCGACCGCGTCCCCGCCCTCGTGACGTGCGAAGAGGTAGGCGGACTTGGCGAGCGCGGGACGGAGCTCTGCGGTGAGAGGCCCGTCGGCGACGACCTCGTGGGGGTTGCCTGTGATCGCCTGGGCTAAGCCCTCCGAAGCGATCGGGCCCTCGATCAGTTGCGGGACCTCCCCGGCGACCAGGAAGCGTTCGTTGGCTCCTGGGTCGGGGTCGGCCAGCCAGTTGAACTGGACGGTGTGATCGTTCCCGTCCAGGGCGTGCATGTCCCACAGCCACGGGCGGATCCCCGGGTCCCCCCAGTGCACGCCGACGAAATGGGCCTCGAAGGCCACGGGCCCGGCCGTCGCCTCCATGACGACGGTGAGCTGGGCGCCGGGGTTGTTCTCTGTCCCGAAGCTTCGCTTGTAGACGGCCGCGGCCGGGTCGACGAGCTCGGGAACGTGCACCTCGCCGTCGACCGTCACGGAGGCGAGCCCGATCTCACCGACGTCCTCGCCTTCCATGCAGACGGCGTAGATCCCAGGCTCCTTGGCCGTCAAGGCGATCTGGCCCTCCGGCAGGAACTCCGCGTGGGCGGGGGTCTTGATCCCCTCCGTGCACTGGCCAGCAGAGGCGGCACTGGCGGCTTGGCTTGCTCCCGGGCTCTCCTGGCTTGTGGCCTGCGATCGTGGCCAGGGATCGACCTGGATCTCCTCGATGCGCCCATCGTCGGTCGCTGCGATCCTTGCGTGGGGCCCCGGCTCGATCGTGCGGGCCTCGCCCTCCGAGGGGATCACCTGTGTCCGGGTACCCGGCATGCGGGGTCCCAGGTCTAGCACGTGGAGGGCGCTTGCGGAGGTAGCGGTCGTCTGGGCGGCTGTGTCCTGACCCGTGCCAGCCACGCGGATCCGCAGCTTCCAGGTGCCGCTGGGGTCCTCGTCGCCGCTTCGCGGCCACTCGGAACCCTCGCCGACGCTCACCTGGATGCGGACGTGCGCCGTCCCATCCTCGTCCTGGCTGACGTCGTAGGTGGCCTCGTGGTCGATCTTCGGGAGCGTGATCGGCTTCGTGAACGTGAAGACGGAGGGGTCGAAGTTCGGGATGGCCACATCCAAGGTCGGTGAGACAACGTCGTCCTCGGCTGTGAGGCCGCCCCCGTCGACCCTGAGGGTGGCCATGAACCCGACCGCCGTGGTCTGGGCAGCCTGCCTGCCCCCGTCGGGCGAGCCCACGTCGGTGCTAGCTTGCAGCCGGACGGGCTCGACGGCTTCCCATGCGAGCTCGCCCCCGCTGGTCGTCTGCCTTGGCGGGAAGAGAGGCTCCGAGGGTCCCAAGCCGACGGCCACGCGCTTCGTGTCGCCCTCGTGAACCGGTGTTCCCACGTCGACGGTCCCGTAGACGGACGGGACGTGGCCCCCGGTGTTGTGGACCTGGAACCCAGGGCGGAAGTCAACCGATGTCGTCCAGAACGTGCGATAGGGAACGTTCGCGTTGACGGACGGGAGCTGGTCCACATCCAGATCCACGCTCGGGGAGATCAGGTTGCGGGCGGTAACCGTCTCGGCCGGTGGGTTCTGGACCTCCGTCGACGCGAGGAACCCGACGATCGGGGAGCTGGCGGGCCCGGGAGGTGCCTGCACGTTCTCGATCCCAGCCGATAGCGTTGCCTCGCCTAGCCCAGCACCCGTGACAGCGAGAGGACTGGCACCGATCGCTGCGGTCAAGAGCACGGACACCAGACAAAGCGAAACAGGGATTCCTCGGCCTCTCATGGCAAGCCTCCGCCTCAGGAGGCATGAACTCGCGTAAAGGGATTCCTGCCTAGCGTGCTCGGTGACCGCCCGGTCGCCGGGCCAAGGGTTTAGGCCCGCGGAGAGCGTGCAGCACGCCATGCGCCTGGACCACTGCTGCCTGAACGTTCGCGACCTGGACGCGAGCATCGAGTTCTACCAGACCCACTTCGCCATGAAGCTGCTCTCGCGCAAGCAGATCCCCGAGAACAACGCCGAGATCGCCTTCGTGGGCTACGAGGCCAGCGACATGAAGCTCGAGCTCACCCACTGGGGCGACTGGGAGGAGGACGAGTACACCGACGGCAGCCAGTTCGACCACATCGCCGTCACCTGTTCCGACGTCACGGGCCTCTTCGAGGAGCTCATCGAGGCAGGCGTCGAGCCGGCCATGGAGCCCTTCGAGCTCTCCACGGGCAGCCACATCGCCTTCGTCAAGGACCTGGATGGCAACTGGGTGGAGCTCGTCGAACGGCGCGACGGCTGACCACAACGGCACAACGGACACAAGGTGGGGCGGGATTGGCGTGCGGTGCCTCAAATCGAACCAGCCCCAGGAGTAGCTATTACCCAAGAGGAGAAGGGTTCAATCCCTATGTGATAGTGAAGCTACGAAGATATGCAGGGCGCCCATCTAGAAGGTGTAAGAAGCCCGTATTGCGGGTAGTCACTCCCCCTTCATTCAGGGAAAATTTATGAATGTGCTCATCGTCCTTGGGGCAATCGGAGGCGGGGAGGCATGACCTGTCGACCCCCCCGGGAGGTGTACAGATGCTCGACACGACACGGATCCCAGTGCTGATTGTGACGATCGCCCTCTTGGCGCCCGTTCTGGGCGTAGGTGCGGTCCCGGGGGAATGGAACGACGCGAACCTTCGGACCGCGAAGATGAACGACTCCTACGCAGGCAACGGAACGCTCAGGGGAGGAACGCTCTCGGATGGCCCCTCGAACACATCCGAGCCGGACCCGAGGGGCACCGGCGCGGACCTGGCTTCGGCACCGCCCGGTCTGGGCGCCGAGGATCCATGGGTGGACGCCAACGGGGACGAGATGTTCGGGAACCTCGACATGGGCGTCAACGCCATCTTCTTCCGCGACACCGGGCTCGTGAGCCCCGCAGAGGGCGTTCTGCAGTTCGGTGGCTCCACCGTGTGCTTCGAGAGTGGTCCCTGTGGCAGCGACGGAACCGTCACCCTCGTGGACACCGGGGATGGGCTCACGGGTGGGCCCATCGCCACCACGGGCACCGTGAGCATCGAAGCAGGGGGCGTCACGAGCGCCATGCTCGAAGACGGGACCATCCAGCTCGTGGACCTGGGCTTCGACACCGCCACCCAGGACGAGCTGGACGCCTACGCTGCCCACCTCGCGTCCTCTGGAACCCTCAACGATCCCTCGAACCCCGTGCACTGGACGCGCCTGCTTGAGATCCCCGCGGGCCTGGCCGATGGCGTAGACAACGACACCACCTACGATGCCGGCCAGGGCTTGAGCCTCACTGGCACCACCTTCGCCCTCGTGGCGTGCACCGACGGAGAGGTGCTCAAGCACAACGGTACCGCGTGGGCGTGCGGCCCTGACGACGACACGGACACGACCTACGCTGCCGGTACCGGGCTGGCGCTGGACGACACAACCTTCAACGTGGACACCAGCATCATCCAGGCCCGCGTCGGCGAGGCGTGCGCCGAGGGATCCTACGTGCGCGCTGTGAACCAGGACGGTACCGTGGTCTGCGAGACCGATGACGGCACCAGCTACACCGGCGAGACCCCCATCGACGTCTCTGGCACCACCATCGCGCTCTCCACCACCGGGTGCGCGGCAGGCGACGTGTGGAAGTGGAACGGCACCGCCTGGACATGCGTGGAGGACGACGACACGGACACCACGTACAGCGCCGGCGACGGCCTCAACTTGGACGCCACGACCTTCAACCTCGTGGCGTGCACCGCCGGCCAGGTGCTCAAGCACGATGGCGCAAGCTGGGCATGCGGCGCCGACGAGGACACGGACACCACGTACGATGCCGGCACGGGCCTCGATCTCTCCGGGACCACCTTCAGCGCCGACACCAGTGTCCTGCAGGCGCGCGTCTCGGACGCGTGCGCCGAGGGATCCTACATGCGCGCTGTGAACCAGGACGGTACCGTGGTCTGCGAGACCGACGACGGCACCAGCTACACCGGCGAGACCCCCATCGACGTCTCTGGCACCACCATCG
>CAYNEI010000056.1:4384-14646 GCA_964396185.1 uncultured Thermoplasmatales archaeon
CCTGCGCGACCGGAGAGGTGGTGTCCGGCGTGGACGCCGCCGGAAGCGTCACGTGTGCCACGGATCAGGACACCGACACCACGTACAGCGCTGGCAACGGCCTCAGCCTGGACACCTCCACCAACACCTTCAGCGCTGATACCAGCGTCGTGCAGGCGCGGGTGAGCGACACCTGCGGCGCCAACGGCGCCATCGCGGAGGTGAACACGGACGGCACTGTGGTCTGCCGCGCTGTCTGGACGATGTTCGGGAACGAGGCCACCATCCCCGGCCCCATGTTCCTGGGAACCACCGACGACAACCGCCTGGACCTCCGCGTGGACTCCACCATGGCCCTCCGGCTGGAACCCACAGCGGGCACCCCGAACGTGGTGGGCGGCAACGCGAGCAACAGCGTCACCACCGACGTCGCGGGCGCCACCATCGCAGGCGGAGGCGGCACCACCGGGAACACCGTGACGGACAACTACGGCGTGGTCGGCGGCGGCCTCGGGAACCAGGCAGGCGACGGCGCCGGGACCACAACCAGCGCCATCTACGCCACCGTGGGCGGCGGTCGGGACAGCACCGCATCTGCGCACTACGCCACCGTGGGCGGCGGCCTTTCCAATACAGCTGAGCACTGGCGGGCCACAGTGTCGGGGGGCAGCGACAACGCCGCTTCCAACGTGGGCGCCACGGTGGGCGGCGGCAGGAACAACGACGCCTCTGGGCTCACCGCCACCGTCGCTGGAGGGTACACCAACGAGGCGAGCGGCTCCTACGCCGCCGTGGGCGGGGGCTACCAGAACGTGGCAACCGGTCACCGCGCCGTGGTGGCGGGTGGGGATAGCAACACAGCCTCCGGCGACTACGGCGCCGTGGCCGGCGGCATCCTCAACCACGCCACAGGGGACCGTGCCGTGGTGAGCGGCGGATCCAACAATAACGCAACCGGCACCCACGCCGCGGTGGCTGGCGGGGAGTACAACAACGCCACGGGCAACCACTCGTTCGTCGCCGGCGGGCTCGGCAACGACGCCTATGGGAACTACAGCTTCGCCGGCGGCTACCGCGCCTTCGCAAACGACCCGGGCGCCTTTGTCTGGGCGGGAGGCCTCGACCTCGTTCTGGGTGGCCTCAGCTCCAACGGGACCAGCTCGTTCAATGTCTACGCGCCGGGTGGGACAGAGTTCATCAGCGGGAGGTTCTTCTGCTCCGGCGCGTTCGGGATGCTGGATGTCTGCGAGACGGGTGTGAAGCTTGAGCCCGGGGAAAGCTCCTGGTCCAGCCTCTCCGACCGCGCCTCCAAGGAGAACGTGGAGCCCGTGGACGGCGCCGACATCCTCGACCGCCTCATGGGCATCGAGATCAGCGAGTGGAACTACATCGCGCAGGATCCCTCCACCCGCCACCTGGGTCCCATGGCGCAGGACTTCCACGCCGCCTTCGGCCTGGGCTCGGACCACACGCGCATCAACACCATCGACGCCGACGGCGTGGCGCTGGCCGCCATCCAGGGGCTCAACGAGAAGCTGGAGCAGCAGGCGGACCTCATCGAGGAGCAGCAGGAGACCATCGAGGAGCAGGCCAGGATGCTTGAGGGGCTGGCCGAGCGGCTTTCAGCGCTGGAGGAGGGCCAGGAGGAGGAGAAGGAGGAGGGTGGCGGGGCGTCCTGACGGCCCGTGGCCGAGAAACACTTATCTCCTCGCCAGGCCCCTGGCGCCCCATGCGGGAGGTTCTACTCGCGCTGGTGCTGTTGGCCGCAGCGGGCTGTCTTGGCGACGGGGACGAGCCAGCCGCGTCCGTGGAGGACACCGAGCCAGCCTCGCTCGACGCCACCACCACCCCCAGCCCGGCGCCCGTCACCTGGGGCGAGCCTGACGATGCCCTGGTCCGGCCTGGCACCTTCGTGCTCACCGGGTTCATCGCAGGCAACCCGGGCACGCCGTTCCCCTGGTCGCGCGAGGGGCTCTGCACGGCCTCGTTCGTGCTCACCGATCCAAGCGAGGTCCGCGTGTACGTCTCCATCGCTGCTCACTGCGTCGAGGACGTCGAGCTCGGTGAGGAGCTTGAGCTCGTGCCTGGCGTCAATGCTACGCTGGCTTACTCGAGCTTCCATACCATGGACGCCCTCGGCGTGGAGGACGAAGAGATGCTCTGGCAGAACGACCTCGCCCTGCTCGAGGTCCTGGCCCACCAGCGCCACCTCATCCACCCCTCGGTGCTCCACTACGGTGGTCCCACCGGCTTGGCCGACCAGGCCGGGCCGGGGACGCTCGTGCGCACGTTCGGCAACAGCAACTGGCGCGAGCTCACCGGCGACACCCTGGACCCGCGCGAGGGCATCCGGACCACGGGCAACGAGGGCTACCACCGCCTCCAGCTCATCGGCCCCTCGGTCCCCACGGACAGCGGGAGCCCGGTGATGACCTTCGACGGCCAAGCCCTGGGCGTCATGGCCCACCTCTACCTCTTCGAGGACGACCCGAACCAGCTGGCGGCCCTCGAGCCGGACACGCCGGCGTCCAACGGTGCCACCGAGCTCGCCTGGGCCCTGGACTACGCCCGCGAGCACACCGGCACCGAGGCGGTCCTGGCCACCGCCCCCTGGCTCGGCTAGCCATGCGTTGTCTCCTCCGTGTGTCGTGAGCGGTCTCCAGGAAACGTTATCCACTCAACACCCGTTGAGCCCCTATGCGCGCTTGGGAGGCGATGCTGCTTGCTGCAGCCCTGATGATCCCCGCGGTGCCCGCGGGAGCCGAGACCACATCGACCACCACGTTCGAGTGGAGCACCCGCGAGCACCTGGGCGACACGGTCGCCCGGATCGATCTGACGCTCAGCGAGGCGACCGATTGCACGATCTTCATGTCTGGTGGAGGGAGCCAAGCTGAACGGGGCGGGCCGATCATGCTCTTCTACATCGAGAACGAGACCGACACCCTCTCCTCCAGCGTCGTCTCGGTCTACCGCAACCCCAGCGTCCACGTGACCGACACCGTGGACAACCGGCGCTCCATCCGCGTGGCCGACACCGTCACGCTTTTCCCCACTGGCACGTGGGGCGCGGATGTGACCGTGCAGGGCCCTCTCGAGGCGGGCTCGCTTTCCATCACGTTCGGCGGCGTGGATCTGCACAGCATCACCGAGGACTCGACGCGTCCGGGCTACCACGCCATGGCCTTCGACATCAACTGCCAGGCCCCGTTCACGGTGGATGGCTACGCTGCGGGTCACGAGTGGCTCGGCTTCCGCTCCAACACCATGGAGGACGGGGCCGGTGCGAGCGTTGGCTTCGTGGCCGAGGCCCAGGTGGACGAGCACGTCGAGCACGAGTTCACCTCGCCAGAGGTCGTCAGCCACGTCTCCTGGCGCGAGTACCAGGACGGTGCACACACGGGAGAGCTCGTGCGCACCACACCCGATGGGACCCGAACCATCGATCTGGACGTGGAGCCCACGGGCCGCATCGACGACGTGACCGGGCCCGGGCTGCACAGCTACGACTTGACCCGCATCGGGCTGGAGTTCTTCAGCGCCGTGAGCGGTGTGGCCTACGGGCTCGGCCCGGTGGACAGCCTGGATGCGGTGGTCCCGAGCGCGTGAGCAGGCCGGTCCCTGGCCGCGGCGGGCACGCGATCATCCGCCACGGTGCCCGTGATCAGTCGAGACCGGTTTCGGCCTCGAAGTCAAGCAGCACCTGCTCGGCCAAATGGGTCGGGTCCAGGGCCTCCACGCGGCCATCGGCGGCCTCGGCGATCTCGCGCGCAGCCTCGATGTAGAGCTCGTCCTCGTCCTCGAGCTGGATGATCATGAGCCGCGCCCCAGCGGTGTTAGCCAGCTCGGCGGCCTCGCGCTTGGTGTGCTCCATGCACACCTCGGGCGCCTCGACCAGGTTGTCGCCGTCCGGGCCCACGTAGGCCTCCGGCAGCCCGTCGGTGACCAGGTAGACCAGGCGCCGGTCGGCCGCCTCGAGCTCGATGAGCTTGCCGGCCATGCGCAGGGCGGCCTGGAAGTTCGTGAAACCTCCCAACTCGGCGTTCCAGCAACCCTCGAGGTCCACCCGCTCGACGCCGGTGCTCATGGTCAGGATGTCCACGCGGTGGCGGGGATCGTGGTCCTTGACCGCCCGGTACATGACGAGTGCTACGCGCTTGGCCGCCTCGAAGCGACCCCGCTCCTCCATGGAGCCGCTGCGGTCGAGGATCAGGACCACGTGCGTGCTCGAGGCCCGGATCTCCCGGTGCACGAGCAGGTCACTATCGTAGAGGTGGTTGACCGTCGGGTGGTTCTGGCGGGCTCGGACTACGCTGCTTGCGATGTCCATGGATCCACGCTCGTTGAGGCTGCGCAGGGGGTGCTTCTCGTACTCACCCTCACCGCCCAAGAACGCGCCCGGCTGGACGTTGCCCTGGCTGGGGAGCGCCCGGCGAACGTCCTCGTAGAGCAGGTTGGACAGGCGATGGAGCAGGTGCTCGGTGGGCGTGCCGTCCCCGCTGACCAGGCCCGCCTCGACCATCTCCTCGAAGATGCTCTCAGCCACGTGTTGGATGGGCCCTTGCTCGATCTCGGCCTCGAGGGCCTCGAGGTCGCGCTCCCTGCGCTCAGCGAGCTCGCGCAGCTCCTCGTTGCGCTCACGCCGAGTGGCCGTGAGCTCTTCCTCGACCTCGTCGAGCTGTTCGGAGAGCGCCTGCTTGCGCTCGCGGCGGTCCCGGTGGACCTCGTCGCGGGCAGCCCGGAGCTCGTCAGCCATGAGCTCGCGGGCGAGCTGGGCGTAGTCCTCGCGCCCGGCCAGCCGCCGCCACCAGCGGCGCACGCGCTCGCGCATGCCCAACTCTTCTCGGATGCGACGGCGCACCTCGATGCGCAAGCCCGGGCGCGTGGCCAAGAGATCCGGGAGCGCGAGCCGAGCGCCCTCGGGCAGCTCGATGGTGGACTGCGGCTCAGGCGGCTCGCGCTCACCACGCAGCCACCTCAGCAAGCGCACCCAGGCCTCGATCAGACCCAGGTAGACCCTGTAGAGCCAGGCCTTGACCCTCGTCCACCACCCTGGAGCTGCCTGGTCGTCCTCGCCGGGGTCCACGGCCATGCGGAACAGCGCCGAGCGCTCAGCCAGCTCCTCTGGGCGGGCCTGGGATCGACCCTCCAGGTCCTCGAGCTCGTCGTGGAGCGCGCGTTCGCGTTCGTCCAGCGCCTCGATCTGATCGCTCCAGCGCTCCTGGGTGCGTTCCCGGCCTTCCTCGCTCGCGGCCTCGATGCGTCGGCGCTCTCGCCTGGCCTGGCGCTCCAGGCGCTCGCGCTCTGATGCCACGGCTTCCGCGATGCGTGGGTCTTGCTCGGCGGCCTGCTCGATCCAGGCATCCACACCCTCCTGGCCCTGGGTGGCCAGGATGCGGATGAGCTCGCGTCGCTGACCCGGCGAGAGCACCGCCTCGTGCCGGCGGGCAGAGCAGTCCGGGAGCTGGATGGGCTGTGTCATCCCTGATCGTCCTCGAAGGCGCCCAGCTCATCGAGAGCCTCCACCACGGCCGGGAGCACGTGGCCCAGGGCCTTGCGCTCGATCCCCTCAGCGCGCTGAACGTGCAGGGCGAACGAGCGCACGTGGGGATCCCCGCCGTGCTCGCGGGTGAGCTCGGCGATGCGCTGCGGGTCGTCTGCGGCCTCGGCGACGGCCTCGCGCAGGGCTTGCACGACGCGGCGGCCCTCGGTCTTGTCACCGTTGAGCTCGGTCTCGAAGAAGCGGCACCAGTAGTCCACCGCGCCAGCCGTCCCGGCCTCGGCCCAGTGCTTGTCCACGAAGCGCTCCACGAGCAACCGGTTCTCCTCGAACCCGTCCCCGCTGCGTGCCCGGATGCGCCCGGTGAGGGCATCGTGTGCTCCGCGCCGGAAGTCCTCGCGGTCTACGCGTGGGTCGCCGGACATGAGCGCGTAGCTGCGGGTGCGGCGGACGACGTCGATGAGCGTGCGGTTGGATCCCACCTCGGAGAGATCGCGCCCTCCGTCCATGCGCTCGCGCCACGCCATGAGCAGACGCACGGCTGCGTCCTGGTAGGGCCCAGGCACGTGCACGGGCCCATCGTCACCGGCGAGCCCGTGCGCGACGATGCGCCGGTTGGCCTGGGCGGACTCCGGGAAGGGGGTGAGCACGTTGGCGAGCCGGTCGTTCAAGGGCTCGGTGATGTTGCCGAGGTCCTGGAAGTTGGAGGTCGTCACGGCCACCACATCGGCCGGGAAGGTCTCCCGGGACTTGGCCGGCGAGACGATGGCCTCCTGGAGGGCCTGCAGGAGCACGTTCTGGGTGCCACGAGGCAGCTTGCCGATCTCGTCCACGAGCAGCATGCCCCGGTGGGCCTGGAGCACCTTGCCTGGCTCGAGCACCAGCGGGCTGGTGGGATCACCGATCTCCTCAAGCCGAGCCAGGTTGATCGAGCCGGTCAGGTTGTCCGGGAAGACCTCGGGGCTGCCCTGCACGCGCGCGAACCCGTAGCCCTCGCGCAGGCGCACGCGCTTGACGGGCACATCACCCGGGTCGATCTGGCTCGGGTCGAAATCACCCAGCTCGGTGAGCTCCAAACCGGCGTGGTTGGCCTTGCAGTACGGGCACGGCGGGACCACGCGGGCGAAGGCCGGGTCGATGAGGCTGAACGGGTCGTCGTGCACCGGGCAGTCGGCCACGGCGAAGAGCTCCTTGGGGAAGAGCTCCCAGATGGCCTTGGCCAGCGTGGTCTTCCCGCTCCCCGGCGGTCCCAGGATGAGGATGTTGGAGCCTGCGAGAAGGCTCGTGGTCAGCACCTCCAAGGTCTCCTGCTCGAGCACGGTGTCGCCGAACAGGTGGTCCAGGGCCTCCAGGCGGCCGAGATCCTCCTCGGCTTGGAGGCGCTCGATCTCCTGGAGGATCCGGTTGCGCAGGCGCGTGGCGGCGCGCTGGGGCGCCATGCCGCGCTCGACGAGTTCGGCCGCGGTGGTCTCTTGGGCCATGGGTCAAGCCGGCTAAGCCGCCCGCGGCCATGAACCCTTTGACCGGATGGTTCGGTCATCACGACTGGTTACGTGATGACGAACTGCACGAGCGTCGGGTACTCCTTGGCGAAGGCGCGGGCCAGGGCGGCCCCGACCCAGAGCTTCCCATCCCGTGGCTGGCTGTCGGTCAGGCCGAGCTGGCGGGCGACCTCGATGGCATGGTCGTGCATGAGGTAGCAGTCCCCGCTGGTGCGGTGGCTGAGGTAGAACGTGATCGGGAGGCGGGCCTCGATGCGCGCCAAGGGCGAGAGCTGCTCAGCCAAGCGCTCCAGTGCGTCCCGATCGAAGCGGTGGATGCTCCCATCGCGCGCCTGGGCTTGGGGCTCCTCCTCGCCGAGCAGATCGGTGAGCTCACGCGCCTTGGTGACGGTGCTCGCGTTGGAGCCGTGGACCTCCAGGCGCATCCACCGCCTGAGCACGTCGTCGTTCTCGAACACGCTCTCCCCTACCGGGGCGCTGCCATAAACGCCTTCTTCCAAGAGATGTTTCAAGGGCCTGACGAGAGAGGCTATCAACCCAGCCTCCTCGTCGTGGGATGAACGACATGTTCGAAGGGAGAGCATCAGGGATCCTATTCAGCATCAGCCTCGTGACCGTCGCGCTCGGCGCCGGATGCATCGGCTTCGGGTCGGACTGCTCGTTCGAGCAGGGCGCGTGGGCCACGGGAGCAGGCGGGCAGGAGGGGGCTTGCAACGAGACCGACGAGTTCGCCTACGGCTTCCAAGGTAGCAAGGCCGGCGGCACCGAGACGTTCCAGTGGGAGAACACACAAGGCCAAGCAGAGGTGGCCTGGGGCGCCCAGGGCGGCGGCAACGTGGCTGTCACGATCCAGGATGCCGCGGGTCAGACCGTCTTCCAGCAGAGCTTCAGCGCCTCCGGCCAGGCCGGTGAAGCCATCCGAACCGACAGCGGCGAGCCAGGCGAGTGGACCATCGAGATCCGGTTCGCTGGCTTCGGTGGCCAGATGGGCATCGGCATCCGCGCTGTGTGACCAACCTCGATCACGAAGCGCACCAAGAAGCTCGAAGGGCACCAAGAAGCTCGAAGGGCACCAAGAAGTGCGCAAGCCCCCGAGGAAGCTGGAGGGGGCAGGAGTGGTCGCCCGTTGTTCCTGTGGCCCCCCTGCAATCCTCTGACCCTTGGGTGCAGCTCCCCTTCGTGTCCTTCGTGGACCCTTCGTGCCCTTCGTGATCTGGGTCGTCGTCAGAGGAACTGCAGCTCGGCTCGCTCTGGGGGTTTGAAGGCCTCGTCCAGCCGGGCGAGATCGAGCCCGCTTAGCGTGATCTCGAGGGCCTGCACGTTCTGCTCGACGTGGGCGAGCTGGCTGGCCTTCGGGATGGTGAACACGTCCTCGTCGCGAAGCACCCATGCCAGCGCGACCTGGTGGGGCGTGGCATCGTAGTTCTCGGCCACGTCTGCGAGCACCTTGCCGGCCGGCTGCTTGGGGTCGGGCAGCTCACCCTGGCCCAGCGGCGAGTAGGCCATCAGCGGGACGCCCCGCTCGGCTAGGCCAGGCATGAGCTCGACCTCGGGGTTCCGGGCTCCGAGCCAGTAGAGCACCTGGTCGGTCACCAGGGACAGCTCGTCCCCCAGGGCGGCTTGGGCTGCATCGAACTCGGCCAGGGAGAGGTTCGAGACGCCCACGTAACGGGTGAGTCCCTCGTCGACGAGCTCTCGGAAGGCGGCCATGGTCTCCTCGATGGGGTACCGGCTGGACCAGTGGAGCAAGTAGAGATCCACGTGGTCCGTGCCCAAGCGCTCCAGCGAGGCTCGGCACGCCTCCACCGTGCCCTGCCTGGAGGCGTTGCGCGGCAGCACCTTGGTCACGAGGAACACCTCCTCGCGCAGGCCCTCGATGGCCTCGCCCACGAGCTCCTCGACCGCCCCGCTGCCGTACATCTCGGCGGTGTCGACGAGGTTGGCTCCCAGATCGATCGACCCCCGGATCGCCTCGATGCACGCCTCCCGGGGATCCTCCTCCATCTGCCACGTGCCGATGCCCAGGCGAGCGATCTCCTCGCCGCCAGGCAACGCAACGGTCTCAAGAGCCATGGAGACCACAGCGTCGCGCCTGTGGAAAAGCTGTTCGCCGAGACTCGTGGACGCCCGTGACCAAATCGACCCATTGATATGCACGCCACCCGCATAGCTCACCTGTATGGGGATGCACAACAGCACCGACCGTATGCGCAAGGTGATCGCTGCGCTCTCACGCTTCTACCACCACCGCTTCGAGCAGATGAAGGCGCGCGTTGGCGAGTTCGAGGGCCAGTTCGATCCGGAGATCAGCGAGTACAGCGACCAGGACCCCGACGGCGCGTACTACGCCTACATCGAGGCCATGAGCCAGGGCATCGAGCAGGTCCTCTCCGAGCTCGGCGTCCGCCTGGACCCGGTCCCGCCCGGTGATCCAAGCGAGGGCAGCGACGAGATGCTGATGGCTGGCGCCCGGCTGCTCAAGTGGGACATCAAGGTCTACGACGCCTCCAGCGGCGAGTTCGTGGGGCTGCTCGAGTGGGCCATGTACCACCGGCACGACCGGTTCGCGATCCCGGGCCCTGCCCAGATCACTTACCTCAAGGCGCGTGGCGGCAACACCATGATCGTCAGTTAGCTCTGTTGCTCCCCGGGGGAACAACAGGAGCCTCATAGCGCGCCGGCCGTCTGGCTGGTGCGTGCGAGCCACCGCGCTAGCGCTAGTCCTCTCAGCTACCCTGGTCGGGCCGCTTGCAGCCCCCATCTCCAGCGCGACCCACCTCGACACGGCGTGCTCCCGGTTCGGTGAGGTGCCTGAGGATCCCCTTCTTTTCACCACGGTTCGCCAGCACGTCCCCCTTGGTCCAAGCCTGCATGCCCAGACCGAGCCCGCTCGCTCCGGCGATGGCTCTGCAGTGGGCCTCGTGGACGCCGAGGACCCACTGACGATACGGGTGACCGGCCACGGCTGGATGGAGTGGCGCCTGCGCATCGCCTCCGGGCTGGAGGCCGGCGAGCTCGTGGCACACGGCAAGCTCGATCAAGCCACCACCGCCACCACGCTCTTCGATGGTGAGGTGCCAGACGAGCGCCTCTGCTTCGAGGGCTTCATGGTTCGCCAGCCTGGCTTCGCCTACGAGCTGGAGTTCGTGCAACCTGACCGAAGCCCGGTGCCAGGCCCCCCGTCCGCGATCTGCACGAGCGTCGAGGAGCCGGTGGATCAGGGGACGGTGGAGACGTGCGTTTTCGAGTGATGCGTCTCTCGGCTCAGCGCTACTCGGCCT